>CADCFQ010000009.1:0-241047 GCA_902800795.1 uncultured Ruminococcus sp. | reverse complement strand
TATGTTTACCAGACTTGAACAGCCTATGAAAACCGATTTTTCTATTCGCGTCACGCTGTCGGGGATCGAGATCGAAACAAGGCTTTCGCAGTCATAGAATGCACCCTCATCAATTATTCTGACGCTGTCGGGGATAGTGACCGATGTTAAACTTTTGCAGCCATAGAAAGCACCTTCACCTATTTTTGTTACGCCGTCCGGGATAGTGATCTCCGTTACCACGGGTTCTTCTGTGTACCTTTTCAGCTTACCGTTTCTTATCGTAAAACCCATAATAATACCTCCTGTTTCTTTGATCGGTTATTGACAGCGTTAATGATGTATGATGTCCTCTTTTGTTTATTATAACATATATGATGGGATTTTAAAAGGTCATCAATTTTTTTCAAAGATGATAATTTTTATAAGAAATGATAAAGCCGCAGAAAAAACGTGCCCCATTCATAAGGGTAAAAAAGCGGATATGAACAAATGATCTGACGAATCTGCATCGATCATTCTATCCGCTTTCACCTGTCATATGTACCCAATATCCTTGTGAACGAAAGGATATATGTCTCAGCCTGATGAGCGCTTTCGGGCGAAAGATAGTATATAAAGATACCGTCATCGCTTCTGCCGTATCTGTCAGTGCCCCGGCATTCAAGCTTATATTCGTGCCCCGTTTTCATCACTGAGGCTACATACATTCTCTGTTTGCTGACTATTTTTGTTCTGCCGTTGATATATCTCGTTTCGTCAAGAGCAAAGCGTGCTCTGTTTTCCTTAGTATATTCTCTTACGATCTCAAGATCATACCAGCCTCCGCTTACAAGTTCATTCCTGTCTTGTCGCTGTTCATTTCCACTCTTATAGCCTGTCAGGTTGGCGGTAACGGTTCTGCCTTTTCTGTAATACATAAACTCTCCTTTCAGTCCAATAGGTCGGGGAAGGTCGTCTGGGCAAGCTCCTTCTGCGGAAGCTTATCTTGATAATACCTGAGCACCTCATCAAAATACTCAGTCAACGGCAATGACGCACCCGAATGTTTACCGTTTGGTACTCTCCTGAAGCGTGAATTACGGGTCAGCATCTCCGTGAAGCTGTGGTCGCCAAGCACCTCGTCAGCATCTCCGACAATGCAGCTTACAAGGCTTTTATCAAGCTCTGAAAGAGAGCCGAACAGCTTAATAAAGTCATGGATACAGCCATCATATCCCAGCTTTGGAAGATGATAAAACGGCATAAGGCAGGGGTTTACAAGTGTAGCAGGCAGCTCATACTCAGCCGACAGCACCGCTGCAAAGAATCCGCCGAGGCTTGTCCCGACGATCACATCAGTTCGCCTGTCAGCAAGGATATATCTGAGCTGCCCCAGAATGTTCTCGGGTGATGTTTCATCATAGTCTATCGGCGGAGAAATGATATCGCAGCCAAGCTCTGATAAAGCAGTATAAGCGCTGTTTTTCTGACTTCCATGATAGCCGTGAATGTTAAGTATCAGCATAGTATTTTACTCCTTCAGTATAGTATTCATGTAATTCATCAAACAAAAGCTTTGTACCGGCAGGTGTGAAATAACGGGTCGCACCCGAAAGCTTTCGTTCTATCACGCCCGATCTGAACTGCTCTTTTGGGATACTATCCAGCAGCCGGATAAGCATTGAAGATATCACGATCATTCCGACGGGTATCTCATTATCATCGTAAGGCTCCATATAGATCTGGTAGGTCAGATCACTGACCCTGTACAGAAGGTTTATAAGCCTTATATCCTCGGTTGTAAAGTTATCCTTCCGAGCCCTTTCCGCAAGGTATGACCAGGTTCTTTTGAAAAGAGAGATAAAAGCTTCTGTATCCTCATCGCCGCTGTTGAGTGCTTTATCAAAGCATTCCCAGCTGTCGATCAGTTCCCGGCAAAGGATGTCTTTTATTTTCATAGTAAACCTTCTTTCATAGACAGTAGAATTACAGACCGCAGCTTCCTTGGCTTTGGTCTGTATTATAACATATTTGATGAGGAGAAAAGGGGCGGTGTTCATATACCACTTTGGTTCAGATACTGTTCAGCATAATCAGCATACTTTGAAAACTCTTCCGATTCCAGGATACTAACTATTTGGTCAATGAATTTTTCTGCATTATCCTCATTTTTAAAATCATAATCAGTAATAGAATGCTTAATAAGAGGATTTGCGGTTCCATGAGGTTTATTATCATCTAAACCAAAAATACTACGTATTTTATCCTTTTTAATATTATTTCCTTCTAAATGTGCCTGTATACGTATTTCTTTGGAATTCACAAAGTCACCATCCCAGAGCAATTCAAAATGAAAATTGATGTCCAGCCATTTGCTCTTGTAAATCTGCCAATAATCACTATGCTTCCCGACTTTATAACCTGTTTCCTCAATCATTTTTACGATCCAGCTTTCAACCCGATTTGTATAATCGGTATATTCATCTTTGGCAGATTGAATTGATTCAAGGTATTTCTGATATATTTCTGCTTTCTTAGATATTTCAGGATATTTCATAGATAAACAAACCTCCACGTATTTTATAAATTCATTGTATAAAAACCTATCAAGTCCATCAGGCTCGTTTGGAATATCAATACCATAGTCTTTCAATTTGTTTACAAGTTCAGTATAAGTGACACTAGAAGATTTATCGCATTCCGGAATGCTTGGATTCATTTCCGGATGCAGGTATATAAGGATTATTTTTTTATCTTTGTTTTTTTTCAGCTCGTCCCAATATCTTGTTGTTTGTTTTTCACCTTCAGAAGCCCATATCTTGTTTTCAATTCCAATAATATAATTGTCGGATTCAATATAAATATCAATTCGTCCTGCTGCGCCTAAATAATATTCAGAATAGACTTCGTATTTTTCATTTATTATGGTTTCATCATTGATTATTTGCATGAATGCCCTTAAGATCACCTCTCCAATGGAAGGCTGGCTCAAAAGATATGCCAGCCATTTTGTTATATATACTTCTTTATTCTGTATTCCAAAGACCTCTGCCAGACATTTTGCGTTTTTATCTTGTTTAACACCGTTGATCTCCTCTATCATATTGCTCATTTGTTCTTCAAAATCCTTCATAGCTATACCTCCATCCGATCATAACTATATCATTCGCAGCTTTTGCTGCACTTACAATATACCACATTTCAATCATTCGATCAACAAATCTTACTACCCATACCTCTCCGCAGCAGCCCTCAGAATATCAGCGACCTCTTCCCTCACACGCTTTGGCGAGATGACCTCGACACAGTCGGCATACTGCATTGCCCAGTGCTTCATAGCGCCCTCGCTGACACGCACGCTGACCTCGAGTTTTCTGTCCTCGATCTCACGAATGACTGCATCGCTGCCGAACCAGTCTACGATATCGTCCATAATATATCTCGGACAGCAGAACGTACAGCGGACAGGCTCACCGCCCCACATATTCGGGTGCTGTGCGGTGTATTCTTCGAGGTCAATTCCGTTTTCAAAGCCTTTTACCGAGCGTAAAGGCTTTGACTTTTCGTCCTGCAGCTTAATAATGTTCGTTATCCTGTCGATACGAAATGTACAGACCTCGTCATGCTTATCATAATGCCCCAGAACATAGTATCTGCCGTTCAGAGAGACCAACTTGTATGGGCTGATAGTATACAGCTTTGCTTTGCCATTATCATCAAGTCTTGGGTGCAGCTTGAAGTCAATATCATAGTCGCAGTAATGAAAGCAGACTGTTTTATTCTCATGTATCGCCTCGATAAGCACCGACACATTAAAGAACAGCGACTTATTTTCGGGCCGCAGCCGACTGATCGTTTCAGAGGCGGTTTTCAGCATCTTACTTGTTTCGTCATCTCCGAGAGCCATGATCTTCTTGATTATACTGCTGCACTGTCTTTTTGGAAGATAGTTTGAAAACGTTATGCTGTCTATCATCATACGCAGCTCGCTTATGTCCCATTCACTCTCGTGGTCGTAGTACCAGTTAGTGAGAATCGTTTCAGTCTGACCTTTTGTGTTTGTGCGAGTGAACTCCTCATGCTCCAGCGGAAATCCGGCCTCGAGCAGCTTGGAAAGGTTATGCCGCACAGTTTTGCGGTCAAGCTTCATACCGTATTTATCATAGACAAGCTCAATGATCCTCTGCTGTGAGTAGGTACAGTTCTTACTGCTGTAGTTTTCCAGCGCTTTCAGAATATAGATTATCGCAAGCTTTTTAGGTTCTTTTGCAGCCATAGTGACACCTCCCGAAATTTTCTACATTATACCACAGCTTATTAGAAAACGCAAGAAGTACACCGCCGTTTTTTTACCCATGTGTTTTGATATACTATCTACAGAAATTACGTCGGAGGTGCGATCATGAAAGTAACTATCTATTCAAGAGATGAGATCGAAGACATAATATCAAAGGGTGCTTTTCCCGATAACACAGCAGTTATCAGCTTTTATGACCCTGCGATCAAGCGTCTTGACAAGAGCTACACTTACGTGGATTACAGCAATATCTGCGATATGGTGTTCTATAGCGAGCTTGACGACCTTGATATAGATGTACTCTGCGACAAGGGATATACCTATGAGACATACTTCAGTGAAGCCGAGGATATGGCAAGGTTTATCATCAAGGCATACTCACAGGGCAGGGACATCATCTGCCAGTGCGAGTACGGTCAGAGCAGAAGTGCAGGCTGTGCAGCAGCAATAATGGAGCACTTCGATCATAACGGGATAGATGTTTTTGCTGACTACAGGCGCTATCCCAATCAGATGGTCTTCAACAAGCTGCGTGATGCACTGAACAAGACAGACAATTCTGATGAGAATGAGTCTGTATCGATAAGGTATCACTGCAAGCTTTCCGAAGTCAGCGAGCAGCTTCTGGATATTGAGGAATGCTTCAAGGATAAGCTCGCTCATAAGCTTCATATTCCGGGCGGAGAGGGTATTTACATGAAAGATCAGAGAGCGACACTATCTGAATACACAATAAAAATACCCGACCTGAATCTGCATATAAAGAATGCCTATGAAGAAAAGCTTGACCCCGATGATAACAAATATTATGTCTATGACGAGGGGCTCTGTGTGCTTGAAGAAGACGGTTATTCAGACGTTATATACGATAGCTATGACAGTTTTGTGAGGTGGTATATTGATAAACATAAGCTACCGATCGAAAACCCAGGTGAGCTTGCCTGTGTGATAGAGGTGCCGTATCGTATTGATGTGTGGTGAAGATATGACCGGCATTATCCTTTGCGCAGGGCTTGGGTTTGTGTGCACTGAATGCGGGTGTTTTGTTATGATTTGTGATTTCGGGTGAGTGTTTCGTTTGAAAAACGGAGCTGCTGCGGGGGGCAACAGCTCCGTTTTATAATTTATCAGTTCAAATGTGAAGGTGCAGATGAAGTGTTGACAGCTTCCCATTTATACTTTTCATTCTCCTAATGTTCAGGAAAATACTCCTTATAGCCTTCAACGATAGGCGCTAATTTGTCTGAATTGATCATAATACCCTCCGTTTTGTTGAATATTATTTACATTATAGCATAAAGCAGCGAAAAGAGCAATAATCAATCTTTGATATATTTGCTATCAGCTTTGAACTGCGTGTATAATCATATTTATTCTTTCCCCAAAATCATCTCAACTGCATCCTTCATATCACTCTCACTCACCCCCATCCTCTCCATCATCAACCCAACCGCATCCATAGGACTATCAAGCTCCACCTCTCTCTTTTTCACCATATCCAGCAGGTCGATCATATTTGCCGTCATCTCATTCGCATCGCTCACGATTGGCGGCATCTGCTCATCAGCATTAAACTCGCTGTGCAAATCACGCAGGATCTGATTAAAACGCTCCGTTATCCGATACCGCAGGAACTCGTCCTCATCGACCTTTGTCTCGTTTATGTACTTCATCGCATCGTCATAACCGTCGGGCTGACTAGCGCCTGCCGCATAATTCTCCACGCCTCGCTGCACCACCGCAGTGAGGTTATTTATTGTGTTGATCGACTTTGCAGCAAGCTGTCTGACATAAATATCAATAGCATTTATCAGATCGCAGAACTCCCCATGCTCGATCAGCTTGCTCACAAGCTCGTTGTCCTGACGCTTGGCAAGCAGCACCTCAATAGCCTTGTCGGTCAGACCAAGCTGTTTAAGTTCAATATTCTTCGTGATACGGCTCTCCGTAAATCCCAGCAGGAAATCAGTCGGCACATTGAAAAACGTAGCAAGGTCAACTATCCTGCTATACCCGACATCACGTCCGTTGTCATTCTCCAGACCATTGATGACCGCCTCGGAAATACCTGTTTTCTGTGCAAGCTGCTTTGTGGTCAGGTGTCGCTCCACACGCAAGTCTTTGATCTTCTCGCCCATAGTAGTTTTCATTTTACCACTCCTGTCCGTTGGTAAATTTATATATATTTATTATATCACACTTCTCAAAATTTGAGGTATCATTTTTTGGACAGTTAGCGAATTGATTGTATTTGCTGTACATATTATCGCACACATAATCCCGTTATCATTATGATCATCGTTAATTCCATATATGAAATTTTCCGAGCCGATCAGCAAAATTTTTCGGATTATGGAACATACGGCACGAGCCTGATTTTTGTGATATTATTATTACAGAGGGCAGCATTATCGTCATTCGCCCTCAAAAATGCAAAGGAGAGATGAAACATGGCAAACAAAATCATTAGAGATGAACTCAAAACGAGGGGTGTCCGACATTGGGAGCTAGCTGCTGCACTCGGTGTTTCCGAGCAGACTATGGTGAGACGGCTGCGCTTTGAATTGGACGAAGATTGTCAGCTTGAAATGCTGATGAAGATCGAGGAGATAGCAAAACGGAAGGAGAGGTCGCTTGAAGCTGAACGAAAAGAATGAACTGATATTACAGATCGCAGAGTTGCTGCGTCAGCTGATACCTGTCGATGAGATCACACCTGCAAAGGTCGAGGACAAGCCTGCAATGCCCGAACTATTGACTATCAAGGAGTGTGCGGCTCTTGTCCCCGGGCTCTCGGAGCATACTGTCAGGCAGCTTGTGAAGCGTGGCGAGGTCGCATATATGCGCAGCGGTGCGGGCAAGCGAGGGAAAATACTTGTGTATAAGTCGAGCCTGCTGAAATATTTGGGTGAAATCAGCTGACAGCAAATCATTAACCCTATCGGGTGTGGAGAAATAATTCGTGCAAATGTAATTTTTGGAATACTTGTTTTCACCGGAGTAAGCAAGTATAGAAAGAGCCGTATTCCCCGGCTCTTTTCTCCAAATCGGAGCGTCACCCTCTCCGATTTGGCTGTTAAGGGAACCCGACACCCTTAACACAATACCCCTCATTCGAGGGAGAAGAATCACAGATGTAAAAACGAAAGGAGAAAACAATTATGGCAAGAAAATTCAAACAAGTCCACCGCAAGGAGATAGATTTTTCGCTTGAAGATTGGGCAAAAGTCGAGCGTAGGGCTGCGGCTTGCGGAATGAAAAACCGGCACATATCTAAGGTATATCGCTCTGACGGGCAGCGTCAAGACATTTGATCTGAAAGGCGTAGCTCCACTTATTAACGGTATGCGTACAATATCGAATAATATCAACCAAATAGCTCGCAAGGCAAATGAAACCAACAGCATTTTTGCCGAGGATATGCGAAAGATAAAGACAGCACAAGATGAGCTTAGCCATATCCTCACGAAATTCATTTGCAATTCCGAGTGGAATGATGTGTAGGGTAAAACATCAGAAATAAAAGAACAAAAGAAAACAGACCCGGCATCTTTGTAATAAAAAGTTTTCAATTCGCTTTATTGCTTTACAACGCAAAAGGGTGTATAATGATAATTACAGAGATGTCAAGGGTCTGGTTATAGGAGGGATCAGACATTGGCAAATATCAGAAAAAGAGGAAATACATATCAGATCAGGGTCAGTTGCGGGTACAAGCTGAACGGCGAGCAAGTCGTGCAGACTATGAGTTGGAAACCCCCGGAGGGCATGACCGCAAAACAGGCAGAAAAGGAAGTTCAAAAGCAAGCGATACTGTTTGAGGAAAAATGTCTTAGAGGGCAGGTCACAGCAAATGTAAAGTTCGAGGAATTTGCAGAGCAGTGGTTTGAGGAGTATGCAAGGCTCAATCTGCGAAAATCGTCCTTTGAGAGAATGAGACAGGTGACACAGAGAGTATATCCCGCATTCGGGCATCTGCGCTTGGACAGGATCACAGGCCGGCAGATACAGCAGTTCATCAACGACCTTGTTCTGAACGGCAGAAATATGCAGACAGGCAAGCCGCTATCGAGGAAAACTGCGGTGCATCATCTCAGCTTTATCAGTGATGTTTTCAGCTACGCTGTGCGTATGGAAATCGTGTCCGACAACCCTTGCAGGAAGGTCTATGTTCCGAAAGGCGGCAAGAAAGAAAAGGAGATCTATTCGATCGAGGAGATCGAGCAGCTTTTCAGGCTCTTAGAGGACGCACCGCTAAAGTACCGCACGTTTTTCACGCTGGCGGTCTATACGGGCTTTCGTCGGGGCGAGCTGATGGGGCTTGAATGGAAAGATATCGACTTTGAGTACAACATTATCCATGTCCGCAGAACGTCGAATTTCATTTCAGGAGTCGGCACCTATACAGACACCACCAAAACGCAGAGTTCCAAGAGGTCAATGAAATTCCCGCAGCACGTTATGGATATGCTCAGGGACTACAAGTCTGAGCAGGACAAGCAGTCACAGCTCATGGGCAGCAAATGGGTGGAGAACGACAGGCTGTTCGTAAAAGAGAACGGTCTGCCGATGTATCACACCACGCCCTACAGCTGGTTCAAGACCTTCTGCAAGAGGCATGATTTCAGGTTCTGCGACATACACTCCCTGCGACACTTCTACGCTAGTTCCCTCATCAATGAGGGTGTTGACCCGGCTGCTGTGTCGAGTGCTTTAGGCCATAGTGTTATCGGGACCACGACCACTATCTACTGCCATACCTTTCAGCAGGCACAGGCAAGGGCAGGCGATGCTATCGCAAAGGTGCTGGACTTCAAAAAGAAAAAGCCCGCAGACAAGGAAGGCCGCGAGCATAAGATCAAGGTCACGAGTGCAAGCTGAAAAGCTGCATCAAGTTACGCAATGGACAACTAAATTAAAATAATGGACAGGCAATGGACAAACGCTGTTTTCGGGGCATAAAAAAAGCTCGTAAACAACGTGTTTACGAGCTTCTCGCTTGGTGCGGCAAACGGGACTTGAACCCGTACGTCAAGGACACACGCCCCTCAAACGTGCCTGTCTGCCAGTTCCAGCACTGCCGCATATTTGCTGTGTTCTCAAACTCAGCTTATTTATTATATCACTCTTGCGGCAGTTTGTCAAGTGTTTTTTCAAAAAAACTTTCTGTTTTCTTCTTTTTCTTCAAAAAGCCATACATATAGAGCTCTCCCTGCTTTTTTCACTACAGGTGGTGGCCGCTTATCTGCCCTGTGTCCCGACCAGCCGTCCGGATGCTTTTCACTTCCGTCACTTTCAGGCGCTTGCCGGCACCAAAAAACAGCAGCAGTGCTTTACTTTTTGATCTCTATATGATATAATAAATGCGATGCAGTTTCGTATCAGGACATGAACGGAGGTACATTATGAACAGTTCAACTTTTTTATGGTATGATACACCGGCTGACGACTGGAACAAGGCTCTGCCTGTCGGCAACGGCAGGATAGGCGCCATGGTGTTTTCCCAGCCCATAGATGAGCATATACAGCTCAACGAGGATTCCGTCTGGTCGGGCGGCCCCAGAAAGAGAAACAACAAAAGCGCTTATCCGAACCTCGAAAAGGTAAGGAGTCTGCTGTTTGAGGAGAAAATAGAAGAGGCCGAGCGCATTGTCAACCAGAGCTTCTGCGGCACTCCTGTCAACGAGCGCCACTATATGCCGCTGTGCGACCTTAACATAAGCCACACCGACCATACCGAGGCGGACTTTATCCGCCGCAGTCTCGACCTTGAGACCGCTGTGTGCCTGACCGAGTACAAGCTGGGGGACGTAAGCTTTCAGCGTGAGATCTTTGTGTCCGAGCCCGACAGCGTTCTTGTTCTGCACATAAAGACAGACAAGCCCGGTGCTGTGAATATGAAGATGACTCTCGACGGCAGAGACGATTATTTCGACGACAACTCCCCTGTCCATGAGGACGACCTGCTGTTTTACGGCGGCTGCGGCAGCGAGGACGGCATAAGGTTCGCAGCATATCTGAAAGCCATCCCCACGGGCGGAAAAGTCTATGCGGACGGCAGCTTTATAATCGCTGAGGGCTGCGACGAGCTTATGGTCATACTCGGAGCGCAGACAAGCTTCCGCTTTGAAGACTATAAGGACAAGGCAGTCTATGACGTTGTGTCCTGCGCTGATAAAAGCTTTGATGAGCTTAAAGACACCCACATAAATGACTACCGCTCTTATTTTGACAGAGCCAAGATAAGCCTGCCGGATAACAGTGACGGCGCAAGCGAGCTTCCCACCGACAAAAGACTTGAAAACATAAAACAGGGCGGCAAGGACAACAAGCTCATGGAGCTTTATCACAATTTCGGGCGCTACCTTATGATCTCTGCCAGCCGTGAGGGTACGCTCCCTATGAACCTCCAGGGCATCTGGAACAAGGATATGTGGCCTGCCTGGGGCTGCCGCTTCACGATAAACATCAACACCGAAATGAACTACTGGTGCGCCGAGAACTGTAACCTTTCAGAGCTCCACACACCGCTGTTTGACCATATCGAAAGGATGAGGCCCAACGGCCGTGAGACCGCAAAGGAGATGTATCGCTGCGGCGGTTTTACCTGCCACCACAACACCGACATCTGGGGCGACTGTGCTCCGCAGGACCTGTGGATGCCTGCTACCCAGTGGCCCATGGGTGCTGCCTGGCTGTGTCTGCATATCTGGGAACACTATCTGTTCACCCTTGACCGTGAGTTCCTCGAGGACAAGTATGAGACCCTGAAAGAAGCCACAGAGTTTTTTGTGGACTTCCTCATCCCCGACAAGCAGGGCCGCATGGTGACCTGTCCCTCTGTTTCTCCCGAGAACACCTATCTGACAGAGAGCGGCACCAAGGGATGCCTTTGCATAGGCCCCTCTATGGATAGCCAGATAATCTACAGGCTGTTCACCGCCGTTATCGAGTCATCGAAGATACTGAACACCGACAAGGCCTTTGCCGAAAAGCTGGGTGACCTGCGTGACAGGCTGCCGCAGCCGGAGATAGGCAAATACGGTCAGATAAAGGAATGGGCTATAGACTATGACGAGGTAGAGCCCGGACACAGACATATCTCTCAGCTGTTTGCGCTCTATCCCGATGATGCCATAAACGCAAGAAAGGACAAGGAGCTGACCGAAGCCGCAAAGGCGACCCTCGAGAGAAGGCTTTCTCACGGCGGCGGCCACACCGGCTGGTCAAGAGCCTGGATAATCAACCACTGGGCAAGGCTCTGTGAGGGAGAAAAGGTGTATGAGAATATCCTGGCACTTCTTTCCTCTTCCACCTCCGAGAATATGTTCGATATGCACCCGCCTTTCCAGATAGACGGAAACTTCGGCGGCACTGCAGGCATAACAGAAGCTCTTCTCCAGAGCCAGAACGGCGAGATAAAGCTTCTGCCGGCACTGCCTGAAGAATGGGCAGACGGCTCCTTCAGGGGGCTTTGCGCAAGAGGCGGATTTGTGGTGGATGCCGAGTGGGCAAACGGCAAGCTTGCTTCCTGCACAATAAAGGCAACAAAGGACGCAAGATGCGTTATCGCTTCACCGGGGCTTAAAGTCCTCTGCGGCGGTGAGCCTTTGGAGACCGAGCAGGACGGCGAGACCACAGCCTTTATGGCCAGCGCCGGAAAGGCATACAGAGTATTCTGACAGAGGTGAAAAACTTGGGTTTACAAAAGATTTTTGCCGCAGCGGCAATAGCTTCAATAGCTGCGCTTACAGCCTGCGGCAATGAGATAAAAAAGGCTGATGTGGACATAAAGCTTTCCTCCGCCGACAGCTCCTCTGCGGACAGCGACAGCATGGGGGATATCAGCCCCGATGACAGCAGCGCCGCCGAAAAGGAAGCCAAGGTCTTTGACGAAGCTGTCATTGTCCCGGAGCCTGTGAACTATGTAAAATTCTCTGCTACCGCCGAAGCCGAGGACGGAAAGCTCGGCGGAGCAACAACGGTCCTCAGCGACCGCAAGGATTTTACAGGAAAAGGCTATGTTACCGAGATAGTCAACGCCGAGGACTGGTCTGTGGAGATAGAGCTCCCCGAGAGCCAGTTCTACAATGTGTCCGTGACCACACGCTCCGAGGTGCCCTGCAAGAATGTGCTTATGGGAAACGGCGCAAAGCTTATGAATGTTGCCTCCGGAGGAAGCGGAGATTTTGAGACCACGATAATCAAGAACGTCTATCTCGAAAAGGGAACGCTGACTATAAACCTTGACCCCATAGATGCGGGGCTTGATATCGACAGGGTGAGCGTTGCTGCCAGCGCCGAGGTGTCTGTTTTCAAGCAGAGCCTTGACTCCCCCGCCCTTTCAAACGCCAAGGCAAGCGACAGCGCCAAAGCGCTTTACAGCCTGCTTTGCAGCACCTACGGAAAGAAGATACTGCTGGGGCAGTATGATACCGTGGGGACGAACGCCGAGACTGATGTTATCTATGAGACCACCGGCAAATATCCGGCCATAAGGTTCGGTGACCTTATGTGTGTGACCGACGACGAGTCCGCCAACAAGGCCGAGCTGGAGTGCGCCAAGGAGTGGTATGCTGACGGCGGTATAGTCGGCTATATGTGGCACTGGAAGTCTCCCAGCAAGAAAAGCGGCTTCCTTAGCAGCGAGTCTGACTTTGACATTATGAAAGCAAAGACCGCAGAGGATATCTCGATGATGGAAGCTGCGGATATCAAAAAGCTTGCGGATGCCAAGAAGATAAGCGCTGAATGTCTGGCGCTGGTAAACGACATAGACAAGGCAGCCGAGTCTCTCAAAGTCCTTCGGGATGAGGGTATACCCGTTTTGTGGCGGCCTCTTCATGAAGCGAGCAACGCCGCCTTCTGGTGGGGCAAGGACAAGGACAGCTATATCTGGCTGTGGCAGCTTATGTATAAGCGAATGACAGCTTATCACGGGCTTGATAACCTCATCTGGGTGTGGAGCGCCCAGAACGCTGACTGGTATGTCTCGGACAAGATGTGTGACATCGTTTCGGCAGACGTTTATTCCCAGAACAAGCGCTCGGGACAGATAATGATAATGCTGTTCCTAAACAGTATATGCCAGACAAAGCCCATCGTTATGAGCGAGTGCGGAAGCTTCCCGGATATCCAGAGCATAGCCAACGAAGGCGCTTTCTGGGGCTATATAGGCCACTGGGGAGGCGACTATCTGCTTGGCGAGAGCGGCAAGCTTGACGAGACACACGACACGGCAGACGAGCTTGTAAGGATGTATAACAACAACTTCACTCTGACCCGTGACAAGCTGGAGGCTCTTCTCGGAACGCCCAAAAAGGAAAAGGCCGAAGATATCTCTGCCGCTGCGCAACAGTGATAATTTGCTTGACACAGGTGTTTATCTGTGGTATAATAGCTTTAAGTTCAAATTTTTTATTGGAGTGGATAATAATGCTTAATATCAACGTAGGAGATACTGTGAAGGACGCTCACGGAAAGACCTATAATGTGATCGAGGTCCATGAGCACAATGTGCTTATCCTTGAAGAGGGAAAAGAGTATTGGGAGCGCATCTGCATGGGCAATTTTGATTTCAATGCTTATTTCAAGGAGATGTCTGAAGAGATGCCCGGTGGCGGAGAAGACATCGACGAGGATGAGGACGAAGAAGACGAAGAAGATTATTGATAACACACGCCGCCCGAATTTCGGAGCGGCGTTGTTTGCAGATATCGGGAGGTGAGGCTGTGCGAAAACGGATCTTTCAGATAATGCAGATAAACAACAGGGATGACCTTCCCAGCTTGATCTTTGATGTCGTGCTGGCTTTCAATATCATCCTTAATATCACTGCGATGTTTCTGGAGACATTCTCCTCGCTGAACACTTTCAAGCCTGTGTTCACAACGGTGGAGAACGTGACCGTTATCCTTTTTATCATCGAGTATGTGCTGAGGCTGGCGACTGCTGACCTGCTTTATACCACGGTGAGCAAGCCGAAAGCTGTGGTGATGTACATCCTCTCGCTAGACGGTCTGGTCGAGCTGTTTTCGATACTGCCGTTTTTCTACCTCTCGGGGTTCATCGTATTCAGGATGCTCAGAGTGGTCAGGATATTCCACCTGTTCCGCATCAATGCACAAAGCGATTCTTTCAATGTCATAAAGACCGTTCTTATGGAAAAGCGCAAGGCTATCGCTTCGTCGGTGTTTATCATACTGATACTTATGCTGGCGTCTTCGATAGGCATTTACAGCGCCGAACACGCTGCCCAGCCCGGGGCCTTTAAAAACGCTTTCTCCGGTATATGGTGGAGCGTTTCAGCTATGCTCACGGTTGGCTACGGCGATATTTACCCCATAACTGTCGCAGGGCGGATAATGGCGATCATCATTGCATTCCTCGGAGTCGGAGCGGTGGCTATTCCCACGGGCATCATAAGCGCAGGGTTTGTTGAATACTACTCGAAGGAGCAGAACTCCGACAAGAAGCTCCATGATATCGAGCAGGTAGGCGAGATAGTTGTGACGCCCGAGTGCGGGCTTTCGGGGCTGACGGTGAGCGAGATAAGAAAGGATCATGATACTTCGATATATCTTATCCTGCGAGATGACCTGACGCTTGTGGCGACGGACACCACAAAGATCGCCGAAGGCGATATACTTATACTTGACTCGAACAAGATAGTAAAAAAATAACAAAGCATAAAGCGCTCCGCTTTTATTTTGTAACACCTCGCCGCCCGGACGGGCGGTGAGGTGTTATATTTACACACAAAAAGCCCCCGACAAAGCGTCGGGGGCTTTATTAGTCAGATATTATACCAACTGGATGATAGCCATCTCAGCAGCGTCTCCCCTTCTGGGTCCGATCCTTACGATCTTGGTGTAGCCGCCGTTTCTGCCCTCATAAGAGGGTGCTATATCGTCGAAGAGCTTCTTTGCAACAGATTCCTTAGTTACATAAGCGAATACCTGTCTCTTGGAATGAAGGTCGCCTGCCTTGCCGAGTGTTATCATTTTCTCGGTCATAGCTGCAACTTCCTTTGCTCTTGTTACAGTTGTTTCAATCTTACCGTTTTCGAGAAGATAGGTGACCATAGCTCTGAGCATTGCCTTTCTCTGGTCACTGGTCCTTCCCAGCTTTCTTGTGCCTGGCATAGATTTTCACTCCTTATTACTAAATTCAGACTGGTGATAAACTTTCTTTAGTTGTCCTCTTCGGAATTGAGCTCATAGCCCAGAGAATGAAGCTTCTCCTTGACCTCGTCAAACGACTTCTTGCCAAGGTTTCTTACCTTCATCATCTCTTCCGCAGACTTCTCGATAAGATCGTTTACCGTGTTTATTCCTGCACGCTTCAGGCAGTTGAACGAACGCACGGATAAGTCAAGTTCCTCAATGGTCATCTCCAGGATCTTTTCTTTACCCTTTTCGTCTTTTTCAACCATGATCTCAACTACATTTGTCTCTTCAGACAGATCTACGAAGAGATTAAGATGCTCGTTGAGGAGTTTGGCTGCCATTGATACAGCTTCCTTTGCAGATATGGTACCGTCGGTCCATACCTCGAGTGTCAGCTTATCAAAATCGGTGATCTGGCCTACACGGGTGTTGTCCACTGTGTAGTTCACCTTGAGTACCGGCGTATAAATACTGTCTACAGCGATGACACCGATAGGAGCGTTGGGTGTGAGCGACTTGTTCTTTTCAGCAGAAACATAGCCTCTGCCTCTGTCCACCACGATCTCCATATAGAGCTTTGCTCCGGGTCCGAGAGTTGCAATGTGCATATCGGGAACAAGGATATCTACCTCAGAATCGGTCTTGATATCGCCTGCGGTGACAACACACTCGCCCTCAGCTTCAATGTAAATAGTCTTGGGGCCCTCGCCGTAAAGCTTTGCAGTTAATCCCTTGAGGTTGAGGATGATCTCTGTTACATCTTCCTTTACTCCGGGGATAGTTGATAATTCATGATGTACACCGTCGATCTTTACTGATGTGACGGCAACACCCGGCAAAGAGGAGAGCAGTACACGTCTCAGACTGTTTCCGAGAGTAATACCATAGCCACGCTCCAGAGGTTCGAGAACAAATTTTCCGTATGTTCCGTTGCTTGTAAGCTCGGCTGTTTCGATTTCAGGCTTTTCTATTTTCTCAAGCATTTATAACCCTCCTGTTTAAGACTCGATTGTTAAATGGAATTTTAAGCTGCAAAATAACAAGCGTAATATCTCTTACAAAGCACAGACTCACTGCTGTGCTTTGTGAGATGCTCGGTCCTATTATTTTGAATACAGCTCGACGATGAGGTGTTCCTCGATCTCATAATCAAGATCGTCCTTGCCGGGCATACGAACTACCTTAGCGTTCTGAGCGTCCTTGTTGACATCGAGCCAAGTAGGAGTTACTCTGCCTGCAGTAGCTTCGATGATCTGCTTGAACTTCTCGCTCTTCTTGCTCTTCTCTCTGAGGGAGATAACGTCGCCCTCTTTGATCCTGTAAGAAGGAATGTCAACTCTCTTGCCGTTTACATCGAAATGACCGTGAACGACCAGCTGACGAGCCTCTCTTCTTGTCATAGCAAGACCCATTCTGAATACTACATTGTCGAGTCTGGATTCGCAAAGAGTGATGAGGTTAGTACCAGCCTGACCCTCCATCTTCTGAGCGATCTCGAAATAGTGATAGAACTGCTTCTCGAGCATTCCATAGATGAACTTGAGCTTCTGCTTTTCCTTCAGCTGAAGTCCGTACTCGGAAACCTTTCTTCTCTTGTTAGCGTTAGGATCACGCTTTGTCTCCTTAGCAACGCCCATAACCATAGGGCTGATGCCGAGTGCCTTACATCTCTTAAGGATGGGTTCTCTGTTTACTGCCATTTTAATGACCTCCGTTTTTAATGTTGTATCGGATCTTAGGGAGCTTCCCTTATCCGACTTTGAGCAAACTTCTTAACTCAAATTGTCTTGCTTATACTCTACGTCTCTTGGGGGGACGGCATCCGTTGTGGGGGATAGGAGTTACGTCCTTGATGAGCTTAACTTCGAGTTCCTCAGACTGAAGTGCTCTGATAGCAGCTTCTCTTCCTGCTCCGGGTCCCTTAACAAATACCTCTACAGACTTAAGGCCGTGCTCCTTAGCTGCTCTTGCTGCAGTCTCTGCTGCTGTCTGAGCTGCGAACGGAGTGGACTTCTTGGAACCTCTGAATCCGAGGCCGCCTGCGGATGCCCATGAGATAGCGTTACCCTGCATATCAGTGATGGTAACGATAGTGTTATTGAAAGTAGACTGGATATGAACCTGTCCCTGTTCAATGTTCTTTCTTTCACGACGACGACGGATCGTAGTCTTCTTCTTAGGCTGAGCCATTGTTCACACCCTCCTTACTTCTTCTTATTAGCGATGGTCTTTACAGGGCCCTTACGAGTCCTTGCGTTGGTCTTTGTTCTCTGTCCTCTTACAGGCAGACCCTTGCGGTGACGCAGACCACGGTAGCAACCGATCTCGGTGAGTCTCTTGATGTTAAGAGCTACATTTCTTCTGAGGTCACCCTCAACTGTGATGTTGTGATCAATATATTCACGAAGCTTTGCTACATCGTCCTCGTCCATGTTCTTGACTCTTACATCAGGGTCAACACCTGTTTCCTTGAGTATCTTTGTAGCAGTGTTCTGACCGATACCGTAGATATAGGTGAGGGCTACCTCGATCCTTTTATCCTTAGGCAGGTCTATACCAGCAATACGAGCCATTATTTAGCTGCACCTCCATTATTGGTCTGTTAGCCCTGACGCTGCTTGTGCTTGGGATTCTGGCAGATAACCATGATCTTGCCCTTTCTCTTGATCACCTTGCACTTCTCGCAGATAGGCTTAACTGAAGGTCTTACTTTCATTAGAATACCTCCTTTGTTTACTAAAACACAGTGCTGAGCTTTTTCTCAGCGGTTTTCCTTCGAGCTTACTTAGCTCTCCAGGTGATTCTTCCTTTAGTCAGGTCATAAGGCGACATCTCGACCTTTACCTTATCTCCGGGAACTATACGAATGTAATTCATTCTCAGCTTACCCGAAATATGAGCAAGGATCTTATGGCCGTTTGAAAGCTCCACCAGGAACGTAGCGTTGGGCTTGGCCTCGATGACCGTGCCTTCAACTTCTATCATATCTTCCTTTGACATTTAAAAACCTCCCCATAAGGTTATTGGTCATTGCTGCTTTTTTCTTCATCGGAAAGTCTTAGCAGCTGCTGTCTTAATTTCCTGTCTGTCAGCTGCTCTGTTTCTATAAAGCGGTGTACAGGCGAAATGTGCTTTATGTTTTTCTTCTTCGGACTTCCGAGCTTTCGCTCCTTGCCGTCTGCAAGATACACAAAGCCGTCGTGGACATCTACCGCAACGAAGTATCTGTCTTTTTCACGACCTGCCAGCGCTCTCACCACAGAGCCTGTCTTTATATCCACGCACTGTCCTCCGTTACGGTCTGCTGAGTATAACAGCTCCGTCCTTTGTTACAGCGACTGCGTGTTCAAAGTGAGCGGACCACTTTCCGTCCTGAGTCTTTACCGTCCAGCCGTCAGGCATGATCTTTATCTTAGGCGAGCCCATATTTATCATAGGCTCGATGCAGATGACCATTCCTGCCACAAGTCTTATGCCGTGTCCCGCTTTACCAAAGTTCGGTATCTCGGGGTCCTCGTGCATATCCTTGCCAAGGCCGTGACCGACAAATTCTCTCACGACAGAGAAGCCTCTGTCCTCATTATACTTCTGGATCGCTGCTCCGATGTCTCCGATGCGTACACCGGGTCTGACCATCTCGACCGCCGCCATAAGGCTCTCTTCGGTCGAATCAAGGAGCGCCTGAACGTCATCCGAGACCTTTCCGCAGGCGAATGTCTTGCAGGAATCTCCGTAATAACCGTCGATTATTGCTCCCGTGTCTATCGACACGATATCGCCTTCGTTGATCTTTCTCGGACCCGGTATACCGTGGATGACTTCGTCATTCACAGATATACAAGCGGACCCAGGGAATCCGTCATAGCCCTTGAAGCCTGATCTTGTGCCGTGAGAAGTATAAAACCTCTCGATCAGCTTATCAAGCTCGTAGGTCGTCATGCCAGGCTTCAGGCATTCACCGGCATAGAGGAGAGCCTCTGCGGTGATGCTGTTAGCCTTACGAAGCTTTTCGATCTCTTTTTGTGATTTTAAACAGATCATAGACTGCCTGACTTTCTATCAGGCCTTGAGCGCTTCAAGAACCAGAGCAGATGTTGTTGCAACATCCTTTGTTCCGTCGATGGAAACAAGCTTGCCCTGCTTCTCATAGTAATCCTTGAGGGGCGCAGTAGTCTTATGATATGTTTCGAGTCTGCTGATAACTGTCTCGGGCTGGTCGTCCTTTCTTATAACGATCGGCTTGCCGCAAACGTCACAAACGTCCTCCACCTTGGAAGGCTTGTAGTCGATGTGATAAGTTGCTCCGCAGTCGAGGCAAACTCTTCTTCCTGTTACTCTTCTCTTGATCATCTCGTCGGGGACGAAGATCTCAACGACCTTGTCGATCCTTACTCCCATTGTGTCGAGAGCCTCAGCCTGGGGAACTGTTCTCGGGAAACCGTCAAGAATGAAACCGTTCTGAGCGTCAGGCTCAGCGATTCGATCCTTGAGGATACCGATCACTATGTCATCAGACACAAGTGCGCCTGCATCCATAGCAGCCTTAGCCTTGAGACCGTACTCAGTGCCTGCCTTTACAGCAGCTCTGAGCATATTACCTGTCGAAATGGTGGGGATGTTGAGCTCCTTGCAGATGACCTCTGCCTGAGTTCCCTTACCCGCACCAGGAGCGCCTAAAAGAATGATGTTCATAACACTAACTCCTTTCAAGTTGATCGATAAGGTTCTTATTCGAGGAAGCCTCTGTGATGACGCATCATCATCTGGGATTCCATAGTTCTTGCTGTTTCAAGTGCGACCGAAACAACGATCAGGATGGACGTACCGCCCATTGCTATGTTCATCTTCGTGATGACCGTAAAGATTATCGGGAAGATAGCGATAACGCCGAGGAACACAGCTCCCACAAGAGTGATCTTTCCGAAGATCTTCTTCAGGTGATCCGATGTGGGCTTTCCGGGTCTTATACCGGGGATAGCTCCGTTGTTCTGTCTCAGATCGTTAGCGATCTGAACGGGGTTGTACTGCATTGAAACATAGAAATAGTTGAATGCGATTATCAGAACGAAGTACAGACAAGCATAGAACGGTGAAGTGTACTCAAACCACTTGAGGAACTTATCATAGAAGCTTCCGTCCTTAGGTGTGATGAACATCTTCAGAGTCGAGGGCAGCGACATAAACGCCATTGCGAAGATGATCGGCATAACACCGCTCATTGCGATCTTCACAGGGATGTATGTGCTCTGTCCGCCATACTGTCTTCTTCCGACCACTCTCTTTGCATACTGTATCGGTATCCTTCTTTCAGCCTCGTTCATGAAGATGATGAAGCCTATCATAAGAACGAATACTACGCAGATAACTGCTACGAGAATGATGTTTCTTGCCTCACCGCTCTTAGCGTAGTCGAACAGACCGATAACAGCCGAGGGGCCTCTTGCGATGATACCTGCGAACAGGAGCATCGAGATACCGTTTCCGATACCCTTTTCGTTGATCTGATCTCCGAGCCAGATGGTGAGTGATGCACCTGCTGTGAAGCAAGCGATGATAACGATCTCCGAGAAGACCTTGTCAAAACCGCCTGCAGCATAGATAACTGCTCCTGCCTTCTTGAGGGTGAGGTAATAAGCCCAGCCCTGGAAGATGGCGATAGCAAGTGCTGCATACTTTGTGATCTTGTCGAGCTTCTTTCTGCCCTCGGGACCTTCCTTCTGGAGTCTCTCCAGAGGAGGCAGAGCATAAGTCAGAAGCTGAATGATGATCTGAGCATTGATGTAAGGCGATACCGAAAGCGCAAGCAGTGTTGCCTTGGCAAAGTTACCGCCCGAGAGAACGTTCAGGTAGCTGAAGAAGTCACCTGAACTCTCACTTGCCTTGAACCAGTCGCTCAAAGCCTGCGAATCGAGAAACGGTACAGGTACCGTTCCGCCTATCCTATAAAGAACGATGATGAAAAAAGTAAATAGAAGTTTTTTTCTTAATTCCGGAACTCTCCAGGCATTACGAAATGTCTCTATCACAATTACATCACCTCAGCCTTCCCGCCTGCCTTTTCGATTTTCTCTTTTGCAGCTGCCGAGAACTTGGCAGCCTTGACGGTAAGGTTCTTGGTCAGTTCACCGTTTCCGAGGACCTTGACACCGTCAAGCTCCTTCTTGATGATACCTGAAGCCTTGAGAAGCTCTGTATCAACTACCGTGCCGTCTACGAATCTCTCAAGATCCGATACATTGACCACAGCATACTCGGTAGCAAAAATATTGTTGAATCCACGCTTAGGTGTTCTTCTGGCGAGAGCTGTCTGTCCGCCTTCAAAACCCGGTCTTACGCCGCCGCCTGAACGAGCCTTCTGACCCTTATGTCCCTTGCCGGCTGTCTTACCGTTACCCGAGCCATGTCCTCTTCCCTTGCGCTTAACGTCCTTGACTGCGCCGGGAGCAGGTGATAATTCGTGCAGTTTCATTAAGATCGCACCTCCTTATTTAAGCTTCGGTCACTTTTACAAGATGGGAGATGACCTTTATCTTTCCCTTTGTCTGAGGATTATCAGGCTGGCTGGTCTTATCCCCGATCTTTCTGAGGCCAAGAGAATTTGCAGTTGCGATCTGCTTTTCGCTTCTGCCGTTAAGGCTCTTGACCAGTTCGATATTCATTGCCATTTGCCTTTCCTCCTTAACCTAACATTTCCTTTACGGTCTTGCCTCTCAGCGCTGCAACTGTCTCTGCAGACCTTACGTTTGCAAGTCCGTTGATAGTAGCTCTTACTACATTGTAAGGATTGTTGGAACGAAGCGACTTCGTTCTGATATCCTTGATACCTGCGATCTCTACGACCGCTCTGACAGGACCGCCTGCGATAACTCCGGTACCTGCTGCTGCAGGTCTCATAAGTACCTCGCCTGCGCCGAACTTACCGATGATCTCGTGAGGGATCGTTGTGCCTCTGAGCGAGATCCTGATAAGGTTCTTCTTTGCGTCCTGGATAGCCTTTCTGATCGCATCGGGAACCTCTCCGCTCTTTCCGATACCGAAGCCTACGATGCCGTTGCCGTCGCCGACAACCACGAGAGCCGAGAACTTCATTATACGGCCGCCCTTAACAGTCTTGGATACTCTGTTAATTGCTACGACCTTCTCTTCGAGTTCCATGTTTGAAGCATCTATTAAAGCCAATGTTTTCCCTCCTCTTTAGAACTTGAGTCCGCCTTCACGGGCTCCGTCTGCTAACTCCTGTACACGGCCGTGATAAAGGTAACCGCCTCTGTCGAATACAACATTCTCGATTCCCTTTGCCTTTGCCGCTGCAGCGATCATCTCGCCGACCTTGCGTGCGCCTTCCTTGTTGCCGCCGTTTCCGTCAAAGTCCTTGGACATAGACGAAGCGCTGCAAAGTGTTACGCCCTTAACATCGTCGATGATCTGTGCATAAATATGCTTTGAGGAGCGGAATACGTTGAGGCGAGGACAATCAGCCGTGCCGTTGATCTTATTACGCACTCTCTGGTGTCTTTTAGCTCTTGCCTTAGCTCTGTCAAGCTTTTTAACCATAGTAATTCTCTCCTTTTATTACTTCTTAGCGCCCTTGCCGGCTTTACCTTCCTTGCGGATAACGTATTCGCCTTCATAGCGGATACCCTTACCCTTATAAGGCTCCGGGGGACGTTTCTCACGGATCTCACAAGCGAACTGACCTACCTCCTGCTTGTCACAGCCGGAGATCACTATGTGGTTTGCGTCAGGAACGTCGATCTTGATAGTATCGGTCTCCGATACCTTTACCTGATGCGAGAAGCCAAGGTTGAGAACAAGCTCCTTGCCCTGCTTCTGTGCTCTGTAACCTACGCCGACGATCTCGAGCTTCTTTGAAAATCCGTTTGTAACACCCTCTACCATATTAGCAATGAGTGTTCTTGTAAGTCCGTGGAGAGACTTGTGGAGCTTATCCTCGGAAGGACGCTCAACAGTGATCACACCGGCCTCACTCTTTATTGTCATATCCTTATTGAACTGCCTTGTAAGCGTTCCCTTGGGACCCTTTACTGTAACTACGTTGCCGTCAGCAACTGTTACCTCTACACCTGCAGGAACACTAATAGCTTTATTGCCTATTCTTGACATACTTCAGTCCTCCTTACCAGATGAATGCGAGAACCTCGCCGCCTACGTGGAGCTCTCTGGCCTTCTTATCAGTAACTACACCCTTGGATGTAGATACGATTGCGATTCCCAGGCCCTTGATTACCTTGGGCATATCCTCGCAGCTTGCGTAGATCCTGAGTCCGGGCTTGGAAACTCTTCTGAGCCCTGTGATAACAGGATTTCTGTTCTCGTCATATTTAAGAGTAATTCTTATAATACCCTGCTTGCCGTCTTCGATGATCTTGAAGTCCTTAACATAGCCCTCGTCAACGAGTATCTGTGTGATGGACTTCTTCATATTCGATGCAGGAACGTCAACCGTTGCGTGCTTTGCAGAGCTTGCATTACGGATTCTTGTCAGCAGGTCCGCTATTGTATCTGTGATTTGCATGCTGTGTCAACCTCCTTTTTACCAACTAGCCTTCTTAACTCCCGGGATCTTGCCCTCGTGAGCAAGCTCTCTGAAGCAGATACGGCAAACGCCGAACTTTCTGAGATATGCGTGCGGTCTGCCGCATATCTTACATCTGTTGTAAGCACGGGTAGAATACTTAGGCGCAGCCTGCTGCTTGTTTATCATAGACTTCTTTGCCATTTTTTATCCTCCTTAGCTTATCTGTCTGCAAAAGGTGCGCCCATAAGAGAGAGCAGCTCTTTTGCTTCTTCGTCTGTGTTTGCGGTAGTGATAAAGTTGATGTCCATTCCACGGATCTTGTCGATCTTGTCATACTCGATCTCAGGGAAAATCAGCTGCTCCTTCAGACCGGTAGAGTAGTTTCCTCTGCCGTCGAAAGAGTTGGGGTTGATACCTCTGAAGTCTCTTACACGAGGGAATGCAACGTTGAACAGTCTGTCAACGAATTCATACATCTTCTCAGCTCTGAGTGTTACCTTAACACCGATGATCTGTCCATCACGAAGCTTGAAGTTTGCAACCGACTTCTTTGCCTTGCAGACGATAGGCTTCTGGCCTGTGATAGCTGCAAGCTCTGTCATGATGGTGTCGATAACCTTCTTATTATCCTTGTCTGCGCCGCAGCCGACATTGATAACTACCTTGTCAAGCTTAGGGATCTGCATTACATTAGCGTACTGGAATTTCTTCATCATAGCAGGAGCTACGTCGCTAACATAATATTCTTTAAGTCTAGCCATCGTAAAATCCTCCTAATTAAAATTCTTCGCCGCAGTCTGCGTTCTTGCAGACCCTGACCTTGGTTCCGTCCTCAAGGATCTTGTGTGCGATCCTTGTAGACTTGCCGCACTTGGGGCATACGAGCTGTACCTTGCTTGCATAGAGAGCTGCTTCTGCGCTTACTATGCCGCCCTGCTCGCCCTGTCTTCTGGGCTTAACGTGCTTGGTCGCAATGTTGAGACCCTCAACGATGACCTTGCCTTCCTTGGGGGAAACCTCAAGAACCTTACCCTGCTTGCCCTTGTCCTTACCCGAAAGGATAACGACGGTGTCGCCTGTTCTTACGTGTACCTTATTCATTTCAACGACACCTCCGATCAAAGAACTTCGGGAGCAAGAGAAAGTATCTTAAGATAATCCTTCTCACGGAGCTCCTTAGCTACTGGCCCGAATATACGGGTTCCTCTTGGGTTCTTGTCTTCTCTTATGATTACAGCAGCGTTTTCGTCGAAACGGATATATGTTCCGTCTGCACGACGAAGACCCTTTGCTGAACGAACGATTACTGCTTTAACAACGTCGCCCTTTTTAACAACTCCGCCCGGTGTTGCCTTTTTAACCGAGCAAACTACAACGTCACCGATATTTGCATACTTTCTGCGTGTTCCGCCGAGTACTCTGATGCACATAAGCTCCTTTGCGCCGGAGTTATCTGCAACCTTGAGATAAGTCTGCATCTGTATCACAGTGCGTTCCTCCTTTCATAGTGGATGCCTGCGGCAGCGCTTTGCCGCAGAACAGTTTGATTACTTAGCCTTCTCGAGAACTTTTACAAGGCGCCATCTCTTATCCTTGGAGAGAGGTCTGGTCTCCATAACCTCGACCTTATCGCCGTATCCGGCTGTGTTCTCCTCGTCGTGTGCCTTGAGCTTCACGGTTCTCTTGATGATCTTCTTGTAAAGAGGGTGCTGTACGTTGTCCTTGATAGCAACGACGATAGTCTTGTCCATTTTATCGGAAACTACAACTCCGACTCTTGTCTTTCTCAGATTTCTTTCTTCGCTCACAGTGGATCCTCCTTCCGAAATTACTGAACGTTGGACTCTTGCTTACGAATGAATGTCTTTACACGAGCAATATCCCTTTTTACAGCCTGGAGTCTCTTAGGATTCTCGAGCTGGTTTACAGCGTGCTGGAAACGAAGGTTAAAAAGCTCCTGCTTGAGTTCGTCGAGCTTTGAGTTGAGCTCGTCCGCTGTCATATCTCTGATCTCACTAGCCTTCATTATTGCTCACCACCCATTTCTTGAGTTTCTTTTTTGATAAACTTACATTTTACAGGAAGCTTGTGGCTTGCAAGTCTCATAGCCTCCCTTGCAGTCTCTTCGCTGACACCTGCGATCTCGAACATCACTCTGCCAGGCTTTACTACTGCTACCCAGTACTCCGGTGCGCCCTTACCTTTACCCATTCGGGTTCCAAGGGGCTTTCTTGTTGCCGGCTTGTCGGGGAAGATCTTTATCCAAACCTGACCGCCACGCTTGATGTATCTTGTCATTGCGATACGGGCAGCCTCGATCTGGTTCGAGGTGATCCATGCAGGCTCGAGGGACTGAAGTCCGTACTGGCCGTAGGATACTTTGTTTCCTCTCAGCGCCTTACCGGTCATACGACCACGGTGCTGTTTTCTGAACTTTACTCTCTTTGGAAGCAGCATTAATCGTTACCTCCTTCTCTTTTCATCTCACGAGCCTTGTTGAAGGATCTGCGATTGTCCTTGCTCTTGTCGTCTCTGCGGGGTCTTCTCTTCTTGTCAGCTACGTCTCTCTTGTCCGAAGCAGCAACTTCGCCCTTGAGAACTTCACCTCTGTAGATCCATACCTTTACGCCGAGCTTACCATAGGTCGTGTTTGCCTCTGCAAAGCCATAATCGATATCAGCTCTGATAGTCTGAAGCGGGATCGTACCCTCGTGATATGTCTCTGCTCTTGCGATCTCGGCTCCGCCAAGTCTGCCCGATACTCTGGTCTTGATACCCTTTGCACCAAGCTTCATAGCTCTGCCTATGGACTGCTTCATCGCTCTTCTGAACGAGATCCTGTCCTCAAGATCGTGTGCTATCTTCTCAGCAACGAGCTGTGCGTTAAGGTCGGGCTGTCTTACCTCGACGATATTGATCGCAACGCCCTTGCCGATCTTCTTTTCAAGGTTTGCACGGAGCTTGTCGATCTCTGCTCCGCCTCTTCCGATCACAAGACCGGGCTTTGCGCAGTGGATGTGAAGTCTTACCTTCTCAGCGCCGTCCTTGCCAGTGAATCTTTCGATCTCTATCTTAGGAACACCTGCGTAAACGCACTTATCTGACGGATTCTTCGATCTCCTGTTAAGATCCTTCATAATAAACTTACGAATGTTATAATCCTCAACAAGCGTATCACCGAAAGTGCCCTTATCTGCAAACCAGCGGGAATCCCAATTCTTGATCACACCGACACGCAGTCCGTGTGGATTTACTTTCTGTCCCATGATTTACCTCCTCTTTCAGTTATTCCTTTTCCTTGAGAACAACGGTGATATGCGATGTCCTCTTGTAGATCCTATAGGCTCTGCCCTGTGCTCTTGGTCTGATTCTCTTGATTATCGGTCCTGGGCAAACAAAACACTCAGAAACATAGAGGTTGTTCTTGTCCATGTTGTGATTGTTCTCAGCGTTTGCAGCAGCGGACTTCAGAAGCTTCTCAAGATATTCACTTGCAGCCTTTGGTGTATTCTTTACGATCGCCATAGCGAGTTCGTAATCCTTTCCTCTGATAAGATCCAGAACTATCTGTACCTTACGGGGAGCAATACGAGCAGTTCTCAGAATTGCCTTTGCTTCCATCACGTTTCCTCCTTCCGCTTACTTACCGTTATTAGAGGTCTTTGATCCGGCGTGACCCTTATATGTCCTTGTCGGAGCAAATTCTCCCAGCTTATGACCGACCATGTCCTCTGTCACATATACAGGAACGTGCTTTCTTCCGTCATGAACTGCGAATGTATGACCAACGAACTCAGGGAATATTGTCGAAGCTCTGCTCCATGTCTTGAGCACCTTCTTCTCTCCTGCGTCGTTCATTGCGACTACTCTCTTATAAAGGGCCTCTTGTACATAAGGTCCCTTCTTGACACTTCTACCCATTGATCATCTTCCTCCTTTCAAATCACTTACCGTTTCTGCGTTTTACGATAAACTTATCGGAACGATGATGCTTAGCACGTGTCTTGTAGCCCATTGTCGGCTTACCCCAAGGAGTAACAGGCGACGGTCTTCCGATAGGAGCACGTCCCTCACCGCCTCCGTGCGGGTGATCACAGGGGTTCATTACCGATCCTCTTACGGTCGGACGCCAGCCCATGTGGCGCTTTCTTCCTGCCTTACCGATGTTTACGTTCTCGTGGTCGATGTTTCCGACCTGACCGATAGTTGCCATGCAGTTTACAGGAACTCTTCTCATCTCGCCCGAAGGCAGTCTGATCAGCGCATAAGCGCCTTCCTTACCCATAAGCTGTGCCATGTTGCCGGCAGAACGTACGAGCTGTGCACCCTTTCCGGGATAAAGCTCGATGTTGTGGATGAATGTACCCACAGGGATGTTCATCATTGCAAGAGCATTTCCGGGCTTGATGTCTGCGTCGGGTCCGGATCTTACTACGTCGCCTACCTTCAGACCGTAAGGTGCGATGATGTATCTCTTCTCGCCGTCCTCATACTGAAGCAGTGCGATGAATGCCGATCTGTTAGGATCGTACTCGATCGTCATAACCTTTGCATCCATGCCAAGCTTGTTTCTCTTGAAATCAATGACACGGTATTTTCTTCTCTCTCCGCCGCCTCTGTGACGAACGGTGATCCTGCCGTAGCTGTTTCTGCCTGAATTCTTCTTCAGAGGTTCCAGCAGAGACTTGCAGGGAGCCACCTTGGAAAGCTCGGAATAATCTGTAACGGTCATTCCACGTCTTCCGGCAGTGGTCGGCTTATAGCTCTTTATTGCCATTTGAAATTCAACTCCTTAATAAAGTTTTGCGAAAGGTCCTTGCCTTCCATACATACGTCCGGCGGAACGATGATCGAGTTTCGCCTGCGGCGTCCCTCCTCAAGCCTTGCGGCTCTCAAAGCAGCCCTCGCTGCCTCGCCGGATCGGCCGTGACGTTCTCGGTGTTGCGAACGCTCACAGCATCAGGGGCAATTAGTAAAGTCCCTCGAAGAACTCGATGGTCTTGTCACCCTCGAGAGTAACGATAGCCTTTTTCCAGTCGGGTCTGTAGCCTACGCTTCTGCCCATTCTCTTCTGCTTGCCCTTTACGTTCATTGTGTTTACCTTAGCGACCTTAACGCCGAAAAGCTCCTCGACAGCCGAAGCTATCTCAACTTTGTTAGCGTCCTTAGCGACCTTAAAGGTATATCTGTTGTCCTGAAGTCTGTCCATAGAATCCTCAGTGATAACAGGTGTCAAAATAATATCCTGAGCAGCTTTCATTATGCATATACCTCCTCGATCTTCTTTACAGCGTCGGAAGATACGATGAACTTGTCATAGTTCATTATATCGTAAACATTCAGAGTGTTTACAGTTGCTGTCTTTACTCCCGGAATGTTTGCAGCGCTCTTGATCACCTTGAGATCGCTCTCTGCGGTAACGATAAGAGCCTTGCCCTCAACGCCAAGTGCCTTGAGCATCTCTACGATGGTCTTGGTCTTGAACTCCTCTGTCTTGATAGAGTCGATAACTACTACGTTCTCGTCTGCTGCCTTTACAGAAAGAGCCGACTTCATTCCGAGTCTTCTTTCCTTCTTATTAAGCGAATAGCTGTAATCTCTGGGCTTAGGACCAAGTGCGATACCACCGTGTACCCACTGAGGAGCTCTGATGGATCCCTGTCTTGCGTGACCTGTACCCTTCTGTCTCCAGGGCTTTCTTCCGCCGCCCCTTACCTCTGTTCTGGTAAGAGTTGACTGTGTTCCCTGTCTCTGGTTTGCGAGATAATTTACAACCATTGCGTGCAGTATGGTCTTGTTTGGCTCGATGCCGAAAATTGCATCATTAAGCTCAGTGTCGGCTACCTTTACGCCCTTCATGTCAAATACTGAGATCTGTGACATAACTATTCCTCCTTCCACTAAGCCTTCTTAACGCAGTCAGTAATAGTTACAGTGCCGTTCTTAGGACCGGGAACTGCTCCCTTAACTGCTATAAGATTATTCTCTGCGTCAACCTTTACAACTGTAAGGTTCTGTACAGTTACCTTAACGTTACCGTACTGTCCGGGCATTCCCTTACCCTTGAAGATCCTCGAAGGCGATGAGCAAGCACCCATCGATCCTGCGTGTCTGTGTACAGGGCCTGTACCGTGTGTTTCCTTAAGTCTTGCATAGTTGTGACGCTTGATCGTGCCTGAAAATCCGTGACCCTTGCTGGTGCCGCTTACATCTACGATGTCGCCCTCAGCAAATGTGTCAGCCTTTACGATGTCGCCTACATTAAGAGCAGAGATATCGTCAAGTCTGAATTCCTTCAGTGTTCTCTTCATAGCAACGTCTGCCTTCTTGAAGTGACCCTGAAGAGGCTTGTTCACTCTCTTAGCTCTGATGTCACCGAAGCCAAGCTGAACAGCCTCGTATCCGTCATTTTCCGCAGTCTTCTTCTGTACGACTACGCACGGACCTGCCTCGATAACAGTTACAGGAACTACTTTTCCTGCTTCATCGAAGATCTGTGTCATACCGATCTTCTTTCCGATGATTCCCTTCTGCATTGTGTTTTCCTCCTTATGGTTATTGGTCGGTCTCCCGACATGACCTGCGGTTTACAGCGTTTTTCGAGATCTTATTGTGCTGATCTCGTTTGGAGATTACTTGATCTCCATTACGATGTTTACGCCGGCAGGAAGTTCAAGATTCTCAAGAGCCGATGTCGTCTCCTTTGTAGGTCTGATGACATCGATCAGTCTCTTGTGTGTTCTGAGCTCAAACTGCTCACGGCTGTCCTTGTACTTATGAACAGCTCTGAGGATCGTGATGATCTCCTTGTCGGTAGGGAGCGGGATAGGACCCGATACCTGTGCGCCCGAACGCTTGATAGCCTCAACGATCTTTGCAGCTGCAGCATCCACTACTGCGTGCTCATAACCCTTGATCCTGATTCTGATCTTCTCATTGACTGCCACTTAAATCGCCTCCTTAGTGCATTATTGTTAGGGGGCGGCTTCCGGAACGAAAGCCTCAGTCAATTGTGTCAACGCCACACTACTATATATAGTGTCTTTACCCGGGCGTTCACACAACTGACTCGGTTTTCATTCCAAAAGCCTCTGAAATACCTCAAACCTCGTTTTTACGATTTACACTCTGCCGTGTGTTCCCTTCCGGAGCCAATAAAAAATTCCGAAAATCCATATCGGTTTTTCGGACTCCAAAAACAGCTCACACAGACATTTTGCACCCACGCCAAAGCAGTTCCCTGCCCTCGCAAGAAGCATAAGCACTTACTGTGTTCGGTATTTACAGTCGCCCGGTTTAAAATCGGACATACTCCACGGAAATTACCTGACACACCGTCAGCAACCTTCCGCTTCATCGCATATCTTTTCGTATCCATACGGATACAATGTGCAGTCACGCAAGTATTATTTTAGCATACTTCCCCGACTTTTTCAAGCGACATTTTATTTTTCTTGCAGAGAACTTTTATAAACTTCGCTCCACATTTTTATGCACATTGCACAAATTCGGCGATCCCGGCCGTTTTCCAGCCCTTTTTTCCGGTTTTTTCAACCTTCGCACCAAAGCTTTGGACCCCGCCCTCGGTAAGAGAGCAGGGTCCGCTGATGATGCGTTTATTGATAATGACAGGTGGATGAGTTAGTTTACATAGAACAGCAGCTTGCCGTATGTAGGATAAGGCCAGTACTTCTCGCCGACCAGAGTCTCGATCTCGTCAGCAACTGCTCTGAGCTCGCCCATTGCTACGAACACGGTGTCGTGATAGTAGTTTGCAAGCTCCTGAACATCCTCGATCTCGTGTGCCTTAGCGGTAACTTCCTCGAGAGCGCCCAGCTTCTTATAGGTCTGGGATGCGAGAGTCGAGAGTCTCTTGACCATATCGTCCTCGAACTCGGTAACTCCGCCGCAGTCCTTAGCAAGAGCAGAGGTCTTAGCCAGCTCCTTGATATATGTTGCAACGGCAGGAAGGATATCCTTCTTAGCCATATCGATCATTGTAAGTGCTTCGATGTTGAGTGTCTTGCAGTACTCGTCCAGCAGGATCTCAACTCTGGAGTGAAGCTCAGTCTCGGTGTAAACACCGTACTTCTCGAACAGCTCGATGTTCTTGGGAGCTGCGAATGTCGGAACAGCCTCGGGAGTGGATCTGAGGTTGAGAAGGCCTCTCTTCTCTGCCTCAACAGGCCACTCGGCAGAATAGCCGTTTCCGTTGAAGATGATATTCTGGTTCTCCTTGATGGTCGCCTTGATAAGATCATCAAGAGCATCCTGGAAATTATCTGCCTTTTCAAGCACCTCTGCGAAGTCGTCCAGCACCTTTGCAGTGATAGTGTTGAGCACTGTCATAGGACCTGCAACGGAGAGCTTGGAACCGGGCATTCTGAACTCGAACTTGTTTCCGGTGAATGCGAAAGGCGAAGTTCTGTTTCTGTCTGTGGTATCCTTGCGGAAGTGAGGCAGAACGTCAACGCCGATCTCCATCTCGACTCTCTTGCCCTCATACTTAACGCCGTTTACGATAGAATCGAGGATGCCTGTCAGCTCATCGCCGAGGAAGATGGAGATGATAGCAGGAGGTGCCTCGTTAGCACCGAGTCTGTGGTCGTTTCCTGCAGAAGCAACGCTTGCTCTGAGGATATCCTGATAATCATTTACAGCCTTGATAACAGCTGTAAGGAAAAGCAGGAACTGTGCGTTCTCGGCAGGAGTCTTTCCGGGGTCGAGAAGGTTTACGCCTGTGTTTGTGGAAATGGACCAGTTGTTGTGCTTGCCCGAACCGTTGATCCCTGCGAAGGGCTTCTCATGAAGCAGGCACTTAAAGCCGTGCTTTCTTGCGGTCCTCTTCATGATCTCCATAGTCAGCTGGTTGTGGTCAGTAGCGATATTAGCGGTTCCGAAGATAGGAGCCAGCTCGTGCTGAGCGGGAGCGACCTCGTTATGCTTGGTCTTAGCATAAACGCCCAGTCTCCACAGCTGATCGTCAAGATCTCTCATATAAGCCTGAACTCTGGTCTTGATAGTTCCGAAGTAGTGATCCTCAAGCTCCTGACCCTTGGGAGCAGGTGCGCCGAAGAGTGATCTTCCGGTAAAGATAAGGTCCTTTCTGTGAGAGTACATCTCTCTGTCGATAAGGAAGTACTCCTGCTCGGGACCTACATTTGCGGTAACTCTTGTAGCATCAGAGCCGAACAGCTTGAGAACTCTGAGAGCGGATTTATTTACAGCCTCCATAGATCTGAGAAGAGGTGTCTTCTTGTCCAGAGCCTCTCCGCTGTATGAGCAGAAGGCCGTCGGGATGCAGAGCGTATTGCACTTGATAAAAGCGTAGGAAGTAGGATCCCATGCGGTATATCCTCTTGCCTCAAAAGTAGCTCTCAATCCGCCGGAGGGGAAGCTGGAAGCATCAGGCTCGCCCTTGATAAGCTCCTTGCCCGAGAACTCCATTATAACATGGCCGTCGTCGGTGGGCGAGATAAAGCTGTCGTGCTTTTCGGCAGTAAGACCTGTCATAGGCTGGAACCAGTGAGTATAATGTGTGCAGCCCTTTTCAACTGCCCAGTCCTTCATAGCATTAGCCACGATATTTGCAACATCGGGCTGAAGAGCCTCACCGTTGTCTATCGTCTTTTTAAGAGCCTTATAGGTTGCTTTCGGAAGTCTTTCTCTCATTACGGCTTCATTGAAAACGTCTGCTCCAAATAATTCGGGTACGTTCGACATAAAAGATTCCTCCTGATTAGTAATCTGTATAGATCATGATACAGCGCCTTGCAGCCGGCAGTAACGGCGCCAAACAAAACAGGCGCTGTGAACATTACGTCCACAGCGCCATTGCTGTTTACAGTTAAGAGTATAGCTCACTGCATCTGATTTGTCAAGCGATTTTGCAACATTCTACACTCTGTTAGAAATCCGCCGAAAAAACCGGCAAATTTTTGTTGTTATTGATGACCAGCTTGTCAGATATCGATATAATCGTCATTGTCACGGCTGTTCCTGCGGGAGCCTTTATAAACTGTTATCTCGCCCTTTTCCACAGCCCTGCGTATCTTATTAAGCTTTCTTGCCGCCCTGAAGCAGCTTATGATATTTGCTGTTCCCGATACCGCAAGAGCTATTCCCAACAGGGTCATAGCAAAGCTTATGCTCATAAGCGGATTGAAGATGAGCACACCGCCCGCAGCAAGTGTTATCAGCGAGAACACAACGCCGCCCTGCCAGCCGTCATAGCCGGCGCTCTTTATCCTGAGGTTGTTCTGGAGCGACACCACAGAGCTTATAAGCATATAGAACCCCATGGATATAGCGATGACATTCGGGATGAACTCCCACCTGACGATGATGAAAACGCCTATGGCTATCAGTATGACGCCTTTTACAAGGTCGGACCCGAAATTGTTCTCGGCCGAGTTTATAAAGTATTTTATCAGATAAACGACACCGTATGCCGCAAAAAGGCCTCCGATGAGCCAGCTGATGGATCTTGTAAAGAAATGCGGATCAGCAATCAGGGCTGCACCGAGAACGATGCAGAACACACTGAGCACCCAATAGTTTCTGAAAAGTTTGCCTAATCTGTCTGACATAGCTCTTCCTCCCGTTATTATGGTGTTGCCTTAGTTCTTGCCTTGTTTTGCCTTTTTAAGTTTCTGCGCCTTGATGACTTTCATCCTCGAGAATTCCTCTCTGTCCTTCTCTTCAAGAGAGTCGGTGATGAACTTGACTATCTTCTCGTTTCTCGGGATGATAATGTTCTGCAGAGCATTCGCTCTTCTCTGGGTCTTTCTTATGGCTACCGAGAGCCTGTATATGCTGTTTTCGACTTCGGCCAGCTCCACAGTTATGAGCTTTACCTTTTCAAATTCCAGATAAGCTATGTCCAGCTGTGAATTTGTCTGGGAGAAGCCGTAGTTGACTTCAATGGGGGCGGGCTCCAGTGAGACCGTGGGCAGCTCCACGCCCATAACGCTCTTCGAGGAAAGCTCGAGCCCTTTCTCCACTGGTATGCAGCTTGCATAGGGCATTACCACGCCCATGGAGATATTCGCTCTTTGCAGCGCCTGATAGGCGTTTACATATGTATCCTCGATACTGCCTCTTAGCTTGCCGGCCTTATCGACCAGCTCCATAAGCTCTCTTATCAGGATGCTTCTCTTTCTGTCGAGAAGCTCATAGCCCAGCGCCGCCAGCTGAAGGGCTTTTTTGGAAAGTATCAGATTTCCTTTGGTAGGAAAGACCTGCTGATCGGCCACTAAGCTCACCTCCTGTTATCAGATATCTTTTCCGAAGTATTCCGCTGCCTTTTCGGCGCTGTAATACTTTTCAAGATGCTCGTCGTCAACTCTGTCGAGCTCGCTCTTCGGGAGCGTAGACAAAAGCTGCCAGCCGAGATCGAGAGTTTCTTCTATGGTCCTGTTCACGTCGAAGCCCTGGTTTATGAAGTGCTCCTCGAACAGTCTTCCGAATTCAAGATATGCCTTGTCTGTTGCCGAAAGCTCCTCTTCACCTATGACCGATGCCAGGCTCCTTGCGTCCTGGACCTTCGCATAAGCTGCGAACAGCTGGTTCGACACCATCTGATGATCCTCTCTCGTAAAGCCCTCGCCTATTCCGTCCTTCATAAGACGTGACAGCGACGGGAGCACCGACACCGCAGGATATACACCTGTCTGGTCAAGGTTACGGTCGAGAACTATCTGTCCCTCGGTGATATATCCTGTAAGGTCAGGGACAGGGTGTGTTATGTCGTCGTTAGGCATAGTGAGTATCGGTATCTGTGTTACCGAGCCCTTGGCGCCTTTGACGATGCCTGCTCTCTCATAAATAGAGGCAAGGTCTGAATAAAGGTATCCGGGATAGCCCTTTCTTCCGGGGATCTCTCCCTTTGAAGACGAGAACTCACGAAGAGCCTCGGCATAAGAAGTCATATCCGTAAGTATTACCAGGATGTGCATATCATGCTCGAAGGCAAGATATTCCGCACAGGTGAGGGCTACCTTCGGAGTAAGTATCCTCTCGATGATAGGGTCATTGGAAAGGTTCAAGAACATTACGACTCTCTCCAGCGCACCCGACTCCTCGAAGCTTCTTCTGAAGTAGTCGGCAACGTCGTTCTTGACGCCCATAGCGCCGAAAACTATCGCAAAGTCCTGACCGTTCTCCTCGGCTATCTTTGCCTGCCTGACTATCTGAACGGCAAGCTTGTTGTGGGAAAGGCCGGAGCCCGAAAAGATCGGCAGCTTCTGACCACGGATAAGGGTCATAAGCGCATCTATCGAGGATATGCCTGTGTTTATATAGTTTCTGGGGTAAGTTCTCATTACGGGGTTGAGCGGAGCGCCGTTGATGTCGGCGGTCTTCTCGGGGAAGATGTCTCCCAGACCGTCGATAGGCTTTCCTGCACCGCTGAAAATACGTCCCAGCATCTCGGTCGAAAGCGGCAGCTGCATACTTCTGCCCTCGAACCTTGTGGTGGTGTTCACAAGGGACAGTCCCTTTGTGCCCTCAAAGACCTGGAGCACGGCTCTGTCCTTATCCACCTCAACGACTCTTGCCAGCCTCTTTGTGCCGTCGTCGAGCCTTATCTCTGCCATCTCGTCATAAGAGATGCCGCTTACGTTTTCAAGTGCGACCAGAGGTCCGTTTATCTCGCTAAGTCCGATATACTTGACATTCACTGATCGGCACCTCCTGTCAGCTTTTCAAAGTCAGCCCTCATCTCAAGCTCGTAGTCCCTGAACATTTCGGGCTTGTCATTCGGGATGTCATATTTTATCTTGATTATCTTCTCCGCCCAGCCAAGCTCAAGTATCTGTGAAGCGGAAAAGCCCTCTGCAAGGGCATCCTTTGCCTTTTCATAGAAGCTGAGTATCATCTTCATCATAAGATACTGCTTTTCGAGCGGAACATAGGTATCGTCCTTGTGATAAGCGTTCTGCTGAAGGAAGCCCACTCTCACTATCCTTGCTGTCTCGATAAGAAGCTTCTGATCGTCCGGCAGCACATCGGTTCCCATGAGCTTGACGATCTCCATGAGAGTGTTTTCCTCAACGAGGATATTGGATATCTCCTGTCTTACCTCCATAAAGTCGTCAGAGACCTTTGCTCTGTAGTAAGCGCCCAGGTCCTCGGCATATTCCGAATAGCTGGTGTTCCAGTTTATAGCGGGATAGTGTCTTGCATAGGCAAGGGACTTATCCAGCGCCCAGAAGCAGCGGACGAATCTTTTTGTGTTCTGTGTAACAGGCTCCGAGAAATCGGCGCCCTGGGGAGAAACGGCACCTATTATAGTTACCGAACCCTCTTTACCGTTAAGGGTCTCAACATAGCCGGCTCTCTCATAGAACTCGGATATCCTCGAAGGCAGATATGCCGGGAAGCCTTCCTCGGCAGGCATCTCTTCAAGTCGTCCGGATATCTCACGCAGAGCCTCTGCCCAACGTGAGGTGGAGTCAGCCATTATAGCTATATGATATCCCATATCCCTGTAATACTCCGCAAGAGTGATACCCGTGTAGATAGAAGCCTCACGGGCTGCAACAGGCATATTGGATGTGTTTGCGATAAGCACTGTTCTGTCGGTCAGCGGCTTCTGGGTCCTGGGGTCGATAAGCTCCGAGAACTCCTCGAGCACCTGGGTCATCTCGTTTCCACGCTCGCCGCAGCCGATGTATACGATGATATCAGCATCGCACCACTTTGCCAGCTGGTGCTGGGTCATGGTCTTTCCGGTTCCGAAGCCTCCGGGGATAGCGGCTGTGCCGCCCTTGGCGATAGGCAGTATAGTGTCTACTATACGCTGACCCGTCACGAGGGGTCTGTCTATCGGCAGTCTTCTCTTACAGGGTCTGGGCGTTCTGATAGGCCACTTCTGCATAAGGGAGAGCTCCTCGACCCTGCCCTGTGCATCCTTTATCTTGACAACAGTGTCCGTCACCTTATAGTCGCCGTTCTTAGCCACCCAGATGACCTCTCCGCCCTTGGAAAGGGGAGGAACCATACATCTGTGCTCCACAACAGGTGTCTCGGGACAGGTGCAGTATATATCTCCGGCGCTGACGTGGTCGCCCACGCTCACGTTCATATAGACCCTGTATTCAAGCTCGGTATCTACGCTGTCAACGGCCGCACCGTCTGCGATGAACGCTCCCGACATTTCGGAAAGCCTTCTGAGCGGTCTTTCGATACCGTCAAAGATATTGGTGATTATTCCCGGTGCCAGAGTTGCCGACATGGGCGCACCTGTTGCTTCAACAGGCTCGCCGGGCTTGAGTCCGGTCGTTCCCTCATAGACCTGGATAGTCGTAAAGTCGGACTCGACTCTGATGACCTCGCCTATGAGCCTTTTGTTTCCGACATAGACCATTTCCTGCATCGCAAAGGTCCTGGTATCAGCCACCTTTACAACGGGTCCGTTTATAGAATAGATTACATCCATATTTCAGGTTCTCCTTAAATGATAGGACGGTCAGAGCGCAAGCTCTTTCCTTTTTGCAAATTCGGCTCTCTGATCCTCGAAAGCCTGATCGAAGGTCATATCAAGGACCAGCGACTTCTGATCGAACACGAAAAACACTCCGCCAAGCTCGATGCTGTCACGCTCCCTGACTTCAAATCCTTCGAGCGCATCCGCATATTTCATATCCTCAGGAGCAACATAGGCTGTTGCGCTCATCCCGGGGTATTCTTTTTTTGCGGCCTCTGCCTGCTTTTTAAGGCAGTTCTTATACTCACCCGATGCCCTGAACTGTGCAAGCCTCTGCTTTACGGTATCAAACACCCTTGTGATGAGCTCTTCTCTGTGCTCAAGGACAGCCCTCTGACAGATTATCTTCTGAGCAGATATCTCTCTGAGCATCCTCTCGTTTTCGGCTGCCTCAAAGTTCTTTATCTCATGCTCCTCGAGCATTTTTGCGTTGTCCTTTGCAGCCTTTATCATCTGCGCGATCTCTTCCTGGGTCTCGTCAGCTATCTGCTTTGCCTGTCTGTCGGCATCCGCAAAGACAGCGTTTTCAAAGCGCTCCAGTCTCTGGGTCTCGCTAAGTACCATTCATAGCCCTCCTTTAGAGCCTTAAAGCTTTATCCCGACTGCCTCGGAAAGATAGCGGGAGATAGTGTCCGATATCTTCGAGGTGGCGTGTCTGTCGGGTATCTCGACGATGAGCGGCCGGCGCACCGAGAGCTTATAGCCATAGACCTTCTCACGGCACTGTTTTACCGCAAGGTCGGTCATAAGGATAACTCCCACGTCCTCCATCTTCATCGCCTCATCGAGTGCGGAGCTTACCTCCTCCTCGCCGTGGACCACCACGCCCTCGATACCCGCAAGGCGAAGCCCCATCTGGGTATCTATATTGTCGCTGATAAGATAAAATCTCATAGCCGTGCCCTTATCATCCGATGTTTGAAATGATAAGGATCGAGATAAGCAGACCGTAAAGAGCGATACCTTCACCGAGAACGACAAAGATAAGAGCCTTTACGAAATTCTTGGGATCCTCGCTGGTAGCGCCGATAGCGGCAGGTGTGCCGGAGCCGACTGCTATACCTGCGCCAACGCAGGAGAGGCCGACTGCAAGAGCAGCTGCAAGATAACCAAGACCTGTACCTGTCGAGAGCTGAGCCTTTACACCCTCCTCAGTAGCAGCGCTTACGAAGCCGCCCACAGGAACGATGATAGCTGTCAGCATAATGCCTGCAAAGGTGCAGAGGTTTCCGATGAAAGCGCCCTTGGGCGACTTGCCGTTCTTTATCTTCTTAGCCATAAAGATGAAAGGCACCAGTAAAAGTGCAAGTGCGATAAGCGGTAAAGTAAAATAGATAAGCATAATTATTCCTCCATATAATAAGGTCTAGCCATTACTGTTCGATCTGAGACGAAAAGCTCAGGTCTATCGGTTCAAACGGTTTTCCGCCGCTGTCATAGAATCTCGAGAACATCTCGTAGAACTCCAGCCTTATGATCTGGATAGCCACTATCATGCCCTCCATGGCCATAACGAACAGGTTTCCTATGACCAGTACCATCGGTTTTCCGACAGCGCTCATACCGTCCATAAGTGTCATGACCACAAGCATCATTCCGGCGTGGGAAAGAACGAAGCCTCCTACTCTGAGGAAGGACATCGTGTTTGAAACATAACTAAGCAGAAACTCGAACATCTCGAAGAAGTTCTCTACTATGAAGCCGCCCACCGTCATGGGCTCGCCGTCCTCCGAGAGCTGCCATTTCTTATACTTGACCGCAGCCGAGAACGGCACACGGCAGAAGATGCATATAAGCGGTATAACTATCAGGCAGATAACAAAGGGTGCCGACATTATCTTTACATCGAACATCACTGTTGCCACAACGCCTGTTATCACCGAACCGTAGAATATAAGTCCGCAGATACCGTTGCAGCCGAATATCGCCTTTTCGTAGTCCTTTTTCTTGAAGCCCGCATAGATATTTATAAGCATCGATATGAGTATCAGACCTATACCTATGCCCACTGCGGTGATAAGGATGAAATTCGTCTGCTTGAAGACCTTGAGCGGCAGGAAATCTACACCCAGCTTTTCAAACACAGGGTCAAGTATCTCCTCATATCCGAAGAACGACCCGTAGAGCGTACCGAAGATCATACTTGAAAGTCCTACTCTGCGGACTATGCCTCCGGCCTTCGGCCCCAGCTTTTTGCCAAGCAGTATACCTGCCAGCAGCAGCACCAGACCCTGTCCCAGATCGCCGAACATTATACCGAACAGAAGCGTATATGTTATCGCCACGAAGGCTGTGGGGTTTATCCCGCCGTATTCCGGCAGACCGTACATCTCCACCAGCATCGTATAAGGCCTTGTAAGGAAGCTGTTTTTGAGCACCGTAGGCGGTGTGCAGCCCGAATCCGCATCAGGCGGCAGGAACGAAACGTCCACAGTTTCAAGGTCGTCAAACAGCTTTGCGAACTCCTTTTCCTGCTTCTTCATAACAAAGCCCTTTATTATAAAGTGCTTTGCTCCGAAGCCTGAGCTTACCGCTCCCACCTTTTTTCTCAGGTCAAAGCTGCGGTTAAGGAACAGAAGCCTTGAAAACAGCTGCTGTATCCTCTCCTCGTTCTCTTTCCTGAAGGCGCCGACCTTTTCTTCGGTCTCCTTGACGATCTCTTCCTGCTGTGCGATCTCGTCGGCTATTTTCTTTGAAGCCTCGTCCGCATTACCGGAAACGTATCTCGGGAGAATGACTCTCTCAAAATACATACTCCTGAAAAGATCGTCTACCCTTTCCTTGTCGTCCTCGGGGCAGAAATACATTCCCCAGCAGAAATTCTTTGTAGACTCAAAGGCAATAAAGAAGAAATTATCATTATAATACTCAAGCTTCGGATAGTTGCCTATCGGCAGCTTTCCTATCCTGACGCTGACGTGCTTGCAGGAGAACAGCTGCTGAAAGTCGCTGTTCATTCCTTTCAGGTGCTTTATATGCTTTGCCGCCGCCGTAAGCTCCGAGATGCGTGAGTCCGCATCCTGCATGGTCTGTCTTATGACATCCAGCTCCTGCTCGAGAGACTCCAGTCTTTTTTCAAGATCTTCCGCTCTCTCGCCTTCAAGCGAACGGCAGTCGGTCTCGACAGGTGTAACTCCGCAGTCGGAAGCAAGCTTTGCAGTCCTTTTCAGGAGTGCCGTATAACAGTTCTTGTCATTGAGCAGTCTTCCTCTTGCCTCTCCGGGAGAGAAGGCCGGCTCGATATGGAACCCGCCGCTGCGGCAGCACCGTTCCAGTGCGGCATCGAGCTCATCCATGGAGCCCAGGATATTGACAAGAGACATTTTTTCTATCGCCATATCACCCGTTACCTTTCTTTAGAATATCAGCATATCCTTCTCAACTGCTGCGGCGTCGGCGCCGTATCTTACAGCCTCGATTATGCTGACTATATTTGATATCTCCACTGCACACAGTCTCATAAAAGCATAAAGTGCGACCGGTGCGCTGACCGTGGAAGCAAGAACGTGGTTGAGCCACTGGTATCTCGAAGAAACTATTATCGTTTCGATAATGTCTGTCTCACGGTGAGACTTTCCGTATCTCGAACGGCTTATCCACGCCATCATCTGATCCGGATCCTCGATCTCAAAATACTCCGCAAGCTTTCCCACAGGCTTTCCGCTTATGGTTATTATGCTCTGCTTTATCCTTTCACTGCTGTAACCGAAATACTTTTTCATCCTGTAGGCATTGATGATGTTCATCGTGTCTATCTCAAAATAGATGATATCCTCTATCTCTTTTTGCTCGGATCCGTTGAAATCCTTATCCACATATTCCAAAAGCGTCTCGAAATAGCTTTTCCTCAGTGCCAGCTCACAGTCGGTATACTCCGCCTTGCCCGAGGCATCCACCCTGACCTTTGAGAGCGGCTTATAATAGATAGTGCCTTTGAGGACGCTCAAAAGCTCATCAAAGCTTTCCGCTCTGCTCATCTCAAGCACATTTATCCTTGCACGCTTTATCATGTGTCCGGGAAGATTCACAAGGAACGAATTCTCAAGTCCTGAATTTATATTGTTTATCATCAGAAGTATGCTGTCTATCTCGCCCCTGCCGATAAGAAAGCGGTAATAAGGCACCTGATCCAGCTGCTGGAACTCACAGATGCGAACATAGGTGTCATACATCTGCTGATGAAGAAGCTCCTCAAGATAGCCTCTGTGTATGGTATTAGGGTCGGTGTCTCTGAAAACGTCCTTGTATCTCGGCGACTGAGCCAGATATTCCGCACACTCGGACACGCTTCCCTTCAAAAGGAGCTCGTGATACTGCGCCGCTGTGAACATCTTGCCGTGGATGGCCCTGATCTTTGCAACGGTGGCATTCATCGAATATCCCTTAAGCATCCGTTCACCCTCCTTCGGGAGCATCTGCCTCAGCGGACAGAAACGATCTCCTCAAAGATACTGTTCTCCCAGCTCTCATGGTCCTTCTCAAATGCGTCATCGAGCGCTTTGATGCTGGTGCGTTGCTTCGTCCTGACCTTTAGCGTCTGAGCCTCTATCGCCTTGTCGGTCTCGGCTCTCATCTGCTCCTTTGTCTGCTCGGCAGCAGCCTCTGCTTCCTGCTCTATCTGCTTCTGCTGCTCAAGAGCTTCCTGCTTTTCCTGTTCACACTTTGCAACAGTGTTATTTATCCTTTCCTCAGCCTCTTTATCCAGCTGGAGGATGTGACTTATCATATCCATATATTACACTCCCTTCCCGGGCCTGTTCAGGCACAGCAAACCGTACTATATCTATAGTATAATATAACTTAGCATCATTCTACAACTTTTTGGCTCCCTTGGCAATAAAAAGTTTTATGTTTTAATATTTTTTATATATTTTTTGTCTATAATGTCCTAACGCTCACCCTCTGAGCCGAAAAAACTATCTACAATTGCGACAAAACCTTCCTGACCTGCCCACAAAAAACGTCCGGGCACCCAGAAAAACACTTTCCAGTGTGCCGCACGAGCACAAATGTACTTGACAAGAAGACAAAAAAATGGTATACTTTGTTTCTGACACACACACATCTGTTTTTCGGAGGTGGATTCCGATATGGCTGACAAGGTTGAAAAGCTGGTAATAGTAAGCTCCGAGGTGCTGCCGGACATTGTTCTCAAGGTGCTCGATGCCAAGCGCATGAGGGCAAGAGGCGAGGCGCTGACCTCTTCGGAAGCGTGCCGCAAGGTGGGCATCTCGAGGAGCGCATACTATAAATATAAGGACTCCGTGTTCAATTATGAGGAACAGCTGACCAACAACATCATCTCGGTCTACTGTATACTCAGGGACGAAAAGGGAGTTCTGTCTTCGATAATCTCAAAGCTTTATGAGCTCAACACAAACATACTGACCATCAACCAGAACATCCCTATAGACTCGGTGGCAACTGTCACCTTCTCGGTGCGCTTCGAGCATGAGGTGCTTGGTACCGCAAAGCTCAGAGACGAGCTCTCGAAGGTCAAGGGCGTTGTTGATGTGAAGATAATCTCAGGAGAATAAATTAAAGGAAATAAAAAGAAAAGAGGAAATAAAAATGCAGAATGTAGCAGTAATAGGATACGGAGTAGTTGGTTCGGGAACTGTCGAGCTGTTTATGAAAAACAGAGAATCTATCTCTAAAAAGCTTGGCAAGGACTGTGATATAAAGTACATACTGGATCTCAGGGACTTCCCTCATTCTCCTTTTGCAGACAGGATAATCCACGACTTTGACACTATCCTCAACGATGACGAGATCGAGGTAGTGGCTGAGGTAGTCGGCGGAACGACATTTGCTTATGACTACACAAAGAGGCTGCTCGAAAAGGGCAAGAGCGTCGTTACTTCCAACAAGGCTCTTGTGGCTGCCAAGGGCGCCGAGCTTCTGAAGATCGCACAGGAGCATAACTGCAGCTATCTGTTCGAGGCAAGTGTCGGCGGCGGTATCCCGATAATCAGACCCCTCTGCAAGTGTCTTGCAGGAAACGAGATCATCAAGATCTCCGGTATCCTCAACGGCACCACGAATTTCATCCTCTCGAAGATGATAAAGGATCAGCTCACATTCAGCGATGCGCTTAAAATGGCCCAGACTCTCGGATATGCCGAGGCTGACCCCACAGCTGATATCGAGGGCGAGGACGCCTGCAGAAAGATCTGTATCCTGGGCTCCCTTGCTTACGGCAAGCACATCTATCCCGAATATGTTCACTGCTCGGGGATCACTCATATAACTCTTGACGATATAGAGTATGCTTCCAATGCCGGCTATGTTGTAAAGCTCATCGGCTCGGTAGCGAAGCTTGAGGACGGCAGAGTGAGCGCTATCGTTTGTCCCAGACTTGTGGCAAAGAACAATATGCTTGCGAATGTCGAAGATGTTTACAACGCTATCACAGTTACCGGCGACGGTGTGGGCGATGTGCTGTTCTACGGTCAGGGCGCAGGCAAGCTGCCTACCGCTTCTGCTGTTGTGGGCGACATCATAGACTGCCTCAGACACAAGGAAAGACCCGTTGCTATCGGCTGGGAGGACTGCGACAACGAAAAGTTCGTTGTAAACTACAAGGAGACATCCACCGCAGCCTATGTAAGGATAAAGGCAGACGACGCCGAGAATATGAAGAGCGCTCTTTCAGAGATGTTCGGAAAGCTCATGTATATCGAGCGTTCGGGCAGACCAGAGAACGAGCTTGCTTTCATAACACCTGTTATGAAGGAAGCAGACCTTGCTTCAAACCTCACTATCCTCTCCCATTCGGCAGAGATAGCCTGCAAGATCAGGATCTACGGATAAGTATCATTCACAGCACCGGGTCAAGCCCGGTGCTGGTTTTTCAAAGGAGATATGGCTATGCAGGATACGCAGAAGGTCCAGGGCTATAACTGTATCGCAGTTCTGCACCCTGACGGCGAGCGCTGGCTTATGTGCAAAAGGCTGAAAGACCCTTACAAAGGGCTCTATAACCTTGTGGGCGGAAAGATAGAGGAGGGTGAAGACCACCTTGAAGCCGCCCGGCGTGAACTTTATGAGGAAACGTCCCTGACAAAGGAGGATATTAACATTGTGAAGCTCATGAGCTTTGACTATCCTCTGGACGGCTGCTATGTCGAGATATATGCAGGGCGGCTCAAAACTGACACACAGGTCTCGGGGGACGAGAACCAGCTGGCGTGGCTGTCTCTTTCGGAAAACTTTTTCGATATGTCCCGCTTTGCCGGCGAAGGCAATATCGGCCATATCTATGAGATCTTAAAGCTCCACCCGGAGATATGAAAGGAACTGACATGATAAAGATTAGGATACCTGCCACCTCCGCCAATCTTGGCGCCGGCTTTGATGCGCTGGGGCTGGCACTGACGTTTTATAACTATGTGGAGATAGGAGAGAGCGACACTATTGATATCGCATCCACCGACGGGCTGGATGTGCCCACAGACGAAAAGAACCTGATATACATTTCCGCAAAGGACCTTTTCAATGTCTGCGGAAAGGAGCTCAGGGGACTGAAGCTCAGACAGACAAACAATATCCCCATGGCAAGGGGGCTGGGCTCCTCCTCCGCCTGCATAATCGCAGGGCTTGTGGGAGCAAACAAGCTCCTCGGAGACCCGCTGACAAAAGACGACCTTGTTGACCTTGCGGCACAGATAGAGGGCCACCCCGACAACACCGCTCCGGCACTGCTGGGAGGGATAGTTACCGCTGTTTTCGACGGCAGACGTGTGGAGTGGGTAAAGCAGGAGGTATATACAAAGCTCAAATTCGTCGCCCTTATCCCCGACTTTGAGCTTGTCACAGAGGACGCAAGAGGAACGCTTCCGAAGGAGGTCTCCCACAAGGACGCCGTGTTCAACCTTTCGAGAGCTGCCCTTTTCTCGGCCTCGCTTCTCACAGGCAAGTATGAGAACCTTAGAACAGCTGTGAACGACAAGCTCCACCAGCCCTATAGGATGGCGCTGATACCCAACTGCAAAGAGGTCTTCGACATCGCTTATGCCCACGGCGCCTATGCGGCATACATCAGCGGCGCAGGCCCCACAGTTATGGCGATAGTTGATGACAAGAACGAGTTCTTTGCCGGCAAGGTCAAGTTCTCGCTGGACAACGCCGGGCTCTCCGGCTGGACCGTCCACGAGTTCGGCATCGACAACAACGGAACGGCTATCATCACCGAATGATCATACCCCGATAATAAAGCTCCGCACACAGGACGCTTTTGCCCCGTGTGCGGTTTTTGCTTTGTGCAAATTGTTTCAATTTGGATACAAATGTTTGAATTTTATATTGACATTATAAACAAATTGTGGTAAAATGATAGTAATAACCTTTATTTCGTGAGCAAAGCTGTTTTATCAGTTTTGACAGGCCTCCGACCCCGAAAAGAGATGAGACTATGAGCAGACAAAAAGCGATGATCCGTACATCTTCTGCTGCGGCAGCAGCAACAGCCTCAAGGGTAGATCTGAAAAAGAAGAACGCCTCAAAACCTCGAATGGGCTCAAAGAAGCAAAGCAGTGATATGAACTTCACAAGGCTGGCAAGGTCACTGGCCATCGACTATTCCAGCGTTTACTATATCGACATCAACGACAACAGCTATGTTGAGTATGTCCCCAAGGAGGGAGAGGAAGCGCTGACTATCGCCAGCAAGGGCGACGATTTCTTTGCGGACACTGTCATCAACGCCGAGATCCTGGTCTATGAGGAGGACCGTGAAAGGTTCGTGTCTTCCCTTATGAAGGACAGACTGCTCGAAGCTCTCACCGAGTCGACCTTTACTATGGATTACCGACTTGTGCCGGAGGGGAAGCCTCTTTATTACAACCTCAAGGCAACGATGACCGACAAGGATCACATTTTTGTGGGCGTAAGAAATGTGGATATCCAGAAGCGCCGTGAGGTGGAGGAGAACGAGAAAAACGAGACCTTCCGCAAGATAGCGGAGGGGCTTGCAAGCAGATACGAGGCTATCTACTACATCGACACGGTGACCGAGGAGCTCATCGAGTATGTGGCCGGCAGCCATGACGAAAAGCTGAAAACCAACAAGCTTGGCGAAAGCTTGCTTTCTCTTGCCTGCGAGAACGATAAATACGAGGCATTCAAGGATGACCTTCCGCTGCTGCAAAAGGAGATGCAGAAGGAGCGCTTTCTTTCCGAGGTCACGACCGACGAGGTCTATTCTCTGACCTACCGGCTGATCTGTGAGGAAAAGCCCACCTATGTCAATATGCGTGCTGTGCGCCCTATCGGAGACGATACGCATATTATAATAGGTATAAGCAATGTGGACGCATCAAAGAGGCGTGAGATCGAGACCAAGGAGGCTCTGGGAACTGCGATAAGCATGGCGACGAGAGACTCGCTGACCGGAGTCAAGAACAAAATGGCTTACTCGCAGTATGAGGCGGAGATAAACCAGAAGATCAAAGACGGCGATATGCTGGATTTCTCGGTGGTCATCTGCGACCTCAACGAGCTGAAGGTGATAAATGACTCCTTCGGTCACAATGTCGGCGACGAGAGCATAAAGGGAGCCTGTGCGGAGATATGCAAGAAATTCAAGCACAGCCCTGTTTTCCGCATCGGCGGAGACGAGTTCGCTGTGATACTTGTGGGCGAGGACCACTTTAACAGGCGCAACATAATCCGTTCACTTCGGGCACAGATGGCAAGACACCGCTCGGACGGCAAGCCGTCCCTTGCCTGCGGCATAGCCGATTTCGAGCGGGGACGAGACCTTGAAACAGCGGATGTTTTCAACCGTGCTGATATGGATATGTACTCCAACAAGAAGAAAATGAAAAGAAGACGTGTATAACTAAATGCGGTATTTGCAAATATGTGCAAATACCGCATATTGTATTTTATATATGGTTTTGATATATCTCCGGATATATATCCCGGATATCCTCAGAGCCCCCGGGAGCATAGTCTCACATATATCTTAACCTCCCGGGGCGGTCTGCTTTTCGACAGACTTTGCTTTGCCGCTGTCATCGAATGTTATCCAGTAATACATCGGCTGGTGGCTTGGCATAACTGAGGAGTCATCATCACCGATATAGTAACCTTTTATCTTGCCGTATTCCTTGTCAAAGGAGTCGTATCTGTCTGTTATCTCTTTCTCGGTGCTGCCGATAACGAACCAGTCGTTATAGCCAAGGTCTGTTTTGTGAGACACCGCAAAAAGCACCGCTCCCACAGCGCACAGAAAAGCTGCCGCTATAATTATGACCTTTTCCTTCATTTCATCACTGTTACCTTTCTTGTCAGTTCATTCGAGACCACCTTGCCATAGGTGCATATCTCTCTCAGCCTTGATGCCGTGAGCATAAGCTCCGCCGACCTTTTTGCAAAGGGCGAACGCTTTCTCAGGTCGCTCAGGGACGTGCGGCAGTAAAGGCCTTTTTTCTTTTTTGCCTCGGCAAGTATCTTCACGCCCGTCTCGTTGAGCGCCAGGATCCTGCCGAAGGGTATCTCGCCGATATCGCTCTTGCGAAGCCCAAGGATGTTTCCGAGCATTATCCGCCTTGCCTTGGCATAGGTCATATTCTTTGAGCTGAGTGCTTTTGCGAAATCCTCCGCACCGGAATATCGGCCGCTTTCAAACACTGATATTATCCTTCCCAGCAGCGCTTCGCTCCCGTCGGGGAGATCGAGGATGCTCCTCTGTAAGATATCGGGGCTCAAGTTCATAACAAGAGAAAAATAAGCGTGGATATCGTATTTTTTATAGTCTACCGGAGTCATCTCGTGGAACCGCTCGGGGATGTATCTGGTGACCGACGGGTCGGGAAAGCCTGCTCTTATCCTTGAAGCCGAGATAGACTCTCCGTTATCCTCCTGCGAGCCGTGCGGAGCACCCATACGCTTGACCGCCGTAAAGGCCGCCCAGGGCATATATTTTTTCGCCGCCCTTATATATTCCGTGGCCAGAAGATCATTGGGGTTTAAAAGCACCTCGCCTGCCTGTCCGGCCGCCCTGGTAACAGCCTTGCCGAAGGACAGCCCCTGCTGCATAAGCTCCCTTACCTCTTCGCTGTCGGAAACGCTTTCTATCGCTTCCGCCGCCGCTTCAAGCGCCATAAGGTCGCCGGTCTCGCTTCCAAAGGAAAGGCTGTTTATAACGCCCTCTCCGAGCTCCGCTAAGAGCCTTACACCGTATCCGGCAAACACAGGCGTTCCTGCCGCCGCATACTGTACAGGCAGTTCCAGCACAAGGTCTGCGCCGTTTTCCACAGCGGCCTCTGCCCGGTCAAACTTCGAGAAAAACGCAGGCATACCCCTCTGGACACAGTCTCCGCTCATGACCACACAGACCGCATCGGCGCCCAGCTCCTTGGTACGGCGAAGATGAAAGGCGTGACCTACGTGGAAAGGATCATATTCTGCTATAATACCTGCTATATTCATAGTCGTGCTCCTGCTTGTCGGGATGATCTGCTTTTCTCTATCAGACAGAAAAGGCGGTTTAAAACTGTGCAAAATGTAAAAAAATATAAAACCTCTTGAAATCAGCGCCAAATGCTGATATACTTATAGTATATGACATTTTGTCCGCCAAGTCAAGCGGACAGGTCAAATAACTTGAGAGGAGATCATTTCCAAAATGAAAATTCTAGTTGTAAATGCAGGCTCGTCCTCACTGAAGTATCAGCTGCTCGATATGACAGACGAGAGCGTTATAGCAAAGGGCAACGCCGACAGGATAGGCGTTGACGGTCACATAAGCGCAAAAACAGGAGACGGCAGAAAGCTGGAGGCCGACTGCTCGTTCCCTACACATACAGAGGCTTTTGAAAAGCTTGTCGAGATACTCACCACAGGCGAGACCAAGGTCATCGACTCTATGTCCGAGATCGCCGCTGTCGGCCACAGGATAGTCCAGGGCGCCGAGATATTCAAGGAGACCTGTATGGTGACCGATGAGGTCATCGACCAGATAGACAGCCTGGCTGAGCTGGCTCCTGTTCACAACCACCCCCACGCACTGGCTCTGAGAGCCTGCAAGGAAGTGCTCCCCGAGGGCACACCTCAGGTAGTTGTTTTTGATACGGCCTTCCACTCCACAATGCCCAGAAAGGCTTACCTCTTCGGTCTGCCCTATGAGTGCTACAAGGATCTGCACGTCAGAAAATACGGCTTCCACGGAACATCCCACAGATTTGTTACCGCAAAGCTCGCTGAGCTTATGGGCAAGGATATCAAGGATCTCAAGATCGTTTCCTGCCACCTCGGAAACGGCTCGTCTATCACAGCTGTTGACGGCGGCAAGAGCGTTGATACCACAATGGGCTTCACTCCCCTTGACGGTCTTATAATGGGAACCAGATGCGGTGCTGTTGACCCCTCTGCCATCCTGTTCGTTATGAAGAAGCTCGGTCTTTCTCCCGACGAGATGACCGCTTATACAAACAAGAAGTCCGGCTTCCTCGGTCTTTCGGGCATCAGCTCTGACAACAGAGACATCCAGAAGGCTGCTTCCGAGGGCGACGAGAGAGCACAGGCTACCTGTGAGATGCTCGCATACCAGATCAAGAAGTACATCGGAGCTTTTGCCGCTGCCATGAACGGCGTTGACGCTGTTATCTTCACCGGCGGTATCGGCGAGAACGCTCCCGAGGTAAGAAGAGATGCTCTTACAAACGCTGAGTGGCTTGGTATCAAGCTTGACGCTGAGGCTAACAAGTGCAGAGGCGAGATCAAGAAGATCTCCGCTGCTGACTCCAAGGTCGAGGTTTGGGTAGTTCCCACAAACGAGGAGCTGCTCATAGCAAGAGACACACTCGCTATGGTAAAGTAAAGCATTTTGACTGAGCCGATAGACCGGCGATAAAGAAGATCTGTTTTTTCGGCACTTCTGCTGTATCACAGCGGAGGTGCCGTAATGTGATAGTCTGAAAAGAGGGAAAGCTATGCTGGAAAGATTAAAGCTGGAAGTTTATGAAGCAAATATGGCACTGGTAAAGCACGGCCTTGTGACCTTTACCTGGGGCAATGTCAGCGGTATCGACCGTGAGCTGGGGCTGTTCGTTATCAAGCCCAGCGGTGTTGACTATGACAAGCTGTCAGCAAACGATATGGTTGTCGTTAATATGAACGGAGACGTTGTCGAAGGCAAGCTCAAGCCCTCGACTGACACCCCCACACATCTGAGGCTCTACAAAGAGTTTCAGACCATAGGCGGTGTATGCCACACCCACTCGACCTATGCGGTGGCCTGGGCACAGGCAGGAAGGGATATCCCCTGCTTCGGCACCACTCATGCTGATACGTTCTACGGCAGCATACCCTGTGCAAGGGCCCTTAGCGAGGCCGAGATAAAGGACCGCTATGAGGACAACACCGGCAAGGCTATCATTGAGGCCTTTGCAAACAAGAGCCCCGTCTATGTTCCGGGCGTTATCTGCAAGAGCCACGGACCTTTCACCTGGGGCAAGGACGCAGCACAGTCTGTTTACAATGCGGTAGTCCTTGAAGAGGTGGCAAAGATGAGCACGCTGACGCTCCAGATAAACCCCTCTGCCGCCCCCGCATCCTCGGCTCTCCAGAACAAGCATTTTCTCAGAAAGCACGGTCCCAACGCCTACTACGGCCAGGGCAACGGCTAATGCCCCCACCCATCGGGGCTTTGTGTATGCTAACAGTACCCCCTGCCCTCCCCGGAGGGCAGGGGGTTAGCTTATTCTAAGCTTTTCAATTGTCACACTGCGTGGACCTTAAAACCGAGCACAAAAAAGACCGCCCTTTCGGACGGTCTTTATATTTGCTTTTACGATCTTTCCACCTGTGCTCTGCTGTATCAGCGGGAGCAAAGTGAAAAGCACGCTCAATGTACGGCGTGGTTTAGCCGTGCGGCGAGCACCAATTACTTGAGCTCTACAGTAGCGCCTGCAGCCTCGAGCTTAGCCTTCATCTCCTCAGCGTCAGCCTTGGATACGCCCTCCTTGATAGCCTTGGGAGCACCCTCAACGAGCTCCTTGGACTCCTTAAGACCGAGACCTGTGATCTCCTTAACAGCCTTGATAACAGGCATCTTGGAATCGCCGAAGGAAGCGAGAACTACGTCGAACTCAGTCTTCTCCTCAGCAGCAGCGCCTGCGCCTGCACCAGCAGCAGGACCAGCAGCGATAGCAGCTGTTACACCGAATTCCTCCTGGATAGCGTCAACGAGCTCGGAAAGCTCGAGAACGGACAGGGTCTTGATATCTTCTACAAATTTTGTGATCTTCTCTGAAGCCATGATAATAATCTCCTTTTTAAAAATTTAATAAATCCTTGGGGAAAGCCCCCACGTTTTCAAGAGCATCTGCTCTTATAAAATGCAGCATATCCTTATGCCGCCGAAGCCGCAATTAAGCAGCGCCGTTTTCCTTGTCCACAACTGCCTGAAGAGTTGCAGCCAGCTTTGTGAGCGGTCCCTGAAGAGAACCAACGAGCTGTGCAAGAAGTACCTCTCTCGAAGGGATCTTCGACAGAGCCTTTACGCCTGCCTCGTCATAAACCTCTTCACCGATGTAACCGTTCTTGAGGAAGAACTTCTCTCCCTTGCAGTCCTCAGAGAACTTTCCGAGAATTCTTGCAGGAGCGGTCTGGTCGCCGTTAGAGATAGCGATAGCAGTTGTTCCCTCGAGAACATCGCACATAGACTCGAGACCTGCCTCCTTGAGAGCGAATCTCAGGATGGTGTTCTTCTCAACAAAGTAGTTGATGTCAGCCTCTCTCAGCTCCTTACGAAGCTTGGTGTCCTCCTCAACAGTGATGCCCTTGTAATCAACGAGCACGCCTGCCTCAGAGTTCTTGATCATCTCTGCGAGTTCCTGAACTCTTGCCTTCTTTGCGCTTAAAACCTTTTCACTTGCCATTTGTCATTTCACCTCTCTCAAAATCAAGATAGCAAAACGTCACTAAATAAGAAAGACCCTTTCGTCAAAGACAAAAGGGCACAAAGTTCATATAAAACCTTGCTATTCCTCCTCGGCAGGGCTTCCGTGTTCATCACACCGCCTGCTGTCTTTAGATACGAATGCCTTAATATTATAACAGACCCGCACCCTCTTGTCAAGGGCACGGGCCTCTGAATTTGTAAATTTTTCGTAAACCCCGTCAGCGAGAGTATCTTACATCCAGGTCTACCTGTCCGTCGATGCCGCTTATGGTGCCGACGCCTGTCTGCCACAGCGAAAAGCTTCCCGGATAGTCGGTCTGATCCACATAATGAGCAAGCCATATATCCTCGCCCTCTATCTCCCAGGCGCTGGACAGAAAATTTTTGCTGCCGTAAAGCATAGCCCTGTAGCCGGCACTCTCCAGCTCCTCCTTGAACACCTTGTACATCTGATTGAGGGTGTGAAGGTTCATCTTATAGCTCCTGAAATTCGCAAAGTCCTCCCAATCAAAGGCTATGGGCATAGAAAGCTGTCTTCCGCCGAGAGCGTTTACAAGCCACCTTGCGTGCTGTCTGACCACCTCGGGGTCGCTGTCGGCACTGTAGAAATATACTCCGCAGTCAAGGCCTGCTGCCTGTGCGTTATCCACATTCTGCAAAAAATAGTCATCGGCCGTCACGCTGCCCGAAGAATAGCCAGCCCTGACCATAACGAAATTGCAGCCCTCGGAAGCCACAGCATCAAAGTCGATATTCCCCTGCCAGGCAGAAACGTCTATGCCCACATCGGCAGAGCCGCCCTGATATCTGTCAAGATAATCGGCAAAGGTCATCTCGCCGTTGTCCGGCACAAGATAGGACGAAGCAAAGTCCGCCACCTCAACGGTCATCTCCCTGACCGAGGTGTTTCCGGAGCTGTCAGTAAGCGTCGCTGTCACGCTGTATACCCCTATGGTATCGGTGTCCACATAGCCGTCCACTGTTATCGTGGACTCGGTGTCATAATTATCGGCTACAAAGCCAAGAGAGCTGATATCACAGTCGTTGCCCACCTGTGTGGAAAAATAATCTCCGCCGAGCAAAACGGGAGCGGTTGTGTCATTAACAGTATATGTAAGCTCCTTTTCCACCTCTGTGCCGTCCGCTATCAGCTTTGCCTTCACAGTATGCTTGCCGGTAGTTTCGGTATCGATCCTCGTGTCAGGCTCTAAAAGCTCGGCATCTGTTTTTTTCACCATATCCGAAAGCCTGACATCCTCATACACTTCAAACTCATTGGTATACTCAAGCTCTATCTCGGGAGCTTTCTTCTCTGTCTTTTTCCCGGTGGTCGTCGTCTGCGCCGAAGAGGTCACAGCTGTTGTCGTCGCAGCGGTCGTTGTGGTCTCGGCCACAGATGAGCTCTGCTGCACTGTCACCTTGACAGGCTTTGCTTTGCCTATCTCACCGCCGCAGCCGCATAGAAGCGCCGCACAAGCCGCTAAGGGTATTATTCTTTTCATGCAGACCACCTCCTTGGTATAGTCTCTGCCCCCGGGCAGAAAAATAGCAGGACAACGGTGCCCTGCTCGAGATGAAATAAAATAATTATGTGTAGAACAAAAGAAAGGAGACAACAAAACGGATGTTAAACATTCATTTAACACCATAAGCATTATAACCGCAAACGAAAAAACTGTCAAGCGAAATTTCCGTTTTATGACAAATTTCGTTTAATTTCGTTAATTTGCACAATTTTCGCTGTCCCCTTTTTATCAGCGGGCTTCCGACGAAAGGCAAAAAGAGTGCAGACAGGCAGTACTCCGCCCGTCCGCACTCTCCTCTGAAGGGATCTTCCGTCTATCGGAAGAAGGTCTGTTTTCTCCGGCAGACCTGTGCAAACCCGTCGCCTGTGGCCTGTCTTACGAAAACAGGCCCCCTTCCGGTAGATATCCCTATCCGGGGATCAGCTCCCTGTCCTTGAAGAACAGCGAGATACACCACACAGCCGAAACTGCGACCAGTGTGTATACCAGCCTGCTGATGACGGCTCCCTGGCCGCCGAAGATAAAGGCGACAAGGTCAAAGCCGAAAAGACCCAGCAGACCCCAGTTCAGCCCCCCGATGATGAGGAGCACAAGTGCTATCCTGTCCAGCATCAAGATTACCTCCTTTGCGTTTGAATAGCTTTATATCAAGCCTTACGGCGTTGCAAGCTTAGTATTGACAGCTTGGCTGCGGTTTATTCATCGAGGTTTTGGTAAAAACTACACAAAATGTTATTAAAAATTCTATATGCCGGGCAAAAAAATCTTATAGACAAAACTCCTGCGATATGTTATAATGGTTTATGTGGCAAATTGGTTTTCTTATAGCACCTTAAACGATTAAGTAAGTATGGCGGTGAAGATGGTTGAACAAGATCGAACTTGGATTTGACTTTAAAGGTGAGAACTGTGTTAAGATGCAGTCCGGCAGATATATATGCGTTGTGGCGAACACTATGGGCTCGGCTGTTTTAAGGCTAAGGGATGAGCAGAACGGCGTCGAGATCTTCCGCTACAAGGATGACTGCACGATAGATATGATTAACGAGGCAAGAGAGATATGGGGACTGCCCACTCTTTACCTGCCCAACAGATTTGAAAACGGTGTGCTCAAAACATCGGACGCTGTGTATCAGCTGCCAATCAATGAAAAAGCCCTCGGAAACTTTATCCACGGCTGGGTACACAAGAGACCACATGAGGTGGAGTGCTATTCCACAGAGGACGGCAAATGCGTGCTGGTGACGTCCTACACCTATGACGAGAAGGACGAGATGTATAAGTATTTCCCGGTGGACTTCAAGATAAGCTACACCTTTACCCTTTCCGACAGGGACGGATTGACACAGGAGATATACCTGACCAGCAACAGCGACAGAGCTCTGCCCGTTTCCATATGCACCCACACCTGCCTTAATGCGCCTATGTGCGACGGCGGACAGGAGGAGTCCATGAGACTGTGCGTGCCGATAGGAGAAAAATGCGAGCTCGATGACAGGTGCCTGCCCACAGAGAGGCTCCTGCCGCTCTCGGACAAGGACCTTGAATATAAGAATGGCACAAAGATGCCCACGCTCAATGACATTTCCAACGATATGTATACCGCCGTTATGAACAAGCTTGACGGCGAGGATTTCTACGGTGCTTATGTAACAGACCTTGACACGGGGATAAAAATATGCAATGAGGTGTCGAAGGAGTTCAAATTCTGGAATATGTGGAACGACAGAGGCTTCAATGGCTATTTCTGCCCCGAGCCTATGACCGCTATGATAAATTCTCCGAACCTTTCTCTCGACCATGAAACTTCGGGCTATTGTGAACTTCTCAGAGGCCAGACCTTCAAGTGCTGGCAGAGGTTCTTCACAAAGAAAGACTGACGGATGGACTTTAACAGCAGCTTTGACAAACAGATCCAGAACTACCGGTATCACAAGTCGGAGGAGTTCAAATGGAAGCCCATACTTCTCGGAGCGTTCGTGCTGGGGCTGGTGGCTTCCGGGATAAAGGAGCTGATCGTGCGCAATGCCGACAACCTTGGAGGCAAGCAGACGGTCGAAACGTTTTTTATCGGCAACCTGATAAAGTTCGTGGTCCTGCTTGCGGCAATAGCGGCTTTTGTGTTCGTTTTTACAAAGACATGGAAGGGCAGAGCAAGTTCGATCGAGCAGCTGGTGTTCACTCTGGGCGGCGGCGCTGTGCTGGTGATCTTTGCGGTGATGGCGCTCGGCGCACTGGTAAACATCGGAAAAGAGCTCAAAAGCCCGAAAACAATGGATGTGAGCAGCTATACGCTGTGTGCCGACTCATCGGGCAATTACTATGCGGCCTTTGATGACAGCAGCGGCGGTGTGCTTTTGCAGATACCCGATGAAGCGTTTGACGAGCTTTCTGAGGGAGAATCCTTTGAAAGAGGCTCGGGCTTTGCTTATAACGAGCTTTCGGAAGAGGGCAGCGGCTATCAGAACGTGACCTTTTACCGCTCGGATGCGAAGATGACCTATTATCAATATTCGGTGATATATATAAGCGCCAAACTGAAACGGTAATAATTTATGGAAATAAATTTTTATACATAATATCGAAAGGTGGAAAACAATTATGAAATTTGGTTTCTTTGATGACGTAAACAAGGAATATGTCATCACAAACCCCAGAACTCCCTATCCGTGGATCAACTATCTCGGAACTCAGGAGTTTTTCTCGCTGATCTCCAACACAGCGGGCGGTTACAGCTTCTTTAAGGACGCAAGACTCAGAAGAATAACAAGATACCGTTACAACAATGTCCCCGTTGATATGGGCGGAAGATATTTCTATATCAATGACGAGGGCACCGTATGGAACCCCGGCTGGAGCCCTGTAAAGACCGAGCTCGACAGCTATTCCTGCCGCCACGGTATGGGCTACACCATTATCAAGGGCGCCAAGAACGGCCTTGAGGCTGAGGTATCGTTCTTCGTTCCTCAGAACTATAACGGCGAAGTCCAGAAGGTAGTCCTCAAGAACACCTCGGACAAACCCAAGAGCTTCAAGCTGTTCTCCTTCCTCGAGTGGTGCCTGTGGAACGCTCAGGACGACGGTGAGAACTTCCAGAGAAACTTCAACACCGGTGAGGTGGAGATCGAGGGTTCTACCATCTTCCACAAGACCGAGTATAAGGAAAGAAGAGACCACTTTGCATTCTATACCGTAAATGCTGATCTTGCCGGCTTTGACACCGACAGAGAGAGCTTTATGGGCAGCGTATATAACGGCTTTGCAAACCCCGGCACTGTTTTCGAGGGCAAGCCCTCAAACTCTGTTGCTGACGGCTGGTCGCCTGTGGCTTCTCACTGCGTAGATATCACTCTTGCAGCAGGCGAAGAAAAAGTGCTCGTGTTCGTTCTCGGATATGTTGAGAACGGCGAGAACAAGTGGAACGCTGACGGCTCTATGAACAAGTCGAAGGCTTATGAGATGATCGAGGCTATGAACACTGCCGAAAAGGCTGACAAGGCTCTCGAGGAGCTGAAGGCTTCGTGGAACGCTCTGCTTTCTCAGTATCACGTTGAGACCTCTGATGAGAAGCTCAACAGGATGGTAAACATCTGGAACCAGTATCAGTGCATGGTAACATTCAATATGTCAAGATCTGCTTCGTATTTTGAAAGCGGCATCGGCAGAGGAATGGGCTTCCGTGATTCAAACCAGGATCTGCTCGGCTTCGTTCACCAGATTCCTGACAGAGCAAGACAGAGAATTCTCGACCTTGCTGCTACCCAGTTTGAGGACGGCGGCTGCTATCACCAGTATCAGCCCCTTACAAAGAAGGGCAACGACGCTATCGGCGGAGACTTCTCCGACGATCCGCTGTGGATGATCCTTTCTACCGCTCAGTATATCAAGGAGACAGGCGACTACTCGATCCTTGACGAGCAGGTTCCTTATGACAACGACGAGAGCAAGGCTCAGTCGATGATGCACCACCTGAAGATGAGCTTCTGGCACGTTGCCGAGAACGTTGGTCCTCACGGACTGCCTCTCGCAATGAGAGCTGACTGGAACGACTGCATCAACCTCAGCTGCCATTCCGACATACCCGGCGAGAGCTTCCAGACCTACACTTCGCCTAAGTACGGCGATCAGAAGTTCAGCCGTGTTGCTGAATCCGTTCTCGTTGCCACGATGATGGCTTTCGTTGGTCCTGAGTATGTTGCACTGTGCAAGCATCAGGGACTTGATGACGAAGCTGAAAAGGCTCAGGCTGAGATCGACAAGATGAACAAGAACACCATGGAGCACGCTTTCGACGGCGAGTGGTTCCTGAGAGCTTATGATGACTTCGGCAAGAAGATGGGCTCCAAGGAGTGCGAAGAGGGCAAGATCTTCATCGAGCCTCAGGGCTTTGCAGTTATGGCAGGTCTCGGCAAGGAGTCGGGCAAGGATATCCTCACCATGAACAGCGTAAAGAAGTATCTCGATACAAAGTATGGCCTTGTTCTTAACAACCCTGCATTCACAAGATATTATAAAGAGTACGGCGAGATCTCCACTTATCCCGGCGGATACAAGGAGAACGCAGGTATCTTCTGCCACAACAACGCATGGATAATCTGTGCAGAGGCTGCTATCGGCAGAGGAGACCAGGCATTTGAGTACTATTCCAAGATCGCTCCCGCATATCTTGAGGACATCTCAGACCTCCACAGAACTGAGCCTTATGTATATGCCCAGATGATCGCAGGAAAGGACGCTAAGCGTCACGGCGAGGCTAAGAACAGCTGGCTGACAGGAACAGCTTCCTGGAACTTCGTGGCTATCTCCCAGTACATCCTGGGCTGTATCCCTGACTACGACGGACTGAAGATCGATCCTTCGATCCCCGAGGCATGGGACGGCTTCAAGCTCAAGAGACTGTTCAGAGGCAACACCTACAACATCACTATCAAGAACCCCGACCACGTATCCAAGGGTATCAAGTCGGTAGTCTGCGACGGTGTAAAGGTAAACGGCAACGTTCTCCCTGTATTTGATGCAGGAACCGAGCACACTGTTGAGGTAGTAATGGGCTAAGCTTATAAAACTGCAAACAGCACGCTGTAATTTTACAGCGTGCTGTTTTTTGTTATGAAAGGGCCGTTTCTGCTTCACGGCGGTCTATCTCCTTGTTATAGGCATCAAGGATGTCCTCTTCGAGCTCCTGCCTGAACTCCCTGGTCATGGGGTGGACAATGTCCCTAAACATCCCGCTGTCGTCCCGGCGGCTGGGCATAGCAACGAACAGCCTGTCGGTGCCCTTGACTATCTTGATATCGTGGACCGCAAACATCCCGTCAAAGGTCACGCTCACAATGCCCTTTAGTCTCGGCTCGTCAAAAAGCCTCCTCACCTTTATCTCCGTCACTGTCATTTATGCTGTCTCCTTTCAGGTTGGTTTTAAATCGTTCATTATGATAATGCCCTGTTTTCAGATAATTATTCACTCAGCCAGGCGTGTGCCCCTGGGTGCTCGCCGCACGGCTATATCCCTGGCGAATTTAACGACTCTGCTATGTAACGGGCATTTCACTATTTACCAAGGTTCACGCAGTGTGCAATTGAAAAGCCCCCACAAAGCTAACCCCTCCCCTCCGGGGAGGGCGGCTGCTCTTTGTTAGCCTGCACGCTCCCGGGCGGGGTGGGGGCATTAGCCGTGCGGCGAGCACGCCTGCCGTGGAGCACTATAATTTGTTCTTTACAATCTCGGTTTTTTATGTTATAATAAATTGGGTATACTATATTATAAAAACAGAAAGGAAGACCCGTTTTGCTGACAAACGAAGAACTCAAAAACATAAAGCACGTTCACTTTATCGGAATAGGCGGCTCCGGGATGTATCCCATAGCTCAGATATTCCACTCAAAAGGTTTTTATATAACCGGCTCCGACAATAACGAGACCGACACTCTCCAGGCTGTAAGGAATATGGGGATAGAGGTTTTCCTCGGTCAGCGTGCCGAGAATATCGGGGACGCAGACCTTATCATCTACACTGCCGCTATCATGGCCGACAACCCCGAGCTTATCGCCGCAAAGGCAAGCGGCGCTATCTGCTGCGAGAGAGCAGAGATACTGGGGCTTGTTACCAGCTGGTATGAAAACGCTCTCTGCGTTTGCGGCACCCACGGAAAGACCACCGCCTCTTCCATGCTCACACAGATATTCGTAAGCGAGGGCAGGGATATCTCCTGCGTTATCGGCGGAAAGCTCCCGAGCATCAACGGCTCCGGCCTTGCAGGTGCAGGCGAGACTATGGTTTGTGAGGCCTGCGAGTTTGAGGATCACTTCTTAAAGCTCTTCCCTGATGCGGCTATAATCCTCAATGTGGACGCAGACCACCTGGAGTATTTCAAAAATCTCGACAATATCATAAAGTCCTTTACAAAGTTTGCTGATATGGCTTCGAGCGCTGTTATCTATAACGGCGACGATGCAAACACCTGCACGGCCGTAAAGAGATCAGACCCCAAGGACAAGGCGATGATAAGCTTCGGCTTTGATGAGAAGAACGACTACTATGCAAAGATCATCAGCAAAAAGGGTCTTGTGACCACCTTTGATGTGTTCTACAAGAATGAACACGTTACAACGCTCAGGATCCACGTTCCCGGCGACCACAATGTGCTCAATGCCCTTGCGGCCGTTGCCGCAGCAAGATATTCAGGCGTTGACTGGGAGCCTATCGAAAAGGGGCTTGATAACTTCTTCGGCGCTATAAGGCGTTTTCAGAAGATAGACGAGGTCGGCGGCATAACGATAGTCGATGACTACGGCCACCACCCCAAGGAGATAGAGTGTACTCTCAAAGCCGCAAAGAGCCTTGACTTCAACAGGGTGTGGGCAGTGTTCCAGCCCTTTACCTATTCAAGGACCAAGCTTCTTATGGACGACTTTGCAAGGGCGCTGGAGATAGCCGACATCGCTGTGATAACCGATATAATGGGAAGCCGTGAGAAGAACACAGACCACATCTATACCGAGATGCTGGGCGAGAAAACAAAGAACGCAAAGTGGTTTTTCACCGAGCACGATGTTGTGGATGAGCAGACAGCACAGCAGAAGGAGTTTAATTTCAACCAGTGCGCAGGCTACATTGCCGAGAACGCAAAGCCCGGCGATATAGTCATAACCACAGGCTGCGGAGATGTTTATAAGCTGGCAAGGATACTTGCCGGTAAGCTTCATGACAAAGAGAAAGGATGAGCCTGATGAAGCTTAGCGAAAAGGAAAGAATGGTCTTTGAATTTATAAAGCAGCAGCTCGAAGAAGGCTATCCTCCCACAGTGAGGGAGATATGTGCCAAATTCGGATTCAAGTCCACTTCTACCGCCCACAGGTATATAAACCAGCTGGCCGACAAAGGCCTGCTTGAAAAGGGCGCAAACCAGAACCGTGCTATAAAGCTCAACGGCGGCAACGGCATAAAGGTCCCTCTTGTGGGGACTGTTGCTGCGGGAACGCCTATAACCGCCTTTGAGGATATAACCGACTACATCAGCTTTCAGCCCAACAAGCATTATCAGGGTCAGCTGTTTGCGCTGAAAGTTAAGGGCGAGTCGATGATAAATGCGGCTATCCTTGACGGTGACACCGTTATCATCGAACAGGGCAGGGTCGCCACTGACGGCGATATCGTCTGTGCTCTGGTGGATAACGAGTCGGCAACGATAAAGACTTTCTATAAAGAGGACGGACATTACCGTCTTCAGCCCGAGAACGACACTATGGAGCCTATCATCGTCGATGAGGTAGTGATACTTGGCAAGGTAGTGGCTGTTATGAGATATTTGGATGATTAAGGACAGATAAAAATGGCAAACAGATGTACATACTGCGGCTCGCAGCTTGACGAGGGAGTCAAGCTCTGCCCCGAATGCGGCAGGCTCACAGGCATTGAGAGCGCAGCGCCGAAGCGCCCTGCCACAAGACAGGCGCAGCCGCCGAGAAGAGTATACGAACACCCTGTAAGGGCCCAGCGCCGCCAGGCGGCTGCCCAGCAGCAGGCAGCAAGACCCCAGCAAAGGCCTGCGCCCGTTCAGGAGCCCCAGCGCCGCAGACAGCCCCAGGCTGACCCAAGGCTCCAGGAGACCGCAAAGAAGAAAAAGAGCAAGCATATTATCTGGAGCATCGTTAAAAAGCTTTTGCTGGCGGGCATCATTGTCGGAGCGATCTATGCGGCTCTCGCTTTTGTGAATATATCTCTCATAAAGCGTGCAAGCTATGACTTCGGCCTGTCAATGGAGCTGGAGCAGGACAACTACGGCGATGCGATAGATGTTTACTTCAAGGAAGGAAGCTGGAGCTTCAACCTGTTTACCTTCACCGTGTCCTATGAGGGTAAGGCCAACAACGGCAAGGACTATGAGATGAAGTTCGGCCGTGAAAAGGGACAGGTGGTCGTCACCGAGATGAGAGTGAACGGCAAGAAGATAAGCAAGAAAGATATCATGCCCCTGTATGTTATGGGAATGTTCAACTCGGTCGAGATAAAGACCGATAAATAAAAATAATAGGAGTGTCGTTATGAAAAAACAAGCTTTCAATCCATATCTGCCGATAAGCGAATACATCCCCGACGGAGAGCCCCATGTTTTCGGCGACAGAGTTTATATTTACGGTTCGCACGACAAAGAAGGCGGCGAGACCTTCTGTATGCTGGACTATGTTGTTTATTCGGCGCCTGTGGATGACCTCTCCGACTGGAGATGCGAGGGCACCATTTACAGAGCCGAGCAGGATCCCGACTATAAGAACAGAGCTTTTATGTATGCTCCCGACTGTGTAAGGGGAAATGACGGAAAGTATTATCTTTACTATGCCATGTCCGGCAAGGACGGCGTGGGCGGATATTACGGACCCATAAGCGTGGCTGTGTGTGATGAGCCGGCAGGAAAATTTGAATATCTTGGGTATGTGAGAAACCCCGACGGCACACCTATGCAGGACTATGTGTGCTTTGACCCGGGCGTTATAAATGACAACGGGACGATCAGGCTTTATTACGGCACACAGTATGACTTTGAAGAGCGTGACGGCGCTATGGAGAGCAAATGGTTCGTTGAGACCGAGTGCTCGATGTTCGGAAAGAAACCCGAATATATACTTGAGATGTGCGAGAAGGACAGCGCTATGGGTCCTGCAACGGTATGTCTCGAGGACGATATGCTTACCATTAAGGACAAGCCCAGACACGTTATCCCCTATAAGGTAAAGGGCACAGCATTTGAGGAGCACCCCTTCTTCGAGGCAAGCTCTATCAGAAAAGTTGGAGAGAAGTATTACTTTATCTACTCATCCCAGCAGAACCACGAGCTTTGCTATGCCACCAGCGACAAGCCCGACCGTGACTTTGTTTTCGGCGGGACCATCGTTTCAAACGGCGATGTGGGTCTTAACGGCAGAACGAACAAGGACAGGCTGAATATGACAGGCACCACCCACGGAAGCATCGAGCAGATAAACGGCCAGTGGTATGTTTTCTATCACCGTCTTACCCACAAGTCCGACTACAGCAGACAAGGCTGTGCCGAAAGGATAGAGATAGCTCCCGACGGCTCGATAAAGCAGGTGGAGATAACATCCTGCGGACTCAACGGCGGCCCCCTCAGAGCAGAGGGAACTTATCCTGCTGTTATCGCCTGCAATATAACGAACGGGCATATGCCTCACGGAACGAACAAAAGGCTCGAGGAGCATTTCCCCAATGTCAGCCACGGCGAATATAACGGCGTTACAGAGCGCTATATCGACGAGATAGGCGACGGCACACTGGTGGGCTTCAAGTATTTCGACTTCAAGGGAAACGACACCCTGACTCTTGCGATAGACGCAAAGGCGCCTGCCAGAGTGGAAGTGTCCACAGCTATCGACGCTTCTCCTATCGGCGAGATAGAGATAAGCCCCACAAACGGCTTTGAGAGTTTCAGCGCAAGCCTTGACTTCCCCAAGGGAAAAGGCGCACTGTATCTTAAATTCAAAACAGAGCAGGAGCTGAGGCTCCTGTCCGTGACATTCTGATAACAAACACACCAAAAGGAGAATACACCCATGCTAAAAAAAGCAGCAGCCGTGATACTTTCGGCTCTCACGCTGGCACAGGCACTGGTCTTTTCAGCGCCTGCGGTCGATGCCGCCGGTGTCACAACTGTAAATGTAATAAACTACGGAGCAAACGGGAACGATACTCTCGATGACACCATAGCTATACAAAGAGCGCTCAACACCGCACTGAACAGCGATGTTCCGGTGAAGGTAGTCGTGCCCAAGGGCGTATACTTCATAGGCTCTCCCGACAGCGATACAAAAAGGGCTCTGAGGATATATTCAAACACGACGCTGGAGCTTGAAGAGGGCGCTGTTATGGTGCGCTCAAGACAGGCACCCTCGACCTACATCATCTCAATGGCAGGATATCAGAATATCGCAATAAAGGGCGGCACCTTTGACGGCAACCCCACTAACAGAATGACCGCCAGAGCGATAATGTCTCTTCGGGACATAGACGGGCTTACAATCGAGGATGTGAACTTCCAGAACTTCTGCGGCACACACGCTGTGATAATAGACGGCGCTACCAGCCTGACTGTGAACAGATGCACCTTCTCAGGCTTCAAGCCCTTTGCGGATACTCCCGAGGAATACACCAACCAGACAAGCGCCACATCCTACTGGGCGGCAGAGGCTCTGCATATCGACTTCAATTTCCTTTCCGGGCGCTCGATGAGAGATGTCGTGGTCAAAAACTGCACATTCAGGAACTGCCCTTCCGGAGTGGGAACACACCACGTTATCGAAGGGTATCTCGGAGAGAATATCAAGATCTATCAGAACTCCTTTGAAAACTGCTATTACTGCGGCTGCAACGCCACGAATTTTCAGGGGTTCGAGTTTTTTGAAAACTTCGCAAAGGACACGCCTTCGCTTGTCCATATTGAGAACGTCAAGGGCGCTGTCCACGATAACTTCACTGACAACAGCAGCTATAAGCCGGATCAGAAAACTTTACAGGATATCTACGGCTTCGGCCCGAAAACAGCAGACCTGGCTGCGATGCCTGCTGTTTCGATATCAAACAAAGTCGATAAAGAGACCGGCGAGATAGTTATGCTCAACAGCTCTGATGTGGCTGTTTATAACAACGCTCTCTATGTCGGCTCCTATACCGATCCGTTCCTTGACAGGATATGCGCTGTCAAGGTAACGAACTACTCCAAGGCTTCTGTCCGCTCGAACATCATCGTCGGCGCTCCCTACAGAGGCATATACGGAGACAGCTCGCAGATGACTGTGACCGGCAACACAGTTACCGGCTGCTATGACCCTGTATATTTCAACGGCTGCGAAAGCTGCTCCGCAGGCTCGAACACCGTCCGCTCTGTGGGCGGCAGCGCTATAACCGCAGTTGGCTGCGGTCAGGCTGTGATCACTGATAACACTGTCTGCTGTAATGACGGCAGCAGCGCAGCAGTGGAGATCGACTCCTGCGAGGATGCCGACGTTTCAAACAACACCGTCTCAGGCTCGGCAGAGGAGGGCATAAAGCTTTCCGTGAGCGGTGCCTCTGCCATCAGCTCAAACACTATCGTCGGCTGCGCCTCGGATGCTCTGAGCATCAGCGGTTCACAGGTAGACGAGATAAAGCAAAACCGCATCTCGGAGAACGAAGGTCTTGACCTGAGCGTCTCGGACGGTTCACAGATCGAGGATTTTTCCAGCAACATTTCCGATAAGGCTCAGACTAAGACCGACGAGACAAGCACTGTCGGCTTTATGGGAGAGAGCGCTGTCCATAATCACAGCTGGAGGCTTTCAGCCGAGGATCCGGCGTCCTGCGACAAGGCCGGAAGCAGCGTCATCGTTTGTGACGACTGCGGGCTCAAGATCACCGGCGAGATATCTGACCCCGTAATGCACAGCTTCAATGACAACGTGGTCGGCGCCAGCTATCTTGACGGCGGAAAGACCACCCACAGCTGTGATTACTGCAGAAAGGCTTTTGAAGACAACTACACACAGACTATGACCCTTAAAGACGTCAGCGGAATGAAGGCCCTCGGCACTACTGCAAACGCTGTGGACCTTAGCTGGAAAAAGGTGCCCGGCGCTTCGGCCTACGCCGTTTATGTCTATAATAAATCGCTCAAAAAGTGGGAGCGCTTCGGGAACACAACCAAAACTGATCTTGCGGTGAACCAGCTCAATGCCGGCGAGACCTACGCTTTCACGGTAAGGGCTATCGGCAAGGCAGGAAGCACCACTATCCTTTCACCGAACTTCGAGCATTTCAAGACCTCGACAAAACCGGCAAAGGTGAGCTTCACCGTGACCTCCACCAAGGAGCAGACCGCAGACCTCAGCTGGAAAAAGGTCACCGGCGCAACCAGCTATGCTGTATACTATAAGCCGTCGGCCACTGCCGCATGGCAGAAGATAGCCACTGTCAACAACAAGACCACCACCTTTACAAAGACCGGTCTTAAAGAGGGAGCTACCTGCTATTTCACAGTCAAGGCCTTCCGCAACTATGAGGGTACTATCCTGGGCGGAGCCTTTGATACCAAGTCGGTCAAGATAAAGGCTGCGGCAAAAAAGACTGCTGCAACCAAGACAACTACCACAACAAAAACCACCGCAAAATAGATCTGGCAGCGGCATATCTTTCCACTGTAAAGGGCGGATATGCCGCTTTACTGCCGCCGGAAAAGGAGGATCAAAATGGTCTATACAGTTACATTCAACCCGGCTATCGACTATGTTGTCCGCATGGGTAAAATGGCTCCGGGCAGCGTGAACCGCACAAAGAGCGAGCAGATATACTACGGCGGCAAAGGGATAAACGTGTCCGTCGTTTTAAAGGAGCTGGGGATCCCCTCAAAGGCGCTGGGCTTTGTGGCAGGGTTCACGGGCGAGGCTATTGAGAGCGGCCTTGGCGCTATGGGGATAGAGACAGACTTTGTAAAGCTTGCAGAGGGCAACTCACGGATAAACGTAAAGATAAAAGCCGGCGAGGAGACCGAGATAAACGGTCAGGGGCCTGACATAAGCGACACGGCTGTCGAGGAGCTTTTTGAAAAGCTGGAGCGGCTTGAAGGCGGCGACATACTTGTGCTTGCGGGGAGCATACCTGCTTCCCTGCCCTCGGATATCTACGAGCGAATCCTAGAAAGGCTGCAAGGCAGAAACATCAAGGCCGTTGTGGATGCAACCGGGGAGCTGCTTATGCGGGTGCTGAAATATGAGCCATTCCTAATAAAACCAAACAACTTCGAGCTTGGCGAGATGTTCGGCGTGACCATAGAGAGCGACGAACAGATAGAGACCTATGCAAACAAGCTAAGGGAGCTTGGCGCTAAGAACGTCCTTGTGTCCATGGCAGGTGACGGCTCGATGCTGATAGACGAGAACGGAGCTGTCATCAGGCAGGGCGTCTGCAAGGGAGAGGTAAGAAACTCCGTAGGAGCAGGTGATTCTATGGTCGCAGGGTTTATCGCAGGCGTGCTGATGCAGGAGGATTGGGATGACACACAGCAGCCGGACTACGGCTTTGCCCTGAGGCTCGCAACTGCCGCCGGGGGCGCAACCGCCTTTTCGGACGGGCTTGCCGAAAAACAGAAAATAGACGAGCTGTTTAAAACGCTTTAAAGGAGACGACAGATATGGCAACACGAAAGGTAACTGTAATAAGTAACGAGGGGCTGCATATGCGCCCGGCAGGGCTTTTTTCAAAGGCGGCAAAGGCTCACAGCGAATGTGAGATAACGGTAAGGTTCAAGGGCAGCGAGATAAACGCCAAATCCGTGATGAACATTATGCTGGCAGGGATAAACAAGGGCTGTGAGATCGAGATAGCCGTAGACGGCGGCGACGAGCAGGCCGTTCTTGACGAGCTCTGCACGATGATAGAAACAGACTTTGGAAGAGGCTGACGAACAAAAAGAGCACTGCGCCGCAGCTTGTTTTTCAGAAAAAGGTACCTCACCCCCTTCGGGGCGAGGTACCTTTTTCGCCTAAGGCTGTTCGTCCGGCAGCCTTTTTTAACTGTTATAAACCTTTTCATCCAGGAGCTTTTCTTTTTTGGACACTATCAGCGCCGCCGCCATATCTCCCGTGCAGTTGGACATGGTATCAAACATATCCATTATCGGGTTGACCGCAATTATCAGGCCTATAGCCTCGATAGGGACATTCAGGGTGTTCAGAACTATTCCCAGACAAACAAAGGCTGCTCCCGGAACTCCGGGCGCCCCAAGAGACAGCAGCACTACCGTTATACCCATAGTTACCAGAGTGGACATAGGAACAGTGACCGCATAAGCCCTTGCGAGGAAGAGCCCTATAACACAGAAATATATGCAGGCTCCGTCCATATTAAGCGTGGCTCCGAGAGGAATGGAGAAATTGGCTACCTTCGGAGAGATACCCAGCTTTTCGGTACACACCCTGAGATTTGTCGGCATAGCCGCAGAGCTTGACGAAAGGGTGAAGCTGGTTATCATACCCTCTCTTGCCTTTTTATAGAATTTCAGCGGATTTATCCTTGCTATGATAAGTATCAGCAGCCCGTAAACACACATCATTATAAATATAGTGCCCGTCTGGACACCCACACCGCCCAGCACCTGGAGTATATCTCTGCCGCTCATACGGACTATCAGCAGGGACACCGAGCAGAACACCGCAACGGGGATGAATTTTGATATCAGCGTCGTTACCGTAAGAAACAGCGAATTGCAGGCTTCAAAGAGACCTCTGAGCTTCTGCGAATACTCGCCCGTCATCCCCACAGCCAGACCGCACAGCACCGCAAGGAAGATTATCTGCATCGTATCAGATTTAAGAAACGGCTCTAAGAAATTTGACGGGACTATGTTCTCCACCGTTTCCCTGATAGACAGCTTTTCATCTGCCAGGTCCGAAACGTCCCGGCTCTCCACAAGGGTCGAGGCCGCAAAGCCCCATTCTCCGGGCTTGATCATTGAAAACATACCTATACCCAGCAATACCGCTATCACGGTGGTCAAAAGATACATCCCTACTATCTTCAATCCCAGCCGCCCCAGCTCCGCAATACTGTTGAACTGAGATATACAGCTGACTATCGAAAAGAACACCACAGGTGCTATGATTATCCTCAGTGCGTTCATAAACATCGTCTTTGCAGGCTCCAGAACATTGCTGCCTGTGAACTCGACAAAGCGCTCCGGCAGGAAAAACTTTGCAAGAAACCCGAACGCCAGCCCAAGAGCCAGCGCCCCGAAGGTGAGTCTCAGGGTTTTCTGCTCCGCCTGGCCTGTCAGGATCCTGACGGTGTTGCGGCGGTTCTTGTGTGCATATTTGAAGGACTCGCCGCAGGACTTGAACAGGATAGCACGGATAGTCTCCTCGGAGATATCGTCCTCCTCATCGCCTGCCGCCTCGGCAAAGGGGTCATACTCCTCGCCGTCCATAGAAAGGACAACGCTGAGGTCTCCGAAAAAGCGCCTTATCCTAACATTCAGAGAAGCCCCCTCGGCAGAGAACCTCATCAGATCTATTATCGCTTCCTCGCACAAAAGCTCGGTCTTCATGACCAGCTTGCGGCCTATTTTCAGACCCTTCAATGTTTCAAGTATAAATGCCTTTGCTTCGTTTATGACCACGGGTCCGTTTGAAGCAAAGGTCTTGTTTATTCTGATTATCTTCTTGCCAAGCATAGCGACCTCCCACAGCTTGTGATATTTTTATTATTATAGCACGTTTGACAGGGTTTTGCAATCAGACCAAAGGGCTTTCCTGCGTTTTGTAGGGCTTCACAAAAGAAGTTGTGATTATTTGTGTAATTTACTCGCAGGACTCAGGGGGCGCCCCAAAGGGGTTGGGGGTGTCCATCCGAAGGGGTATGGGAGCACGCATAAGCTAGCGCTTACGCTGGGAAAGCCCTCATTCAAAATCGTCGGCGTCAGCCGACACCACTTTTCGCACGAGTCGGCGTCAGCCGACACCACTTTTCGCACGAAAGCAATACTATACGATAAAAGCTTATAGGAAAGCAGCTAAGTTATAATCTACGCCAGAGGCAAAGCCGTGCGGCGAGCACCCCCTCTTGCAGGGCTTCCCCTCTTCAAAAACAGTCCACCGGACTGTTTTTGAATTCACCCCTTTCGAGCGCCTCCGTATGCAGGGGATTTCGCCCTCTGCGGAGGGCGACCGAGGGGCGCTGCCCCTGGACCCTGCGAGCCTTTGAAAAGGCTCGACCCAAACTTTTGATCCCCTGGCGGATTATTACAGCTTTGCTGTGTATTACGCCAGAGGCAAAGCCGTGCGGCGAGCACCACGCCTGCCTTGACATTGGGGTGGGAGTTTGGTAAAATATATAAGGGAGTGAATATACTATCCCGAAAAGGAGAAAGCTTATGGAAATAAACAAGATGATCGCCCGGGAACTGGGCTTGAAACAGGAGCAGGTCGATAATGCGGTGGCGCTTATCGACGAGGGTATGACCATACCCTTTATCGCCAGATACCGCAAGGAGCTGACAGGCTCTTTGGATGACACAGCCCTCAGAGACCTCTCGGACAGGCTGACATATCTCAGGAACCTGGAAAAACGCAAGGAGGAAATAATAGCCTCTATCACCGCACAGGAGAAGATGACCGACGAGCTTATGGCCGCTATCGAAAAAGCAGTCACTCTCGTTGAGGTGGAAGACATTTATCTGCCCTATAAGCAGAAGAGAAAGACAAGGGCTTCCGTTGCCAGAGAAAAAGGTCTGGAGCCCCTTGCCGAGCTTATAATGGAGCAGGCCGACGGCACCGATATCGATGACGAGGCAGAGAACTACAAAGACGAAGAAAAGGAGCTTGCAGACAAGGACGCCTGCATAGCAGGTGCTATGGACATAATAGCCGAGGATATCTCGGACAGCGCAGAGATGAGAAAGTATCTCAGGCAGATGTTTTCCGACATCGGACACCTTGTTTCGGCGGCGGCCGATGAGAACGCCAAAAGCGTTTATGAGAACTATTATGAGTTCTCGGAGAGCGTCTCAAAGGTGGCAGGCCACAGGATACTGGCTATCGACAGAGGAGAGAAGGAGGGCTTTCTTAAAGTCAGCGTCACACTTCCCGAGGGCGCCGCAGAGAGAGCTCTGACAAAGCGCTTTGTAAAGGGGAAGAACCGCTGCTCTGAGCTTGTTGAAGCGGCAGCTCTTGACAGCTGGAAGAGACTTATCTACCCTTCTCTTGAGCGTGAGATAAGAAACGACCTCAGCCTGAAAGCCCAGGAGGGCGCTATAAAGGTGTTCTCTTCAAACCTGCGTCAGCTGCTAATGCAGCCGCCTATAAAAGGCAAGGTGACACTGGGGCTTGACCCCGGATATGCCCACGGCTGCAAATGCGCTGTGGTGGATGACACCGGAAAGGTGCTGGACACAGCGATAATCTATATAACGCCCCCGAGGAAGAACACAGAGAAAGCCGAGCAGATCATAAGCACTATGATAAAGAGACACGGTGTAACGGCTATCGCTATCGGAAACGGAACTGCGTCCAGAGAGACCGAGCAGTTTGCTGCAGCGCTTATCAAGAAGATAGGCGGCGGTGTTTCCTATATGGTGGTCTCCGAGGCAGGCGCTTCGGTCTACTCCGCTTCAAAGCTTGCGGCCGAGGAGTTCCCCGAGTATGATGTTTCGCTAAGGTCGGCTGTCTCCATCGCAAGACGTTTGCAGGATCCTCTGGCTGAGCTTGTAAAGATAGACCCAAAGGCTATCGGTGTGGGTCAGTATCAGCACGATATGCCCAAAGCCAGAATGGACGAGGCGCTGTCAGGCGTTGTGGAGGACTGCGTAAACTCCGTCGGTGTCGATCTTAATACGGCTTCCTATTCACTGCTGTCCTATATCGCAGGCATCAGCAAGAGCGTTGCTAAAAACATCGTTGCCTACCGTGAGGAGAACGGCTCCTTCACTGATAGAAAACAGCTTCTGAAGGTCGCAAAGCTGGGACCCAAAGCCTATGAGCAGTGCGCAGGCTTTCTGCGTGTTCGTGACGGAAAGAACCCTCTTGACAATACCGGTGTTCACCCCGAGAGCTACGATGCCGCAAAGGGGCTTCTCGAGAGCTGCGGCTACTCGCTGACCAATATGGGCAGCCTGACCGATCTGCCTGTAAAGGCAAAAAAAGTCGGGCTCAAAGCGCTGTCCGAAAAGACAGGCGCCGGGATCCCGACTCTTGAAGATATTATAAATGAGCTTGTAAAGCCCGGCCGTGACCCCCGTGACGAGCTTCCGCCCCCGCTTATGAGAAGTGCGGACGTTATGGAGCTCAAGGATCTCAAAGAGGGCATGGAGCTTGTGGGAACAGTGAGAAACGTTATCGACTTCGGCGCCTTTGTAGACATCGGCGTCCACGAGGACGGCCTGGTCCACATCTCCCAGCTGGCCGACAAGTTTGTCAAGCACCCGCTGGATGTTGTTAAGGTGGGTCAGATAGTCAAGGTGAAGGTCCTGTCTGTTGACCTTCAGAAAAGCCGCATCTCGCTGACTATGAAGGGCGTCAAGCAGTGATCATCTGAAAAGCAGACGCAAAAAGTTATACAAATGCGGCTTAACGCTTGTGTGTTCGTGGCCTGTTTCTTTCATCACTTGAAAGAGACAGGTCACTTTGTTGTTTTCAAGTATCCTGTGATAATGCTCGGGCTCATGGAGCACCACCTCATCCGCAAGGGAGTAGCTGACCAGCATAGCAAAGGGCTCGTTCCCCTTATCAAAGCGCATTTCGTTCTCGGTCAGCTGGCCGGGGTGCATAGGCGAGCCGGGTATCTCCACCAGACCCGGAGCCGGACACACAGCACCTATATATCCGAAAAGGTCGGGTCTTTTGAAGCCTATGAACAGCGCCTCTCTGCCGCCCATTGAAAAGCCGGTGATGGCTGTGTTCTCCCTGCCCTTTTTAACACTGAACCTGTCCTCGATAAAAGGCATAAGGTCTGTGGTCAGGTCGTTTATGAAGTTGTCATAGGCATAGCAGTTTTCAAGGTCCATGCCGGTACACACAGGCATCTCCTTGCTGCAAAAGATATAGGGAGCAACTACTATCATTTCACTAGCTTTGCCGTCAAGCTGGAGATTTTTCAGCATAACTCCCAGCTTTACCTCTTGTCTTGTCATCCAGGAGCCGTCATCGTAAAACCCGTGGAGCACATAGAGCACGGGGTACTGCCTGCTCTCGTTATAGTCTGTTGGCAGCATAACGCTGACCTTTGTGTCACGTCCGGCAGTACTTGAAAAATAAGTGAAGGTCTCAAACTTTGGGTAAACCGTCCATGCTCGCTCCTTGTCATAGCCCTCGCCGGGTATCTCGGTTATCAGATCTTTTAAATTGTCCATAACAGTGCCTCCTGTTTTTCTCCTCCAAATCGCCGCCTGCGGCGTTTTGGCCGCATTTTCTTTCTTCTATAATAACATATTCCGTCAGCCATTACAATACCAAATTCATGATCCAAAAACAATACCCGGAAAGACCATAGTCTCTCCGGGCAAGTTTTCTGTTATTGAGCTGTCCCCCGGGACATAAGCAAAACCTTAGTTTGCAAGACCCGAACGCTCGATACCTTCGATGAAGTACCTTTGCAGGAATATATACATTATCAGTATCGGCGTTATTGACAGCAAGCATCCGGCTTCGAGCCAAACGATGATCTGTCGGACAGATACCTGCTGACCGTCGAACAGCGTCTGAGCCAGGTTTGTGTTAAGGTTTTTAAGCATCAGCGCAACAGTATCGTTCTTTGTGAAGAAGGACGAGGAAACATAATAGTCGTTCCAGTACCAAACAATCGAGAACAGGAATACTGTCAGGAATGATGACTTAGCGTTAGGACACATGATCTTTACAAAGGTGTAAAGAGGGCTGCATCCGTCGAGGTATGCCGCATCCTCAAGCTCCTTGGGCAGTCCTCTGAAGAACTGACGGAAGATGAAGATGAACAGACCGGCACGCAGACCGTTTGCAAACAGCGCAGGCAGATACATTGTCCAGCCTGAGTTGATGAGCGAGGTCTCGCCGTTTGTCAGCAGCTTAGCCAGGAATTCAGGCTTGAAGTAAGCATACTGGAGATACAGCGGGATAGTTGTGATCTGCGGAGGAACGATGATCTGGAGAACAACGATAGCAAACAGGATGCTCTTTCCCTTGAACTTGAATCTTGCAAAGCCATAGCCTGTTATCGAGCAAGTGATGACCTGAAGGATCGAAGCTACAATGTTGAGGATGACCGTGTTTACGACCGTCTTGTCAAAGGACATAACGTCCCAGACATCGTAAATGTTCTGCATCGTGAAGCTCTTTGGCAGCCAAACTACCGACGGGTCATTCATCTGCTCGTTTGGTCTGAATGCTGTCGAGAGCATAAAGATGAGAGGATAAAGGATTACAAAGCAGAGTCCGAACAGGATAACGAATCTGAAAAACGGCCATACAGCACCGATCCATTTTCTTCTCCTGTTATAAGCTATCTGTTCGGGAGTCAGATATTTATCAAGCCCTACCTCTTTCATTCGCTTGTAGCGGGCTTTCTGGGCAGCCTTGCGTTCTTTTTCAAACTGTTTTTCTTCTTTTTTAGTTGCCACTTATATCCCCCCTTACTCTACTTCATAGTATACGAACTTATTGATAAAGGCTACAACTATAGCAAGGAATACTGCGACGATCGCAAAGTATGCCCATGCCATCGCTGCTGAGTAACCGTGTTCCCAGTTGCTCGCTTTATTAAGTACGATAGACATTACGCTGTTCTGAGGATCCACGAAGGAGTCTACTATTGTGTAAACAACGCTTGCGAGGATCATCGGGCTGATATAAGGTATTGTGACCTTCCAGAAGAACTCCCAGGCTGTTGCACCCTCGATCTGGGCAGCTTCCTTAGAGGAAACCGGGATGCCCTGGAGTGCGGAAAGGATCAGAAGGATCTGGATACCGGAGTTCCACACAAGGTCGAAGATGTCGGTTATCAGCGTGTTGAGTGTTTCTGTAAGGGTGTCACTTATGTTATACACTCCCAGGAAGTTGAGCAGCTGGTCAACGAGGTTTGCCTCGAACATTGTGCTGAACTGCTCTGCGCCGCCCGAGAAGCCGCCCTGATCCATGTTACCGTTGATGATGTCGATAACAGGACCCGTAGCGATGATAACGGGGAGGAAGAATACCGCTCTTGCGAATGTTCTTCCCTTGAATTTCTGGTTCAGGATAACTGCGATGAATATCGCAAAGATGAGGATGAGCGGTGTTCTTAAAACTGTGCTCTGGAGCATCTCTACGAGAGCCTTCGAGTAATCCTGGTCTTTTCTGAATGCGTTACGGTAGTTCTTGAGGCCGATCCACTCCATCTTCATACCGCCCTGGTTTACCTCGGTCTTGTTGAACGAGTAGATCAGGGACTCGATAAAGGGAAGGATGAAGAAGTAGATCGTGCCCAGCGCCCAGATAGCTATAAAGCCGTAGCCGTAAAGGCCCTTTCTTCTCTCATAGGAGAGTCTGTGCTTTTTCTCGGGCTTCTTGTTTGCAGCTGCAGCTTCGGCAGCGGTCTCCTCTGCGATCGCTTCGCTCTCTGCCTCAAATGCTTCCTTGGAAGCGTCAGCGGCGTCTTGAGCTGTCTCTTCAGCCTCCTCAGCGGCCTCCTGGACAGTTGCCTCTGCTGTCTCCTCTGCTGTTTCTGCTGCTTCGCTTTCAGCTTCGTTGATCTCGGTATTTACTTCCTCCGGGTCTAACGGAGTGTTCATGATCTCTTCACTCATTCTGCAATACCTCCTTCAACACAATCTTCAAGCGGAATTATCTTTCCGTCGACCTCAGCCTGGCTGAGCTCTGTGTTCACCTTGATAACAACATCGGGCTGACCGTCCTTTGAATATGTTGTTGTGAACTCTGTACCGTCCTCGTTTCTCTCATACTTTGTTATAGTATAATCGGAAACGCCTGCGAGGATCTCCTGAGCTGCCTTATACTGCTTTGCAGCCATATCTGTCCAGCCTTCATAATGAGTGTAATACAGCTCATCATAATCGGTATCCTGGAGAGTGTCAGCATCCACATAGGTAAGATCGTAATGGATCTGTGAGCCGGAAGCCAGCGACAGGTAGAATACCTCGTCTGTGTTCGAGCTCTTGTTTACCGATGTGCCTGCATAATCAAGGTAGCCGTGGATGACCATCTGATAGAACGGGATATCATAATCTGTGATATTGAAGCTGCTCGAGTAAACAGGGATGTTGGAGACCTTGTTTACATAAGGCAGTACATAAGCGTTTGCGCCGGAAGCGTAAACTGTCTTTTCCTGACCCTTGGCCTTTTCATAGCCTTCAAGGAGCTTCTTCATCGTATTCGATCTGCTCGAAGGCTCACTGTTTGTGAAGTCCGAAACGAGTCTTGTCGAATAGTAGCCGAAGCCTACTGCATCAAGCTTTTCATCCGCATAGCTCTCGAGCATCTCGGAGAATACGTTTGAATACTTGTTAGGTGTCAGCAGTGCGGGAGCAACTCCCTTTTCTGCAACGCCGAAAGCAGGGCTGTAGGAGCTCTGTCTCGAATAAGCGTTTGAAACTCTTATTGCTGTGCTTGTAAGGGTCATATAGCCCCATGAGCTTGAAGACATCGTAAAGTTGTTCAGCGAAGGAACGATCTCCACATTCTCATCAAGACCTATCAGGTCCTCGAAGTCACCGCTTCCGCCCAGTGTGCCGGAAGGATCTGCTTCAGTAGCGATCTTCTTCTTGATAGCGTCGTCGGTCCAGTCATTGTAGTTGACTGTCATCGAGGAAACGCCGTCGTCCTTGAAGCCGTTGATAAGCTCCTTGGCCTGATTGAAGCCTGTGATCTCGGTCTTGAGGTTGAAGGGGATACCGAGTATCGAGGTATCCTTCATTACGCCGCCGTACAGGTCGAGATACAGGTCGTTGTTGTTGGCTGTTGCCTTCTTCTCGAGACCCTTCTCGTTTATCAGATAGTTTCTGTATACCTCTGCACAGTCAGCGTAGTTCAGGTCGCCGCTCTCGCTGTCGATAGGATAATACTTCACGCCGAAGCGGTCGGTCTTTATCTTGCCCTTCTCGAACACCGTAAGTCTTGTCGAGCTGTCACCGCTCATAAAGAATGAGTCGGTGCTCTTGAGCTCGAACTCGAAGTAGCAGTTGTTATATGCCTGCTTCTCCTGTCCGCAGACCTGAGCGTGAGCATAAACGTTAGCGTCACCGTCGGATGCTACCATTACAACGCCCTTATTTCCTGAAACCGTCGCCATAACAGGCAGGTAAGCCTGCTGTGTTATACGGGGAGCGTTGAGCGGTACAGCAGTATAATCTCTGCCGTATACCTGCTGGGAGTAATCCTGATAGTTCTGCTTGCCATTATTATAATTGATAACAGCGCCTGTACCGTCGGGGATTATCATATATCCGTCGGTCTGAGAATCAGCCGCAGCAAAGTAAGGCATGATCTCGATCTTTGTAAGGATATGACCGTCCAGTGAAGAGGTGTTCACCTCTTCGATATCGCTCTTATCAACATAAGCATAGAGGTAATCGTCACCCAGCTCATAGTTGATCTTATAAGCTATATCGTACTTGTTCTTTGAATTCTTGATCCTGTACTGTACAGTCTCAACTATCTTGTCGCCCTGAACGTCAAACTTCACCGTACACTTGTTGGTGTAGGTAACAGAGGACTCACCTCTGTTTGTCTCGCCGACGTCACCTATCTTAAAGCCCGAAGTGGAAGCAACCTGCTTACGCTGTGCGGAAGCCATGTCTCTTCCCTTGTCTGCGTCAAGTATCGTTGTATCGACACCTACATTGATAGGCGAAGACCACCATACAGAGCCCGAGTTCTTCACCTTAACGGCAAGTCTCTCGTTCTTCTCATCGAGATAAACCTCAAGCTTGTCGTTTGAAAGAGCCTTCTCTGCCATTGCCAGCGCCTCATCATCAGTGATGGGCTGCTCTTCTTCCTCTTCTTCCTTTACGTCCTCCGCCGCACTGTCAGTTTCAGCGGCGCTGTCGTCAGCCTCAGAGGTCACCTCAGAGGAGTCTCCCTCAGCTGCGGAATCTGAATCAGCTGTGCTGTCAGCTGAGGGATCAGCGGAGCTGTCAACTGCTGCATCACTGTCTGCTGTCTCATCAGCGGCTGTGCTGTCTGTCGTCTCGGCAGCGGAGGAATCCGCAGCTGCGCTCGATACCTCATCCGAGGTCGAGGATACAGCCATCGAACCGAGCGGCGTCAGCATTGTAAGACAAAGGGCAAAAACTATTGCTTTCTTATAATTCTTCTGCATTTTTTACACCACCCTTTCTCCTAGCCTCTGATCCTGTATGCGATCTCGGTATAGATCGAATATCCGAATACATAGACCTGCTGGAACAGCGAAAGGAGCAGGATCGCAAGGAACAGTATAAGAAGCATTGCGATAAGTGTGCCCACGATCGAAGCAAGGGTCTTTCCGAATGAATACTGGTGAGCGGCTCTCATAGCCTGGATCATCAGGACTACGGACCAGCCGGCACCGAGATAGGTTATAGCATATATCCAGATCGCCTCCTCCTGAACGAGAACGTTGGAGAAGATAACTGCGATAAATGTGCAGGCAATGTAAGGAACGAGAGAATATGCCGAATAGACGAGGATCCTTTTAAGAGTACCCTCACCGTCAAGAAGCGTGCATATAGCCCAGTTTCCTATAACCCATGTAAAGAAGTAAACTACTGACTGAACGAGCAGAGGCACTACATTGAATACCTTTACATAGTTCTCATTGAACTGGAAGCCTGTCAGCTGTCTGTCAACTACCATAGCGACGAAAAGCAGGAAGACTATAAAAAGTGCGATCTTTACCGAACCCTGCTTTTTCCATCTGAGGTCCTCAAAGCCCTCTACGGGGTGAAAGACACAATGCTTGAGCCAGCCCAGCGGCGAAAATTCATACATACTAGTCTCCCCCCTTAATAATAGTTCTCAGGAACATCCTTACTCCACGCTTTTTAAGGATCTTCACAATTATCAGAACAACAATCAGTCCGATAATGATGATCATTATAACCGTGAAGTGTTTTCTGAGGAATTCCTCTCTTGCATACTTGAACGCCTTATCATAGTCGTCCCTGTCGTATGAGGTCTTGAAATAATCAAGAGCCTTGCTGTACTCGCCCTCTGTCAGAGCAGCCTTGCCGAGACCCGTGTATGCCAGAGCATAACCGCCGTCTCTCTTGACTACCTCTTCCCATTCGGGCTTGGCGTCTACATATCTTCCCTCGTCGTAAAGAGCGACTGCCGAATGAACATAGTGGCCAAAGGTGGTCTCTGTGTAGATCGTGATGTCGTTCTTTGAACCGTCGAGGATGAACACCTCGTTGTCCACAGCCTCGATAGCGTTAGGGCTGGTGAAGCTTCCTTCCTGGTCGGAAGTGGAGTTCTTTGTTCCGAAGATGCAAAGCAGGTTACACAGCTTGTCATACTGGAACACACGTCCGTTCTCGAAATCGAGAACGTTTATCGTACCGTTGTTTGAAACAACGATATCGGTAAGTCTGCACTTGTAGCTCTTGTTCTGGGTAGCGTCATACTCTGTTGTGAGGTCGCCGAACTTATACTCGTCGCCCACTGCGTTGTCCCAGATATTGTATCCCGCAGGATTGAGCTTTTTAACTGCGTCTGTCTGAGCATTAGCAGCCTCGGTAACTGTATAAACGAAGCCGTCGTTGTCGATATCGAAGTTTGCATACTCGACAGGAACGTTTCTCTTCATTCCCTGGATCTGCTCGTTTGAAGCGATCTTTCTCCAGAGCTGCTGAGCGATAACGGCTGCCGTTACCTCAACTCGGTTCGCACCGTAGAATCCCTGGAACTCACCTTCGGAAGAGAACTGAACGGCACCCGAGGTGATCGACTTACATACGCAGTAAACATTTTCGGCTGCGTCTGCAAGGATCTTTGAAGGGTTGAACACCTTCGAGTCATAAAGCTTTGTATCAGGCTTCAAATACTCCTGAACGAGCTCAAGCTCCGTATCGGATGTGACCTTGCACTTGAGTGCTCTTGAATTGTCGGCATCAGCTATATAAACATAGAGATTGCCGTCGATGATGCTGTCCTTGACATATATTCCCGAAGGTCCGTCGAAGGTCGATATACCGTCTTCTCTCACGGCGATCTCAGTATCACCCTTGACGCCCTCAAAGCATCCTGTGACCTTGAGGTCACGGTCGAGCCTGAGTATACGGTCATTGCCCGTATCGCAGATCCAGAAAGTCTGGTTGTCATCATCATAATAGAGATCCTTAGCGTCCTTCAGGGATGAAGGAGCCTCTTCATTTACAAAGAGAGGATCAGATGGGTCAGAAAGTCTTGGAAGACCCATATCCGCACCCGTTACCGCTACTTTTACTCTGTAGGCACTCTGCGAAGGTATCGCAGACTCCCAGTAATCATAGTTGTAAGCGGTGTACGGTTCGTCAGCGAAGGCGGCGGTGGTCATTGTGAGAGCCAGCGCAGCTGCCATTGCCGACGTTATTATTCTTTTAAGAGAATTTTTATAACTCAACACTACTTATCACCTGTTTCCTTTTAAATTTAAGTTCATCATCAATCCTTCATACCGGAGTTAGCCATGGTCTCCATGACATTACCCTGTGCTATAAGGAATACAACGAGTGGTGGTATCAGAAGTACGACCGCAGCCGCAAAGGTTACGCCCTGACGAGCGAGACCGGCAAGCGTGATCTGCTGTACAACTGTAGGTAGTGTTTTGAGCTCCTCAGAGTAGATAAGAGCTCCGCCCTGGATGTTCCAGGCGCCCTGGAAAGCGAAGATGATAAGTGTCATCAGCGCAGGCTTGGAGTTAGGAACGACGATCTGCCAGCATATCCTGAAAAGTCCGGCACCGTCCACCTTTGCCGCCTCGACCATCGAGTCGTGGATCGTTGTCATGCTCTGACGCATGAGGTAGAGACCCATGGCTGTGGAAACGCTGGGCAGGATAAGAGCCCAGTATGTATCGATCATGTGGAGCTTCGACATAACGAGGAAGGACATGATCCATGTTGCGTTCGAGGAGAACAGAAGGGCGATAACGATGATCTGGTTTATCGCTTTGCTGCCCGGGAACTTGCACTTTGAAAGAACAAATGCGGCACAGCAGCAAACGAACAGGTTTGCAGCGCAGATAACTATCGTGATGAATACGCTGTTGAAGATGTATCTCGACAGCGGAACCTGCCACGAGCTTGCAGCGACCTTGAACATATCGGAGAAGTTATTTGTGGTAGGATTTATAACGTAAAGCTTAGGCGGGAACACGAACAGCTCCTCGACAGGCTTCAGCGACTGTATTATCGAATAATACAGAGGGAAGACCATAAACATACCCAGCAAACACAGGAACACGAAGATCGCAATGTCTCCGCCGAGGGAGCCGTTGACTCTCTTCTTCTTTTCGCTGACCTTCAGCTTTTCGATGGATTGCTGCTTTTTTCTTCTTTTTCTTGCCATTTATGTCTCCCCCCTTCTAGTCAAGATATTTGCCCAGCAGCCAGTTGATGCCCTTATTAGCCAGGAGCATCGCAGCGAACAGAACGAAGCAGATAGCGGACGCATAACCCATCTCATATCTGATGGAGCCGTAGTCTGTTGCGTGGTTCATGATCGTGTGGGCTGCATAGTCGGTCGAAGGAAGACCTACAAGGTTCTGTCCTACGATACCTACGGTGAACGAAGCCGAGATCTGGATAACGGCTGCGAACAGAAGCTGAGGACCCATTGAAGGGATTGTTATCATAAACAGCTCCTGCCACCTGTTCTTGATACCCTCGATAGCGCCTGCCTCATACATCGATTTGTCGATGTTCTGGAAGCCTGCACGGATAGCAAGGAAGCCTGCACCCATCGACATCCACAGCTGGACGATGATAACTACTGTAAGGATGTAGCTTGTATCTGTCAGCCACTGAGCCGGTGAGTTGAGTATTCCCACATCCATAAGGATAGCGTTGAGATAACCGTAGGAGTCACCCGACAGGATCAGCTGCCAGGTAACGTAAACCGAGGTTACCATTGAAGGTGCGTAGTAAACAAAGGTGAAGAAGGTTTTCCAGAAGTTGCTCATCTCGTTTATCAGCCAAGCGATAAGGAAGCTGAGCACATAGGAGAACGGTCCTGTGAATATCGCAAAGATAAGAGTGTTTCTTACTGCGATAAGGAAAACGTCATCGTTGAGGAACAATGTGTAGAAGTTTGAAAGTCCTACAAACTTCGGGGTCTCGATCATGTTGAAGTTGGTAAAGCCTATAGGCAGGCTCATTACAACGGGCGCTATCGTAAAGATAGTAAAGAAGAGCATAAAGGGAAGCAGCATAAGGTAGCATGACTTGTTGGTCTTCATCATATGCCAGGTATATTTCCACTTGCCCTGTCTGATGATCGGCTGATCATTATTATTGGCCATATATCACTACTCCCCTTTCTTAATCATCATACAATCCAAGGTCATCGAGCTTACGCTTGATCTCGTCGTTGATGTCCTTGTTGTACCAGAATAATGTGTCTCTTGCATTCTCATAGCTGTTTACAACAGTTCTGAATGCGTTCATAACGTTTCTTGTCACACCGTAGGAAGCAGGGATGATCGGGATCTCTACCTGAGAGTTGAGCTGCTCATAAAGGTTGCTTACCTCAGAGGTAGTCCATGACAGCTGAGAGAGTGCTTCAACATTTGCTGTGTCGAAACGTCCCATTGTGCCGAGGATAGACTCGATGTTGTTTCCGTACTTGACCTGAGTTTCGGTGGATGTGAACCACTTGATGAAGTCCCAAGCGCCTTCCTGATCGGGAGCCTTGGTGAAGATGATAGCACCCGAGCCGTTGGAGTTAGCGGCATGGTTTATTGTTCCGTCAGCCTGAACTGTTCCGGGAACCGGCTGGAAGCCCCAGCATCCCTTGATCTCGGGAGCTGCAACTGAGAGCTGGTTGAAGAAGGTATAGTTCTGGATAACTACAGGCATATCTCCCATTCTGAAACGTGAGAATGCATCGTATGTCTGCTGGAAGCTGTAAGTTGTATAGAACTTGGTCCATGTATCAAAAGCATTGATAGCTTCCTGAGAATCGAAGGTAGTTGCTGTCTGGTCCTCATTGTAGTAGTTGAGTCCCTGCTGGAGCAGCAGCATTGCGAAGGTGTTTCCGGGCTCGGTGATAGCCGAAACGTAAGTGGTACCGCCGACGCTCTGCATTGCGGGAAGGATAAGTCCGACCTCGAGGTAGTTTCTCTGGAGAGTCGGCAGACAGTTAAGAAGTCCGTCCCATGTAGCAAGATCGGTCTTAGGATCGATCTCATATTCACTAAGTACGTCCGAGCGGTAGAACAGCATCGGGAAGGTCTGGCTGACAGGAAGTCCGTAAACGCCGTCGTTATAGGTGTAGAGCACCATAGCGTCCTTGGAGAACCTTTGTGTGACCTCCTCATAGTCATCATACTGCGTGAGGTCTGTCAGAACTCCTCTTGCTGCAAGCTGGATCGGGAAGTCGCCGCCCATGAACAGCGCAAGGTCAGGACCCTTGCCTGCGAATGTTGCCTCGACGATACCGCCCTGAACGAGCTTGAGGTTTATCTTTGTCTTTGCATCGGGGTTGTAATCACTGGAAATGATCTGCTGAACAGCCTCTGCGTTATCACGTCCGAGGGATACCCAGCACTCCATTGTCTCGCCGTCCTCATCCTCGGAAAGCGAGTTGTAGTCCTCCCAGAAGGATCCCATGAATGCCTGGAAGCCATAGCTGAGAGAGCCGAAGAACGAAGAATCTACAGAAGTAAACTCCTTGTCAGAAGTTGCAAGCTCGATCATATCGACCTCGAGCGGCTGCTCACGGTACTGATTGATGAAGGAAGAAAGGGCTGTAACGTTATCCTTGATCTGAGACATCATCTCGGGGATAAGGTCAGGCTTCTTGATACACTTGTCAAGAACGATAGCCATCTTCTCGAGGGTCTCAGCCTCGGTTCCGCCTGAACCGGAAAGATCCTCGATCTGCTTCTTCTGGCTTCTGAGCTGCTTTGCATAGCTCTTGAAATCAGGGATGATCGAAGGGATAGCCTGGTCGATCATATAATTGTTATACTCATCAGGATCCGGACCTGTGATCTGACGGATCTGACGGTAATAGCTGTTGATGTTGTAAACTGTCTCATCGAGACGGCCCATTATCTCGCCTATCTCTCCGGGAACAGCCTCAAGCGAGATATAGTTTACTCCCGCCTTGAGCTCAAAGTACATCTCGTCACCGGATTCTGCTGTCGGAACAGTGACATTCCAGTCGGAATCATAGTAGAACTTGATCTGGTCTGCTTCCTTGCAGGGTACCTCACCGTTTATGAGGAGCCTTCTGTTGGAATACATACCTCTCATCTGGTCCTGTCTTGCTCTGATACCGATCTTGTAGAAGCCGGCCTTCTTTACATTGACCTCCCAGGTAACAGTCTGGGTAGCCTGTGTCCAGCTTCCCGAACCGATGGTGTTGTATCTGGTCTTTGTAGGGCTCGAACCGTTCTCGCAAGAGGTTATATATGAGCTCTTATCAGAAGTAGGATAAAGTGTTCTCGCTGATTTGTAGGCTGCTGTTTCGCCCTCAAGCTTGATAAGCTGTCCGCTGGCTAAGGAAAGCTGATCCGATGTGGGTGCAACATAAGCATCAGGCAATTTATACTGATAGAGAGTGAAGTACTCTATAGCAAACTCTGCCTTTTCAGACTCAAAGGTGAATGTGTGCTCACCCTTCTCGAGGTAAAACTCGAGAGGCTCGTTATAAAGACCGTCGATATCCTCGAAGGCCATCTCCTGCCAACAGGGCACAGAGACCTGTCCGGGACGGATATCATTCTGTCTCGAATCCTGTTTTATTTCCGTTTCATTCATCCATCTCTTCGGCAGAGTTATTCTTCCTGCCGTAGAGTACGGTGTCTGGCCGTCTATCAAAAGTGCAAACTCGACGTCGTTGGTATTGCTTTCAAGAGCCTCATAACTCATCCTGATGTTATAAACGCCCGTCTCCGGCACCTGTACCTTGTATGACACCGAGCCCTCCTGATTGGCCCACTGCATAACGTCGCTTTTTCCGTCAACTGTTGTGACCGATATCTCTGCTCCTTCTACCGAACCGGGATCGTAATCCTTACCCATGACCTGAACTTCCTTGTCAGGCCTTGCCTCGTCGGCATACTTGTCTACATAGTTAGTGTAGGAAGTCTGTCTGAGAGAATCGGTTCCGGTAACCTTTGCCGCAGAATCAGTCGTGTCTGACGAGTCATTATTATCCGACGCAAAAGCGCCTATGCCGCACGAGCAGCACAGAGCCAGCGCAAGCGCCGATGATATGACACGTCTGAACCTTGTGTCCTTCACTTGTGAATCCACCTTTCTCAAAATGATCATTTTGCGAGAATCAAACCTACTTATATATACATTATAAATAGTACACAGATCCCTTTATTAAGACCCTTCCGGGTTTTAACCTTTTTAACTGCCCGATCGGAAAAGAACGACCCTGTCATTCTCTGCATCGAGCTCAGCCTTTATCTTTTCGCCGCCTTTTATCCCCAGCGACTCCAGAAACTCCTTCGGCAGCTGAACACGTCCGGAGCGGTCGAGCACCAGAAACTCCTCATGAACAGGCTCCTCCTGCTGCTCCTCGACAAGAACTATGTCTCCCATCTCGTTCAGCTCCTCCACATAGGAGCGCTTTCTAACGATCTCGGAACTTGTCCTGCCGTCTCTTATAGCGACGACCCTGTCGATATGGTCCGCAAGCTTCACATCATGCGTAACTATCACGACCGTAACGCCTTCGCTTTTATTAAGATCCTTGAAGATATCGAGTATCATCTTGGAAGTCTTCGTATCCACCGAGCCTGTAGGCTCGTCTGCCAGCAGCAGCCTCGGGTCATTTGCCATCGCTATGGCTATCGCCACTCTCTGCTGCTCGCCTCCCGACATCTGATCCAGCCTCGAATTTTTTCTTTTCAGAAGCCCGACCCGATCCAGGAGCTCCAGCGCCTTCTGCCGCTTCTTGTGAGCCCCGCCCAAAAGCATCGGAAGCTCAACATTCTGCACCGCAGTCAGATAAGGCACCAGATTTCTCGCATTGTTCTGCCAGACAAATCCGACAGTCCTGCGCTTATATTCCATATAGTCTCTGTCAGTAAATTTAAGAAGATTTTTGCCGTCCACATAAAGGCTTCCCGCCGAAGGCTTATCCAGCCCTCCCAGCATATTCAGCAGCGTGGACTTGCCGCTTCCCGAGTTTCCGACGATAGCCATCAGCTCGCCCTTTTTGACATCAAGGTCAAGCCCCTGGAGCGCCACAACTTCAACATCAGAAGTTTTGTATATCTTCACCAGGTTTTCACACCTGATCATATATTCGTCATCATCGGCGGTTATAATAGTATCAACAGCTTCACTCAACGACCTCACCGTCCTCCAGCGTATAGACCCTGTCGGCAACATCCATCATGCTCGGGTCATGCGTCGTCATAACGATAGTCATACCTTCGTTCGCTACAAGCTCTTTAAAAAGCTTCACGATGTGCAGAGCAGTATTTGTATCAAGCTCCGCCGTAGGCTCGTCAGCAAAAACGATCTTCGGCTTGTGCGCTATGGCCCTGGCGATAGCAACTCTCTGCTGCTCACCTCCGGACATCTCGCCCGGACGGTGGACCATTCTCTTTTCAAGCCCTACGTTTCTCAGACACTCCTTTGTCCGCTTTGCCCTCTGGTCATACGGGAACTTTGCAAGCCTGAGCCCGAACTCAACGTTCTCATAGGCCGTCATCCCCGACATCAGAGCTACCGACTGGAAAACGAAAGCCATTTCATAGCGCCTGATATCGTCCCTTGCTCTCTCTGAAAGCCTGGTGATATCACGCTCCCCGAAAAACACATTTCCTTTGGTCGGCTTATCCAGCGCTCCAAGGATGTTTATCAGAGTGGTCTTTCCGCTTCCGGATCTGCCTCTCAGGACCGTGAGCTTGCCCTGTTCTATCTCAATATTGATGTTTTTAAGTGCGGAGACTATGCTCCCGTCGCCGATCTTGAAGTCCCGGCAAACACCTCTCGTAGACAGTATCACGCTCATAAACGTTTCCTCTCAGGACAAACCAAGCTCTCCGCCCCCTGTTTTGGGCGGCCGCTTGTGCAAAACAGACAAATTTCATAAGACCCTCTGAAAATCTTTTCAAGCCCTGGTGTTATGTACAATATGCTCAAAAAGGGCGTTCCTGCGATATTCAATAGTCACAATAATACACAGAAAATGCACATAAGGGGTCATTATGCTAATCATAATTATACCAAAACCAGTTATAATTGTCAAGCAAGGTTAATCGTTTACGAAAGTCCTTTTTTTATTGAATTATCCAAATTCGGCAATTTTAACAAAGAATAACAAAACTTTTTGTGCACATCATAGACCCGGAACAATAATACATTTTCATAGTTTCAAATATTCGCCGTCTAAAACACCAATTAACAATTTTTTTGCATTTATTATAAAAATACAGCTTCATTTTCGCTGGCTCATTTTCGGAGAGTCACCTTTGCAGACATTTTCACTTTATCAACGTGTTTTTCACATTCGCAGACGCTAAAAAACATAAAAAATTGTTAAAACTATCATTTAATTATCACATTGCGGTATATAATAAGTTATAGTCAGACAGGACGGGACGATATCCCGCTCCATTACATATCAGGAGGCATTAACATGAACGATTACAGAAATGATCCGAACAACCGCTACAGCACAGAATATGACGCAAGAGAGCAGGCGCCCCAGCAGCTTTACGGCCAGGCACAGTTCGACGCATATTCAAGAGGAGCTTCCGGCGAATATACCTTTAAGCCAAAGAAAAAGACCCCTGCAAGCAAAAAGATACTCACCGGCATCATCGCAGTGCTCTGCGTTGCCGCTATCGGCACCACATCTATTGTGGGCTACACCCTTATCACAGGAAACAATGTTATCCAGAGCTCCGATTCGGAGTCCAGCAGCAAAAAGTCCCAGCTGACATCAGCCAAGACAAAGAGCACGGTAGACCGTGACAACCTGCCGACCATCCAGCAGCTCTCCACACCGAAGGATGCTCTCACTATCCCTGAAATAGTCGAGAAAGTCTCGCCCTCCGTTGTCGGCATCTCCTGTGTGCTCCAGAACGGTATGGCTACCGGCTCGGGCATAATTATGAGCGAGGACGGCTACATCCTTACGAACGCTCACGTTGTTGAGGGTGCCCAGGAGATAAATGTCGTTCTCCCCAGCAACTACTCCAACACAAGCGAGACCTCTGATTCCGGCGACACCAAGAGCTCGGATGAAAGCGAGGACAACCTTACCTATACGGCTGAGCTTGTGGGCGCCGACAACCAGACAGACATTGCGGTGCTCAAGATAAAGGCCGAGGGCCTTACCGCCGCTGAGTTCGGAACATCTTCTGACCTTCAGATCGGTGAAGCTGCGATAGTTATAGGAAACCCTGTAAGTATGTCCCTTGCAAACTCTGTTACCGCAGGTATCATCTCGGCAACAGACAGGACGCTCACCATCGAGGACAGGACTATAAACTACATCCAGACAGATGCGGCTATCAACGGCGGAAACTCCGGCGGACCGCTGATAAACGCTTACGGCCAGGTGATCGGCATAGCTTCGGCTAGAGTTGACGCTTCCGTTGCAGACAGCCTGTGCTTTGCTATCCCGATAGATGACGCTCTTCCTATCGTCAAAGACCTTATGGAAAACGGCTATGTAACCGGCAGACCAAGCCTTGGAATTTCGGGAACTGATGTTTCCAGCGCTTATGCTTCATACTACGGCATCCCCCAGGGCTTCCTTGTCAAGAAGGTAACAGAGGGCAGCGGTGCCGAGGCAGCAGGTATCCAGGAGAACGATATTGTTATCGGTATCGAGGATGAGTTCATAACATCTATCAGCGAGCTCAACGAGGTAAAGAACAAATATAATGTGGGCGACACAGTAAACCTCACCATATACAGAAACGGCAAGAAGATAAGCGTTGACGTTGTCCTTGGAGAGGCTACCGGCGAAATCACCACCCAGGAGACCGAGACAGATGACCAGCAGCAGCAACAGCAGCAGCCGGGATATGAGCAGTATTACGGCGGCGACGGTCTCGACGGCTTCAACGACTTCTACGGCTTCCCCGGATTTTGATCGTTGTTCGGTTTAAAAAGCAGTTTCAATTTTTCATATTCTATACTTCCGGTAAGAGCTGACCGATCATCATCGGCCGGCTCTTGCTTTTTTATAAAGGTACAGGACAAACGGTTTGACGGACAGCACCGGCCGTCAAGCCGCAAGCGGCTTGAGGAAAGCTCCTGCCGTGCTTCCCCTCTTCAAAAACAGTCCGGTGGACTGTTTTTGAATTCACCCCTTTCGAGCGCCTCCGGGCAAAGGGGTGTTTCGCAGCCTGCGGGCTGCGACCAGGGGCGCCGCCCCTTGGATCCCTGCGAGCCTTTGAAAAGGCTCGACCCAAACTTTTGATCCTCTGGCGGATTATTATAGCTTTTTGCGTATTATAACTCTTTTGTGTTTTTCAGCTTTGTTGCGTATTCCGCCAGAGGCAAAGCCGTGCGGCGAGCACCTGCCTTGACAAAGGGGGAGAAAAGTTGTATTATTTATTATAATGTGAAACAGGAAAGGAAAATTCTATGGCAAAGGTATGTAAGTCCTGCGGCGAGATGTACAGCGGAAAATACTGTGACAAATGCGGTTACGGTGACCCCAAGCTGAAAAACTCCAAAGCAGCAGTAAAATATAAAAAGGCAACAAAGCCCGAGCGCTTCCGCTCGGAGGATGATAAGGCCGTCTATGCAAAATGGGAGAAGGAAAGGCGTGAAGCCAGAAAACAGCGCCGCAACTTCGATAAGAACGCAGGCATCAAGACCCTCGTTATCACAGCTGTCGTGTTCGTGGCTGTGGTTGTCGTGGTTTTGTGGCGAAGCGGCGTTATCTTCAAAAGCGATAAGCGTGATGTGGTCAAGCAGTATTTCGCTTCTATCCAGAACAGCGATTTTGACAAATTCATCGACTGCTTCCCCTCGGATATGAAAGATGAATATGAGCAGCAGCGAAAAGAGGGCGGCTACTCGAAAGAGGACGTTATGAAAAAGGTACTCTATTCAAGCTTCATCGAGCAGTACGGCGAGGGCTACACTATCTCGGTAAAGTTCGGCAAGGAGACCAAGCTTGAAAAGGACGACTACGACCTTGAAGAGTATAAGAAAGCCTACGGCAGAAAGCCGAATATCTCCGAAGCCTATGAGCTGGTGGTAAATGTCACCTTCAGCGGCACCAAGGACACCCAGGAAGCAAAGCTTTACATCTATGTGGGAAGAATGGGACCCAGCTGGAAGATCTTCGGTATGACCGAGGACAGCGGTATGCTCCTTGACAGCAGGGACGAAGCAGAAACAACCGAATAATAAAAAAGCGGTATGCCCGGACATGATCCGGACATACCGTTATTGTTTTGCGCTTTATGCGATATCTCTCTTGTTATAGGAGATAAGCGCTGCCGCCACCGCAACTATCATATATACGGTGCAGACGATGATATGCTGTGAGTAGTCACCAAGAGACCCTTCCAGACCCAGCGACTTTATGCTGCCGGTGATGGTGTATTCCGCAAGGTCGACCTCAAAGCCGAGCTTCTTTATCAGGACATTCACAAGGCTGAGTATAGAGGAGATAAGACCGATAGAGATCGCAACTCCGCTGATGATGCCGATAAGGTTGCTCCTGAAAAACTGTGCTACAGCTGCAATTGAGACAGACATAGCCAGATACATAAACAGAAGCAAAAGCGCATACTGCCAGAACTCTCCGGTGCCGATATCCTTGGGACCGTCAAAGAAGATCGCAAGCTCGATAACGCTGATAAGGATAGAAACAAAGAAATAGAACACCGTGTAGACCGCAACTGTTATAAACTTCGATACGCCAAGCATACTCCTTGTCCTTACCTGGCCGGCAACGGACTTTATAAAGCCCGAGTGAAAGTCTCCGTTCGAGAAGAGCACCACATAGATAGCCATATACATAGCAAAGTCTCCCAGCTGGCCGAGAGTGAGTTTAAGGAACATCGGCGCTGTCATAGTCGTGCCGGTTATGCCCATCATCTGGAAAAGCTCGCCCATATCATCTGCTCTGCTCATCATAAAGCTGAAAGCAAAGGCTGTCAGCGTGAACTCTCCCAGCAGCAGGATCAGAATTATCTTGAAAGCCAGTCCCTTGGGGAGCCTGTGCATATCCATTCTTAAAAGTTTAAGCATTCTGCACACCTCCTGTCAGCTTGAGATAGTAGGACTCAAGATCCTCGCTGTGGATAACAAGCTCGGATACCTCGACTCCTCCCGTGACAAGAGCACGGTTTATCTCGGCAGCTCTCTGCTTGTCAGCATCCACCGAGATATGGAAGGGCTCCAGCAGGCGGAAGCTAAGACCCATATTGCCAAGGACCTCGCTTGCCTTTCCGAAGTTGTCAATCCTGATGTCGATACCGTCTGTTCTGGCCTCGAGCATCTCCTCGGCAGACATCTCCTTTATAAGAACGCCCTCATTTATAATACCGTAATGTGTGGCTATCTTAGCAAGCTCGTCAAGGATGTGGCTCGAGATAAGGATAGTTATACCGCTTCCCTCGCTCAGAGAATGTATGGTCTCTCTGACCTCGGCTATTCCCTGGGGGTCAAGGCCGTTTATCGGCTCGTCCAGGACCAGAAGCTCCGGCTCGCCCACAAGGGCCATAGCTATGCCGAGTCTCTGTCTCATTCCGAGAGAGAACCTTCCGGCGTGCTTTTTGCCGGTGTCCCCAAGACCCACCTTTTCAAGCAGACCGTTTATATAGTCCTTGTCATAGCAGCCCATAGCAAGACACTTGAGTCTGAGATTTTCAAAAGCCGAAAGCTTCGGGAAAATGCCGGGGTCCTCGATAAGACAGCCTATCTTGTGTCTTATGTTCTTGATGCCTGCTCCCGTCTGACCAAAGATAGTCATGCTCCCGGAGGTCGGTGCGGAAAGCCCGCAGACCATTTTCATAAAGGTCGTTTTGCCTGCTCCGTTCTTGCCGATAAAGCCATATACCGAGCCCTTCTCGACATGAAGGCTGACCCCATTTACGGCCTTCTTTTTGCCGAAGGTCTTGGTCAGCTGAGCAGTTTCTAAAACCAGCTCACTCATACGAATTTCCTCCCATAACAATATGTTCAAATTCTATCACATATTCATATAGTTGTCAACAAAAAAACTTTCCCGAAAAGCAATTAAGGCAGACCTCACAAAAAAGAGGTCTGCCCATAAATCATCTTTGTTATATTTTTTATCAGTGGTTTCTGTACCAGTCTCTGACGAGCTTGCCGCTTTCGGTAAGCTGAGAGGTGCCTGCGCTTATAGCCTTCAGGTTCGTTCCCGGAACAAAGGCCGAAGCCGTTTCGTTCTTGTTGGAAGCGGACCAGTTGATGTAGCCCACCTTCAGCTTGTCAAGAAGGGTCAGCCAGGTCTGGGTCTGGCTCTTGTTAAAGCCGCCGTTTCCGCTGGCATCACAGGTGCCGAACTCGGAGACCAGAACAGGCAGGCCCTTGCTGTAACAGGTCTGGAGCCTGTTTCTTAACCAATCTGTGTGGGTGTTTGCATAGAAGTGGAGCGCATAAACGCAGTTGGAATCGGAAAGCCTGTTTCCGAGCACCTGGTCGATATCCTGGCTCCATGTGCCTGTGCCGCAGATGATTATTGCGTTCTTGTCATACTGTCTTATCGTGTTCACAACGGTCTGACAGTAGGACTTGATGCCGCCGGTCCAGGTCACGCCGCCGTTAGGCTCGTTGCAGATCTCATAGAGAACGTTGTTGTAGCCCTTATAGGTGTTGGCCATTTCCTTGAAGAATGCCACTGCCTCGCTCTGGTGGGTCCTGGGGTCGCCGTCGCTTAAGATATGCCAGTCGATGATGACATACATTCCCAGGCTCTTTGCGTTCTCAACAGCAGCCTTCACTCTTGCCTTTGCGGTGGCCGCATAGGTGGAGCCTGTGGTATAGCCGCCCCATTCAGCAGTATACATCGCAACTCTGATAGTGTTTACCTTCCAGTCGTCACGAAGAACTTTAAGAGAAGCTACCGACAGGATGTTCCTGAAATCCTCCCACATGATGCCGTGGGTGGACATACCCTTTATCTTGAACACATTTCCCTTGGAGTTTACGATATTTGCGCCCTTGACGGAAAGCCTGCCGTTTGCCGCAACGGGAGTAGCGGCCGCTTTGGTCTTTATCGTCACAGTGTCCGAAAGAGCACTGCCGTGGTCATCTCCCGACCAGTCTCTCTGCCATGCCCTTACGCAGAACTTATAGGAAGTGCTTGCATTAAGGCCCGAGATAGTTATGGTGTTGGAAGTGGAATTAGCAAGACCCTTCCACTTTCCGTCACTCTGCATAGCATAAGCCCTGTAATAGGTGCAGGTCTGCTTTTTGCAGGTGAGCTTCACTGTATTGACACCGACAGTTGAGGTGATTCCCGTAGGCTTGGCCGGATTGGTGGCCGTCTCTCTTGCAGCAGAGAGCGCACCGAAATAGTTGGTGCCGTTCACCGTTTTCCAGGCTCTTACCTTGAGATTCGTTATCCTCGCAGCAGGGAGACCTGTTACCGTGTAGGTGTTGGTGTTTGAATAAATTGAGATAAGCCTAGTATAAACGCCGTTTTTCTGCATGAAAACCTGATACCCCGATGCGCCGCTGACCTTGTTCCAGGTGAGCTTGACTTTGTCTGTTCCTAATGTTGTTGACTTCAGCCCCGTAACTGTGGGGACACTTACCGATGCAGCCGATGCGGTAATGAGCCCGCCGCTGCTGCCTGCCCTGTCCGGGAGCGACGAACCTGCCGCAAACACTGCCGCAGCTGCCAGCGCAACCGTGAGGGGTCTTTTGAGTTTTGATAGAATACCCATATTTTTCGCTTAAAAAAGCGAACCTCCTTCCTGTTTTCAGAAGCGGCATCTTTGCCGCCTGCATATATAAATAGTCTACCATATATCCCACTCCTTTTAATAGGAGTATTTTTCACGAATTTTTCGCTGCCCGTTTAGCGATAATGCACAAGGGAGATTTTAACCTGAAGACTGTCGGAAAAGAGAGAAGAGGAGGGCAAAAAATTAAAAAACGGTAACAGGAAAATAATTGGACAGTTAGCTTTCAAACAGGACGATCTTCAAAAATGTTGAAAACTCTGTTGAAAGTGTTAAAAACTAGGTGATTTTCAACGCATCTCACCTTTATCATGCGCTAAAGTTTCAACAACAGTCCATTTTTTGAAACACAACGCCTTCCCTGAGCGAGATGGCAGAAAATGTTTATGTCCCCTGAATCGTACACTAAGCACGCATCATCCGAGGGCTCACCATAGTCTTGTAACCAAATTGTAACCATGACCGACAGCCCCAAAACGGCGCAGATAGGCGCTTTCTGGCTTGTTTCAAATAATCACAGGACTTGTTGACATATCATACCGCCTGTGTTATACTATCACTGTGTGAAACTTTCAAACACAAAAGGGAGGTATAATATGGAAAAGGTTCTGGAGGTCAAAGGCCTCGGAAAGCAGTACGTCAAGGGCGTATATGCTTCCAGGGACGTTACCTTTGACATCAAAAAGGGCGAGATCTTTGCGCTTATCGGCCCCAACGGCGCCGGAAAGACCACTACGATCAGAACGATCGCTACCCTGCTCAAGACCACTGAGGGAGACGCTCTTGTCAGCGGCCACAGCATACTTACCGAGCCCGAAAAGGTAAGAGAGTGCATAACCTATCTGCCGGATGAGGCAGGCGCTTACAAGAATATGACAGGAAGAGCATATCTTGAATTTATGGCTTCTATCTATGCCAAGGACGGACAGGATGTCATCGACTATGTGAACAGGGGCGTTGAGATCTGCGAGCTGGGAGAAAGGCTCAACGACAAGATATCCAGCTATTCAAGGGGTATGACAAGAAAGCTGCTGCTTGCCCGTGCGATAATGCCGAAGCCCGATCTTGCGATCCTTGACGAGCCTACATCGGGACTTGATATACTCAACGCTCTCGAGATAAGGCGCACTATCAAAAAGCTTGCGGCCGACGGCATGAGCTTTCTGCTGTCTTCCCACAATATGCTGGAGATTGAGTTCGTTTCCGACAGAGTGGGCATCATAGCAAAGGGTATGCTCCTGGAGACAGGGACGCCCGAGGAGCTGGTGGCTAAATATGAAGCGAGAAATCTTGAGGAAGTATTTGAAAAGGTGGTGAAGATCCGTGAAGTTCTTTAGTCTTTTCAAAAAAGAGCTGAGAGATATGCTCAACGCCCAGACCATACTTACTATGGTGGGCATCGTGGCTATGCTGGTGATAATCGGAAACATCTTCTCCGACTCCATAAGCGAGAGCGCAAAGAAGAGCGGAGATATTGTTATCTGCGATATGGACGGTACGGACTTTACAAAGTCTGTCATCAAGGCTCTCAAGGAGGACTGTGAAGCTAATGACGGTTCTCTTGAGGAGGTCGAGATAAAGTCTGAGGACTACGCTAAGGAGCTCAAAAGGATAGACCAGAAGCAGGTGCTCATCATCCCCAAGGGCTTTACCGAGCTGGCCAAGGAAAAGCATCAGACCGCAAAGATAAGGTTCGTTCAGCGGATGACCTCTCTTGCGATGATGTCAAACCTCAATACCGGCTCGTCCACGGCCTTCGAGACCTTCAAGAACGCTGTGAAGAACACTATCTATCAGGACAAGCTGGCCGAGGACAAGATGACCCCCGAGGAGGTCAAGCAGCTGGAGGACCCTGTTGAGCTTGAAGAGATAACCGTTGTGGGCAACAAGCAGGAAGAGATAAGCAGCTCCGTTATCATGTCTATCTGTGCAACACAGAATATGATCGTTCCGATAATCCTGTTCGTTCTGATAATGTTCGCATCCCAGATGATACTCAACGCTATCTCCACCGAGAAGATCGACAAGACCCTCGAGACTCTGCTCTCGGCGCCTATCTCAAGGATGACCGTTCTTGCCGCAAAGACGCTTTCCGCCGCTGTTGTGGCTCTGCTCCAGGCTGCGTGCTTTATGTTCGGCTCCAGCAGGATGATGAGCGGAATGACCTCCGGTATCGGTGTTGACTCCGATAAGTTTGACCAGGCACTTAAAAACCTGGGTCTTTCCCTTTCGGCAGGCCAGTATGTGCTTGTGGGTGTACAGATGTTCCTGTCGATACTCATCGCATTGTCTATCGCAATGATACTGGGAGTTCTTGCAAAGGACGCAAAGTCTGCACAGACTCTCCTTATGCCGATAACCATTTCGACAATGATACCCTATTGCCTTTCGATGGTATCCGATATCTCCGCGCTGCCTATCGCACTGAGGGCTGTGGTTTACGCTATACCGTTCTCTCACACGTTTATGGCTACTGAGAACGCAATGTTCCAGAACACCGCAGTATATATCGGCGGTCTTATCTATCAGGCAGTGTTCCTTGCCGTATGTATAAAGATCGCACTTTCGATATTTATGAGCGACAAGATCTTCACAATGTCCATCGGCGGCAAAAAGGACAAAAAGAAAAAGAAAGCCTAGTGCGTGCTCGCCGCACGGCTAATGCCCCCACCCATCAGGGTTTTGTGTAAGCTAATAGATCCCCCTACCCTCCCCGGAGGGGAGGGGGATTGCTTTGTGCGTGCTAATAAAAAAACATCGCTGAAGGCGATACCTTAATTATTCATTATTCATTATTCACTCTTCACTATTCACTGAGCAGGCGCTGCACAAAGCAAACAAAAAGGCACTTTTGCCGGTCTCCCGACAAAAGTGCCTTAAATAATGCTTCTTTAATGCGCCTGCGTTTCCGCCTGCGCTTCCTCTATTCCGTGAAATAGGGATAGGTCTCTTCCTCGGCGATAGTTACCACCGAAGCTGCCTTCTTTGAGGACGAATCGTCTTCTCCGAATATCTGCTTTCTGAACAGTACGAACACGTCAACGATGATGACTGCCAGGATAAGTATTATCAGGATGACAGGTATCAGTGCGCCTGCGCCCTTTCCGGGAGTAACGCCGCTCTGTGCCGGCTGCTGTGCTATCGGAGCCTGGGGCTGCTGATAGTCAGGCATAGGCTGCTGATACTGAGGCTGAGGCACAGGACCCTGAGAAACAGGCTGCTGATAAGCAGGCTGCTGTGCCGGCTGGGGCACAGGTGTCGGCTGGGGTGCCGGTGCCGGAGGCGGGATGACCGCTGCCTGGGGAGCTGCCTGTGCAGGTGTCGGTGCCTGCTGCTGAGCAGGTGCCTGATAAGGCTCCTGGCCGGGCAGATAAACGCTCTCCATTGTGGGCATATCATCTGTATGCTTTGGTATATCACTTACATCGGGCTGAATATCGTCGTCGGAATAATCGATCTCGGGGACCTCAACAGTGTCCATAGTGGGGTTGCGGTCGATCTCCTCAGCAGCAGCCTGCTCGGGAACATCTGCTTCCGCAGTCTTTGTTCCGCACACAGGACAGAACTTTGCGCCTGTTGCCAGTGTATTCCCGCAGACAGCACACATCCCGGTCTGAACGAGGTTCTGTATCCTTGTTCCGCAAGCAGCACAGAACTTTACGCCCTCTGAAAGCTCATTTCCGCAATTCGGACAATTTGCCATGATATCTCAACTCACTTTCTAAATCTTGTTTTTTAAAAATGGGGGCAAAAGCGCCCCCATTTATTTTTATTCGGTTTTCAGATCAAAGATAATCATCAATATCGATATCGTCAAGATCATCAAGACCGAGGCTGGAAGAGCCGGATGTCAGCGAATCAAATGCGCCGCCGTCAAGAATGATCCAATCGCCGTCTACCTTGCCGACCTTAACTGTGGTCTCCTCGGTATCCTCATCATCGTCACCCTCGATAGTGAACTCTACCTCGAGCTCGTATCCTGCTGTAGGATAGTAATCAGATGTGGAACCGTCAGCAGCCTTTGCCCAAGCCTTAGCCTGGCTCTTATACTGCTTCTTGAGCTTGGACTTGGATATCTCGCTCTTGTCTGTTACCTTGTAAGAGATCTCAACATCATCGCCGTACTTGATGCCTACAAGCTTCTTCATAGAATCAAGAGAATCATCCATATCGTCCCAGTCAGGATCGTTCTCGTCTACATAAGCATCGAAAACATCATCCGGCATAGTAGCCTTCAGCATCAGCTTCGAGTTGCTCTTGTTGAAGCCCTTGCAGAAGTCATCCAGAGGTGACTTGTATCCGCCGCCGAAGATGAGCGAGAACAGAATGATAAGTACGATGATAACAAGAAGTGCTGCACATCCGAGGATGGCGATAGTCTTCTTGTCCTTTGTCTTAGGAAGATTCTTGATAGTCTCAAGATTCATTGCTTCCTTGATGTCGTTTGCAGAGACCTTCGGCATATTAGCCACAAAGCCCTGAGCTGCGCCTCCCTGTGCAGGAGCTGCCTGCTGTGGTGCTGCCTGTGCAGGCTGTCCCTGAGTTGCACCGCAAGCTGTGCAGAACGTTGCGTTGTCTTCCAGCTGTGCTCCGCATTTCTCACAGAATTTTGCCATGTTACATTTCCCCATTTCCTTAAATCATGATCTAGCCGTCTCAAGCATTCACATAACAAAAGCTTAAAAACGGCTCATTGATGGTTTTTCAGGTAAACTACCTTTCTATATATTAAACCATATTTCACTTTTTGTCAATAGTTTTTTACAATTAAAATAACAATTGTTTTTCCCTTATCTAAAACGTTTGCGAAGCACACACCCTGGGCACTCTCTGGGATATGCCGCACACTATCTCATAGCCTATGGTCCCGGTGAGCTTTGCTATGTCGTCAGCGGTTATCTGCTCGCTTCCCTGCCTGCCGATAAGAACGGCCTCATCCCCGGGCTTCACCTCGCCGGCGTCGGTAACATCGCACATGAACTGGTCCATGCACACACGCCCTGTTATCCGGCATCTGTGCCCGTTTATAAGCACCTCGCCCTTGTTCGAGAGGGCTCTCGGATAGCCGTCCGCATAGCCCACACAGACAGTCGCAAGCTTCATTTCCTTTTGCGCCGAGAATGTCCTTCCGTAGCTTACGGAAGTCCCCGGCATTATGGTCTTGACCTGGGATATCATCCCCACAAAGGTCATGACAGGCTCCGGCACAAATGGCAGCGGAGTATCCGCATCGGGATAGAGACCGTAAAGGATTATCCCCAATCTTGCCAGCGTGCTCTCGGAGTCATAGTGGTGGATGCCGCCGGCGGAATTGAGAAAATGCACCTGGGAAAGCTCGACTCCCTTTTCCCTTGCAAGCCTTGCAGTCTCTTTGATGCGCCCGGTCTGCATAGCGGTATAGGCACAGCTCTCTTCGTCCGGTGTGTCCGCACAGGCATAGTGGGTAAAGATGCCCTCGAGCTTGACGCCCTCAAGCTTTGATATCGCAAGAAGCTGCTCTGCGTTTTCCTCGGGTGTTCCCGTCAGGCCTATCCTTGTCATACCTGTGTCTATCGCACAGTGGAGCCTTACCCTGCCCGATGTCTCGCAGCGGCAGAGATCCTCCGCATAGGAAAGCTCGGTGCAGGCCTGGATGATATCGTACTTTACCAGCTCGTCTGCATACTCGCAGGGAGTCATGCCAAGAATAAGGATGTTCCCCTTGATCCCTTCTTCCCTTAGCCTTACCGCCTCGGTCAGATTTGCAACAGCGAACCACGAAACGCCCAGCTCCTTTTCGAGAAAGGGCACGATTATCTTATCGCTGTGGCCGTAACAGTTGGCCTTTACCACACACAGAAGCTCCGTCTTGGGACCTAAAAACTTTTTATACTGCTGTGCGTTGTACCTGATGCTGTCAAGGCTTATCTCAGCCCTGCATCTTTTGAGAAATTCCATTTTACTCATTCCTTTGTGTATATATGTAGTCGCATACTGCAACATTTTTTGTGTTTTAATGGCAAAACCTATTGAAAAAGTAAGATCTATGTGTTATAATATGTATCGATAAATTTTTTAAGGGTTGGAATATGACTTATGACACAGATCATCACACCCGACCGGTTTTCATCCGACAAAGCCTCCACCTGCTGCTTTACGGGGCACAGAGCCAAGACTCTCCCTCTGGGCGGAGATCCCGGTTCAAGACCGATGAAGGATCTCAAAAGCTGGCTGAGGCTGACAGTTCAGGAAGCCTTCGATGACGGCTACCGCACCTTTATCAGCGGGATGGCGGGCGGCATAGACCTTCTCGGAGCAGAGGAGATACTGGCTCTCAGAAAGTCGGCAGGAGCCGGGGACGTATCGCTTGTCTGCGCCGTTCCCTATCCTATGCAGATAGAGGAGCTCAAAACAGACGACCAGAAGGCTCTTTATGTAAGGATCCTTTCACAGTCCGATGCGGCGGTGGTGGTCAGCAAAGCTTTTCACGGCGGCTGCTACAGAGAGCGCAACCTTTTTATGGTGGAGCACTCGTCACGTCTTATCGGCGTGGTCAGATCGCTAAAGCCTGCCTCGGGCACAGGCATGACCATAAAAATGGCCAGAGACCGCAGCCTTGAGACCAGGATATTCGATCTTGACAGCGAGCCCTACCGAAGCCTTTATTTCAAGCCCGAAAAAGACCCCACTGAATAGTTTACACCCTTTGAGAGGATTTTTCAATAGTTTTGCGAAAATTTCTCAAATTCGACAATACGATTAAGGAGAACGTACAGTATGGCTCAGACAAAGAAGAAGAAAAAAAGAAGATCACAGGCGCCCATAGCGCTGGTTTACTTTATCACGATGATAATCTTTCTCGTGATAATCGGACTTGTGTCCTTCTATATGCTCAAAAAGACAGGCGTGCTTTTCGGAGACGATGACAAGAACAAGGCCGTTTCGGAAAACCCTACCTATAACACGTTCCTGGCCAGGGTGAACAGCAAGAACGTCCTGGTGGAGATGACGATAGTAAGAGTCGCTCCCGATGCACAGAAGATAGTTGTTATACCTGTTTCGGCATTCACTGTAAACGACAGCGGCCAGACGCTCAGAGAAGTGTATGAGGCAAAGGGCATAAAGAGCGTTGAGACCACCGTTGAAAAAATGTTCGGCATGAAATTCACAAACTATGCGACGGTGAGCAACACTTCCTTCGAGACCATCTGCGACATTATCGGCGGTATATCCTATGCGCCGGATGAGGAGCTCTACTACCTCTCCCAGGACAACGACGAGAACGACATATCGCTCCCTGCCGGCGAGCTGTCACAGCTCTCGGGCAGACAGATAAGGCTCATCTGCCAGTATCCCGTTTTCAAGGAAGGCAGGGGCGGAAATATGAAGTTCCTCGGAACAGCGGTAAGCTCGCTTATAAACAACGCATTCCAGCAGAGCACACTGACCAAGGACAACCTTGACAACATTTATAATCTCATCGTTTCAAACAGCTCCACCGACTGGACCAAGGAGCAGTGGATAGAGGAAAAGATGAAGATAAGAGATATGCTGGACATCCACATGACTCCTGCCGAGGCTCTTGTGCCGGAGGGCGAGTGGACAGACGAGACACATTTCAAGATAAGCGATGATTATTTCAAGAGCGTAGAGAAGATGCTTTCCGAGACCGCAGGCTCTGTGGTGGAGACATCTTCGCAGGACTCGTGATATCAAACGTAAACAGAGAGGAACAATAAATGAAGTTAATGGTCATAATCCTTAACAAGACGGATGCTCTGGAATATCTTCTCGAGGGTCTGTCGGCATCGGGAATAAGAGGTGCCACAATAATAGACTCCTCGGGTATGGCGGAGACACTTTCCAAGCTGGGCAGCTCGATGATAAGCGCATCTCTGAGGGCGCTGTTCAGCGGTGATGAGGAAAACAAAACCATAATCTCCGTTATCAAGAACAACCAGCTCGACTCGGCAAGAAAGGTCGTTTATAACACAGTGGGAGACCTCTCCCAGCCGAACACGGGTATCCTTTTCACAATACCTATCGACTTTGTGGAGGGAACGGTAAAGAAGCCCAGAGCGGTGAAACCGCCCGAAGAATAACAGAATATTTACAGCCTGTTGGCATATTATTCATAAAAATCGCAATTTGCAAGACAAAACCCCTTGAAAACGGCGGTGCGGTGTGTTATAATATATGCAATAGGCTTTACTAAAAGACTGGAACTTGACTTCCGGTCTTTTGGTTTTGTATGGGGGTTTCCCCCGAAGTATCCTCCGGCTTTTTTAAGGAGATATGAAACATCAGGGAGGTAAGAATGGCAGAAAAGAAAAACACGGTCCAGACCGTGAGGGAGCTTGCTCAGCCGCTGGCAGATGAGCTTGGATTTTTCCTTTGGGATGTCCGCTTTGAAAAAGAGGGAGCTACCTGGTATCTGAAGGTGCTCATCGACAAGGACGGCGGCATAGATATGGACGACTGCGAAGCGTTCACAAGACCGTTCAACAAGATACTCGATGAGGCGGACCCCATAAGCCAGAGCTATGTGCTCGAATGCGGGAGCCCGGGACTCGGGAGAGAATTAAGACGCCCCGAACACTTTGAAGTGTGCATAGGCGACGTGATAAGGGTAAGGCTGATAAGGCCCGACAAGGACGGCAACCGTGAGTTTGTTGTGGGACTTGCAGGATATGAGAAGGGAAAGATACTGTGCTGCACGCTGGATGATGACGGCAACAGCACCGGCGATATCACCTTCGACCTCTCGGACTGCGCTTATGTAAAGCTCAATGACGATGCAGACCTGTTTTAGTGCCGGCCGCTCGGCAGAGCTTTACACAGGAAATGTTCAAAACTGAAAAAAATTGTGATCAATATATCGAAAGGAATGGTAAGAAAAATGGCTAAGGCAAGAAAAAACAAGAAAGAGGAGATCTCCTTCGAGCAGCGCTTTTTCATGGCTCTCGATGCTCTCTCGGCAGAAAGTCATATCGATAGAGATACGCTGATCGAAAAGATCAAGTCGGGAATAGAGAAGGCAATAAAGAAGGATTATCCCTACAGCGAGCATATAAACATAACTATCGACCCCGACAACAACAAGTTTGAGATGAAGCTGCTCAAGGAAGTAATGGACGTTATGTTCGTTGATGACCCCGATAACGAGATCTTCCTTGACGAGGCAAAGACCTATGACCCCAACGTAAAGGTGGGCGATATGGTGGAGATACCCCTTGACCCCGCAAGGTTCGGAAGAGTTGCGGCGCAGAACGCAAAGCAGTCGATAAAGCACGACATCAAGGACTTTGAGAGAGAAAAGCTCATAGCACAGTATCACGACAAGGAACACGAGTGTGTTTCGGCAACTGTTCAGAAGGTGGAGCCTTCCACTCTCAACGCTGTGCTGACTATCGACAAGAACGAGGTATATCTCGTGAGAAACGAGCAGATACCCGGCGAGGAGCTAAGAGCAGGCGATATTATAAAGGTCTATGTGGTAGGCATAGTCAATGCCGAGAGAAAGCCCTCTATCAAGATCTCGAGAACTCACAGAGAGCTGGTCAAGAGACTGTTCGAGATCGAGGTGCCCGAGATAGCTGACGGCACTGTCGAGGTAAAGGCTATCTCGAGAGTTGCAGGAGCAAGAAGCAAGATAGCTGTATGGTCCAAGGACGAGAACGTTGATGCTGTGGGCGCCTGCATAGGACCCAGAAAGTCGAGGATAAGCTCTGTTGTGAACGAGCTCAACGGCGAGAAGATAGACGTTATCTCCTGGGTCGAGGACGAGGCCGAGTTCATCGCAAAGGCGCTGGCACCCGCTAATGTCCTGAAAGTGGATATCCTCCAGAACGATGAGGAAGCAAGGGTATGCCGTGTCACAGTTCCCGACGATCAGCTTTCGCTGGCTATAGGAAACAAGGGCCAGAACGCAAAGCTTGCGGCAGGGCTCACAGGCTTCAAGATAGACATCGTATCCGACAAGGAGCCTATCCCCGAGCCCGAGGAAGAGGAGCTTCCCGAGGAGGAGACAGCAGAGGATATCATCTCTGAGGAAGGCGAAGAATGAAAAGCCAGAAAACACCGCTGAGGATGTGCCTCGGGTGCAATGAGATGAAGCCGAAAAAGGAGCTCGTGAGAGTTGTCAAGAGCAAAGAGGGAGAGATATCTCTCGACCTTACCGGCAAGAAATCAGGCAGAGGCGCATATATATGCAGAAACGTCACCTGCTTTCAGGCAGCAAGAAAAGCAAGACGGTTCGAGAAAAGCTTTTCCTGCAAGATAGAGGACAGCGTGTATGAAAGTCTGGAGGCGCAGCTTGGCAATGAAGAGTAAAACAGGACTTCTGTCCATGTGCGCCAGGGCAGGCAAGCTCAGCATGGGAATGGACATGATGAAGGACGCCTGCAAAAACGGCAACGCAAAGGCCGTTTTCACAGCAGACGATATATCGGAAAAGTCACTCAAGGAGGTCAGATATTTCTGCGCAAGATACGGCGTAAAATGCTATGCGCTGGGACTGACCATGGACGACCTGGCAGCAGGGCTGGGCAAGCGCACGGGGATACTTGCCGTGACGGACGCAGGCTTTGCAAAGGCAGGAGCCAAAGGACTTGAAGAGATAGTGACCGACATTGACGAATTTGAAATTTAAGGAGGTAAAGATCGCCTATGGCTATCAAAGCTAATAAATATAAGCTGGGTGAACTGGCTAAGGATCTTGGTATGACGAACAACGATATCATAAGCTGCCTTCAGCAGCTTTCGGAGGAGCCCAAAAAGTCCCAGACTGCTCTTTCCACAGATGAGGTATCTTATGTTCTGGAATACTTTACACAGAAAAATCAGGTGGAGAATTTCAACGAGTTTTTCGCTGACAACCAGAAGCCCGAGGATATCTTAAAGAAGGAAGCAGAGGCAAAAGCCAAGGCTGAGGCCGAGAAGAAAGCCGCAGAGGAGAAGGCTGCTGCCGAAAAGAAGGCTGCCGAGGAAAAGGCTGCCGCTGAGGCTGCAAAGGCTGAGGCCGAGAAGAAAAAGGCCGAGGCAAGAAAGAAGAAGGAAGAGAAGAAGCCTGCTAAGAAGAAAGAGCACGGCACAAAGCTCAAGCTGGGCGGCTTTGAGCAGAAGAAAGAGTCCGGCGAGGGCTATACCCTTTCCTCTGACTCCGAGAGCGACTCCGGATCGAAGACTATCGACCTGAGAGGAAGCTATGTAGAGCTTGACAAGTATAACGAGAAGTATGACACTCTTGCAAACTCGAAGCACAACAAGAGCAAGGACAACTTCCAGAAGAAGCAGAAGCTGACCCAGAAGAGCCAGCAGAGAAAGAAGCAGCAGTTCTCTCACAAGAGAGAGACCGAGAACGAGAAGCTGCGTCGCCTGGAGCTTGAGAGAGCAAGAAAGCAGCAGCTCAAGGTCATGATCCCTGATGAGATCGTTGTTTCCGAGCTTGCAAGCAGACTGAAGGTAACAGCTACCGAGGTCATCAAGAAGCTGATGGGTCTCGGCGTTATGGCTTCTATCAACGAGGTCGTTGACTTTGATACCGCTTCGCTGGTGGCAGAAGAGCTGGGCGCAAAGGTAGAGAAGGAAGTTCATATCACTATCGAAGAAAGACTTATCGAGGATGAGAAGGATCCCGAAGATAAGCTGGTCGAGAGATGCCCTGTCGTTGTTGTTATGGGCCACGTTGACCACGGCAAGACCTCTATCCTCGACAGGATAAGAAACGCTCACGTTACAGACACCGAGGCCGGCGGTATCACCCAGCACATCGGTGCTTATCAGATCGAATACAACGGCAAGAAGATAACCTTCCTGGATACCCCCGGACACGAGGCATTCACCTCTATGCGTGCAAGAGGAGCAAACGTTACAGATATCGCTATCCTCGTTGTTGCGGCCGATGACGGTATCATGCCGCAGACTATCGAGTCTATCAACCACGCTAAGGCTGCGGGAGTTTCCATCATCGTTGCTATCAACAAGATGGATAAGGAAGGCGCTGACCCCGACCGTGTAAAGCAGCAGCTCACCGAGCAGTCGCTGGTTGTCGAGGAGTGGGGCGGCGACGTTATCGCTGTTCCTGTTTCCGCAAAGACAGGTATGGGTATAGACGAGCTCCTGGAAAACGTTCTGCTCATCTCCGAGGTCAAGGAGCTCAAAGCAAACCCCGACAGGCTTGCTAAGGGTACTGTTATCGAGGCAAGACTTGACAAGGGCAAGGGCCCTGTGGCTACGCTCCTTGTTGAGAACGGAACTCTCCACGACGGCGATATCCTCATCGCAGGAACCTCTGTGGGAAGAGTAAGAACAATGACCAACGACAAGGGCAGGAAGATAAAGGACGCAGGTCCTTCCACTCCTGTTGAGATAACCGGTCTCGGCGAGGTCCCCAGCGCAGGCGACACCTTCAACGCTGTTGCTGATGAGAAGCTGGCAAGAGAGCTTGTTGAGCAGAGAAAGCAGGAAGCAAAGGAAGAGATCTTTGCACAGCACAGAAAGGTAACTCTCGATAACCTGTTCAGCCAGATCGAGGAGGGCGAGGTAAAGGAACTGCCTATCATCGTAAAGGCCGACGTTCAGGGTTCTGTCGAGGCTGTAAGACAGTCGCTTGAGAAGATCTACAACGAGGAAGTAAGAGTCAAGGTCATCCACGGTGCCGTGGGCGCTGTTTCCGAGAGCGATGTTATGCTGGCTAACGCTTCAAACGCTATAATCGTTGGCTTCAACGTAAGACCCGACCCCGTTGCAAAGGCTAATGCCGAGCAGAACGGTGTTGATATAAGACTTTACAGGATCATCTATGATGCGATAGAAGAGATAACCGACGCTATGAAGGGTATGCTGGCTCCCAAGTTCAGAGAGGTGGATACCGCAAGAGTAGAGGTAAGACAGGTATACAAGATCTCCAATGTCGGAACCGTTGCAGGTGCTTATGTGCTTGACGGAAAGATCGGCAGGAACGATCTTATCAGAGTTGTCCGTGACGGTATCATCATCGCTGACGACAAGATGTCCTCGCTCAAGAGATTCAAGGACGATGCCAAGGAGGTCGCTTCGGGCTTCGAGTGCGGAATCACGCTGGAGAAGTTCACCGACATCAAGGAAGGCGACATCTTTGAGGCTTATGTAATGGAAGAATACAGGGAATGATCCCGGCAGCAGATCCGGGACTGAACGGATCGCATAGAAGGAGTACACAATGGCTTCACATAAGGCAGGACGTATGTCCGAGGATATAAAAAGGATAATCTCGGGGATGATGCGTGAGCTCAAGGACCCGAGGATAGCAGGCGGCTATATGCTCACCGTGGTAAGATGCGATGTTGCAAGAGACGGGTCGTTCTGCAGAGTGTATATCTCGAGCTTCGAGGGTCTTGACAGAGCAAAAGAGGCTGTCAAGGGCTTCGAGTCGGCCTCGGGTTATATCAAAAGAGAGATCTCCAATGTCCTTGGGGTAAAGAAGTGCCCCGATCTTAAATTCATTGCCGATGACTCTATCGAGCACTCGGCGCAGATAACAAAGAGGCTCCGTGAGCTTGTGCCCGAGGAGCCCGACGAGGAAGGTAGCGGTGAAGATGACGTTTGAACAGATAAACAGCATATTTGAAGAGAATAACTGCTTCACCATCCTCACTCACAAAAGCCCCGACGGAGACACCCTGGGCTGCGGGTTTGCGCTCTGCGAATTCCTGCGCAATATGGGCAAGAAAGCAAATGTGCTCAATTCCGAGGGCTTTCCCGAGAGATATGACTTTATCTACGAGGGCTACTATGAGCAGGATTTTGAGGAGAAGTATGTCATCGCTGTGGATATAGCAGACACTGTGCTTCTCGGTCACAACCTGGAAAGGTATGCAAAAGAGGGCGCTATCGACCTCTGTATAGATCACCATATCTCCAACAAGAACTATGCAAAGAACACCTATGTTGACGCAAAGGCTCCGGCGGCGGCTCTTATCCTTTATAAGATAATGAGGGAGTCCGGAAAGCCTGTGACAAAGCATATCGCCGAAGCTCTCTATACAGGTATCGCTACGGATACAGGGTGCTTCAAGTATGAGAACACCACTCCGGAGACACACCGAATCGCTGCCGAGCTGATGGAAAACTTCGATATCAACTTTGCGATAATCAACCGCAAGATGTTCGATGTCAAGAGCAAGGCAAGGATGCGTGTCGAGCAGGGCGTCGCAAGACACATGGAGTACTACTACGACGACAAGTGCTCGCTTATAATCCTCTCGAGGGAAACAATGGAGGAAAGCGGCGTTGACGCTTCCGAATTTGAGGGACTCGCTTCCATCCCGCTGAGCGTCGAGGGCGTTCAGATCGGCATAACCGTAAAGGAGCGCCACGAGAACGTTTATAAGATATCGGTGAGGACAACAGAAGAGGTGGACGCTTCCGCTTTCTGCAAGAATTTCGGCGGCGGCGGACACATCCGTGCAGCCGGCTGCGAGATCCACGCACCGCTTGCTGAGGTCAGGAGTATGCTGCTTATGCAGGTAGACAAGGAGTTAAATGGAACAAAACAGGATTAACGGAGTGCTCCCCGTTTATAAGCCTGAAGGCTGGACGTCTTTTGACATCGTGGCCAAGGTGAGGAGCATAACAGGCATCAAAAAGATCGGCCACGGCGGAACACTGGACCCCATGGCTTCCGGGGTGCTGCCCCTGTTTATAGGAAAGGCTGCCAAAGCCTGCGATATAGTTCCCGACAACAGAAAAAGCTATATCGCCGCTCTTCGGTTCGGTGAGACCTCGGACACGCTGGACGCTACCGGAACGGTGACGCTGACCAGCACAAAGAGAGTGACCGAGGAGGAGCTCGAGAATGTTCTCCACAAGTTTGTCGGCGACCTTATGCAGGTGCCGCCTATGTATTCCGCTATAAAGGTCGGCGGCAGAAGGCTTTATGAGCTGGCAAGAGAAGGCAAGACTCTCGATCTTCCGCCAAGACCTGTGACCGTAGACAGCATAACGCTTAGAAGCTTTGACGAAAAAAAACAGGCAGCGGTGATAGCGGTCAACTGCCGCAAGGGCACCTATATCAGGGCTCTTATAAGGGATATAGCCGAACAGCTCGGAACTGTCGGGCTGATGACAGACCTTGAAAGGACTTATTCGGGCGGCTTTTCTCTGGATGAGTGCTATACTCTGGCCGAGATAACAGACGCCCAGAACGACCGCCAGCTGGAGGAGCTGCTGCTGCCGACGGACAAGATCTTTGCGGTCTATGATGAACTGACGCTGGGAGAGAAAGAGACCTGGCTCTATAAAAACGGAGTAAGACTAAGAGCAGAACAGACAGGCACGGAAGCCTGCGGCAAGACCTTCAGGGTCTACGGCGCAGACGGAAGCTTTCTGGGGCTCGGTAAGTTTTATGAAGATCAGTTCGGCACTTTGAAGAACTTTTTTGACACTCAGTGACAGAGAGGGCTGTCTGCCCTGTCTGTGGATTTCGGGGTGATGTTTTGATAATAATTGATGATAACAGCGGTATCCCCCGCAATGAACGGACCGTGTGTGCTCTCGGGCTTTTCGACGGCGTTCACAGAGGTCACAGATATATAATCGATACGGCAGTATCAAAGGCACGGAGCATAGGCGCTTCTTCGGCGGTGTTCTGCTTCAAGACCGACAGCGTGACCTCTAAGGGCCATGACGGGATGCTCGAGATGCTGCTGGATGACAATATGAAAAGCGAGCGCATCGCTGAGGCAGGGACAGACTATCTCTATTCGCCCGAGTTCTCGGACCTTAAAGGGATGAGACCCGAAGCTTTCGTGAGAGATATACTGCTCGGGAAAATGGGCTGCGTGGGTGCTGTGTGCGGCGAGGATTTCACCTTCGGGCGGGGCGCTGTAGGCAAGGCGGATGACCTTAAACGCCTTGGCGAAAAATATGGCATCGAGGTCACTGTCGCCAGGGCGCTGACGACCGACGGCGTGACCATAAGCTCGACGCTGATAAGAAAGCTGATAAGACAGGGCGAGATAGCAAAGGCAAATGAGCTGCTGGGATATCGGTTCGGGTTCGAGCTGCCTGTCGAGCATGGCTTTCAGAGGGGAAGGACCTGGAACTTCCCTACCATAAACCAGGCCATACCGAGAGGCCGGGTGCTGCCAAGATTCGGTGTTTACTGCTCCCGTGTCAGCGTTGAGGGCAAGACCTATAACGCTGTCACTGATATAGGCCTTAAACCCACCGTCGAGGCAGACCTCACAAGGCCGCTGGCCGAGACCTTTATACTGGGCTATGAGGGCGACCTTTACGGCAGGAACGTAAGGCTTGAGCTTTTCGAGTTTCTGAGACCGGAAAAGCGTTTTGAAAGCATCGACGAGCTGAAAGCCGAGATAAGACGCAATACTATGCAGGCTCAGAGATATTTTGAAGAAAACGGGTAGGAAACAATGATAAAAAACAAATGGGTAAAATTCACTCTGTTCGTGCTGCTGATGACAGGATTCTGGATCCTGTATGAGATGATGCACGCAAGGTTTTTTCTTCACAGCCCCTATCATTTTGTGCTGCGGCGTGATGTTCTGGCGCCTGCGGCTGTGGCTGCTGCTGTGGGATACCTTATGTATCTCCGGAAATGACAGCCGTTTAAGACCGACAAAGAAAGGATGTTTGCTTTGAACAAGGTAAGAACAAGATTTGCTCCCTCTCCGACGGGATATATGCACATCGGAAATCTGAGGACCGCTCTTTTTGCATATCTGATAGCAAAAAAGCATGGCGGAGATTTTATACTTAGAATAGAGGACACCGACCAGGAGCGCTATGTTGAAGGCGCTGTTGACGTTATATACAACACGCTCAAGGACGTGGGACTCAACTGGGACGAAGGCCCCGACATCGGCGGCCCCGTTGGACCCTATGTACAGTCCGAGAGAATGGGTATGTTCAAGGAGTATGCACTGCAGCTGGTGGAAAAGGGCGAGGCTTATTACTGCTTCTGCGACAAGGAAAGACTCGACAAGGTGAGAGCCGAGCAGGAAGCAAAGGGCGTTACCCCTATGTATGACAGACACTGCAGGGACCTTTCCAAGGAAGAGATAGAAAAGAACCTTGCCGAGGGCAAGCCTTATGTTATCAGACAGGCTATCCCCGAGGGCGAGATAACCTTCCACGATGAGCTTTACGGCGACATAACCGTAGACTGTTCCGAGCTTGACGACCAGATACTTATAAAGACCGACGGTATGCCCACCTATAATTTTGCAAATGTTGTGGACGACCACCTTATGGGGATAACCCATGTTGTAAGAGGAAACGAGTATCTCGCTTCTGCTCCCAAGTATACCCTGCTCTACAAGGCTTTCGGCTGGGACGAGCCTACCTACATCCATGTTGAGCATATCATGAAGGACAAGCAGCACAAGCTTTCAAAGCGTGACGGCGACGCCTCCTATCAGGACCTTATGCAGAAGGGCTACCTCAAAGAGGCAGTTATAAACTATATAGCTCTGCTGGGCTGGGCACCGAAGTCCGAGCAGGAGATATTCACCCTCGACGAGCTGGTACAGGAGTTTGATATCCACGGACTTTCAAAGTCCCCTGCTATCTTCGACCCAATGAAGCTGAGAGCTATAAACGCCAAGTATATCAAGGCTCTTGCTCCCGAGAAGTTCGCAGAGTATGCAAAGCCCTATATCAGACAGAGCATAAAGCGTGAAGATATCGACCTTGACGAGATAGCCGCACTTTTGCAGGCAAGAACTGAGGTGTTCACCGACATCCCCGAGATGGTGGACTTCTTTGACGAGCTCCCCGCTTATGACAACGAGCTCTATACCCACAAGAAGATGAAGACAAACGCCGAGAACTCCCTCGAATCCCTGAAGGCTGTCCTTCCTGTTCTGGAGCAGCTGGAGGACTGGAGCATGGACGGCGTACACGATGCACTGTTTGATCTTATAGCAAAGCTGGGATGCAAAAACGGCCTTATCCTCTGGCCGCTGAGAGTTGCCCTTTCGGGCAAGCCCTCGACCCCCGGCGGAGCTGTGGAGCTTGCTCACCTGCTGGGAAAAGAGGACTCGATAGACAGAGTAAAGAAGGGAATAGCTCAGCTTTCATAATAAGCTTTCCACTCTGTCACAAGGCTGTCACAGTAACAGAGTATATTTTATATTGCTGTGCCCGTTTTGAAAGGGCATGAGCCGCAGAAGCGGCAGCTCTGAAAGGAGGAAGGAGTTCCCGAGGGAACGACCCAAATGATAGAAGTTGTAAACCTGACCAAGAGATACGGCGACAAAAAGGCCGTGAACAATATCTCTTTCAAGGCCGAGGACGGCGAGATACTGGGCTTTCTGGGCCCCAACGGCGCCGGCAAATCGACCACTATGAACATACTCACAGGATATATCTCCTGTACCGACGGCAAGGCTCTTATCGACGGTATAGATATCCTGGAGGATCCCGTAAAGGCGAAGAAGCAGATAGGCTATCTGCCGGAGATACCGCCCCTTTATGTGGATATGACCGTAAAGGAATACCTTAGCTTTATCTATGACCTTAAAAAGTGCAAGCTGCCAAAGATATCCCACCTTAAAGATATCTGCCAGCTGGTAAAGATAGAGCACGTCTATAACAGGATGATAAAGAACCTTTCAAAGGGCTACCGCCAGAGAGTCGGCCTTGCACAGGCGCTGGTGGGCAACCCCAAGACCCTGATACTTGACGAGCCCACCGTTGGTCTTGACCCTAACCAGATCATCGAGATAAGAACGCTCATCAAAAAACTGGGCAAGAACCACACTGTCATCCTGTCCTCCCACATCCTCTCCGAGGTCCAGGCTGTGTGCGACAAGATCGTTGTTATAAACGACGGAAAGATAGTTGCCAACGACACCGAGGAAAACCTCTCGATGAAGCTGACCGGCGAGAACAAGCTCAGCGCCAAGATCGAAGGCGAGAGCGAAAAGGTGCTCAGGATGATAAAGGGCATAAAGGGCGTCATCAGCGCCGAGTGTATCTCGGAGCACAAGGGCGTCGGCACTTATAATATCGAGGCCGGCGAGAAAACAGACATAAGAAAAGAGCTTTTCACACGCATAGCCAGCCACGGCTGGTATCTGCTGGAGCTCAAGACCAGCGAGCTGTCGCTGGAGGATATCTTCCTGCGCCTTACTATGGGCGAGGATATCGACCTTACCGACAACGATGACGAAGAGGAGGCTGAGGACTGATGGGCGCAATTTTCCGCAGAGAGCTGAGATCCTATTTCACCTCTCCTATAGGCTACATATTCCTGGCCGCATTCTATGCCTATGCTGGCATAATGTTCTCGAACTCAAGTCTTGAAAGCGGCTATACAAAGCTTGACTCGGTGTTCGGATCTCTTCTGATAATAATAGTCGTTCTTATACCCATCCTCACTATGAGGACCATCTCCGAGGAAAAGCGCTCGAAGACGGATCAGTGTCTGCTCACAGCTCCCGTGGGGCTGGGCGCTATCGTTGTGGGAAAGTTTCTCGCTGCCTTCGTGATCTATCTTTGTGCAGCAGCCATAACAGGCGTGTTCGCAGTTGTGGTATCCGCCTACGGCAGCCCTGACTGGAACGTGGTAGTCGGAAACATGGTGGCTCTGGCTCTGGTGGGCGGCGCCTATATCTCGATAGGCATACTCTGCTCGTCCTTTACCGAGAACCAGGTGGTGGCGGCGGTCTCAAGCTTTATCGCTCTGCTGCTGGTATCCTTCCTTTCCACTATCTCCAACATCCTTCCTTTCGAGTGGCTCAAAGCCGCCTGCAACAGGATCTCCTTCGGTGAAAGATACTACTCCTTTACCTATGGAGTGTTCGACTTTTCAAACGTTGTGTTCTTTGTCAGCGCAGTGGCAGTGTTCCTCTTCCTGACAGTCAGGGTGCTCGAAAAGCGCCGCTGGGCATAACAGTGAAAAGACGGTATCTCATAAAAAGGAGGAAGCGAATTTATGGACAATATGGACAATAACGAAAGCGTTGAAAAGGTCTCCGCTTCCAGCGCCGAGCTTCTGGCTGATGTTCTGAAGGACGAGAAGAAGAAGCTTGAAGACAAAGCGGATGACAATAAAGATAAAAAGAAGAAAAAGGATAAGAAGGAAGCAAAGGGCACAGCAAAAAAGCTCAAGCACGGCACAATGGCGACTATCCTCACCTGTGTGTTCGTGGCACTTGTGGTGCTTCTGAACGTGGTCACCACAATGATCTTTGACCGCTATCCTATAACTATCGACCTGACAAGCGACAAGATCTATTCTGTCACCGAAAAGACAGAAAAGTATGTCAAGAGCGTTGACACCGATGTGCTCATAACAGTGTTTGCAAGCGAGGAAGCTTTTGAGGGTTATAACTCCTATACCAAACAGGCATCCGAGCTTATAAAGAACTATGCCAAGCTCAACAGCCACATAACCTATCGTTTTGTGGATATTGACTCGAACCCCGAGATCGCTAAGGATTATGAGGAAAAGCCTTCGGCTTACGAGATCTATTTCGAGACAGAGGGCGAGGCTGACGGCAAGAAGATAAAGAGAACAAAGTCTGTGGGCCTTGTGGATCTTGTCAAGTTCAATGACGAGTTCCTCTCCCAGATGTCAGAGTCGGGCTACAGCATCGAGATGCTCACCGAACAGTACGGCGATATGAACGTGCTCTACTACTACGGAAGCTATGTTGAGTCTTCCAATGCCGAGCAGGCGTTCACATCGGCGCTTATGACAGTTACCGACCCGAACCCGATCTATGTTACCTTCCTGACAGGAAGCAGCGAGCTGGCACAGCTCACCTACTTCCAGTCTCTGCTGGAAGCAAACGGCTACAATGTTGACTCTATCGACATAACCACCCAGGACATCCCCGAAAGAACGGATGTTATCGTTGTTCCTGCTCCCAGAGCAGACTATACTCCCCAGGATGTTGAGAAGCTCAGTAACTTCCTCAACAACGACGGAAACCTTGGCAAGCAGATGATCTATGTTGCATCCTACGGCCAGCAGGAGACCCCGAACCTGGACGAGTTCCTGGACGAATACGGTCTTGCAGTGGGCGAAGGCGTTATCTGCGAGAGCGATGCGGCAAGATACTACAACGAGCCGTGTACAACTATCATCGACTATGTTTCGGATAACTACGACCAGGATATGCACACCGATTCTCCGAAGATCATTTCGACCCTTTGCCGACCTGTAACTGTCAAGTTCCAGGAGCAGGGCATGAACTACTGCGAGGCTTATCTCTCGTCCACATCTTCGGCATACTCGGCTATGCTGTCGGTCAACTCTTCCACCGGTCAGATCGCTATCGGCGACAAGATAGAAAAGGGCAAGCTCAACTATGCCGCTGTCGGCTCGAAGGCTAAGTTTACAGACGACAACGACACCGTTTATTCAAACGTTCTGGTCCTCGGCTCCGAGGCGCTGCTGTCGGATTATTATCTCCAGCATAACCGCTATCAGAACTCGGAATACTTTGTGAGCGTGCTCAACGGAATGACAGGAAAGACAACTGTCAAGGGTCTTACTATCCAGCCTAAGTCCATCACAGGAAACGTGTTCGATATAAACGAGAGCCAGAAATCAAAGCTCAAATGGACATTCTGTCTCATCGTTCCTGTCTGCGTTCTCGTGATAGGTATAGTTGTCTGGGTAAGACGCAAGAACAAGTAACAGATAAAGCAGATATTTCTGACATCAGAAGAAGCATGGTGATGTTTAAAAATGAATTCTAAAATACAAGGGATAATCGTGTGCGGAGTATGTGCGGCCTGCCTCGGCGGAGTGGCTCTCTTCCTCTCGAAGACCGCACCTGCCGATGACAGCAGCTCTTCTTCCTCATCCTTACAGGCGGCTTCATCCAAGGCCGAAAAGGACGAGAGCGTGGTCATTCTCCCGAGGAGCGCTTCCGACATAGTCTCTGTGGCTGTCAAGAACGCAAACGGTGAATTCACCGTCGAGAAGCCGGCTTCCGGAAAGACTAACTGGGTCATCGAGGATCTTGTTTCGGTGTCCCAGGACTTTACCGCCGAACAATCCATGGTGAACAACCTGGAGGGATTTGAAGCCAAGAAGATAGCCGAAAAGGACGCACAAGACCTTAAAAAATACGGTCTCGAAGAGCCTTCGGCACAGTTTACGATAACCTATAATGACGGTGAGACAAAGACCGTCCTTTTAGGAGATGAGGCTCCGGACGCTAAATATGTCTACGCCGTTTTCGAGGGCGAGAACACCGTTTATATGGTATATCAGAGAAAGCTCAGCTACTATACCGGAAAGGTGACGGACTTTGTCAACCTGACCCTTATAGACAAGCCCTCCGACGAGGACTGGCCCGACTACGGCAAGCTGACAGTCACAAGAAAAGACCTGGATTATGATATGGTATTTGAAAGCGATGACAACGAGCTTTCGGGTGCGCTCTCGAACCAGGTCATGACCGAGCCTGTGTTCTCTTATCTGAACATAACAAACTCCACCGACACCACCCACGGAATGTGGGGGCTCACAGCAGCATCCTGCGAGGTGCTCGAGCCCACAGACGAGGACTACAAGACCTACGGCCTTGATGACCCTTACTGTGAGGTAATGCTCAAGGGCGAGGAGTATGATTATGACCTGAAGATAGGAAACCCCGTTTACGAGAAGGACTCGGCAGGAGAGGACACCGATACGGTAGTCTCCTACTACTGCTGTCTCACAGGTTCTGCCGGCAGGAGCTGTATCTACAACATTACAGCGGCTTCCCTCCCCTGGGCAAGCATAAAGGCAGAGGATGTTATCTCCAGCCTGATGACCACGAACTATATCTATGACCTGAACAGCGTTGACCTGAAGACCCCGGACGAGGATATGAAGTTTGAGATAACAAGCTCGTCCTCCACTATGGAAGCTTCCGAAGACGAGAGCCCCGAGGTCGAAAAGGTGACTCTTGACGGCAAGGAGCTGGATGTGGAGACCTTCAAGGCGTTCTATCTCTATCTTATGGGCTGTCCCACAGACGAGATATGCTTTGAGGAACCCACAGGCGAGAGCGTTCTGCTCATCACCCTTGACAAGAAAAACGGCGACCCCGACACAATGGAGTTCTTCAAGGATTCCTCGAGGCGCTACATCGTCAAGCTCAACGGCAAGCCGTCCTACAGGATACCCAGCGGCTGGTATGATACCTTTGTCAAGAACATCGACGCTGTAAAGACAGGCGGAGATATCCAGGATACCTATTAAGACAAAAAACACGCATAAGTTACGTTATAATGAAAAACAAGAAACGGAGGAGAAATCAATGGCAAAAACAGAGAAGAAAGCATTTTTTACCTATAAGGGGCTTCCGCTGGTAAGGCACGGCAACCAGCTGTTCTACGGACATATGTATGACGAATTTGTTGTACAGATAGACATCGTTTCGACGGAAAAGAAAGGCGAGCTCGATGTAGCCAACAAGGTCATCATCAGAAAGATCGCAACAGACATCACGCTCCCGCCCGCAAAGCAGATAGTTAAAAAGGCCGAGAAATCCAGCCTTTACGAGGCGCTCGACATCGCCTCCGCCTGGGTCAACGCCTAGTGCTCGCCGCACGGCTAATTCCCCCACCCCGCCCGGGAACGTGCAATGCTAATAACTCCCCCTGCCCTCCCCGGAGGGGAGGGGGATAGCTTTGTTTAAGGCTTTTCAATTGCACACTGCGTGAACCTTGGGAAATAGCTGAAATGACCGTTTCATAACAAAGCCGAAAAAATCCGCCAGGGGTGCTCGCCGCACGGCTTTGCCTCTGGCGGAATACGCAACAGAGCTGAAAAAATCCGCCAGGGTGTCCAGGGCGGGTCCAGCGCCGACCTGGGCGCTGGCAGGGTCCAGGGGCAGCGCCCCTCGGTCGCAGCCCGCAGGCTGCGAAACACCCCTGCCCACGGAGGCGCTCGAAAAGGGTGAATTCAAAAACAGTCCGGTGGACTGTTTTTGAAGAGGGGAAGCCCTGCAAGAGGGGCTTCCCCTTTGAGAAGCACGGACAAAGAAACCCTCAAGCCGCTTGCGGCTTGACAAGGCAGGGGTGGTGCTCGCCCCTGCCCTGCCGAAAACGTTTAAGACTTAAAAGTTTAAATATTTTAAGGTGTTTTTTTGGAGTTACCCCCTTGTAAAGTGGGAGAATGTATGTTAAAATAAGTGTATGATCATGGCATTTGCCAAATAAAGTGAAAAGGAGAATGGTCACTATGCAGTATGGATATTTTGACCTTGAAAACAAGGAATACGTCATCACCCGACCCGATACACCGGCACCCTGGGCAAACTACTTAGGCTCACCTGAGTACGGCGCTATCGTTTCCAATAACGGAGGAGGATACAGCTTTGTAAAGAGCGGCGCTAACGGAAGAATACTCCGCTATCGTTTCAACTCCAATATCGGTCTCCCGGGAAGATATGTATACATAAGAGATAATGAAGCAAAGGATTTCTGGAGCACCACATGGCAGCCTGTAGGCAAGCCCCTCGATCAGTATAAGACCGAGTGCCGTCACGGTACCGCTTATACCACTATTACCAGCGAGTATACCGGCATCAAGTCCGAGATCACTTACTATGTTCCTCTCGACAAGACCTATGAGGTATGGAGAGTTAAGGTAACAAACAACTCCGACAAGGAGAGAGATCTGTCGCTGTTCGGCTTCTGTGAGTTCACAAACGAGAACAACTATGAGCAGGATCAGGTAAACCTCCAGTATACACTTTTTATCACAAGAACAAGCCTTGAGGGCAACAAGATAGTTCAGCATATCAACGAGAACAGCGGCAAGGACGCTGAGGGCAGCAACCACAGAGAGAGATTCTTCGGTCTTGTGGGCGCTGACGTTGTTTCTGCAAACGGAAACCTCGACAGCTTTATCGGACCTTACAGGACCTACGGCAACCCCATAGCTGTTGAGAACGGCAAGTGCGACGGAGCTATGAACTACAACTCCAATGCCTGCGGCGCTCTCCAGTCGGATGCAAAGCTTGCTCCCGGACAGACAGCTGAGGTCATCTACATCGTAGGACAGAAGGATCCCAAGACAGCTGAGGCTATCATGGCTGAGTATAAGCAGGCAGGCAAGGTCGACGCAGAGCTCAAGGAGCTTGTTGACTACTGGCACGGCCAGCTCAATAACTTCCAGATCAGCACACCTGACGATAAGTTCAACAACATGGTAAATGTATGGAACGCTTATCAGTGCTTCATCACCTTCATCTGGTCGAGAGCTGCTTCCTTCATCTACTGCGGACTCAGAAACGGCTACGGCTACAGAGATACCGTTCAGGATATCCAGGGTATCATCCATATCAATCCCGAGCTTGCAGCTGAGAAGATCAGATTCATGATCTCGGCTCAGGTATCGAACGGCGGCGGACTACCTCTCGTTAAGTTCGACCACAACGCAGGCAACGAGACCTGTCCTGATGAGAACGACGAGAACAGCGTTTACGCTAAGGAGACAGGACATCCCTCTTACAGAGCCGATGACGCTCTCTGGCTGTTCCCGACTATCGACAAGTATATCGGCGAGACCGGAAACAAGGCATTCCTTGATGAGGTCATCGTTTATGCGGAGACAGGCGGCGGAGAGGCTACCGTTTATGAGCACCTCAAGAACGCTATCCGCTTCTCGCAGGAGAGACTGGGCGCACACAAGATGCCTGCCGGTCTCCACGCTGATTGGAACGACTGCCTGAGAATGGGCAAGAAGGGCGAGAGCACCTTCGTTGCATTCCAGCTTTACTACGCTATGAGCGTTATCAAGAGATACGCACAGGAGAGAAACGACACCGAGTATATCGCTTATATCGACAAGGTACAGGCTGAGCTCGGCGAGAGCCTTGCGGCTTGCTGGGATGAGGACAGATTTATCCGTGGAATCCGTGAGGACGGCGTCGTAGTCGGCGCCAAGAAGGACCCCGAGGCTTCTATGTGGCTCAACCCACAGAGCTGGGCTGTTATCTCGGGCTTCGCTAGCAAGGAGCAGGCAGAGACCGCTATGGAGAGCGTTCACAGGATACTCAACACTCCTTACGGCGTTAAGCTCCTCGAGCCGCCTTATGTTGACCACTATTTCGACGGTGCGCTGATGCACATCTTCAACCCCGACACCAAGGAGAACGGCGGTATCTTCTCCCAGACTCAGGGCTGGGCTATCCTTGCAGAGTCGCTCCTCGGCCACGGCGACAGAGCTTTCGACTACTTCCTCGAGTCCTCGCCTGCAAACATGAATGACAAGGCAGAGCAGAGAGTGCTTGAGCCATACGTTCACGGACAGTTCACCGAGTCCACTCGTTCGCCTTATGCAGGCCGCAGCCACGTTCACTGGCTGACAGGAACAGGCTCCACCGTTATGGTAGGCTGTGTTGAGGGTATCTGCGGTATGAGACCGAATGCAGACGGACTTGTTATCAGCCCGTCTATACCTCACGAGTGGGACGGCTTCAAGATCGAGAAGAACTTCAGAGGCAAGCACCTCTCTATCGACATCCAGAACCCCGACCACGTTCAGAGCGGCGTCAAGTCGATCACTGTAAACGGCGAGGCTGTTGAAGGCAACTTCGTCTGCGCTTGCAAGATGACCGAGCAGACGGATATCGTTGTAGTAATGGGATAAGTACTGCGTGATAGTATTAAAGACCCCCGGGCGGCATAAGCCGTCCGGGGGTTACTGTTTAAAACGCTATTTTGCTTTAATACCCTTTACAATTCCGATAATGAACATTAACACCTGATATGCAAAGCATATCATTCCAAGGAAAATAGATGCCACTAATTTTACCATCAGGTAAAACATAAATGCAGGACCACTCAAAAAGAATGTAGGCATCCATTGTTCAAGATAAGTAAACATTCTCCAGCCAAAAGGTACAAAAAAGAAAAGCAAGCAGGAAAAAAACTCCGGCTCCTGACCGTTATTGATCTCTGTGAATACTACTCTTGCAATAAAAAATGCAATAAGTCCCACAATGATAGCACCTATCATTTCTCCTGTTGTATCAATTAGTGCATTAGCTCGCTTTAGTTTTTTCTGCGCTTTTTCATCTTGCAGTACCTCAATTGCACAGCTATCACAAAGCCCCTGCGGATTTCTCTGAGCACATTCTCTGCACAATCCCTTTCCACACAGCTTGCACGAAGCCGCCGCAGGCACTCCCTGATGATAAAAACATTCCATTTTAATTCCTCCTGTTTTTCATTCAAACGAATGTTATTTCATATATTATAACATTCAAATAAATGAAAATCAATATCATCCGTATGAATGTATGCTAAAATCTACATAATAACTAAAACGGAGGGTGAGTTATTATGTATTATTATCAGCGTCTCAGAGATATGAGAGAAGATAATGATCTGCCCCAGCGCAAGGTCGCCGAAATACTCGGCATCACGACCCAGCAGTACCAGCTCTATGAATCCGGCAAGAGGGAAATGCCGATGCATTTGTTTGTTATCCTCGCAGAGTACTACAACGTATCCCTTGATTATCTTGCAGGACTTACGCTCCATAAGGAAAACCTGATACAAAAAACCGGCCGTTCGCTATAATGAACAGCCGGTATTTTATTCCGACAAAATGAAGTCCTCCGCCTTCGGCGGGGGGGACTTCAAAAACCGCTGTTTGGGATAAGAACAGCCGGTTTTTTTAGCCAGAACGGGCATCCTCCGCCTTCGGCGGAGATACCTCAAAACGCTAGTTCAGCCCGAAGCTTATTGAGATAGCGCTGTCAACAGCACTCATGGAGCGCTCGTCAAGGGCGCCCATTTTCTCCCTGAGCCGCCTCTTGTCCAGGGTCCTTATCTGCTCGAGCAGCACCACCGAGTCCCTCGCAAGGCCGCTGGCTCCGGCGCCCACCTCGATGTGTGTGGGCAGTCTGGCCTTGTCGTGGCGGCTGGTTATGGCGGCAGCTATCACCGTTGGCGAATGGCGGTTGCCCACATCGTTCTGAACTATCAGCACAGGCCTGAGCCCTCCCTGCTCCGAACCCACAACAGGGCTAAGGTCTGCATAGTATATATCACCTCTGCGCACATTCAATCCGCTACACTCCTGTTCTTTGATACTTATCATGATGTTTGACAGTTTCCACCCTGCTTATTCATATATCTGCGTGTCTTTTTTCGACCTATAAACACCTTTATGCCTTATTATATGTCGCCCCGGGGGACGCTGTGAAAGGCAGCTGTCTCAAAATACAACCTGTACGTGACACAAACACAAGCGTATTCCACAAAAGGACAGCAAATCGGCGCTCAAAATTATGTTTTTTGTCAATTGACGAAAGGGCGTAATTTCGGTATAATAGTATTGCTGATTATTTTTGATAAGTATTTTTTGGAAAAGGATGAGTGTTATGGCAAAAGTAGTTAAGTTCGGCGGAAGCTCGCTTGCAAGCGCCGAGCAGTTCAAGAAGGTAAAGGATATCATCACCGCAGACAGCGCAAGAAGGTTCGTTGTTCCCTCTGCTCCCGGAAAGAGGAGCTCCTCCGACACTAAGGTAACAGATATGCTTTACAGCTGCTACGACCTTGCTGTCAAGGGCAAGGATTTCTCCGAGCAGTTTGAAAAGATAAAGGAAAGATATTATGACATCATCTCCGAGCTGGGTCTTGACCTCAGCCTGGAGGATGAGTTCGATATTGTCAAAGCCTGCTTTATAGGCAAGGCCGGAAGAGACTATGCCGCTTCAAGAGGCGAGTATCTCAACGGTATCGTGCTTGCGAACTATCTGGGCTTCAACTTTATTGATGCCGCTGACGTTATCTTCTTCAATGACGCAGGCCAGTTTGACGCCAAGAAGACCGGCAAAGAACTCTCCGCAAGACTCGAGAGCCTCGAGAACGCTGTTGTTCCCGGCTTCTACGGCTCCATGCCCAACGACACGATAAAGACCTTCTCAAGAGGCGGTTCCGACGTTACCGGTTCCATCGTTGCGGCTGCTGTGGGCGCTGACATCTACGAGAACTGGACCGACGTTTCGGGCTTTCTCACCTGCGACCCCAGGATAGTCGATGACCCTGCTCCTATCAAGACCATCACCTATAAGGAGCTCCGTGAGCTTTCCTACATGGGCGCTACCGTTCTCCACGAGGACGCTATCTTCCCTGTAAGAAAAGCAGGTATCCCGATAAACATCAAGAACACAAACAAGCCCGACGATGAGGGCACGATGATCGTTGAGTCCACTTCAAGAAAGCCCCAGTATACCATCACCGGTATAGCAGGAAAGAAGGGCTTCACTGTTGTTAATATCGAAAAGGATATGATGAATGCCGAGATCGGCTTCGGAAGAAAGGTGCTTGAAGTGTTCGAGAAGAACGGTATCTGCTTCGAGCATATGCCTTCGGGTATCGACACTATGTCCGTTGTCGTTCATCAGGAGGAGTTTGCTCCAAAGGAGCAGGAGATACTCTCCGGCCTTCACAGAAACTGCCAGCCCGACATCATCGATATCGAGACAGACCTTGCGCTCATCGCTGTTGTGGGCAGAGCGATGAAGTCCAACCGTGGTACAGCAGGCCGTATCTTCTCGGCTTTGGCACACGCTCATGTCAATGTCAAGATGATCGACCAGGGTTCCAGCGAGCTCAATATCATCATCGGTGTGAGCGAGCAGGATTTCGAGAAGGCAACAAAGGCTATCTACGACATTTTTGTAGAGACAAAGCTCTGATATAAAGGCTTTGGTCACTGTCCGGACGGTAATAGTCTGACAGACGGAATGTTAACTTTTTAACTATATTCGTTTAAAAGCCTTGACTTTATGACCAGTTGTGGTATAATAGTATTCGTGAGAGTTTTTGAAAAAACAACTCTAAAACAGTACGGCCCGATGTCTTAAAGGCCGTATCTGACAAATCATAAGGAGGAAGACATTATGGAAACATACGGTATCGAGAAGATCGGTGTAACAAACCCTAAGGCTGTTTACCGCAACCTTTCACCTGCTGTTCTTACAGAGCACGCTATCATCAAGGGCGAGGGACAGCTCAGCGACACAGGCGCTCTCGTAGTTAAGACCGGCAAGTATACAGGCCGTTCTGCAAAGGATAAGTTCATCGTTGATGACGGCGAGGCACACAACAACGTAAACTGGGGTGATGTAAACGCTCCTATCACAAGAGAGAGATTCGAGGCTATCAAGGCTAAGGTCGTATCTTATCTGCAGAACAGAGATATCTATGTGTTCGACGGCTTTGCAGGCGCTGATCCCAAATATACAAAGAAGTTCAGAATAGTAAACGAGCTGGCAAGCCAGAACCTCTTCATCAGAGATCTGCTTATCAGACCTACAGAGGAGCAGCTCGCTGATTTCGGTGATCCTTTCTTCACCATCATCGCAGCTCCCGGCTTCAAGTGCGTTCCCGAGGTAGACGGCACACGTTCTGAGGCTGCTATCCTTCTCGACTATGAGACCAAGTGCGCAGTTATCTGCGGCTCCGGCTATTCGGGCGAGATCAAGAAGACCGTGTTCTCTGCTATGAACTACTATCTGCCTTTCGAGGGTGTTCTTCCTATGCACTCCTCCTCCAACGCAGACCCTGTTACTAAGGAAACAGCAGTATTCTTCGGCCTTTCCGGAACAGGTAAGACCACACTTTCCGCAGATCCTAACAGACTCCTCATCGGCGACGACGAGCACGGCTGGTCCGAGAACGGCGTGTTCAACATCGAGGGCGGCTGCTATGCTAAGTGCATCAACCTCAGCGCTGAGGGCGAGCCCGAGATCTACAATGCTATCAAGTTCGGTTCTCTCGTAGAGAACGTTGTTATCGACCCCGATACAAGAAAGCCTGACTATGATGATGCTACTCTTGCTGAGAACACCAGAGTCGGCTATCCTATCGAGTACATCCCCAATGCAGCAGTTCCCAGCGTTGGCGGCATCCCCACAGTTATCATCTTCCTGACAGCTGACTCCTTCGGCGTTCTGCCTCCTATCAGCCGTCTTACCAAGGAAGCTGCTATGTATCAGTTCGTTACCGGCTTCACCTCCAAGGTAGCTGGTACAGAGATCGGCATCACAGAGCCTACACCCACATTCTCCACACTGTTCGGCGAGCCTTTCATGCCTCTGCCTGCAGAGAAGTATGCTGAGATGCTGGGCGAGAAGATCGAGAAGTACAACACAAAGGTATATCTCGTAAACACAGGCTGGACCGGCGGCCCTTACGGCACAGGCTCCAGAATGAAGCTGAAGTTCACAAGAGCTATGGTTACAGCTGCTCTCAACGACGCATTCGACAAGAACAATGTTGAGTTCGTTCACGACGCAAGATTCAACCTCGAGATCCCCCAGGCTATCCCTGAGTCGGATGTTCCTGCTGAGATCCTCAATCCTCGTGATACATGGGCTGACAAGGCTGCTTACGATGCACAGGCTAACAAGCTTGCTAAGATGTTCCAGGACAACTTCGCTAAGAAGTATCCCGATATGGACGAGAAGATCGTAAACGCTGGTCCTAAGGCAGACTAAGCAGGTGCGTGCACCTGCACCCATGTCCCCCACCCATCGGGGTCACGTATAAAGTAATGCTATCTCCCTGCCCTCCCCGGAGGGGAGGGGGATTTTTTTGTCCGGTCTTCTTGCTATGCGAACCTTGCGGCCAAGTTGTCGGAGTTTTGCCTGATATAGTCTTAACATTACAAAAAAACAGCACGCTGCCTACTGTAAGCAACGTGCTGTTGATTATATAGCTATTTACTTTAACGTTCCCTCGGTGAAAGCCAAAACATAGGGAAAGTCACCGAGCAACAAAATTTGTAGTACGGACTATGTACTGAACGTCAAAGCTGTGCGGCAAGCACCACGCACCTGATTAACCTTCCTTAGTCAGGCCCTCGATGGTGAAGGTACACTCAAGGCTCTTAGCGAACATAAGAGCGTCCTTGTCTATAGCAGGATCTGCTGCAGTGTTGCCGTAGTCGTTGTATACCTCGATCCTGTAGCAGTTGTTATCATTCTCGATGTTACCGTAGAGGATCTTGCTTGCGTCGAAGGGGAACTCCTCGCCGTCGATCTTGATGGAAGTAAGCTCGACCTTTACATCCTGGCCGGTATACTTACCCATTGTGTACTTGTTGACGTTAGCGTCGTCGCCCTCGTCAAGCGGGTTCTTCTCAACTGTCTCGCCGTCAACAGTTGTTGTACCGTCACAGATACCTGTGATATCAATGCAGAATACAACTGCGCCCTGAGCGGGAAGAACATAGTCGCCGTCAAGAACGATCTGGGGATTGGGAGAATCCATAACTGCATCATTAGCAGCGATAGAATCTACTGTAAGAGAAACTGTATACTCGCCGTCGCCGGTGACGTCAGCGTCTACACCGAAAGCTCCGTCAGCTCTGTCGTCCTCGGGATAGCCCTGGCCGGCAAAGTTGGACCACATCCAGTTGTAGTCAGCAAACATAAGGAATGCATCATAGCCCTGGAACTCGGTAACTGCTGTATAGTCGCCGGAAGGCTTCTGGCACTCAAGACCAGTTACCTCATCATAGTAAGGCTCGCCGTCAGCAGGAGCTGCTGCAGCGGATGTGTCTGCCTCGGAAGCGGCAGCGGACTCAGCGGCTGCTGTTGTTGTGGTAGTTGTGGTCTCAGCCTTCTTGGAAGAAGCCTCGCTCTTGGAAGAAGAATCGGAATCTCCGCAGGCTGTGAACATTGCTGTTGTCATTGCCATTGCGCAGAGCGCAGCAGCGATCTTTTTTACCTTCATTGTTATAACCTCCTAAAATCAATACATATCGCACCCGGCGATAATAATCTCAGATGTAATACCCCTCTCTTGGCAGTATTACCTCAACTACTATCATACAAAATTTCGTCCATCTTTTCAAGATACTATTTTAACAAATTTGCAACGCCGCAATCGTTGACATTGAACAAAATTACATTAAGAAATATAAACATTTTAACCAAATTCGCCGGGCTTTGAAGAATAATATCCCCGTTTCGGAGCATACTTATATCAGCACACCCGACAAAGGGATCGAAAGAAGGAGAAGCGTATGGATCTTAATATGACGAACAAACAATACTCCGCCCTGTGCGAGAAGGCGGCCGAGGGCTCAAGGTGGTGGATAAACGCTCCCAAGGCCTTTTTCTTCGGAGGCCTTATCTGCGTGCTGGGGCAGGGGATCTTCGATATGCTGTCGCTGGCAGGGCTTAATGAGGACAACAGCGCCACCGTTACCTCGGTGATACTTGTGTTTGCGGCGGCTCTGCTCACAGGGCTGGGCATTTATCCCAGGATAGCCAAGCACGCAGGCGCAGGAACGCTTGTCCCCATAACAGGCTTTGCAAACTCTGTCTGCGCACCTGCGCTTGAATTCAAGGCCGAGGGCTTTATAACGGGGCTTGGGGCAAAGATATTCATAATAAGCGGCCCCGTCATCCTTTACGGTACGCTGGCAAGCTTTATTTACGGGCTTATCTATTATTTCTTCCTGCGCTAGAGAAGAAGGTAGCCCAGCGCCAGAAGAAGCTTTATATCTGCGCCCTGCTTGTATAATATGTAGATGAGCAGGGCTATGAGAGCTTTTTCCTCATCTATACCGAGTGAGCCCACCCCTCCTCCTGCGCCCACCGAGGACAAAAGCCTTGACAAAGGGTCAGGACCCTGCTGCGGCCTTTTAGAAGAGGCGCCCACAAAGTCCTGTGAGCGCCTTTGCATATCACGGACACGCCTTATGGCCTCTTCCTGCATAGAACGGAACTCCTCAGAGGATGCCAAGCAGATCACCTCCGAGGATGCCGCTCTCCTTGATCGCAGGGTAGAGCGACACCAGCCTGAAAAGCTTGACTATGCGGTCAAGCTTTTGTTTGTTTTCGTCCTTCAGGAGAGGCCTGAGTGCGAGGAGCAGGTCGATGTTCTTATCCGGCTTTGAGGCCTGAGCCATTATCGACTGTATCTTCATAAGCATCATAGGGTCGATAGCCGGCGCCTGGGGGCTCTGGGGCGGCGCATCCGATGTGTTGCCGGCCTTCTGCTCAGTGCTGCCGCCGGAGAGCATATCCGCAAGCTCCCTTACCTGCTTCATGCTCTCCTCATCGCTGAGAACGCTTTGCAGCTTGCTCATAAGATCGTCCACTCACTCACACCGCCTTTCATACAGGAACTCTGTCCTTTTACTTATCTCCCGAAAGCTTTTTCATTATGGCCTGAGCCTGGGGAGACGAGAGTACCTTTGCCGTCATCGCAGGGTCGGCAAGGGCACGCCTTAGCTTTTCGGCGTCGCTTTTGGAAAGAGAGGATACTGCCCTGTCATATTTTCCGTTCTGAAATTCACGCTTTAAAGTCGCAGGGTCGGAGCCCAGCTTTTTTGCGGCATAGCCGAAAAGCCTGTCGGACTGTTTATCGTTAAGGGAGCCTGCCGGGGTCTTGCTCATAAAAAATTCTCCTTTTCTCAATAGTATCTATAAATATTTATGTTATTATAACCTTAATTATTCAGGCTATAAAGGGGAGGGAGCAGCTTTGAGGATAGTCGTTTTTTCGGATACCCACGGTAACTATTCCGCTATGCACAAGGTCTTCAAGCGAAACGGCAACGCAGACCTGTTCATCTTCCTGGGTGACGGAGAGCGTGACCTTGAACGGCTGAGCTCCCAGTATCTCGACAAAAAGGTGCTCCACGTCAGCGGCAACTGTGACTTTGCTTCGATGACGCCGAATAATGATATCTATATCACGCCCTCGGGAGTGAAGATATTTTTCACCCACGGCCACAAGTGGGCGGTGAAATATACCACCGACAAGCTTTTCGAACACGCAAAGGCTATCGGCGCACAGATAGTCCTTTACGGCCACACCCACTGCCGCAATTATGAGTTCAGGGACGGAGTCCACATACTCAACCCGGGAAGCGCAGGCTGTCCCAGAGATTTCATGCCTGCCTGCTATGCCTACATCGATATCACCGATGCCGGGATATTCTGCGCCCATGTTGACCTGTGATATACTATGCAGAAGGCTCTATAAATGACAAAAACACCGTTATGCTCCACCGGGGAACATATCGGTGTTTATTTGCGTTTTTTATTCTTTTTCTTTGCCGTCCTGGCTGTCTTTTTCTCGTCGGAGTGCCGCAGAAACTTTCTGTAAAACCAGGCTGTAAAGCGCCTTGGCAGGATGAACAGTGCTATCTGAGTCATGCAGGGGATAAGAAAATCCCTAAAGCTTGTGTCGCCGGCCCGAAAGATTATCCACCTTACCCTGATAAACGCCTTTGTGTGCTTGCTGCTCTTTCTTACATCCACCGTGTTCTCGTTTATCCTGTATCTTACCAGCACCTCGGGGATGTTCTGACATTTTGCGCCGTTTCTTATCATCCTTGCCGAAAACTCATAATCCTCGCAAAGCTTCAGATCGCTGTAGCCGCCTATGCTGACAGCCTTTTCCTTTCTTATAGCCACGGTCTGGCGGTTGAAAGGGTTTCGCCTCTTTGCAAACTCTACGATATCATCGTGGAGCACCGGCACCTTTTTAACGCTAACGGTCTTTCCGGTCTCGCTGTCAAACTCTTCAACAAACGTCCCCACGATATCAAGCTCGGGACAGACAGCAAACAGCGCCATTTGTTTAAGACACCTGTTGGTCATCGAGATATCGTCAGAGTCCATTTTAACTATATAGTCGCATTTGCAGGCTTCAATACCTATATTATAGGCCTTGCCAACGCCGACGTTTTCATTTATCTGGATTATACGGAAGATAGTTTTATATTCATCCTGAAAGGATTTAGCTATTATATTCAGCTCATTTGTGAGCTTGCCGTCGCACACCAGCACAAAATCTGACGGCGGATAGCTCTGCATAAGCATCGACTCCAGGCTCTCGTTGAGGTTTTCAGGGAGTTCCTGATCGTATACCGACATCATCACGCTGTATTCTGGCAGCTCATAGCCGCCGATCCTGAGTCCCAAGCCTGCACCCCCTTTGTCGATAAAACTCAATATATGCCATATCCAGTCACATTATACCACATTATATCGTCCCCGTCAAGTGCAGGCGTGTACACCTGCCAGGCGTGTACGCCTGGACCCAACTCCCTCGCCCACAGCATTGTGGGAAATCAAAGCTTTGTTTGGCTCGGGGCTAAAGTTTGTTGTAAAACGGACAAATCAACTATTTCCCAAGGTTCACGCAGCCAGGCGTGTACGCCTGGACCCAAAGCCCTCGCCCACAGCTTTGTGAGAAATCAAAGCTTTATTTGGCTCGGGGCTAAGGTTTGTTGTAAAACGGACATTTCAGCTATCTCCCAAGGTTCACGCAGTGTGCAATTGTAAAGCCCCCACAAAGCCTACCCCCTCCCCTCCGGGGAGGGCAGAAGGAACTTGTAGTTTACACTAAGCCCCAATGGGTGGGGGCGGCGGTGCAGGGGCTCGCCCCTGCCTCCCCTCCGGGGAGGGCGGTAGGAACTATTAGTTCGCACCAAGCCCCGATGGGTGGGGGAATTGGGTGCAGGCGTACACGCCTGCCACTTGACAGGGAGGGGGAAAAGGGATATAATAAAAGTTGTGAGTGTTATATTTTGCATTTTGCACTAAAGAAAGGAAAGATAAAAATGAAGCTGATAAAAGCTTTGAAGCGCACTGCCCTGACGCTTGCCTGCGTGATGAGCATAGGCCTGCTCGCATCCTGCGACGGCCCCAACAAACAGTCAGACTCAAACACTTCTTCTGCCCTCCCCGACGGCACAAAAGAAGGCACCTTCATCATAACCCTCTATGAGGACAAAGCGCCTATCACCTGCGAGAACTTTGAAAATCTCGTCAAGGACGGGTTCTATGACGGGCTGACCTTCCACAGGATAGTTGACGGCTTCTGCGCACAGGGCGGAGACCCCAACGGCAACGGCTCCGGCGGTTCTGCCAACAAGATAAAAGGCGAGTTCTCGCAGAACGGTGTCGAGAACGACCTAAGCCACACAAAGGGCATCGTTTCTATGGCAAGGTCCGCTGATATGGACGGCGCTTCTTCACAGTTCTTTGTGTGCCTTAGCGACGACTACACAAAGACCCTGGACGGAAAGTATGCGGCTTTCGGAAAGGTGACCGAGGGCATGGAGGTAATTGAAGACTTCCAGAAGGTGGAGAGGACAATGGGTTCAGACGGAAAAATGTCCTTCCCTGTCCAGCCCATAACCATAACAAAGGCTGTGATGATAGACGATGACGCAGACGGCAACCACAGAGCACAGTTCACCGTCAACTATTCCACAGGCGAAAAAGAGATAAACAAGGATGATTATAAGAAAACCACAGCCGAGTTCACGGCAGCTCTTTATAAGGACAAGGCTCCTATAACCTGCGAGAATTTCGAGAAGCTGGTAGAGGAGGGCTTCTATGACGGACTGACCTTCCACAGAGTTATCGAAGATTTCATAATGCAGGGCGGCGACCCCAACGGCGACGGCACAGGCGGACTTGATGACAAGATAAAGGGCGAGTTCTCGGAGAACGGAGTGGAGAACGACCTCAGCCACACCACGGGAACGCTCTCCATGGCAAGATCTGCTGCCGACCCTGACAGCGCATCGGCACAGTTCTTTATCTGCCTTACAGACAAGGATGTGGCTATGGACGGCAAGTATGCGGCATTCGGCAGAGTGACCGACGGCCTTGACAAAGTTCTGGAGATATCCAAGGTCGAGAAGGTAATGGGTACCGATAAGTATCTTTCACAGCCGGTATTCCCTGTGACTATCGAGAAAGCCGAGATAGTTGACCCGGACGCTGACGGCAACACCCAGGTGAAATTCACTGTCAGCTACTACGTTGAGAAATAAACGGCTCTGACACAAAGTGCGAAAACGGTACCTCGCCCCGATGGGGTGAGGTACCGTTTTAGTTTGCGGAGCAATAGTTCCGGGTCTTATTTTTCCTTTTTGAATACGAACAGCTTGCTTATGATGTAATTGAGGATGATCGTTACTATGGATACTATGATCTTTGCGATGATCTCCTGCATTTTCAGTGTGGTAGTCATAACGTTCAGAAGCAGGGTCTCAACCACCAGAGTGAACAGCCTGCCCGCAAAGAATGCGGCGCACTCCACAGCCACAGGCTTTGCTCCGTGAGCCTTGTCCTCAAACACCCAGGTCCTGTTGGTCACATAAGCAAAGGTGACGGCGCAGACCCAGGATATCACATTGGATATCGTAACATCGTAGTCGATAGTGAAGCCCAGAAGCTTGCCCTCTCCCAGATCCAGCATATTCATGGGTATAGCAAAAAAGATAACGCTGACAACGGTGGTCAGGCCGCCGAAAAACAGATAGAGCAGCACCTCTTTGTGTGCCTTATAGAAGGGCTCGAACGTTTTAAGAAAGCCCCAGCCCATCATCCTGTCGAAAATGTCTTTCTTTTCTTTTTCCATTTTGTTTCCTCTTTCTATTCGCTTATATCATCCAGCGACAGTGTCGCTATCGCATTGAGCGATTCATCGGCACGCTTGCCTGCAAGGAAGTCGTAATAGCCCTGGCAGGCTATCATGGCGCCGTTGTCTCCGCAGTATTTAAGCTCCGGCAGATAAAGCTTATAGCCACGCTTTTCACATTCTTCACTAAGCTTTTCTCTGACTCCCGAGTTTGCCGAAACACCGCCTGCACAGGCGATGGTCTTATAGCCGAAGGTCTTTGCCGCAAGGATAGTCTTCTGTGCAAGGGTGTCTGCCACGGTCTTCTGGAAGGAAGCCGCCATATCCTCAGGCTTTATGGTCTCGCCCTTCTGGGCGGCATTGTGGACCTGGTTTATCACTGCTGTTTTAAGCCCCGAGAACGAGAAATCAAACTCGCTGCCCGTTATCTTCGGGTGGGGCAGCTTGTAAGCCTCCGGGTCTCCCAGCTTTGCAGCAGCGTCAATATACTTTCCGCCGGGATACTCATAGCCCAGGGTCCTGGCTGCCTTGTCAAAGCATTCGCCTGCGGCGTCGTCACGGGTGCGGCCAATAACGTGATACTTGGTGTAGTCACGCACTTCGATTATATGAGAGTGGCCTCCCGAGACCACAAGACACAGGTAGGGCGGTCTCAGCTCGGGGTGAGAGATATAGTTTGCTGCTATATGCCCTGCTATATGGTGTACAGGTATCAGCGGCTTTCCCGCTGTCATCGCAAGCCCCTTTGCAAAGCTGACCCCCACCAGCAGCGCACCGATAAGACCCGGCGCATAGGTAACGGCTATCGCTCCGATATCGTCAAGAGTACAGCCTGCGTCTTCGAGAGCCTTCTTTGTCACCCGGGAGATGTTCTCGGCGTGACGGCGTGACGCTATCTCCGGCACAACGCCGCCGTAAAGCTTGTGCTCGTCTATCTGTGAAGCCACAACATTTGAAAGAACGGTCTTGCCGTCCTCCACCACCGAGCAGGCGGTCTCGTCGCAGGAGCTTTCTATCCCAAGGATCTTCATTTTTCTCAAGTCCTTTCTTTATCAAACAGGTTCCTGATAAATTCTCATCATCTCGTCCGAAACGCCGCCGTCGGCGCTCCTGACATAAAGGGGCCTCTCTATCGAGAGGAAGTTCTTTGCCCCCTTCTTGCCCTCCACCAGCACCAGCCAGGGAGCACAGTCGGGGTTCTTATGAACGGTGCGCAGCCTTTTGGGCTCTATCCCGTTTTTTCTCATAGCCTCAAAGATATCGCACAGCCGCTCCGGACGGTTGCAGACGCACAGCCTGCCGCCGAATTTCAGATTTCTCTTGGCGGCCGCACACACATCGTCGATAGTACACATCATCTCGTGCCTTGCAATAGACACAGCCTCGCTGTCGTTCTTAGCGCCCGTGTTGTCCAGCTTGTAAGGCGGATTGCAGGTGATAAGGTCAAGCTCCTCCTCTGCTCTCCACTCTTTAAGGTCGGCATTCACGGGGAGTATCTTGTCCTCCGCCTTTGAATGCTCAACCGACAGCACCAGCTGGTCATAGGCTTTTTTCTGTATCTCCACAGCGTAGGTCTTTTTCGGGCTGTATTTCTTGTCCAGCAGCAGAGCGATTATTCCGCTGCCGCTGCAAAGATCGGCACAGGCATCCTTGCGGCGTGCCTTTGCGAAGTCCGCCAGCAAAAAAGCGTCCGTCCCGAAGCGGTGCTCCGTGGATATGCACACACGGTACCTCTCGCCCAGCTTTTCAAATGTAAGGTCATTATACTCCATCAAGTCTCACCGTATCTTTTCGTCATAAGAAGCGCATCCTCGGTGGGTTCCGAGTAGAACCCTTTTCTTAGTCCCACCTCTTCAAAGCCGAGAGAGCGATAAAGCCCTATGGCTCTCTCGTTCGAGACTCTCACCTCAAGGTTGCAGCGCTCCGCCTGCTCGTTGTTTTCCATATACTCTATCAGCGCCCTGCCAAGGCCCCTGCCACGGCTCTTTTCCGTCAGGGCGATATTGTTCAGGTTTATCTCCCCTGCCACGACCCACACGTTTATAAAGCCGATGACCTGACCGTCCTCATCGCAGACATAGGTGCGTGCCATTGAAAGGGTCAGCTGATTTTCAAACTCCTGCCTGCTCCAGGGCTGGGAGAAACACTCTTTCTCTATCGCCGCCACTGCCTCACAGTCGGCAAGCACCATAGGCCTTATCCTGACGCTCACTTTGTCTCCTCCAGAAGTCTCGCATAGAGCTCGCTCTTTGAAAAGCCCGTGGTCTTTGCTATGCTCTTGCAGGCGTCTGCCCCACGCATACCCTTTGCCACAAGGTCCTTGACAAGCGCCACCGCATCATCGAGGGTCTCGGGCTCTGCGCTGTCACTCTCTCCTGCCCCCTCAACAACGAGCACATACTCGCCCCGGGGCTTGTTCTCCTTATAATGGTCTATGGCTCCCGATACAGTGGTTCGTATCACTTCCTCATGGAGCTTTGTAAGCTCACGGCACAAAGATATCTTCCTGTCCCCGAAGTATTCAAGCATATCCTCCAGGGTCTGTACAAGCTTATGGGGCGCCTCATAGAATATCAGGGTGTTTTCCTCCTTGGCGGCTCTCGCCAGGTGAGAAAGGCGCTCTTTTTTATTTACAGACAAAAAGCCCTCAAAGCAGAAGCGCCTTGTGTCCTGTCCGCTGACAGCCAGCGCCGAAACACAGGCCGCAGGCCCCGGCACAACAGCCACAGCGATCCCACGCTCATAGCATCTCTTCACCAGCTTTTCGCCCGGGTCGGATATGCAGGGCATACCTGCATCAGTGACAACAGCCGCATCCTCGCCTGCCTCTATCCTGTCGCAGATGCTCTCAAGGACATTCTCGGTGCTGTGCTCGTGATAAGCGATAACAGGCTTTTTTATTTCAAAATGGTTGAGCAGCTTCATAGTCACTCTTGTGTCCTCGGCACAGATAAAATCCACCGAGCCAAGGGTCTCCACCGCTCTGTAGGTCATATCTGAAAGGTTGCCTATCGGTGTTCCCACAACATAAAGCGTTCCCATAGCTGCCTCCTTATGGATTCATCTCGATAACTGTCTGTGCTGCTCTTTTTATATCGTCAAGGGTAAAGAGCTCTCCTGAAGCTCCCCTTAGCTTAACGGCGCCGTTAAGCCCCTTTATATACCAGGAAAAGTTGTGGCGCATCTCCTTGATGCCCCGATCCTCGCCTTTGTATCTGCACAAAAGCTCGGCGTGGCGGAGCATTATCTCCATTCTCTTCTCCACCGGCGGCTCAGGAAGCACCTCGCCCCTTTCAAGGTAGGCTCTCACGTTCTCAAACACCCACGGCCGCCCATAGGAGCCCCTGCCTATCATCACAAGGTCACAGCCTGTCTGCTCATACATAGCCTTTGCGCTTATGCCGTCGGTAACATCGCCGTTTCCGATAACGGGTATGTCCACCGCCCGTTTGACCTGCCTTATGATATCCCAGTCTGCCTTTCCGGAATAAAACTGGGTCCTCGTTCTTGCGTGAACGGTCACCGCTGCCGCTCCTGCCTGACTGGCGATAAGCGCCATTTCCACAGCGTTTATGCTGTCCTTGTCCCAGCCCGAGCGTATCTTTACAGTCACAGGACAGCTGCTGTTTTCCACCGCCGCCGCAATTATAGCGCCTGCCCTGTCCGGGTCACGCATCAAAGCCGAGCCGCTGCCGTTTGAAACTATCTTGGGCACAGGACAGCCCATATTTATATCGATGATATCGGGCTCGAACTTCTCTAGCATCTGTGCCGCTCTGCCCATAAACTCGGCTTCCTCGCCGAAAAGCTGGAGCGCATAGGGTCTCTCTTCCTTTTCTATCTCACAAAGCACAGCTGTTTTCCTGTCGCCGTAGCAAAGCCCCTTTGAGGATATCATCTCGCTGACCATATAGGAAGCTCCGAACTCCTTGCACATCAGCCGATAGGACTTATCAGCAACGGATGCCATAGGCGCAAGCGCCGCTGTTTTTTCGATTTTCACATTGCCGATACTAAGCTGCTCCATTTTCTCTCTTTCCCCTACACACAAAACACAGCTGCGCTATCAACACAGCTGTGGATCTGTTATTCTACCGTTACGCTCTTTGCAAGGTTCCTCGGCTTGTCAACATCGAAGCCCTTGGAAACTGATACATAGTAGCCCATAAGCTGAAGCGGAACAACAGCAAGGCTTCCTGCGAAAAGCGGATCTATCTTCGGGATGTATACCGTAAAGTCAGCAACATCCTCCATAGCATAGTTGCCGTAGGATGTCAGCCCGAACAGGTGAGCACCACGGCTCTTGACCTCGACCATGTTGCTTACGGTCTTCTCATAGAGGTCCTGCTGGGTAACAACAGAGAACACGATAGTTCCGTCCTCGATAAGGGAGATAGGTCCGTGCTTGAGCTCGCCTGCTGCATAAGCCTCGGAGTGGATATAGCTTATCTCCTTCATCTTGAGGCTTCCTTCAAGGCTGATAGCATAGTCTATGCCACGGCCGATAAAGAAAGCGTCCTTAACACCGATGAGCTTGCTTGAGAACCACTGGATACGCTCCTTGTCCTCGAGTATCTTCTCTATCTTCTCGGGTATAGTGTTTATCTCTGCAATAAGCCCGGCATACTTTTCGGCGGTTATCTCGTCTCTTGCTCTTGCAAATTCAAGAGCCAGCAGATAAGCTGCCACCAGCTGTGTGCCGTAAGCCTTTGTGGTAGCCACCGATATCTCGGGGCCGGCAAGTGTGTAGAACACATTGTCTGCCTCTCTTGCGATAGAGGAGCCCACAACGTTGACTATTCCAAGGGTCTTGATGCCCTTTTCCTTAGCCATTCTGAGCGCTGCCAGGGAATCAGCTGTCTCGCCGGACTGAGAGATAACTATAACAAGGCTTTCCTTGTCAAGAGTCATCTTTCTGTATCTGAACTCGGAAGCAAGCTCCACTCTTACATCGAGGGAGCTAAGCTGCTCGATAACATACTGTGCAGCCATTCCCACATGGTAAGCAGAACCGCAGGCAACTATATAGACCTTTCTGAGGCTCTTTATATCATCATCGCTGAGGCCGAAATCCTCGACAGAAACGATACCGTCCTTCAGAACGGAATTTATGGTGTCTCTGATGACCTTGGGCTGCTCGTGGATCTCTTTGAGCATAAAGTGTTCATATCCGCCCTTTTCTGCGGCCTCAGCATCCCATTCGATAGTTTTGAGCTCCTTCTCTATCTCCTCGCCGTCGAGGTTATAGAATGTGACCTCACCCTTAGAGAGCTTTGCGAGCTCCAGGTTTCCAATGTAGTAAACGTTTCTTGTATACTTGAGTATAGCAGGAACATCGGAAGCAAGATAGGTCTCGCCGTCGGAAACGCCGATTATCATCGGGCTGTCCTTTCTTGCCACATAGATCTCGCCGGGATACTGCTCGAACATTATAGCCAGAGCATAGGAGCCTCTTATCCTTACCAGTGCGTGGTTGAGCGCATCTATGGGAGTTCCGAGATACTTCTTGTAATAGTAATCGATAAGCTTGATAGCGACCTCGGTATCGGTGGTGGAGTAGAAGGAATAGCCTTTCTTTGTGAGCTTAGCTCTTAGCTCCTGATAGTTCTCGATGATACCGTTGTGAACGCCCACGATATTTCCGTCATCGGAATAATGGGGATGAGCGTTTGTCTCGTTTGGTTCGCCGTGGGTAGCCCAGCGTGTGTGGCCAATTCCGCAGGTGCCCTTAACGGCATTTCCGCCGTCGGTCATTTCCTGAAGAACTTTCAGCTTGCCCATAGCCTTTATTATCTCGACCTCGCTGTCGCCGTCCCTGACAGCTATTCCGGCAGAGTCATAGCCTCTGTACTCCAGCTTTGCGAGCCCGTCGAGAAGTATAGGCGCTGCCTGTTTATTACCGGTAAATCCTACTATTCCGCACATAATAATTTATCCTTTCATGTGAAGTTTGTTCCAAATTAAATATACTCTACTATTATACCTTAATTCCGCACTTTTGTCAACGGAGGATTATATAAATTCCTCCCGACTTTTCAACTTTTTTTATCATTTAGCACTATCATAAGCACTGTATACGACTGGACAATTCGGATCTTTTGTGTTATAATCTTGCTAGAACTACTTTGACAGGAGTGACTATAATGATTAAACGATCAGCTTTCAGGGCGGCCTGCGCCCTTTTCATCTCCCTCGTTATGATGCTCATGCTCGTTCCCGGGCTTGCGGCCTGCGCCGACGGGTCAGCCGTTATCGACGCCCCCGAGGGCGTCCAGCAGGGCAGCTCGGTGACTGTCTATGTCACTGTCAGCTGTGACAGCAATATCTCCTTTGTCTCCGGAAGCCTTGACTATGACGAAGTCATCCTCCGGTTTGATTCCTCCGATTTCGCATCAGGCGGCGGCGGAGTCCTGAACATCCCGGGCGCATTCCCCGACAGCCCCTCCCAGGAGCTGACAATGAGCTTTAACTTTTCCGCCCTTGAAGAGGGCGACGCTCCTATCACCTTCACAGGCTACGCCTTTGACTCCGAGGGCACCGTTATCGCTGACATTTCACAGCAGAGCTCCGTGACCGTCGGCGGCGATCTCCCCGATGACCCGGACTCACAGGTCGAGCCCGATGATTCGCAGGAGCCCGAGGTGACTACTGTTGAGACCACCGATCCGGCGCAAACCGAAGCTCCCGTTCAGACCGAAGCGCCGACACAAACGAATGCCGATACGGTGACAGAGGCATCCCTTGAGCAGAAGCCAAAGACAGACAGTGCTCTTGCAATGACAAAGCCCGACAGTTCCTCTGCGGCATCCCTCGAAAAGGAGCGCTCCGACCTTGCGAAAAAGCTGACCGTTCCGCTTCTGATAATCCTTGCGGTGCTTATCATAGCCCTTGTAATTATCACTGTATGGATAAAGAACAGGATGAAAAAGAAATAAAACTGAAAACAAACAGCCACCGGCTAAGTCGGTGGCTGTTTTTCTTACATATTACACATCTTGTCGTAAAACCCAGGGATGAAGGATGTGGCAAAGATCTGCATCACTGTGGCCACATCTATTATCGCATGGCCTATCATTATCGGCAGAGGGTTGCGGTTCTTCTGATAATGGCGGCAAAGGATGAGCGTCAGCGGCAGGAACGAGATAAAGCGGTATATCAGATACCTGGGCTCGAAAAGCGTAGGTATAAAGCAGTGCTGTACCGCAAAGAAGAACGCCGGGACGAGCACCGCCGCCTGCTTGTTCTTGATACCGTTCACTCCCAGTCCGAGGTAAAGGCCGTCCTCTGCCAGAGCCGTCGTTACCGGCAGGAGAGGGATGTTTATCAGGGCCAGAGCTTTCGGTATCGGCGCTATTATCATCGGCGCCGCATATGGGATGACCCCGTAGCACAGAAAACCTGCAAGAAACATTCCGCCCATTCCCATAAGCAAAATCACAAGGGTGACCATGATCACCTGTTTCTTTGTCGTGACACCCCTTCGGTAGTTTATAAGCTCCTTATAAGTCTGTCCTCTGCTTTTTGCCGCAAGCACCAGCAGCAGCACCGTCAGGATATTCACAGGCGTATCTATCACCGACCACCAGCTGCTTATCTCTGAAACGTCCCTGCCGGCAGCAGCGGCACCCACAACGAACACCAGCAAAAATATAACACAGCGTATCGGCAGCAGTATATATACAAGCTTTCTGCTCACTTTCTCATCTCCCGTAAAAACATAATATGAATATACTATATAACGGCAGTTTTGTCAAGAAAAAAACGGAGCCTCCCGTAAAGGAGACTCCGTTATAGCTTTTCAACTACCCTCGAAATGAGGGGGCATCAGCAGTGCAGCAAGCACTTACTTTTCCTCGTTGTTGTAGAGCTTAGCATATCTGAGCAGATAATCATATCTGTCCTTAGCGTTCTGAACAGCCTTGCCGAAGAGCTTCTCTGCTCTCTCGGGGTTCTGTCTTGCAAGAGCGTTGTAACGAACCTCGCCCATGATGAACTCCTTATAATCAGCTGTAGGAGCCTTGGAGTCGAGGATGAACGGATTCTTGCCCTGCTCCTTGAGACGAGGATCGAATCTGTACAGATGCCAGTAACCAGCCTGAACTGCCTTCTTCTCCTCGGTCTGAGCGATCTTCATGCCGCCCTTGATACCGTGGTTGATACAAGGAGCATAACCGATGATGATGGAAGGTCCGTTGTAGGACTCAGCCTCAGCGATAGCCTTGATGCACTGGTTGTAGTCAGCACCCATTGCAACGTGTGCAACGTATACATAACCGTAGCTCATAGCGATACCAGCGAGATCCTTCTTCTTAACTTCCTTACCGGCAGCTGCGAACTGTGCGATAGCGCCTGTAGGAGTAGACTTGGAGGACTGTCCGCCTGTGTTGGAGTAAACCTCGGTATCGAATACGAAGATGTTTACATCCTCGCCGGAAGCCAGAACATGGTCAACACCGGAGAATCCGATATCATAAGCCCAGCCGTCGCCGCCGAAGATCCACATAGACTTCTTTCTGAGGAAGTCCTGATCCTTCAGGATCTCAGCAGTAGCCTTGTTCTTTGTCTTCTTGAGAGCTGCGATGAGGTTGTCAGTTGCAGCAGAGTTCTTAGCGCCGTCGTTTACGGTCTCAAGATATTCCTCGCAAGCTGTCTTCAGAGCAGCGGTCTTGGTTGTCTTAGCAAGGTCGATCACCTTAGCAACAACTCTGTTTCTGATAGTGGACTGAGCCAGGAACATACCGTAGCCGTACTCAGCGTTATCCTCGAACAGGGAGTTTGCCCATGCAGGACCCTTGCCCAGCTTGTTTACTGTGTAAGGAGTCGAAGGAGCAGAGCCGCCCCAGATGGACGAGCATCCTGTTGCGTTAGCGATGTACATCCTGTCACCGAAGAGCTGTGTGATGAGCTTAGCATAAGGTGTCTCGCCGCAGCCTGCGCAAGCGCCCGAGAATTCGAGCAGAGGCTGCTTGAACTGTGAACCCTTGACTGTGGTCTCCTTGAACTTCTCAAGTACCTCGGGCTTCTCAGCCAGAGTAAGACCGTAGTTGAATACCTCCTGCTCAGCAAGCTGTGTCTCGAGAGGCATCATATTGAGAGCCTTTTCGCCCTTCTTGCCGGGACATACGTTTACACAAGAGCCGCAGCCTGTGCAGTCGAGAGCCGACATAGTCATAACGAAGTTGAATCCGGGCATACCGGTCATAGGAACTGCCTTATCCTTAGCAAGCTTAGGAGCCTTCTTCAGCTCAGCATCTGTCATAACAACAGGTCTGATTACTGCGTGAGGACATACATAAGAGCAGAAGTTACACTGGATACAGTTTGCACCGTTCCAAGCGGGAACGTCAACAGCGATACCTCTCTTCTCGAAAGCAGCGGAGCCCTGGGGGAATGTACCGTCAGGCATGGAGCTGAATGTCGAAACAGGGAGCTTGTCGCCCTGCTGTGCGTTGCAGGGGATCTGGATGCTGTTTACGAAGTTCTCAAGAGTCTTGTCCTTGGTCTTGACAGCGGACATACCCATAGGAGTATCCTTTGCCTTCTTCCAAGCGGCAGGTACCTTGACCTCTACTACCTGCTGGCAGCCTGCATCGATAGCGTCGTGGTTCATCTTAACGATAGCCTCGCCCTTCTTCGAGTAGGAAGCAGTAGCAGCGTCCTTCATATACTTGATAGCGTCGTCGATCGGGATGATGTCAGCAAGCTTGAAGAATGCGGACTGGAGAACTGTGTTGATCCTGTTTCCGAGACCGATCTCCTTACCGATCTTGACACCGTTGATGGTGTAGAACTTGATCTTGTTCTTAGCGATATATCTCTTTACCTGTCCGGGCAGATGCTTCTCGAGCTCCTTTTCATCCCACTGACAGTTGAGAAGGAATGTTCCGCCGGGCTTGATGTCCTGAACCATATCATACTTGTTGATGTATGACTCATTGTGGCAGGCAACGAAGTCAGCCTGGTTGATGAGGTAGGTGGACTTGATAGGAGTCTTACCGAATCTCAGGTGAGAAACTGTAACACCGCCCGACTTCTTGGAGTCGTATGCGAAATATGCCTGTGCATAAAGATCAGTGTGGTCACCGATGATCTTGATGGAGTTCTTGTTAGCGCCGACAGTACCGTCTGCACCCAGACCCCAGAACTTACAAGCTGTTGTGCCTGCAGGAGCGGAATCGAGCTTGTCCTCGACCTTCAGAGAGAGGTTGGTAACATCGTCCTCGATACCGAGAGTGAACTTAGGCTTGAAGTCTTCCTTCCAGCTTGCGTTCCAGTAAACAGCCTTGATCATTGCAGGAGTTGTATCCTTGGAACCAAGACCGTATCTGCCGCCTGCAACAGGGATGTCATGGAACTGTGTTCCCTTGAGAGCTGCAACAACGTCGAGGAACAGAGGCTCGCCCTCTGCGCCGGGCTCCTTGGTCCTGTCAAGAACAGAGATCTGCTCGCAGGTAGCAGGGATAGCCTCAACGAGCTTCTCAGCTACGAAAGGTCTGAACAGTCTTACCTTAACGAGACCGAGCTTTGTGCCCTCGGTAGCGTTGAGGTAGTCGATAGTCTCAACGATAGTATCGCATACAGAACCCATAGCAACGATAACGTGTGTTGCATCAGGTGCGCCGTAGTAGTTGAACAGCTTATAGTCTGTGCCGATCTTCTCGTTTACCTTGTTCATGTAATCCTCTACGACACCGGGGATAGCATCATAGTAGGGGTTGCAGGCCTCACGAGCCTGGAAGAAGATATCAGGATTCTGAGCTGTACCTCTGAGTACAGGGTGCTCAGGATTGAGAGATCTCTTTCTGAACTCTTCGATCTTCTCGAAGTTTACCATGCTTCTTACGTCCTCGATATCCCATGTCTCGATCTTCTGGATCTCATGAGATGTTCTGAAGCCGTCAAAGAAGTGGATGAAAGGAACTCTTCCCTCGATAGTCGAAAGATGAGCAACAGTTCCGAGGTCCATAACTTCCTGAACGTTGGAGGAGCAGAGCATTGCAAAACCGGTCTGACGGCAAGCATAAACGTCGGAATGATCGCCGAAGATGTTAAGAGCATGAGAAGCTACGCATCTTGCGGAAACGTGGATAACGCAAGGGAGAAGCTCACCTGCGATCTTGTAGAGGTTAGGGATCATAAGAAGCAGACCCTGCGAAGCTGTGTAAGTAGTTGTCAGGGCACCTGCTGCAAGAGAACCGTGAACAGTTCCCGAAGCGCCTGCCTCAGACTGCATCTCAGCAAGCTTTACAGGAGTTCCGAAGAGGTTTTCCTTACCCTTTGCAGCCCACTGGTCTGTTACCTCTGCCATAACGGAGGACGGTGTGATCGGATAGATAGCAGCGACTTCCGTAAAGGGGTACGATGCCCAAGCGGCAGCGTTGTTACCATCCATGGTTTTCATTTTTCTGGCCATGTTTTTAACCAATCCTTTCTTTAAATTTTCCGCACAGCGGAAAAGTCTTTTTCCAAGTGTCTCCACTTTGGAAAGTCACGGATGTGTTCCGTAAAGAGCACACCCATAATTAACTATTATATTATACCACTTTAAAACCCGTTTGTAAATACCCCAGACAATAATTTTTATGTAAAAAAACCGTTATAGACCATCACTTGTCTGCTTCTCTTATCAAATGCCTGCCGCAGCAGTGACAGCTTTGGCAAAAAGGCATAGTATATACTGGCGATATAAACAAATCACAGGTGCCTGATTTGTGCAGAGATATGTTTTTTCTTTTAATTTGGTCATATCTGATAAATTGTTGCATTTTTACTGCAACAAAACAGCCCCGCTCCCCTGTTAAGTGAAGGGGTATTCACGGGGAGGTGAGCAGATGATAGATACCGCCATTGCGACTGCACTGATAACAGCCGCAGCAAGCGTTCTTTGCCAGCTGATGATACAGCGTACAGCAGCCCGTCAGTCAAGAGCCGAACAGGACAAGAACCTAAGCCTCATAGTCTACAGGCTCGAGCAGCTGGAGCGTGCTGTTGCAAGGCAGGGCGCAGCGCTCGAGCGCCTGAGCATAGCCGAGGAAAGGATAAAGGCTATCGAGCGCACAAGAACGCAGTAGGGACACTGAAAGGAGAGGACTATGAAACAACGCTTATACAAGCTGATAGACGTAAAGTCTATCGTAACACTGATGATAACGCTTGTGTTCTGTATAGAGACACTGCTGAGCAAGGCCGACGCTGACGACCTTATGACGGTGTTCACCGTTATAATCTCGTTCTATTTCGGGACACAGGCGGCAAAAAAAGAAAGGAGAGAAGAATGAGCAGGACAAAAGGCATCGACGTTTCCCACTGGCAGGGCAGCGTTGATTTTGAAAAGGTCAGAGCAGACGGCTGCCGTTTTGTTATCCTGAACGCCGGCTACGGAAAGTTTGACAGCCAGAAGGACGAACGGTTTGAAGAAAACTACAAGAAGGCAAAGGCGGCAGGTCTCGGTGTCGGCGCTTACTGGTACAGCTATGCGCTGACGGAAGCCGACGCCCTTGCGGAAGCGAAGTGCTTCTGCAAGGCGCTTTCGGGCAAGCAGCTCGACTACCCTGTGGCTTTCGACATCGAGGACAGGACCCAGAGCTCTCTTCCGGCGCAAACCATAGGAAAGATAATAACGGCTTTCTGCTCCTATCTCGAAAAGCAGGGATACTATGTATCGCTTTACAGCTATGTGTCGTTCCTGGAGAACAAAGTCCCGGCGGCTGTCAGGAGCAAATATGACATCTGGGTGGCAAACTTTGATGTGACAAAGCCCAGCTACACCGGACCCTACGGGATGTGGCAGTACACGTCCTCGGCTTTTGTCAGCGGCGTCACCGGGAAGTGCGACTGCGATTACGCCTATAAGGACTACCCTGCCCTGATTAAGGACGCAGGCCTCAACGGCTATACCAAGCCTTCGCCCAAGCCAGCGCTCAAAGTCCTGGACATCAAAGGACTAAAGCAGGGGGATAAGAACCTCGGGGTGTATGAGCTCAAATCCATGCTGTCTCTTGCCGAGGAAAAGGGACTTATATCTGTCCACATCACCGTTGATGACGGCTTCGGGATCGCCACCCGTGGTGTGGTGGACTCAATGCTCACACGCTGGGGCTACAAGCCCAACGGTATAGCCGGCCAGGGCTTTGTGGAGCGACTCACAGACGATCTGAAAAAGAAAATTTAACTGTCCAGAAAAATTCCCCACAAACATTTTCTGATGTGCTATACTGATATCAGAAAAACAAAACCGGGGAGGAATTATTATGACAGCGATATCCGTTATGCTTCTTAGTTTCAGAATGGAGGACGGCGACAACTGGTGGCTGAAAGTCTGTCTGAGAGGGGCTGTTCTGTTCGGGCTGATAGCTCTCGCTAAGATAGATGCCGCTGCTGTGGCGCTGGGGCTTATAATGGTGTTTTGCACCTATGCGGCGGTAAGGCTTTATGTAAGAGACCTTAAAAAACAGAAAGCACAAAAGCTTTCACAGATGAAAAAAACAGCGGCTGCTCACAGAGAGCAGCCGCTCGTTCTTTTTATGCTTCGCTTTTCTTTTTGTTATCAAAATACATCTTCGCTGCCTGCATAGCGAACACGATAGCTGCTCCGATGATGAAGAACACGATACTGAACTTGCTCCAGGTCATCGCAGGCTTCGGGTGCTTTAAGGTGGTGGGTCCCTTCACTATCGCATAAAGAGAGCCTATCATCATTCCTATAACGCAGTAGATAGTCTGGCTGCGGTGTTTTTCAAGAGCCTTCTTTATCAGCCTCAGCGTCACGAACACACCTGCCACTGCTCCGAGCGCCAGAGCTATACAGATCGGCAGCGATGCAAACTTGAAGTGCATAACATCCTTTACCGCAGTGACCACCGGAACATAGAGCCCGAAGGTAAGCAGTATCGTCGAGCCCGAGATGCCGGGGAGCACCATTGCCGAGATAGCGCACATACCTGCGAAGAAGGTATAGGCTGCAAGACCAACGGTCATGTGAGAAACGTCCGTCTCACCCGTCGAGCTGAACAGGGATATGCACACCACAAGAGCGATACCTATTATCGTCCAGATGACGTTTATGTACTTGCCCTTTATGCTCTCTCTTTCCTCATAGATCATAACAGGGATAGCCAGGACTATGAAGCCCATGAACAATGAGCTTACCTTGTAGATGCCGCTCTCGAAAACGCTCGCCAGAACGCTTACCGCCAGCGCCATTCCTATCACCCAGCCGACACCCAGCTTTATGATGAACAGGAAAGCTTTTTTCCTCTTTTCGCCGTCCTTGCCCATAAGGTCGTTGAGGGAGTTTATGAACAGGTCATAAAACCCCATGAGAAACGCTATCGTTCCGCCCGAGACCCCCGGGACGCTGTCTGCCAGAGCCATACAAAAGCCCCTGAATGCATTAAGTACCATATTACCTCCAAAGCTAAGGCGGCTCTTGCTGCCGCCCGGATTTATATATCTGTTTCGTCTGCGGACATCTCCTGTAAAAGGATCTGCTCCTGACGCTCCTGTGCTGCCCTGCGCTCACGCTCTGTAAGCGTCACAGCCGCATTTTTAAGATGGATAAGGCTTTTTTGCTGCCTTGCATCACTTACGTTCTGCGCCGCCCTCAACGCACAGTCCAGAGCCTGCTGTCCCGAGCCCAGCTTCAAAAAGCAAAGCCCTGCCCAGAGGTCGCACTCGCACAGAAGCGAACGCTCCGCATCCTTTTTGGACTCCTCAAAAAGCTTCAACGCCTTGTCATACTCGCCCACAGTGTAGTATATCATACCCACAGTGTGGCGGATGTGGGAGGTCCCCCTCCGGCCAAGCGCCCGCCTGAAATAATGGCCGCTCAAAAGATAGAGCCTTAGCGCCGTTTCCTTTTCGCCCTGCATCAGCCGGCAGTAGATGAGCATATTGAAATACTCCTCCTCGTCCTCGGCCGAAAGATAAGCAAGGTCGATACCTTCAAGCTCCCCCAGACATTCGTCATAACAGCCGCAGCCAAGAAGAGCCGACGCCCGGAGCAGGCTCACATAAGCGCCCTTGTATTTAAGCGCACCCAGAGCCTTGTCCAGCTGAGCTATATCCTCGGGAGCCCCCGAGCTTTTTCTGCATTTTTCCATTGCTGAAGTAAAGCGCTTTATCCGCTTTATCGCAACGGTCCCCGAGACCGCAGCAGCGACTCCGGAGATTATGAGGGTGAAAGGCAGTGAATCCACAAAAACAGACGTGCAGACCTTGACCCCATAGCGGCAGCCTGTCACCAGCCAGTAGACGCACATCGCCGCATAGCTCAGCGACAGACACCCCAGAGGCACAAAGAAAAACCTCACCAGAAGTCTGTTACCTTTCATATTAATGCTCCTGTTTTACTGCATATCAGTGTTTCTGTTCTTGAGAAGCTTCTGTCTCTTTCTTTCGTGTCTGTCCATAACGATCTTCTCGCACTTGTCCACGATCTTCTTCATAAAGGGCTTGAACACATAGAAAAACTCTCCGGCATAGGTAACGACCTCGCCGTTGAAGCCCTTCTTGAATTTATAAACACCGTAGTTCGGGTTGGTCTCATCTGTATAGAATGGTATGCCCATAAAGTCGTAGATATCACAGCCGCCCTCAAGCGCCCAGTTTATCATAGTCCACTGCATAAGATAGTTAGGATAAAGGTTGCGGTGGTGGTTTGCGGAAGCGCCGTAAACATAACAGGTCTTTCCGGCATACTGTGTTGTGATAGCTCCTGAGATCGGGATCTTCTTGCCGTCCTCCTCACAATAGCATACGAACAGACGGCAGTGATCCTTGCCGAAGCTGTCGATGAACTTTGCCAGATATTCCTTGCCTCTTATCGAGAAGCCGTCACGGATACCCGTTGCTTCATAAAGGGGATAAAAGTCATCCAGCCTGTCCGAGCCGCAGGCCTCACAGGTAACGCCCTTCTTGGGGCCCTTTCTTATCCTGTTTCTCCAGTCCGGCTTGAAGCCAGCCATGACCTCATCGGCGGTCTTGCCCTTTATGTCTCTTAACATATAGTTGTTTCTTGCCTGGATAGTGGTGAGCTCTGCCGCATTGTGGATGTGGGAAAAGCCCATGCTCTCGATAAGAGCTGTTCTGTCCTCTTCCTTCTCCTCAAACGGGGGATCCCACATGAACTGATAGCACCTGTGCTTCTTTGCCAGCACCTTGACGCCCTCGAAAAGATCCTGCATGACTTCCTTGTCCGACCAGTCACAGCAGGGGCCGTGAGGCGCATAAAGGAACTTCACTCCGAAGATAGGCACTTTCTTTGTTATAACCAGACAGGTACCTCTTATCTTTCCCTCGCTGTCACGGGAAATCACAGCGTCCCAGCCCCAGCCCTCTTTTACCTTCGGCCAGCGCAGAGACTGCATAAAGTTGCCGTACTCGCTGTTCTTTACGAAATTCTCATATTCCTTTAAAAGGGTCTTATCCGATTTGTTAATGATCTCCATTTAGACGATCCTCTCCTTTTCGAGCATTCAGATAAAATCATACAGAATTATTATATACCATAATACTCCAAAAATCAAGGGCTATATAATAAATTAACAAAAATGGAAACTCGAATTTGTAGATAAAGTCAATTGTAAAAGCAAAAGAATTGTAGTAGATTATCATTAAACAGAGCCATACTATGATTTACGAGGAGGATCACGCTATGAAAAAGACCCTGTTTATCGTGTTATCAGCCCTTTTGCTTTCGTCCTGTGCTAAAACCGCTTCCGAAAGCAGTTCTTCCAAGGCTGCTGCAACGTCATCCGCTGCGACCGGCACCGAAACAACTGCACAGACGGAGGAGGAACCGCAGGCAGATATCGACCTTGACACGAGCATTTCATTTGAGACCTTTGAACAGCTATCTGCCTCCGATGAGCTTTATGCAAGAATAAAGAACACGGGAGGAGAGCTTGAAAAGCTTTCCGAGCCCGAGCATATCGATGAGTCTTTGTCTCAGGACGGAAACATCACTATGTATGACGGCTGCTGCTATATCAATTATAAGGACAGCACGACCGATAACGTCATTACAATCTGCCTGTGCTTCGATCAGGTGAACGACTATGACGGGATGACAGCTTTCTTTGATGATCTTATCGAGCAAACGCAGACCGATGAAAGCACTTTTGAATATGACCCGGAAAACCAGGTAATAATAAACACAGGCAACCACACCAGCCTATACAGAGTTTCTTCCGACGGTCTGCTCTATTGTATTTTCAGTGAAGCTGTCACCGATGATGAGCTCTGGTCTTATCTTGACAGAATTAAAATGTAAGCCGTGAATAACTCTTGCCCTCTGCTTTTGCAGGGGGCTTTTTTGTTGACAGTGCCCTGTTCTTGTGTTATACTTTTCTCTAGGCAGCATCTTTGGCATTGTGCATAAAGCCCACTCCCTTGTCAGCGGTAAGTTTGTGCACTATTTTGCCATAAATCCGCCTGCTGCCAAACGTATATTATATGAAAGCGCTGAGCAAGACAAAAACGCACAGCCTTTCGCTTTAAGGAGTTGGACGTCTTGACCGATTTACAGTTTGAAAGCTGTATCCGCCTTATGATCGACAAAGACAGAAACGGACTTAAAGATATCTACACAGCCTATGCGAAACAGATCTACCGTGTGATACTCGGTATCGTCCGTTCGCATGAGGACGCTGAGGACCTGACCTCGGACTTCTTTTTAAAGCTCTGGAATATGGCAGACAGCTATAAAAGCGGTCAGGGTCACAAAAGATGGCTCACGGTGATTGCGAGAAACCTCGCTCTTGACCATCTCAGGAAGCAGCATCCAGAACAGCTCGACATCGACAGTGAGGACGGCCCTGCGGCAAACATCCCGGCAGACGGGTCTCTTGAAAACAGCGTGTCGGCAAAGCTCACTCTCGAAGCAGCGCTCTCACAGTTATCACTTGCAGAGAGACAGATAGTCGAGATGAAACTGGGAATGGAGCTGACCTTCAGGGAGATAGCCCGGACGCTGGGCGAGCCTCAGGGAACAGTGGCGTGGAGATATGACCGAGCCGTTTCAAAGCTTAAAAAAATCATGGAGGAGGAACAGTTATGAGCTTCGATATCGAAAAGCTTTACAAAGAGAACAGCGAAAAAACTGGCCCCGACATGGATAAGCTGTGGGCTAGGATAGAAGCCGGACTCGATGAACAGGAGAAAGCAGACACCAAAACAAAGCCTGCTATCGCTCACACAAGGAGCAGAGGCCTGATGAGGTATATCGCAGTCGCTGCGTGTGCGGTGATAGCCGTCACGGGAGCGTTCATTATGCTCCATAACAAGAGCGGAAAGCTTGAGACAGAAAAAACAAACAGTATATCTTCAAGCGAAGCCGCAGCGAAAAGCGAGGCCGCAGACGGCGCACAAAAAAGCATAGCCATAGCAGACGAGAACGAAGACGAGCAAAACAATGATGCCGAAAAAGAGCCTATGTACTCGGAGGACAACACCGCACAGATACAGAGCATCGATGCAGATAAAAGCGGTGTGCAGAAGGCAGCCGACGAGGTCGCTGAGGTCAAGCCGGAAGCTCTGACACAGGACAGGTCCGAAGACGCCACCGCAGAAGTGCCGGAATCGGACAACGCCGGGAGCACCGGCGACAGCAAAGGCAGCAGCACGCAAGACCCTGACGAAAGAAAGCTTATGGAGCCGGAACAGGCACAGGAGGCTGTCAATGATATGACAGACAGACTTGTGAACTCCGACGAATACCTGGACGCTGACGCAAGCCGGAAGGCGGAGCTTGCAGAAGAGGTCTTCAAAAAGCTTTACGAGCAGGGCGCCGTGATAAGCTACACCATCGAGACGGACCCTCTGACGATCCGCTATACCGCAGCAGGAGAGATAGAGGGGATAGTCTCGCTGGTATAAATAAGTAAGGAAAGATCCAGTAGATACTGACCGCTGACAAGGGAGGACAATACTATGAAAAAGGCAGATGCAAAAAGGATAGCAGCAGGATTATGTGCAGCAATGATGATGATCTCGACAGCCTGCGGAAGCGCAGATGACACATCTAAGGCATCCAGGACAGTAAAGAAAGATACAAATTCACAGGCAGCAGGCGCTGCTGTTACACAGGACAAAAACGATAATAACGACGTTCTTCTTCAGACACAGCCCGAGACCGCTATGGACGGGGCTGAGTATGAGCGTGGCGAAAAAGGACTTGCCTTTGAGGGGCTGAGCACCGAAGCTGTTTGTGCCGATGACGGGTTCTATATGCCCGGCGACGACGGCAGCAGCGAGGAGTATAAGCATTATGACGAGAACGGCTGGATAAACACGGCAGACCAGCCCATATCCACCTTCTCCACAGATATAGACACAGCATCCTTCACAAACGCAAGAAGGATGATAAACCAGGGCTGGGAGGTCTACTCCGACGCTGTCAGAACCGAGGAGTTCATAAACTATTTCAAGTATGACTATCAGATGCCCGAGGGCGAAGCGGTCTCGATAAACACCGAGCTTTCCGACTGCCCCTGGAACCCCGAGGCAAAGCTTATGCTGGTAGGCATCCAGGCAATGGAGGCTCCCGTTTCGGATATCGACTCAAACATCGTGTTCCTTATCGATGTCAGCGGTTCGATGGAAGAAGAGAACAAGCTCCCTCTCGTAAGGCAGGCATTCGCTCTGCTGGCAGACCAGCTGGGACCCAATGACAGAGTTTCCATCGTTACCTATGCAGGCGAGGACAGCGTAGTCCTTGAAGGCACAGCAGGCGACGACACCAACACCATAAAGAACGCTCTTGATTCTCTCACAGCAGGCGGCTCCACCGCAGGCGCAGCAGGGATAAACACCGCCTACAGCATTGCCGAAAAATACTTTATCAAGGGCGGCAACAACCGTGTCATCCTTGCAACTGACGGCGACCTGAACGTGGGCGTTTCCAGCGCAGAGGAGCTGACAGCTCTTATCGAGGGCAAGAGAGATTCCGGCATAGCTCTTTCCGTTCTGGGCTTCGGCACAGGAAACTTCAAGGATTCCAGACTTGAAGCACTTGCAGATAACGGCAACGGCAACTATGCTTACATCGACACTCTTGACGAGGCTAAGAGAGTCCTTGTTACCGAGATGAACGGTTCGATGTTCACAGTAGCAAAGGACACAAAGGTACAGGTAGGCTTCGATGAGAGCAAGATCCGTTCCTACAGGCTGGTAGGCTATGAGAACAGACAGCTCAACACCGAAGACTTTGAAGACGACACCAAGGACGCAGGCGACATCGGTTCCGGCCAGCAGTCAACAGCTCTTTACGAGATCATCCCCGCAGGCGGGATCGAGGGCGACCTTCTTGACGTATCTGTTCGCTACAAGTATCCCGAGGAGAGCGAGAGCAGACTTGTGAAGACAACAGTCAACGCTTCCCAGTACAGCGCAGAAAAGCCTGCCAACCTGGAGTTTGCAGCGCTGGCAGCAGAGTTCGCAATGTATCTCAAGGGCAGCGAGTATCTCAATGACCTTACCCTTAGCGAGATAATAGGCCAGCTCAAGGGCGCTCAGAAGCAGGAGCCCGAGCTCATCGAAATGGCAGAGAACTACGCTCGTATGCTCTGATGCTCCGGCTGATAACAAAGCAAGCTATCTTTCCATATCATCATATACGGCAAAAGCGGACTGCGGAGAATATTCTCCGCAGTCCGCTTTGTCTTAACGATCAGATGACCCCTCTCGAATACAGACCGAAGGTCACATTCGAGGGCTTTGCCTTTGGCGCAAGGCCTTTGAGGGCATTTTTGCAGTCCTTTATCACTGCGTTTATCTGCTCCGGTGTCTCGTCAAGAAAATCCAGCTGCCAGAAATCCGCAGCCGCAAACTGGGCTGCCCTGTCGGCGATATACAGGATATCGCTGTTGAAGATCTCGGCATAGCCGTTTTTCTTATCACAGCGCACAGGCATAGAGCGCTTTGTGCGGTCGGTGATACAGCCCTTGCAGTTCTGACAGCCCACCTGCTGTCTTATGGGGCAGTTTGCGGTGAGCATAAGAGGTATCCTGCCGTAAGCGCAGACACCGATAGGCACGCTCTTTTTAATGTCACTGATCTGTGCCGCCGTCAGCTCCGGCGAGATCACACAGTCAGCCGCCCCCAGCCTTGAAGCCTGCTCCAGCGCATAGCTGTTTGCGATATTGAGCGTAAAGTCAGTATGAAGCTCAAAGCCGTATTCTTTAGCAAGGGTGAAATGACCCACGTTCTCGCCTGTCATATTCTTTATACCGCTCTGTTTTGCGGCCTCAAGCTGTGCTCCAAGAGAAGGCTCATCAAAAGTGAACCTTGGCATTACCACCGAGATCTTATCAGCGGGGACAAGCTCCGCCGCCTTTTGCGAAAGCGCAAGGGGCACACCTATAAGCTCGATATCGTCTGTGTCAAGCCCTTGGAGCTGGGAAAGGCTTCTTATCTTTATCCTGATCTCCCTGCCGCCGGAAGGCTCCGTTTTCGATATCTTATGGAGCTCGCAGGCAGGGCTGTGAGTCTTTGTGTTTTTTTCGGATCTCTTTCGGTCAAGCTGTTCCACGGCCTCACGCCTCAGCTCGCCCAGCTTTGCCGGTGAGAGCGCCAGACCCTCTCCTATCTCACAGTCAAAGCTTCCCGCCTCGTAAAGCGTGCCGCCGAATTTTAAAAGCTTCGACTTTACAAACTCCTCGTCCCAGGGCTTGTTCTTTGCAGGCTCCGGCTCGGCGCCGAAAACTGTGACGCTAACTCCGTTCTCGTCCGTCAGCGTCAGGCTCATGGGCGAGCCGGCTGTCATCCTAAAGCTCACAGCTGCGGTGCTTCTCTTCTCATCACGGCGATAAAGCTCGTGAGCCGCAGGAAAGACCTTTGCCGCAGCCGCAGCGTCCTCTCCTGTCCTTACGCCGAACATCTCGCTGCCCAGCCTGTGGTGATAATAGCCGTCGGTAAAGCCGCTTCTCGAAAAAACATCCCCCAGCGCCTTTATATCGTAGTCCTCGCCCTTCAGAGCCTTAACGCAGGAGTCCACAGCCATAGCCACATATTCCGGGCGCTTCATCCTGCCCTCTATCTTGAAGGAAGACACACCTGCCGCTTCAAGCTCCCGAAGATAAGGCAGCAGCGACACGTCTTTTAGTGACAGACAAAAAGCCTCGCTGCCGTCTGCCGAAGCAGGCAGCCGGCAGGCCTGGGCGCAAAGCCCCCTGTTTGCGCTTCTCGAACCGATAAAAGCGCTCATATAGCACTGCCCCGAAACTGACATACACAAAGCGCCGTGAACAAAGGCCTCGGTCTCTATCCCCATCTGTGACAGGCGCTTTATCACATCAAGCGGAAGCTCACGGGAAAGCACTGCCCTTGTACAGCCAAGGGAAGTCACTGTCTTCATGCCGCTCTCGCTGTGAACGGTCATCTGGGTGGATGCGTGTATCTCCAGCTCCGGGAACAGCTCTCTTGCAGCAGACAACACCCCGAGATCCTGAACGATAAGGGCGTCCACGCCCGTTTTTGCCGCAAAGCGAACAGCCCTCACGCAGTCCTCCATTTCGGAGTCTCGCACGAGGGTGTTTATTGCCAGGTGGACCTTTACCCCACGGCGGTGACATTCATACACCGCCTGTGAAAGCTCGGTCTCTGAAAAGTTTTCCGCCTTTCCCCTTGCAGAGAAGCGTGACAGCCCAAGGTATACCGCATCACAGCCGCTTCTGAGGGCCGCCTCCAGCGCTCTTGCCGAGCCGCAGGGAGCCAGTATCTCGGCGCTCATCAGCCGTTGTCTTTTCTGTCGGGATGAACGGGGCTCTTGATAGCCTCGTCTATCTGCCGGGAAAGAAGGTCCTTTGCGCTTATCATCTCTTCATCGGGAGCCCTTTTGACTACTGTTCTTTTCTCCAGCTCGTCCTCCAGTGCCTTTACCTGTCTTTCCAGTTCAAAAACTTTTTTCCTCGAGTTATCAAGGTCATTCTTTGCCTTGGCAGACTCATCCACATAGCCCTTTATCTGGGAGCGGATGTTCTCGATAGTCGTTCTGGCTTTGGTGAGCTCATCATAGGCCTCCAGCGAAGCGAGCACAGCGGCATCCGCAATCGAGAGACTGGGGCTGGCTTTGAGGATAGAATTAAGCTTCTGATCCAGCAGAGCTGCGATCTTCTCGGTATATACCTGAGACTCCTCGGTCACTACGTTGTAGGTCTTGGAGCAGACCTTGATGCTGATAGTATTTTTCATGAAAAAACCTCCTGACCGCAAAGGCGGACGCACCGCCAAATATTCTTATTGACATTATACTACAAAACAAAACAAAAGTAAAGAGAAAAACTCAAATCCGCATGGAAATCAATTTTCACAAAATCGATTTCCGAGTTTGCCGTGCGGCGAGCACCACACCTGCCGTCAAGCCGCAAGCGACTTGAGGAAAAATTGTTCTGGCTTCTCACAAGGGGCGACCTCTCTTGCAGGTCGCCCCTCTTGAAAAAAGTGTCCACCGGACACTTTTTTCGGACACTTTTTTCAATTCACCCCTGCCGAGCGCCTCCGTGGGCAGGGGGTTTCGCCCTCTGCGGAGGGCGACCAGGGGCGCTGCCCCTTGGATCCCTGCGAGCCTTTGAAAAGGCTCGACCCAAACTTTTGATCCCCTGGCGGATTTTTATTGCTTTGCTGTGTGTTCCGCCAGAGATATAGCCGTGCGGCGAGCACCGCCCAGGTCGGCGCTGGACCCACCCTGGACACCCTGGCGAACTTTTTCAGCTTTGTTGCGTATTTCAGCTCTGTTGTGTTTTTCAGCTCTGTTGCGTATTCCGCCAGAGGCAAAGCCGTGCGGCGAGCACCGCAGTGTCACAAAGTGAAAAGCCTCGCCAAAGCCTACCCCCTCCCCTCCGGGGAGGGCGGCGGCTATTGAATAGCCTGCACAAAACTATGCGGGGTGGGGGAGGCGGTGCAGGGGCACGCCCCTGGACTTGACAATTGGGGAGAGATACTGTATAATATAATAGTGTTTTTGTAAATTGGGGAAAACACGTTGATAAATATGGAAGGTAATTTGAATTAAAATAGTAAAGGTGATTGATAATGGGTCTTTTTGACAAAGTGTTCGGCAACTATTCCAAGAAGGAGCTCGCTAAGATCGAGCCCATAAAGAATAAGGTGCTGGAGTTGGAATCTAAATATCAGGCAATGTCTGACGAGGAACTGGGCAAGCAGACAGCTATACTCAGGTCGAAGCTCGATGAGCTCTCCACCCTCGATGACGTTCTGCCCGACGCACTGGCTGTGTGCCGTGAGGCCGCATGGCGTGTTCTCGGAAAGAAGCCCTTCCCCGTTCAGATAGTCGGAGCTATCGTTCTTCATCAGGGACGTATAGCCGAGATGAAGACCGGTGAGGGTAAAACTCTCGTTGCCTGTCTGGCAGCTTATGCAAACTCCCTCAGCGGCAAGGGCGTTCACGTTGTAACCGTCAACGACTTCCTTGCTAAGTTCCAGTCCGAGGAGATGGGCAAGGTGTTCCACTTCCTCAACACCTCTATCGGCGTTGTCCTTACCGGTATGGATAAGGAAACAAAGAAGCAGGCTTATAACGCAGACATCACCTACGGTACGAACACAGAGTTCGGCTTCGACTATCTGCGTGACAATATGGTCATCTATAAGAAGGACAAAGTGCAGAGAGAGCACGCCTTCGCTATCGTGGACGAGGTGGACTCCATCCTTATCGACGAGGCAAGGACACCTCTTATCATCTCCGGCCAGGGCGACAAGTCCACCACCCTCTATTCCGAGGCAGACAGGTTTGCAAAGACCCTCAAGCCCGTTACCGTCGTTGAGATGGACGACAAGGCGGACAATGACCTGCTTGACGGCGACTACATCATCGACGAAAAGGCAAAGACCGCTACCCTTACCAAGAGCGGTGTAAAGAAGGCCGAGAAGTGGTTCCATATCATAAACCTTATGGACCAGGAGAATATGACTATCTCTCACCACGTAAACCAGGCTATCAAGGCTAACGGCGTTATGAAAAACGGCGTTGACTACATCGTCAAGGACGGCGAGGTGCTCATCGTTGACGAGTTCACAGGCCGTATAATGCAGGGCAGACGTTTCAATGACGGTCTGCACCAGGCTATCGAGGCAAAGGAGAACGTTGAGGTAAAGAGAGAGTCAAAGACTATCGCTACTATCACCTATCAGAACTACTTCCGTCTTTACGGCAAGCTCTCCGGCATGACCGGTACGGCTCTCACTGAGGAGGACGAGTTCAGGGAGATATATAAGCTCGACGTTATCGAGGTGCCCACCAACAAGCCGGTCATAAGGATAGACCATCCGGATGTGGTGTATAAGACAGAGAAGGGCAAATTCAATGCCGTTATCGATCAGATAATCGAGTGCCACAAGAAGGGTCAGCCGGTTCTGGTAGGTACTGTTTCTATCGAGAAATCCGAGTATCTTTCGAGACTGCTCAAGGCTAAGGGCATAAAGCACGAGGTGCTCAATGCGAAGCACCACGACAAGGAAGCATTCATCGTTGCACAGGCAGGTAAGTTCGGCTCCGTTACTATCGCCACCAACATGGCAGGACGTGGTACCGATATCCTGCTGGGAGGAAACGCTGACTACAGAGCGCTCCAGGATGTCCAGAAGCAGGGCTACAGCGAAGAGTGTGCGGTAGAAGCTTCGGGCTTCTCCTCCACAGAGGATCCCGATGTTCTCGCTGCAAGAGAGATCTACAGAAAGGCTTATGAGAAGTATTCCGAGGAGATAAAGGAATATGCCGAGAAGGTAAAAGAGGCAGGCGGCCTTTATATCATAGGTACTGAGAGGCACGAGTCAAGACGTATCGACAATCAGCTCAGAGGACGTTCGGGACGTCAGGGAGACCCCGGAGAGAGCACCTTCTTCCTCTCCCTCGAGGACGATCTTATGAGGATCTTCGGCGGTGAGCGTATAACTGTTATGATGGACAGGCTCAACGTTGATGAGAACACACCTATCCAGTCAAAGATGCTTTCCGGCGTTATCGAGTCTTCACAAAAGAAGATCGAGGGCAGAAACTTCAATATAAGAAAGAACGTCCTCAACTACGACGACGTTATGAACACCCAGCGTGAGATCATTTACGGCCAGAGACAGAGAGTTCTCGACAGCGGTGTCGAGGGCGGCTCGGATCCCGACGGCTCTGTTCTCCACGAGGATATCGTTAATATGATAAAGGACTTCGTGGCAGACTCCGTAAATATGTATCTTGTTGGTGATATCACCGACGATTGGAACCTTCAGGGACTTAAAGACAGGCTGCTGGGTCTTATCACTGTCGAGGGCGACTTTGAGTATACTCCCCAGGAGATGGACGAGCTTACAAGAGAGTCCATTATCGAGCAGCTGACAGACAGAGCTCTCAAGTTCTATGAGAAGCGTGAGGAAGACCTCACCACACCTCTGCTGCGTGAGATCGAGAGAGTCGTTCTCCTGAAGGTAGTTGATACCAAGTGGATGGATCACATCGACGATATGGAAGAGCTCAAGCGTGGTATCGGACTTAGATCCTACGGTCAGAGAAACCCTGTTGTTGAATACAGAGTTGAGGGTATGGATATGTTCGACGAGATGGTAGCCGCTATCCGTGAGGACACCGTAAGGATGCTGTTCACTATCCAGGTAAGAAAGAACAACGCTCCCGAGCGTGAGCAGGTGTTAAAGCCCACCGAGCACCACAATATGACCGTGAGAAAGAACAAGAAAAAGAAAAACAGCTGAAGTAATAACGCGCAGGCGTTATAAAGAAGCTTTTTAAGGCACTCCTGTCAGTGAACTGACGTGAGTGCCTTTTCGCTTTTGCAAAATTTTCCACCAAAAAAGGGCGCCTGCCCCTTTACAAAGCGATGAAAATATGTTATAATAAACAAAATATTATAAAAAGGCGGTGGATATTTGTGAAATTTATTAACAAAAGAGCAGTGAGCCTGTTATCCGCCTGCGCCATTGCGGTGGGCTGCTTCGCCGCAGCAGGCTTTGCCCCAAAGGCAAAAAGCTTTGTTGTCACGGTCAGCGCCGAGACAGAAAACGGGCTTTATACCGATAACAATATCGTGCCCAGGACTCAGGCACAGATCATTGACTATTTCAACAATCATCCGTTTTATACCTCAAAAACAGGGACCTTCGGAAATGACACCTTTGCGACCCAGCCTGTCCACAGCGGAGGGACCTTTGTTCCGGGCGAGCTGAGCACCGACTCGAAGCAGGCAGGGCTCAACGCTCTGAACACTATCCGCTATGTTGCGGGTCTGGGAGAGGTAACGCTTGATGCGGACTACGGTGAGCTTGCACAGTGCGGAGCCCTTGCGGACGCCGCTATCGATACGCTCACCCATTTCCCCACGAACGACGCTAATATGCCCGATGATCTGTTTGAGAAGGGCTATAAGGGCACCTCACAGTCGAATATAGCCCAGGGCTTTTATTCGATAGCAGCTTCAATGGTATGGGGCTGGATAGAGGATGCCGACGACTACAACATACCAATGGTGGGCCACAGGCGCTGGGTACTCAACCCCGGCATGGCAAAAACAGGCTTCGGCCATGTTGATGACTACACAGCGATGTATTCCTTTGACATGACGAACTCCACCACCGGCTACACGGTAGCATGGCCTTCGGCAAACACGCCTGTCGAGCTTTTCAACACTTCCACCCTCTACTCGAACAGGAGCTATCCTGTCTGGTCGGTATCAAAGAACTCGGCATTTTCAAGTGACACCGTAGTCACACTGACAAGAAAGTCCGACAACAAGGTCTGGACATTCTCAAATTCGGCGAAGGACGGCGACTTTTACATCAACAACGATTGGTACGGTCAGCCCGGCTGTGTTATTTTCAGGCCAGACGGCATAACCGACTATGAGGACGCAGAGGTGTTCACCGTTTCGATAACTGACGGTGATTATTCGCTGACCTATGATGTCAATTTCTTCTCGCTGCCGGAGGACACAGGCGTTATCGGCGCAGTACATTCACAGAGCTATGATATCACGCTCAACACCACCGATGCCGCCCTTCTCCAGAAGACACCCACGGTGATCATCGAAGAATATGAGATAACAGCAAATGACGGCTCCTTCACCTTGCCGAGGCTTGAATCAGGCGAGTATGAGATAACTGTCACAGCCGAGGGCTTTGCTCCGAGGACCCAGACGATAACGGTAACAAACGGCGCTATAACAAGCTCGCCTGAGCTTTCTATCAATCCTCTCGGTGATGCCGATCTCAACGGCATAGTTAACACCAACGATATTACGGCTATCAAGAAGCATCTTAAGAAAACGGCTACACTCGATGGCTACGCTCTTGTGTGTGCGAACGCAGACCAGGACACATCCGGCACCGTAAACACAGGAGATATCACAAGGATAAAACAGCACCTTAAAAAGACCAAGCCGCTCTGGTAAACAAAGCGCAGGCGGAAACGCAGCCGCAGAAAAATAGCAATATTCAAGGCACTTTCATCGGGAATGACGAGAGTGCCTTTTTATTTCTTTGCGAAGCGCCTGCTCAATGAATAGTGAATAATGAAGAATGAAGAAATAAGAATAAAGGTATCGTCCTGCGGACGATGATATTTATAAATCATCGCCGAAGGCGATACCTTAATTATTCATTATTCACTATTCAATTTTCATTCTTCATTTTTACTATATCACTTTGTTTACAAGGGGTATGAACCTTAGCAGGCGGACAACGATAAACGTCACCAGGAATACGGCAAGGCTTATCAGAAATACCATTATCAGGCCGCCGTGGTCAAAGGGGTCAAAGCCCCATACCGCAAAGACCAGCTTCAGAAGCACCATGTGAAGAAGATATATCCCGAAGGAACACTTCTCGACCTGTGCAAAGAACTTGTCCGCAGCGCCTAAGTCTATCCTGTCAAAGGCCTTGAACAGCGCAAACAGCGCCGCTGCCCCCAGAACTGTTATCGGGAAATGATACTCGTTTATAATGCTGTAAAGCGCCATGTCACGCTCTTTTACACAGTGGTCTGCAAGTATCGGCATAACTATCGCACAGGCCAGCGCCACAGGACCGCTGACTATAAGCGGTATTTTAAGCTTGTCCTTTGCTATGGCAAAGCCCGCAAACAAAAACAGCGGGAACACCTTCGAGATGTATATGACTATCCTTAGCTCCGCCGACTGGCCGTTCTCTTCTGCAAGGAACAGCGTGTATACCGCAGGCAAGAGACTCAGCATAACGAACATCACTGCAATGATGTAGTTGAGGGTGCTGCTGCTCATCGCCTTTGCCGCCGCCTTATATGCCGGCATCATAAGGTAGAGCGCTATCATCAGGTAAAGATACCACATATGCTCCCAGCTGTAATTATAGAGCAGGCTCTTTCCCGTAAAGTCCAGCACCTCTCCCAGCTCGAAGCTCTTGTCTATCAGCAGAGCGTCAAAGCACTTGAACAAAAAGGTGAATATCACCAAAGCCAGCACCATACGCAGAATAAGCTTTGAAAACAGCTTTTTAAGTCCCAGCTCTCTGTTTTCGTCAAGCAGCAGAGCACCTGTCGCCATTATAAAGCAGGGCACCGCCCAGAGCGTCAGGGTCCTTATGGAAAATATCAGCCTTGCTGTGTCCTTGTCGGGAGAAAACCCCATAGCCATACCCAGTGTGTGGAGTATCACCACAGCCAGGCACGCAAAGGATTTTAAGCGGCTTAAATATTTTATCCTCTCTTTGCTCACCACAGTATCTCCGCATCATCGCCGATACAGCCGCCGTCGTCCTGCTGGACGGGTTCCTGCTGGACTGGCTCGGGCTCCTGCTGTACGGGCTCCTCATATACAGGCTCCTCGTAGTAAACAGGTTCCTGCTGAACAGGCTCTTCATAGTATACAGGCTCCTCCTGAACAGGCTCGGCCTGAGCCTCTGTTGTGGTCTCTTCAGCTGTGGCAGTGGTGGTCTCATCCTTGGCTGTCGTTGTAGTCGTCGTGGTCTCGGCAGCCGAGCTTGTTTCAGCGACCGAGGAAGAAGTCTCGGCAGCTGACGAAGACGCCGCCTTTGAAGAAGCTGTGTCCTTCTTGCTGCTGGATGCTGTATCAGTGCCGCAGCCGGCAAGCATAAGGGCCGCAAAAATAAGTATCGCAAGTGTTTTTTTCATTTATAATCCTCCAAGATCATCCGTTGGTCTTTACGTTTCCTTTTTTCTGAATGTTCCATGTTCCGTGATAATATTCTCTCAGATAGCAGTCATAATTGATTTCAGTTCTCATATCCGGATCGCAGACATACACATTTCCGTTGAGCTTTACCTCACACCAGGAATGCAGACCGATGCCTCCCGCACTCAGAGGAACATATCCCCATACCTGAGTACAGTCATAGCCCAGGGTCTTTGCCATCTCGGCAAACATAGCCGCCATATTGAAGCAGTGCCCGTAGCCCTTTGTAAAGCCGTAGTTTGCATACCACTCCATAGTAACATCTCCCGATTTCGGGATCTCCTTGTTAGGATTTCTCCACGGTACCGAAGCTGCGCAGTATGCGCTGTAAAGGTCCCAGCCCACAGAATCAAGCTTCTTTGCGGCCAGAGGATACTTATAGATAGCCTTGGTATAGACCGAAGTTCCGCCTCTTATAACGCCCTCAAAGTTCTTGAACGCCCTTACGGTCAGATAGCCTGTGTCGCCGCTTCTGACCTTGGTATATGTATAGCTTGTGGTAGAGTTGTTGACCGTTGCTATCTTCGACCAGCTGCCACCGTTTGGCTTATAGTATATCGCATAGCTTGTCGCACCTGCGACCTTGGTCCAGTTGAGGACCGCCTTGCCCTTCTGCCTTGCGGTGATCGTGAAATTCACCTTTGCGGGAGCGGTAGCTACCTTATAGTTCGTAAACGAGGGAGAGAGTATCTCCTTTGTTCCCGACATCGTATAAGCCCTTGCGGTGAAGGCATAAGCCTCGCCTGCGTTAAGACCCGTAACAGTGATTGTGTTCGCCGCCGTTTCGGTCTTCTTATATCTCTTCCACTTCTTGGCTGCCTTGTCATAGAGATATACCACATATCCCTGGGCGCCGCTGACCTTGTTCCACTGGAGCTTCACCGAATTGGTGCCGACAGAGGTGGCGGTCATGCCTGTCACGTTGGCAGGAGCGACCATCTTTATCTCGAACATACGGCTGAGAGAGCCGGTATACTTGCCCTTTCCGGTAAAGGTTATAGTCGCTGTTCCCTCAGATCTGTTGTTTCTGAGGCTCACCAGATAGTCTGTGCCCTTGACCAGCTTTTCGCCCATGCTATTGGTAAGCGTTACCTCGGGAACGATAGCCGAGCCTGTGTAGTTGTAGGACTCATCGAGCCCTGTTACCTTGCAGGTCGAGAGATCCGCCTTGGCGATAGTGTATCTGACGCTGTAATAGCCCGTATAGCTGCCTTTGCCGCTTATCATAACGGTTGCTGTTCCGGGGCCCACACAGTTTGCATAGGCGATCGAATAGTCGGTCCCTGCGACAAGGGTCTTGTCACCGTCCTTTATCGTTACCTTGGCATACTGCTTCTGACCGTTATAAACACAGGCGCTGGAATCTGCTTCAATGTTACATTCGCTTATAGCTTTGGTCTCGCTGACCAGATCGCCGTTCTCAAAGGAGCTTGTCTCAAGGGTCTCGCTTTCTGCGATCACTGCCGGAGCCTGTTCTGCCTGCTCGGCAAATGAACTTGTTGCGCCGAAAGCAGCCATACTGCCGAGTGCCATGATAATGGCAGCCAGCTTTGCTGCATTATTCTTCATATTTCTCGTCCTTTCTCCTGGTATTTTTTATCACGGTCCCCTGCCGTGTGAACATACAATATATAGTAATTATATTATAGTTTTGTTACCGATTTGAAAACAGCACATTTCGACAGTCTTAACTTTGTTCTTATGCCATATTTTTCCACCATGTGAGGGGCGATTTTTGCCCGAGTGTAAAAATCAGCGTTTTTCACAAAAAAGGCCTCTCGCTTCGCCGTAAAAAAGCCTTTTTACAGCCGGTTTTCCGTGAGGACCTTGTACAACCTGCACAAAAACCGGGCTTTTTCTGCTCGGGATCGAGCTGTTTTACAGGCAAAAAAATCTAAAATGGGTATAGAAAAAATCTTTAAAATATGGTATGATATGTATGTGTAATTATATGCTCCTGCAGAAACGGCGCAAAACCGCTGTTTCTGCAAAGATACACTATAATGAGAAATTTATAATTCAAATATGAAAGGACGGTCATTATGAACGTAAACAAGATCGAAAACGGCGAACAGCTCACAGTGGAGATAGAGGGAAGAGTTGACACCACAACTGCACCTGCTCTCGAGGCAGAGATCAAGGGCTCTCTCGAAGGAAAGACCGATGTTGTCCTGGATTTCAAGAACGTCGAGTACATCTCTTCCGCAGGACTCAGAGTTCTTCTTTCCACCCAGAAGATAATGAACAGACAGGGCTCCATGAAGGTCATCAATGTCAACGAGGACATTATGGAGATCTTTGAGGTAACAGGCTTCTCCGACATCCTCACGATAGAATAACATAAGTCATGAATATCCTTTATGTCAACTGTGCTGTAAGAAGCTCTTCACGCACCGCAAGGCTGTGTGAAAGAGTCCTCGGACGGCTTGGCGGCAGCGTGACCGAGATAAAGCCTGCTTTTATGGGGCTTCCCGTCACGGATGAAGAGTTTTTGAAAAAAAGAGACTCTGTTATTGCGGCATCCGATCATGAGGATGCCCTGGCTGCGCCTGCAAGGCAGTTTGCCGAAGCAGACGCTGTCGTCTTTTGTGCGCCCTACTGGGACCTTTCCTTCCCTGCGGCGCTCAAACAGTATCTTGAACAGATAAATGTTATCGGCGTGACCTTCGCCTATAACGAAGAGGGCAGGCCCGTTGGGCTTTGCAAAGCAAAAAAGATGTTCTATGTCACTACAGCCGGCGGCAGGATAATATCCGAGGAATACGGCTTCGGATATGTCAGGGCGCTTTGCAAAAATTTCTATTGGATAAACGACTGCGTGATGTTCAAGGCCGAGATGCTCGATATCGTGGGGCAGGACCCCGAAGCGATAATGAGTGAGGCGCTGGACAGGATAGACCGCTGGTTCGATGAACAGGGCTGAAGCGGGAAAAGAAAAGGGAGTGAGATCTATGAAAGAGATTACTTTGGAAGCAACGCTGGACAATCTTGACAAGGTGAACGCCTTTATCGAGGAGCAGCTCGACGAAGCAGGCTGCCCTATGAAGATATCCATGCAGATCTGCGTGGCTGTAGAGGAGCTTTTTGTCAACGTTGCCAGCTATGCCTACGGCGACGGTACGGGAGATATTACCGTTGGGTTCTCCTGTGAAGACGGGACCGTATCTGTCTCTTTCATCGACAGCGGGACCGCTTTTGACCCCACCAAGAGAGAGGATCCCGACACCAGTCTTCCGGCTTCCGAAAGAGAGGTCGGCGGCCTTGGCATCTTCATGGTCAAGAAGAGCATGGATGTATTGGATTACGAATATAAGGATAACAAGAATATCGTTACTATAAAGAAGAAAATGGCATGAGGTGAGTCCAGTTGATAAAAAAACACGGCATAACACTGGGCGGGCTCCAGCAAAAGATATTGAACCTTGTGCTGATAAGCATATTGGCAGTCATTGCGATCTTTGCCTGCGTTTCAATTTATCAGAGCAGAAATCTGACTAAGGTCGTCAAGAACGCCGAGAGCAAGCAGCAGAGGTCTATGGAGAGTATATCCCATGAGACTATGGATGAGGTCATCAACCATTCGCTGGTGAGCACGACTGCTATGCAGGCATATATCGCCAACGACGTTTTTTCTGAAGTGCGCTCGAACATAAAGACACTGCGCTCCATGGCAGAGAATGTTTTTGGCAACAGTGGGATGTACGGCAGAGTCGATATCCCCGACCCCGACCCTTCTCTTGACGGCACCCCCACGGTCTCAAAGCTGGTGGCTGCCGGCGTGGACCCTGACTCCAGCTATGCGCTGGGGCTTGCAGGGAATATGAAGGACGTGCTCCTCTCGGTATATACCAGCTCCGACAGGATAAGCGCCTGCTTTATAGCTACTCCGGACGGAACTATTATTTTTGCAAACGACCGTTCCGGCTCTTATGAGGGCGCAGAGAGCTTTGACCCCACCTCAAGAGACTGGTATACCCAGGCTGTGAGCACGGGAGATATATGCTTTACGGGCATAGTGCTGGACGCATATACGGATATAAAGAGCATAACCTGTGCAGCTCCCGTTTATGTTGACGGCGAGCTTGTGGCTGTTGTGGGCGCCGATGTGTTCCTTGACGATATCGAGACCTACATAGCAAGCAAGAGCACAGACACAAGCTTTATATTTATAGTCAACGAAAACGGCCAGATAATCTTCTCTCCCAGAAAAGAGGGGACTCTTGCCGCAAAGCTGGAGGTCGATTCCTCCGATCTTCGCTACTCCGAAAACAAGGAGCTGGGCGACTTTATCGACTCTGCCTTTGTACAGACAACGAACGCTCAGGTGATAAACGTTGACGGCACAGACTACTATATGGTCGGCTCGCCTATGACGGAGACGGGCTGGACCGTTGTGTCGGCAGTTGACAAGAATCTTACCGATCAGCCGACAAACAATATGATCTCGTCTTATCAGAAAATAAATGATGACGCTTCAAAGGATTTCCAGGACGGAGCCAAAAACTCCGAGAAGCTGACGCTGGTGCTGACACTGACGCTGATAGTGTTCGCTTCTATAAGTGCGCTGATACTCGCAGGCAGGATAGTAAAGCCTGTGGAGAAGATGACAAAGCGCATCATGGAGATCAAGGATGATGACCTTGCCTTCAAAATGGATGACGCTTACCGCACCAAGGACGAGATAGAGGTGCTTGCCGAGTCGTTTGCGGCGCTTTCGGAAAAGACACTTAAATATATCGATGATATAACCACGATAACCAAGGAAAAGGAAAGGATAGGCGCCGAGCTGGAGCTTGCAAGAAACATCCAGGCGGATATGCTGCCCTCCATCTTCCCTCCCTTCCCGGATATGAAGGCTTTCGACATCTTTGCTGCTATGTCGCCGGCCAAGGAGGTAGGCGGAGACTTCTACGACTTTTTCCTGGTGGATGACGACCACCTGGCAATCGTTATGGCGGACGTTTCCGGCAAGGGCGTTCCTGCGGCACTGTTTATGATGATGTCCAAGATCCTTATAAACAACTTTGCGATGATGGGCGACTCTCCTAAGGTCGTTCTTGAAAAGACAAATGAGATGATCTGCAAGAACAATGAGGAGGAAATGTTCGTTACCGTATGGCTGGGTATCCTTGAGATATCCACAGGCAAGATAACTGCTGCCAATGCGGGACACGAGTATCCTATCATCAAGCAGCCCGACGGCAGCTTCGAGCTCTATAAGGATAAGCACGGTTTTGTTATCGGCGGTATGGAGGGTATGAGATATAAGGAGTATACCTTCGAGCTGGGCAAGGGCGGAAAGCTCTTCCTCTACACCGACGGTGTTCCCGAGGCCACCAACGCCGACAACGAGCTGTTCTCTGCCGAGCGTATGCTCGAGGTGCTCAACCGTGACCCCGAGGCTTCGCCCACAAAGATGCTTACCGACATAAGAGCAGCTGTAGATGAGTTTGTCGGAGATGCACCGCAGTTCGACGATCTTACGATGCTCGCTATCGAGCTCAAATAGAACACGGAGGTAATGAAATGAGATCAAACACCTATACACTGGAACAGTTTGAAAAGGACTATGACCGTATCCCTGCCGAGGCAGAAAAGGTGGCTGTCTATAATTCGCTGGCACCCAAGGCGGCTCTGAGGCTGAGGCTTCTGACCGAGGAGCTTATCTGTATGCTGCCGCAGCTGCTTACCTACGGCGACGGCAAGTTCTGGATAGAGAACGAGGGCACAGACTATGAGCTGCACCTGAGCGTCAACGCAAAGGACCACTTCGATTATGATATGGACAAGGTGCTCTCCGTTTCTTCCACAGGAAAAAACGCTGCCGCAAAGGGCATCATAAACAAGATCTGCATAGCTGTTGACTGTATGCTCAACGACAGAGCAAGGCTCGCTAAGGAAGACCCCTATACCTTCTACACCATGGGTATGACCGACCACAGCGGTTCGATGTCCTGGTCACTTATGAGCTATAAGAACAACCTCGACCAGAACACAGAGGACGTTCACGAGGAAGAGGCCTGGGACGAGCTGGAGAAATCGATCATCGCAAATCTTGCGGATGACGTCGTGGTCGGCGTTCTCGGAAGAAAGATAGATATTGTTATAAAGAAAACCTTCTGACTGTTTTTTTCGGGTGTCCATTGCCATTTCGGCGGTTTTGTTCGTATATATAATCAGAGAGCAAAACGGCGGGGTGACAGATCCGGTTCTTCGCTGATCTTGAAAAAGAAAGAGAGACACCGCAAAAAAGGAGAAACAATGGAAGCTAAGCTTATAAGATTGTTTGAATGTCAGCGCTTTGCAAAGAACGCAAAGCTGGCTTCACTGATCGAGGAAGTCGAGCAAAGATACAAGGTAAGGGATATCTGTTATCACGACCTTGAGATCGTGACGGCGGCAGGAGAGATCATAAAGCACGAGCCTGACAGGATATTCAGCTGAAAAAGATAAGGAGATGAACTAAAATGGAGAACAAACTGAAAAACCTTTTTGAGAGCCAGAACTTCTTTCAGAACAAAAAGCTCCAGTCCGTTATAGATGATGTTCAGGACAGATATTACGGCGGTTCTATCGATCTTGATGACCTTGAACTGGTATCGGCAGCCGGTGTTCCTGATGCAGCGGTGCTGAGAGATCATATGGACAGCGATAAGAAGGATTGAAGGAAGAATGATAACTGTAACTACCACTAAGCCTGATAGTGAGCAGCTGTATATCGATTATAAAGACAAAGTCATGGCATATATCCGCAGCAAGATAAACTCGAAGGAGGACGCTGAGGATCTATGCCAGGACGTGTTTATGAAGATCCACAGCAAGTATGACAGCTTTGACAGCTCGAAGAGCAGCGTTTCCACCTGGATATTCACGATAGCCAGGAACACGCTGACAGATTATTTCAGGACGAACAAGCAGACCGAGGAGCTGACAGACGATGCGGCTGTCTCGGACTTTGAATGCGAGAATATGCTGGGAGACCTGGCTGACGCCCTCTCAGATCTGCCGCAGGAGCAGCGAGATATCGTCGTTCTGAGGTATTACAACGGTCTTAGTCTTACCGAGATCTCAAAGCTTATGGGCATTTCCTACGGAATGACAAAGGTAAAACACAATAAAGCTCTGGCATCCCTGAAAGGACTGCTGGGGGAATAGAAAGATTAACTCAGACACTTCTGTCAGCTTTATGACAGAAGTGTCTTTTTCTTACCCGGCGGAAAAAATGAATAATGAATAATGAAGAATGAAGAAATAAAAATTAAGGTATCGTCCTGCGGACGATGATATTTTAAATCATCGCCGAAGGCGATACCTTAACTATTCACTATTCATTCTTCATTATTTCTGCCATGACGGAGATAATATGCTTTCATTATCGCCATCTGGGATTTTGCGTCCGGCATCTCGTTTTTCATTACCAGCTCGAAGGCTTCCTCAAGCGGCATCTTCTCCACGTCAAGGAACTCCCCCTCGTCAAGGCTCTGCTCGCCGAAATCAAGGCCCTCGGCCATATACATATGAATGATCTCAGTGTCATAAGCCACCGTGGGATAAAGGCATCCGAGATAGGTCATCTTCTGCGCTGTGGCGCCGACCTCCTCTTTGAGTTCTCTCGTTCCGCACTCCAGCGGGTCCTCGCCGTATTCAAGCTTGCCGGCAGGCAGCTCTGTCAGCACCCTGCCGAAAGGATAGCGAAACTGCTTGACCAGATAAACGTTCTCCTCCTCGTCAAGCGCCGCCACACAAACGCCGCCCGGGTGGTGGATCACCTCACGGGTCGCCTTCATCCCGTTGTCAAGCTCCACCTGATCTTTAGTCAGGTGGATAACAACGCCGTTATAAAGCTCCTCGCCGGATATCTTTTTCTCATTCTGATACATCGCTGCTGTCCTCCTCGCCGGGATCAGCCTCAGCCTCGGTCTCGGCCTTTTCGTTCTTTTTGGGGTCGTCGCCTGCTTCGGCTTTCTTTGTCTTCTTGGCAGCCGCAGGAACAAGCTCCTTGCGCTTCTTGAAGTCATAAGCCATATAAACGATGAATGTTACCGTTCCCGTGCCTGTCATAAGAAGGCCAAGATCCGAACCGTTCGTCTTATAGGTGAACTTGATCTCACACTCGCCCTCGGGGCAAAGAACAGCCATAAAGCCGTAGGTCACCTTCTCGATATCGACCTCCTTGCCGTTTACGGTAGCCGACCAGCCCTTGTCATAAGGAACCGAGAAGAACATAAGGTTCTCTCTCTCAAGGTTTGCCTTGGCGGTAAAGCCGTGGGTGTCATATTCAAAGGATGTGCAGGCGGACTTTCTTCTGTCCAGACAGTTGGCGTTATACTCGCTCTCGCTCATATCCTTCTGCTCAAAGCTCTTGTGCTCAAGGATACCGCCGTATTTCATAGCCTGCTCTTCATTAAGGACGAGAGCCTTCATAAAGATGTTAGGTCTCTGGTCGGTGTTTATCTTCTGAACGTCGGCATCAAAGGTGAAATAATCATAGGTAAAGCCCATAGGAACATAGTATCTGTTCTCATAGATATTGAAGCCGTTCTGTGTGTCCACATACTTGAAGCCCTTGAGCTGTGAAAGGGTCTGGGGCTTGGAGACAGCTGTCTTGCCGTTTCTCTGATCCTCGGGAAGCTCCTTGAAATAATACTTGACCGAGAACAGGCTTCTCAGAGCATAGAGCTTGGGCTCCATTCTAGAAGCAACGTCACGGGTCTGGCCGATAGTGGTGTAAAAATCCATTATCGAGGTGTTTACAACACTGTGGAAGCATCTCATCGAGGACAGCCCCCAGAACATACACCAGTTGTCAACGCTCTCGGAGGTGTCTATACGGTAGAAATTGTTGCTGTCAACATAGTACTCGGAATTCTTTTCAAGCTTGTCCATATCCAGGTTGTCTCCGCCGTGGATAGCCCTGTTGATATAGTCGGTGTTGTCGTTGCCCTGGGTAACGCCGTATATAACAGAGGATGTCATACAGATAATGCAGGCTCCCGTGGTCATTCCCACAGCCACCTTCATATAGTCGAGCTTCTGCTTGGAAACATAGTAGATAAGGACTCCCAGTGCCACGGTCATCACGATAGTAACGACAGCCTGGATGTAGTAAAGCTCGATATATCCCGGCACCTTGCCGTAGACGGTCTTGCCGTCCTCCACCTTCGGGAGCATACCCACGCCGATAAAGAACGCTGCCACGACAGCACAGGGGATGAAGCCCTTTTTCAGATCGTCCTTGTTCTCTGTCAGGACTACCGCCGTCATCATACACATGATGAGTATGGGCATATAGTACCATCTTGCATAGTAGGAAGAATTGAACAGGACGAAAGATGAATTGAGGATAGGCACGCAGGCCATTATTCCGAAAACTACGATAGCCTTTGTTGCCCAGTTCTTCCACTTCTTTGTTCTCATATAAGCGATGACTCCGCACATGGAGAACATGGGCAGATAGCCTGCCAGGGATGCCCAGCGGGCTCTGTCGGCATTTAGGATATTTATCCTTGCCGGCATATCTGAAAGCATGAAGAACGCCTGGATTATCCTGGGTATCCTTACGTTCTCGCCGTAGAATACAAGGTCTAGGCCGTAGAGCCTCTCGTTTACACGGTAGTTGTTGAACACATCTATCACCGCAGGCAGCAGTATGATGCCCGAGATAAGGCCGCCCACAACAGCCTCAAAGATGAGCAGGCCGAACTTTTTCATGTCGATCTTGAAGTCTTCATCTGTGCAGCGGATGAAGAAATAGATAACAAGGAACACTGCTTCGCAGACAAAGAAGAAATAGCTGATAGTTGCGCAAAGAGCAACGGTAAGGGCAAAGATGCCCTTCTTGTTCTCGTTTACAAGCTTTTCAAACGCCAGGAGCAGCAGCGGGAAAAACGCTGTCACATCGTGGAAGTGGTTGAAGAACACGTTATATGTCTGGAAGCCCGAGAACGCATAGAGCAGCGCACCGATAGCGCAGGCATTGACGTTCTTCGAGAAATATCTGATATAAGCGTAAGCCGAGCAGGCAGCAACAGCCGTTTTAAGGCAGAGCAGCCACGGCAGCAGGTAAGGCACGGCCGCCGACGGGAAAAGTGTTGTCAGCCAGAAAAAGGGCGAGCCCAGCAGATAGAACGCATAGGAGCCCACAAAGCCGGTACCGAGATCCGTTCCCCAGTCCCAAGCCATATTGCCTGCCCTCACCGCATCGTGAGCGTGCTGATAGAACATGACCTGCTGTGAATTGAAGTCGCCGTAATAAAGGAATATACCTTTGTTTACGATCATCGACGGTATGAAAGACAAACTCATACCCAAAAAGGCTGCGATGAACAGGAACTTATACATTTCACGTTTTTTCTGTCCCGCATCGAGTCCTTGCCGCTTAAAAAAACTCATTTCAAACCTTCCTTATCCTTATAATCAAGGTGTATTTGAACACACAAAGATATTATACCACAAACCCTTAGGTTTTTCAAGACTTTTGTCAAAATGTTTTATCAAACGCTGTACACACCCGCTCCGTATAGTACAGGTCAATACAAAACAGCACGTCACCTTTATGGTAACGTGCTGTTATCCCGCTGTTTTCAATCAACGTTCCTTCGGTAAAAGCCAAAGCTAAAGGAAAGTCACCGAGCGGCAAAGCTTATAGTACGGTCTTTGCTGTGAACGTCAAAGCCGTGCGGCGGGCACACGCCTGCCTATTCGTATCTAAGTGCGTCTATCGGGTCGAGCCTTGCGGCTTTTACCGAGGGAATGAGTCCGAACACTATACCTACCAGCATAGAGAACGCAACTGCGATGATTATCGCCGGCGTCGAGATAGCCACAGGCACATCAGCCATTTTGGAGATCACCTTTGAAAGGCCTATTCCCGAAAGCACACCTATGACTCCGCCTATGCTCGTGAGCACTGCGGCCTCGGTGAGGAACTGCGCCAGTATCCTGCGCTTTCTTGCGCCAAGCGCCTTTTTAAGGCCTATCTCTCTCGTTCTTTCGGTGACGGACACCAGCATTATGTTCATAACGCCTATACCGCCCACAAGCAGAGATATGCTCGCTATCCAGATAAGCATATTGTTTGTGGACGAGCTAAGGTCCTGAAGGTTCTTTGCCTGCTCCAGCAGGTTCTCGCTCTTATATTTGGGAAGGACCTTGTTCTCTCCGTTTACGGAGGTCTTGACTATGTTCTTGTTAAGGATGTCTGCCGACTTCTTGCCGGCGCCTGTCATAGAGTCGGTGTCCTTAGCCTTTACTATACAGTTCTGGGGCTCGTCATAGCGAAACAGCATACCCCAGTCATCTGTGGGGATGAAGATAAGACCGCTCTCCGCCTGGTTGTAGGTGTAGTAGTCGTCCACCGACTCTATCACCGGCTCGAACTCCGAGACCTTGGCCGCCACACCGATGATAGTGAAGGGCTCGCCGTTTATGTCTATGATGCTGCCCACAGGGCTCTCGCCGCTGAAAACACCGTCAGCAATGGTCTTGTCTATAACGGCGGTCTTTGTAAAGTCGGTAAAGTCGTTCTTCGCAAAGCCCTTGCCCTCGCAGATCATATAGCCTGCGGTGTCGAAATAGTGGGGGTCTATACCGTAGATGATAGATGATTCCAGCTGAGTGGGCCCGCAGAACACATTCATAAAGTTTTCTCTTGTGCGGTAAAAGGTACAGTCCTCCACCTCATCAAGAGCAACTATCTTTTCACGGCTCTTGTCATCAAGAGGCACCACCTCCTGGGGCGGTGTCTCATAGCCGAAGTCATAGGTGCTGTCACCCATGACAAGGTTTATCTTTACGGTATTGCTGCCGGAGCCTATAAGGTTGTTTTTTATCTGCTCGTTCGTCCCCTTGATAGTGGAAACTATAGCGATTATCGCAGCTATACCGATGATGATACCCAGCATCGTCAGCAGGGATCTTATCTTGTGGGAGAATATGCCCCTGAAAGAAAGTCTGATATTTTCGATCATTCATATCCCTCCTCAGTACATATCCTTGGGATAGAGAACCTTCTCGGAATCCCTTGTCTTTACTCCCTCGGCAACGTCCTTGCCATAGGGGAAGCATATCTTGTCCTGCATAGAGAGGCCTGCTGTTACCTCTATCATATAGCCGTACATTATCTTTCCTGTTTTAACATAGTGCTTTTCAAGCTTGCCGTTCTTGTCGGCTCTCATTATATAATGAGCAGAGCCTTCCTTTCTCACATAGTGAACGGGAAGATAAACGCTGTTGGTGTCCTCGCTCCGGGCATTCCCAAGGCTCACTGCCAGCCAGTCATACTCGCCGAAGCCCTCGGATTCATAAAGCTCGGCTCTGACCTTATAGGTGGAAGCGTTGGGGTTGTCGCCCCAGTTCCAGGCAGTATAGGAGACAGGCTCCTTGCATATCTCGGTTATCTCGGCCTCGGAGACCGAACCTGTATCGTTGTCGGTGACGGATATCACCTCGCCGGGCTCCAGAGAGCCCAGCTTGAGCTCGCTGATATTGAATTCGATCAGGGCTCCGCTCTGTGCCGAGATAACAGCAAAGGCGTTGTCATCGCCCATATCGCCGTAGGGCTCGTCGTGATCCATATCGTCAGGCTCTTCAAGTCCGTCCATATCATCGCCGGAAGGCACAGCATCCGCAGGGTCGCCTATCTTCTTGACTATGCCGTCAAGCTTCGCTGTGACCTTGCCGTCCTCTTTGCGCTTCTTTGCCTGATCGTATTCGATCTTTGCCTGCTTTAAGTCTATTTTGAGCTCCTTTATATCGGACTCCTTTTCCTTGACCATCTCAGCAAGCTCGGCCCTTGAATGCATATAGTTCTCGTCATAAGTCCCGTCATCATCCGGAATGTCCTGATCGGGGCTGTCCGGGATATCAGGGATGTCGGTGTCATAGCCTTCGTCCTCGGGGAAGTCGTAGTTCTCATCCTCGGGGATATCAAAGTCCGCCATATCATCCTGGGGCATCTCGTCGTCAATGGGCTCCTCCTTTTTGGGAGCTGTCACCGAGAACAGCCCAAAGCCTCCCTTTGATGTGTCCACCATGAACATTCCCGATGCCTCGTCATAGGTCACGCCGTCCGAAACGCAGGCTTCGGAATGGATCATATCCTGTTTTATGCCCTTGGGGCTTATTATCCACATATAAAGGAACTGCTTTTCGTCGTCATAAACTCTTAGCTGGGCATAGCGCTTGGTAGATTTTATCCTTGCAAAAAACGCAGGCGTTATCTTTGCGTCCTTTTTGCAGTTTATGATAAAGGGATCGTCCTCTGTTCCCCTTGCGTCCGTAGTAAAGGAAGCCGTCACCGTATCGACCAGCTCCAGCGGCTCCTCGGGTTCCTCGGGCTCTTCCGGTTCTTCGGGGTCGTCGGGAACATCGGGGATATCCGGCTCCTCCGGTTCCTCGGGCTCTTCCGGCTCATCCGGGAGATCAGGCTCATCCGGAGTTACAGGCGCCTCCTCCGAGGGTCTCAGGGTCTTGATCCTTGCAAGCTCCCTCTCGGCAGTCTTGATGCTCTGCTCTGCCACCTTGACAGCGTTCTCCTTCTGCGTGAGCTGGAGCTCCACCACTGTCATATCGTATTCAAGGATAGTGTCGCCTTTCTTGACGCTGTCGCCCTCTTTGACACAGACCTTCTTTACCAGCTTTGTGCTGTCAAGGAAGATCCTCTGTGTGTCGCCGGCGCAAAGACTTGCATCCAGCTGGCTGCCCATACCGTAATAATCGGCAGGCTCCGCCATCATGGACACGGGCACCACATCCACTATCTTTTTCTTATCCTTTGAAGCCTTATACTTGCTGTAGCCGAACCAGCCGCCGCCGGAAAGAATAGCCAGGCACAGAAGAGTTATGATAAGCTTTTTCATCCCTGCACCTCCCTTTCGTTCCTGGGCGGCTCGGTATAAAGCCTTCCGTCTCTTATATACATTATCCTCTTTGCACGCCTGGCGATATCGGGCTCGTGAGTTATCATAACGATAGTCACGCCCTCTTTGTTCAGCCCCTCGAACAGCTCCATTACCTGCTCGCCGGAGGCTGTGTCTAGGGCTCCCGTGGGCTCGTCTGCAAGCAGGAGCCGGGGCTTGTTCACTATCGCCCTTGCGATAGCCACTCTCTGCTTCTGGCCGCCGGAAAGCTGGGTGGGCCTGAAATTCATCCTGTTTTCAAGCCCCACTCTCTCAAGCGCCATCTTCGCACGCCTGCGGCGCTCTTTTTTTGACACCCCCGCATAAAGCAGCGGCAGCTCCACATTTTCCAGCGCCGACTGTCTCGGCAGCAAATTGAAATTCTGGAACACAAAACCTATCTTTTTGTTTCTTATCTCCGAAAGCTTCTTGTCGCCGGCGCTCATAATGTCCGTGCCGTCAAAATAAAAGCTTCCCTTTGTCTGCTTGTCAAGGCAGCCGATAATGTTCATCAGGGTGCTCTTGCCCGAGCCCGAAGGCCCCATTATCGCAACATACTCGCCCTCGTCCACCGAAAGCGTTATATCGTGCAGCACAGGCACAGCCTGCTTTGCCTGGATATAGTCCTTGTAAATGTTTTTTATCTCAAAGATCACGGTCAGCCCTCCCCGCCCTCGGGCGCAAAGTCCTCGTCCGTGAAGGAGACATCTCCCAGCTCATCGGCGCCAAGAGCCAGATCCCCCAGCTCCTCATCCGTCATTTGCGCAAGCTCCTCCTCGCTAAGCCCTGCAAAGGGGTCCTCGCCGGTGCCGTCCTCATAGCCGTAATCGTCGCCGTCCATCATCTCGTCATCGCCGTAGTCAAGGTCGTTTTCCTCGATGGACACGTCGTTCTCGTTAGTTGTGGCGGTCATTCCCTCCTTTATGTAGGAGCTCGGGAAGGCTATCTTGTCGCTCTCCTTAAGGCCGCTCTTTATCTGGACATCGCCGTTTGCTTCATCCTCCTTGCCGAGAGTAACGCTTCTCTTCTCCATTTTGCCGTCCTCGTCGGCCGCCCAGACATAGCTGTCGCCGCCCTTGGTGACAACAAAATCCTTATAGAGCCAGATGCCCTCCTTGTCTATGGCTTCATCCTGGCCGTTGTCCACCTCCATAAGAAGGTGCTGTCCCAGCATCAGCTTGTCGGGGTCCTCGGGCTCGACATAAAAAGCATAGTTGGACGAGCTTGAATAGCCGTCATCCTCGCCGCCCATATCATACATATCATAGCCGCCGTTATCCTGCTCGGACACAGGCTTTGTCTCTATCTTCGACACTGTTCCCCTCATCACGGTGTCATCCACACGGGAACGCAGTATCATCGGGCAGCCCTCATAAAGCATCCTTACGTTCTGCTCGTTCACCTTGCCCTTTACCCTGTAGGCGCCCTCGGCTGTTATCTTCATTATAACGTCCGAGCTCTCGTCCTCGCTGCTGCCGGGAGTTTTAAGGTTTGTCACCGTGCCGTCGGCAGGAGAGGCAACAAAGGCGTTATCCTTGCTCTTTTCAAGCTTATCGGCTTCCGCTTCCTTTGTCTTCTTGTCATACTCATTTGCCGCATTCTCGCTCTGGAGAGAAAGTATCTGTGTGTTATAGGAGACCGCAGCATCAGCGCTTGCTGTCTTTTTCTCGTTCTCAAGTTCCTTTATCTGGGCGTTGTTCGAGTCTATCTGCGCCTGAAGACGCTCGGCCTCGAGCTTTGCCTGGTCCAGCTGAAGGTCGATGCTCTCGATGTCATAGGTCAGGAGCTTGTCGCCCTTCTTGACATTGTCGCCCTCTTTTACCAGTATGTCGCCGATGGTCTTTGTGGTGTCATACTTTACCTCCGAGGAAGCCTGCGCCTCCACCACAGCCGAATACTTCGTCATCGAAAGGTCAAAGCCGCCTGCTGTGTTTAGCTCGGACACCTTCTGTACATACACCTTTTTTGAGCTGTTCTCGCTGTCTGCCGAAAGCTTTTTCCATGCAAAAAAGCCTCCCACTCCGGCAGCTGCCACCAGCACGGTCACAACTATCGCAGTGACCGCTTTTTTCTTTCCTGTCATCTCATTTACCTCCGATACCCAAAACTGTACGGATCTGCAAAAACTGATCCAAAATAAAAAAATCTGACCGCAAAACGGACAGACAAAACTCACCCGGTCGCCTGATCCGGCGCCGAAATTATTCATTGATGATTATGTTTTGCTGTCTTTATTTCTCTGACTTCCGGACACGGCTGTTTTTCTTTTTTTACCGCTTTCTGCCCGACAATCTACCTTATAGTATATCACAAAAAGTTAATTTGTCAATATATTAACATATATTTTTGCTCAAAATGTGAGAATTGTTGTAAATCTTCAAATGTTACGGTAAAAATCGGAGCAATTTAACTAAAAACCTGTTGACAAGGGACGTGCCTTTGGTGTATTATTATAGAGGTAAGATTTTTGCAGAGACTGCTTCAGACAGGCTCTGAACGGTTCTTATTTCATAATTTTATATTCGGAGGTTTTAAAAATGGCAGAGTTTTTCAAGGACATCCCTAAGATCAAGTATGAAGGCAAGGATTCCGCTAATCCCCTTTCCTTCAAGTATTATAATCCCGATGAGGTGATAATGGGCAAGACCATGAAGGAGCACCTTAAATTCGCTCTTTCCTGGTGGCACACCATGGGCGGCGACGGCACCGATATGTTCGGCTGCGGCACCACAGACAAGAGCTGGGGTGAGAGCTCTCCCGAGGCAAGAGCAAAGGCAAAGGTAGACGCTGCCTTCGAGATAATGGACAAGCTGTCTATCGACTATTTCTGCTATCACGACCGTGACCTGTCTCCCGAGTACGGCGACCTTGCTTCCACTAACGAGAAGTTCCAGGAGATCGTTGACTATATCGCAGAGAAGATGAAGGCTGACCCTTCCAAGAAGCTTCTCTGGGGCACAGCTAAGTGCTTCGATCATCCCAGATATATGCACGGCGCAGGCACCTCTCCTTCGGCTGATGTTTTCGCTTATGCGGCAGCTCAGATCAAGAAGGCTATCGACTCCACTATCCAGCTCGGCGGTAAGGGCTATGTGTTCTGGGGCGGAAGAGAGGGCTATGAGACTCTGCTCAACACTGATATGGGTCTTGAGCTTGACAATATGGCAAGACTGCTCAGGCTCTCCGTTGACTATGCTCGTTCCAAGGGTTATGACGGCGACTTCTACATCGAGCCCAAGCCCAAGGAGCCCACAAAGCACCAGTATGACTTTGACACAGCTACCGTTATCGGCTTCCTGAGAAAATACGGCCTTGACAAGGATTTCAAGATGAACATCGAGGCTAACCACGCAACCCTTGCACAGCACACCTTCCAGCACGAGCTGAGAGTTGCAAGAGACAACGGCTTCTTCGGCTCTATCGATGCTAACCAGGGCGATACACTTCTTGGCTGGGACACCGACCAGTTCCCCACCAACATCTATGACGCTACACTGTGTATGTATGAAGTGCTCAAGGCAGGCGGCTTCACAAACGGCGGTCTCAACTTTGACGCAAAGGCAAGAAGAGGTTCCTTCACACCCGAGGACATCTTCCTCAGCTACATAGCAGGTATGGATACTTTCGCACTGGGTCTCAGAGCTGCTGTCAAGATCATCGAGGACGGCAGACTTGACAAGTTCGTTGACGACAGATATGCTTCATGGCAGACAGGCATAGGCAAGGACATCATCGACGGCAAGGTGAGCATGGAAGACCTCGAGAAGTATGCTCTTGATAAGGGCGAGGTCACCGCTTCCCTTTCCAGCGGCAGACAGGAATATCTGGAGAGCGTTCTCAATCAGGTTCTGTTTACACTTTGATAGTTACCTCTGTGAAGCATTGTGCAAAAGCGCAATGCTTCACCTTTTTGGGCAATAAAGAGGCTGCACCTTTGTGCAGAACTGTCAACGAGCCGAAACACCGCTTTCAGAGAGCTTTTGAAGATAATTGTACATTTTTTTGTTCAGGTACTTGAAATCTGAGGGAAAATAGTGTATAATAGTATCACAGAGTATCCCATTGAATGATCCGCTGCTCACGGGGTGATGTCTGCGGACCGAAAAATGAAAAAATGGAGGTATCGGTATGGAGAAGGTAGTATATATTTCGAGAGGCAGGCTCGAGGGTCAGACCTTCGTTCCTTTCACAGACAGGTTCTCTCAGGTAGATAAGCTCAATGACCTCGTTTCGCTCGGCTGGAGGATAGTCCGTTTTGTCGAGGAGGACAAAAACTCTTATTTTATCCTGGAAAAGGAAGGCTGACCTCACGGAAATCATTTTTGTAAAAATTGATTTGCGTGCCCTGACCTCAGACGACAGCGCTGAGATTTTTGACAATTGATTTTTTTCAGACAGGAGTGTTTAAAATGGCTTATATTTTAGGAGTTGACTGCGGTACCAGCGGAACAAAGACAGTGCTCTTCAAGGAGGACGGAACTGTCGTCGCTTCGGTGACTGTTGAGTATCCCATGTATCAGCCGAAGAACGGCTATGCCGAGCAGGACCCCAAGGACTGGGCGGACGCTATGCTCACCACCATCAAGGCTGTGCTCGAAAAGGGCGGTATCAAGGGCGACGAGGTCGCAGGCATAGGTATCTCGGGACAGATGCACGGTCTTGTTATGCTGGATGCAGACAACAATGTTTTGAGAAAGTCGATAATCTGGTGCGACCAGAGAACAGCCAAAGAAGTAGACGAGATGAACGAGAAGCTTGGCAGAGAAAAGCTTATCGCTATCACCGCAAACCCTGCTCTTACAGGCTGGACGGCTGCAAAGATACTCTGGGTGAGAAACAACGAGCCCGATATATATGCAAAGTGCAGACATATACTCCTGCCTAAGGACTATCTCAGATTTATCCTAACAGGCGAATACGCTACCGAGGTCTCGGACGCTTCGGGTATGCAGCTGCTGGATATCGCTAACCGCTGCTGGTCGAAGGAAGTCTGCGATGTGCTGGATATCGATATGTCTATGCTGGGCAAGGTCTATGAGTCCTGCGAGGTGACAGGAAGAGTGACTAAGCAGATAGCTGATATCACAGGCCTTAAAGAGGGAACTGTGGTCGTCGGCGGCGGCGGAGACAACGCCTGCGCTGCTATCGGAACAGGTGTCTGCGAGGACGGAAAGGCTTTCACAACTATCGGCACCTCGGGAGTTGTTTTTGCACATACCTCACAGATGTCGACCGACAAGCTCGGCAGAGTCCACACCTGCTGTGCTGCCGTTCCGAACTCGTGGCACGTTATGGGCGTTACCCAGGGCGCAGGCCTTTCGCTGAAGTGGTTCAGAGACAACTTCTGTCACAGCGAAATGGAGACCGCAAAGTATATGGGTGTGGACGAGTATTATCTTATGGACAAGCAGGCCGAGACTGTGCCTGTGGGCGCTAACAGGCTGCTTTATCTGCCCTATCTTATGGGCGAGAGGACACCTCACCTTGACCCTGACGCAAGAGGCGTTTTCTTCGGGCTCTCGGCTATGCACACAAAGAAGGATATGCTCAGAGCCGTTATGGAGGGCGTTTCCTATTCGCTGCGTGACTGCATCGAGGTATTCAGGCAGATGGATATAAATGTTTCAGATATGATGGCCTGCGGCGGCGGCGGAAGCTCTCCCCTGTGGAGATCGATGCTTGCTGACCTCTACGGCTGTCAGGTAAAGACCGCTTCTTCAAAGGAAGGTCCTGCTCTCGGCGCAGCTCTCCTGGCTGCCGTTGGCGCAGGCATCTACTCCAGCGTTCCCGAGGCCTGCAAGGCTGTTGTCAAGACCGACAAGATCCAGCAGCCCGATGCTGACAGAAGCGCAGAGTATGAAAAGTTCTATCAGCTCTACGTCGAGATCTACCCTGCACTCAAAGCACAGTTTGCAAAACTCGCACAGCTTTGACGAGCACATAATAAAACAGCGAAATAATAACAGCACGTTGCTTTCAAAAAGCAGCGTGCTGTTTTGTGTTGATGTGCGGTTTGTCCCCGAAGGGGTTGGGGATGTATCCGAAGGAGAATAAGGGCACGCATAAGCTGCGCTTACGCTGGGAAAGCCCCATAACATCACTTGATAAAAGTTTCAATCCAATCTTATAGGAAGACAACAAGTGAAAAGCCTCCGCCAGAGGCAAAGCCGTGTAACGGACACATTCGCTATTTTCAAAGGTTCACGCAGTGAGCAATTGAAAAGCTTCGTCGAAGCCCACCCCCTCCCCTCCGGGGAGGGCGGGGAGATACTATTAGTTTGTGCGAAGTTTTGATGGGTGGGGGAATTATAAGGGATGCTTGGACATCTGGCCTTTGTTGCGGGGGTATTTTGGGGGCGTGGGCGAGACTTTCCTGAGAATTATAAGCGTCCTGCTGTCGCCGGAGGGCAAGGTGTAATCAAACACGCTCTCGACCTTTGCGCCCAGGGTCTTCACGGCGCTTTTTGCCTCCTCCAGCTCCTCCCTGCCGGCCGAGCCCTTGAGCGCCGCAAACACACCGCCCACCTTTACAAAGGGCAGGCAGTATTCACAGAGGTCACGCAGGTTTGCCACGGCTCTTGCGCAGGCGATGTCGAATTTCTCCCTGTACTCGCCGCTGCGACCCAGCTCTTCCGCCCTTGCGTGGACGCACACAGCCCCAAGACCGATGCTTTCGGAAAGCGCCGCCAGAAAGTTTATGCGCTTATTCAGGCTGTCGAGAAGGGTCAGTTTTATATCGTTTCTGAATAATTTCAGCGGACAGGACGGAAAGCCTGCTCCTGTTCCCACATCTATCACCGAAGCCCCAAGGGGCACCTCAAAAAGCGAGAACGGATAAACGCTGTCATAAAAATGCTTTTCGGCCACCTCGTCGGGCTCGGTTATGGCGGTCAGGTTTATCTTCTCGTTCCAGTCCACCAGTAAGCGCTCGTATTCCCTCAGGCGCTCATACTTTTCGTCATCCAGCCCCAGAGGGGAAAGCAGCCTGTCATAAAGGTTTCTGTCTGCCTGCATATCAATCTCCCTGTTTATAACCGCCTGCCGCCCAGACGAGCAGAACGCTCACATCGGCAGGGTTCACGCCGCTTATCCTGCCTGCCTGACCGACAGAGAGCGGCTTTATCTTGTTGAGCTTTTCGGCCGCTTCCAGCCTCAGCCCCTTTATCTTCGTATAATCCATATCGGCAGGCAGCTTTTTCTTTTCAAGCCTTCTCATAGCTTCCACCTGCTCGAGCTGTATCTTTATATATCCCTCATACTTTATCTGAAGCTCCACCTGCTCCCTCACATCGTCAGGCAGCGGCTGTCTGTCCTTGTCAAAGGGAGCTGTCGCATCATAGGTCACGCTGGGACGCCTTATCAGCTGAGAGAGCTTATAGCCGTTGTCGATAGGGTCTGTGCCGACGCTTTCAAGATAAGCGTTTATCTGCGGTGACGGAGCGATATTCACTTTTGAAACTCGCTTTATCTCGGCATCGATAAGCGCCACCTTTTCTTTGAGCTTCTCATATCTCTCGTCACTTACGAGCCCCACTCTGTGTCCCTCGGGCATTAGCCTTATGTCGGCGTTGTCCTGTCTTAACAGCAGCCTGTATTCGCTTCTCGAAGTCAGCATCCTGTAAGGGTCCTGACAGCCCTTTGTAACAAGGTCGTCGATAAGCGTTCCGATATATGAGCTTGCCCGGTCAAGCACGAGCGGCTCCTCGCCTTTTATTTTCAGCGCTGCGTTTATACCGGCGATAAGACCCTGTGCAGCTGCTTCCTCGTAGCCCGAGGTGCCGTTGAACTGGCCTGCGCCGTAAAGCCCCGAAAAAGCCTTGAACTCCAGCGTTGCCGAAAGCTCGGTGGGGTCACAGCAGTCATACTCGATAGCGTAGGCGTTTCTCATTATCTCGACGTGCTCGAGACCCTTTATCGTGTGCAGAAATTCCAGCTGGACAGATTCCGGAAGCGAGGATGACATTCCCTGGAGATAATACTCGTCGGTATCAAGTCCCATAGGCTCGATAAAAAGCTGGTGTCTGGGCTTGTCGGAAAAGCGCATTATCTTGTCTTCGATAGAGGGACAGTATCTCGGGCCTATGGCCTGTATGCGCCCCGAATAAATAGGCGAAAGGTGGATGTTGTCCTTTATCACCTTGTGTGTCTCGGCATTGGTGTAGGCCACATAGCACTCCACCTTGTTCTCGGGCTTTTCACTGTCCGAGAACGAGAACGGGGTTATCTTCTCGTCGCCGTACTGCACTTCAAGCTTATCAAAATCTATGGAGCGCCTGTGTACCCTTGCGGGAGTTCCGGTCTTGAAGCGCCTTATGGTCATGCCTGCGGCTTTAAGACAGTCCGTCAGCGCCTCGGCAGGCAGGGACGAATCGGGGCCGCTGGGATAAGAGGTCTCGCCTACATGGACAGTTCCCCCGAGATAGGTACCGCTGGCGATTATGACAGCGCAGCAGGAATAAACGGTGGAGAGCTTTGTCTTCACTCCCCTGACCGCCTTGTTCTCGTCAAAGATTATCTCTGTTATCTCGGCCTGCTTCAAAAACAGGTTCTCTGTCTGCTCGATAGTCTGCTTCATCAGGCAGTGATACTTCACCCTGTCTATCTGGGCACGCAGGCTGTGGACAGCGGGGCCCCTGCCGAGATTGAGCATCCTGCTCTGGATAAGGGTCTTGTCGGCGGCTTTGCCCATCTCTCCGCCGAGAGCGTCTATCTCTCTGACAAGGTGGCCCTTTGCGGTGCCGCCTATCGAGGGGTTGCAGGGCATATTGGCAACAGCGTCCAGCGATATGGTGAACAGCGCTGTTTTAAGCCCCAGCCTTGCTGCTGCAAGGGCGGCCTCACAGCCGGCATGACCTGCGCCGATGACAGCTATATCAAATTGCTCGGTAACGTTTGAAAGCTCCATACTCATACTCCGTTTCGCAAAAATGTTAGTCTGATATTAAAGTATATCACAATTATATGAACAATTCAAGCAGGTGCGTGCACCTGCACCCAATTCCCCCACCCCGCCCGGGGGCGTGCTGGCTAGTAGATAGATGCCGCCCTCCCCGGAGGGGAGGGGGTGGGCTTTGTGGGGGCTTTTCAGTTGCACACTGCGTGAACCTTGAAAGATAGCTGATTCGTCTGTTTTACAACAAAGTGATAATCATCCGCCAGGGGATTAGCCGTGCGGCGAGCACCAGGCGTACACGCCTGGCCGGAGGGGAGGAGGTATTATAAAAAACAGCTAAAGTGAATGATGATAATTTGTGAATGGCGCTGAAAAATAAGGCAAATGGTGGACAGGGACTTGAAAAAATAGCAGTTTTGTGTTATAGTTTATTCTGTATTAAAGTGTTTTTGGATATTTGGAGTTTGAAACACAAAACGAAAGGATGTATGAAAAATGAAACTGACAAAAAAGATCTTTGCAGGCTTTGCAAGTGCAGCTATCGCTGCTTCCATGATGGCTGCTATACCTGCTGACGCAGTGAGAGACGGCTATACCGAGATAGAGCCCACAGCTGAAAACGTAAAGCTCATAGGCAGAACAGCTTATCAGAACGATGCGCTGCTTATCCCGTGGTCGGCAGGCGGAGTTGAGTTCACCGTCGAGGGTTCCGACTCTGTAAGGTTCCACCTCAAGAAGGGCCAGCAGACAAGACTTGCTGTTCTGGTAAACGACAAGCTGGCAGTAAAGGGCTATACCTCCACCAAGGCAAAGGCTCCTGTTGTTGATGTTCCTCTGGAGGAGGGCGTGAACAAGGTAAAGCTCATCAAGCTTTCCGAGAGCGCTAACTCTGTTCTCCAGCTCGACAGCATCGAGGTCCAGGAGGGCGCAACTGTTGCTCCCACACCCGCAAAGGATCTCTCTATCGAGTTCATAGGCGACTCCATCACCTGCGGCTACGGCGTTGACGGTTCGTCAAGCGAGAGCTTCAATGTAAAGAACGAGAACGCTGCTAAGACCTATGCTTATATTATGGCTGACTATCTGGATGCAGATTACAGCTTTGTTTCCGTCAGCGGAACAGGTGTTAAGTCGGGCTACACCTCCGGCGATGAGCCCAACGAGAATCTTCTTGCACCCAACTATTATGACAACCTCTGCTTCACCTGGGAGTGGATCGACGGTGCGAACCCCGGCGAGCAGGCATGGGATTTCTCGAACTATCAGCCCAATCTGATAATAGTAAACCTCGGAACGAATGATTCGTCGTGGACAAAGGGCGATTCTGATAAGATCATGGATTTCCAGCGAGCTTATGACAAATTCCTCAGACATATCAGAGAGAAGAACCCCAATGCCGAGATCCTGTGTGTTCTCGGAATGATGGGTCAGGATCTCTGCGATGCAGAAGATGAGGTCGTAAATGTTGTAAGTTCTTCGCTCCCCGATGAGCATATACATTTCTTAGAGCTGCCCGTGCAGAACACCGAAGAGGACGGCGTGGCTGTTGACTGGCATCCCTCGGAAACAACTCACAGAAATATTGGCGGTATGCTCGCAGAAATTGTAGCAAATGAAGTAGGAATAACCGAACCCGACGCTCTCGAGGAGGGAATTTACTTCTCCACAAAGGATGACGACGTAGAGTTCGTTGACGCTGAGGATGAGCCTGTTGAAAGCGAGAGCGAGTCTGAGAGCGAGAGCGAAGTTACAAGCGAGTCCGAGGCTGAGAGCACAGCAGACGAGAGCGCTGACGAGAGCACAGCAGAGGACACATCCTCCAAGGCTGACAGCAGCTCGAAGGCAGCAGCCTCCACCGCTGACAAGACAGCTTCCGCATCTACAACTACCAACCCCGGCACAGGCGCTATGGTAGCTCTTTCCGGTCTGGCACTTGCAGGCGCAGTTACTGTTATCAGCAAGAGAAAGAGATAATACGGTCATACTGACAAAGAGATGTATATATACAGCACGCTGTTATTTTACAGCGTGCTGTTTTGTTTTGTCCCGGGGCGAAAAATAAAGAGTTAAATAAAATAAAAATATTCATTTTCTATTGCAAATTGAGCGGAAATTTGGTATAATAACTATGTATAAGTATAGCTAGGACTACTAGCAGGACAGCGAGGTGTAATGAAATGCCAAAGTTTGAAAGCGGAATGGAAGGAATGCTCGATATGTTCGTCTTCGAGACAGGTGACCTGCTCGAAAAGCTCGATGATATCCTTATGCGAACAGAGCAGGAGGACGCTATCGGAACTGACGATATGAACGAGATCTTCCGCACCATGCACACCATAAAGGGGTCCGCTGCCATGATGGGCCTTTCAAATATGTCAACTCTCGCTCATGCGGTCGAGGACCTGTTTTTCATCATCCGTGAGGACCCCACTGTCACCTATGACAAGCCTGCTCTCTATGAGCTGCTGTTCGCATCCTCGGATAACCTTAAATACGAGCTGGAAAACATCCAGGACGAAAGCATACCGCTGACAGACTTTTCCGAGCTGGAAGCAAAGATACACGCCTTTGCTGAAGTCATGAAGGGCGGCTCTGCGCCTGCTGCTCCGGCAGGGGGCAGCGATAAGGAAAGCGCCGGCGAAGACTTTGGCTATGACGGGATATTTGAGGACGGCGAGGATGAGAACATCCTCACCTATAAGATAGTCTACTCCCAGGCCTGCGCTATGCCCTCGATGAGAGCGCTGGTGCTGATGAGGGCGCTGGGAAAGATAGCAAAGGTGGTAAAGACCTTCCCTGTGGACCTTGATGCCGACAGCGCAGATGACGATATAGCCGAGAAGGGGCTTTATATAAAGCTTACCACCGGAAGCGCCGAAAAGGTGGAGGAGCTGTTCGGCGACGCTTTGAACGTCGAGAGCTTCAAGAGGGTGGAAAAGCCGAAAAAGGAAGAAAAACCAAAGGAGGAAGCTGCCCCTGAGCAGAAGGTACAGGCTCCAAAGCCTGCTCCTGCAAAGGCAGCGCCGAAGAAAGCCCCCGAAAAACACGAACAGGCAATGCTCTCCGTCAAGCTCGACAAGCTCGACAGGCTGCTTGACCTTGTGGCCGAGATAGTTATAACCGAGGGCTCGGTCATATCCTCTCCCGATATAAGAAACGCAGGCGGTAACTTTGACCGCTTCAATAAATCTGCCCGTGAACTCAAAAAGCTCACCGACGAGCTTCAGGACGTTGTAATGTCCATCAGGATGGTGCCGGTATCTACGGCGTTCCAGAAGATGAACCGTGTCGTCCGTGATATGAACACAAAGCTCGGCAAAAACGTTACCCTCACCTTTGTGGGTCAGGAGACAGAGGTGGATAAATCCATCGTCGATCTTCTCAACGACCCGCTTATGCACATTGTGAGAAACGCCGTTGACCACGGCATCGAGATGCCCGAGGAGCGTGCCGCCGCAGGCAAGACAGAGCCTGCCACCGTTACCCTCTCGGCAGGCTATGATTCCAGCGAAGTTGTTATCTCCTGCAGAGATAACGGCGCCGGGATGGATAAGTCAAAGCTTATGGCAAAGGCCAAGAAAAACGGCCTGCTCACCAAGCCGGAAAGCGAATACACAGATAAGGAGATATATAACTTCGTCGTTGCCGCAGGCTTCTCGACCAACGAGAAGATAACCGAGTATTCGGGACGAGGCGTGGGTATGGACGTCGTAAAGCAGAACCTTGAAAAGGTGGGCGGAAAGCTGATAGTCGATTCGGTTTTCGGCGAGGGCTCCACCTTTACTATAAGGATACCCCTCTCGCTCTCGATAGTTGACGTTATGAGCGTGGATGTGGGACAGACAAATTTCTCGATACCCATAACATCCATAAACGAAGCCTTCTCCTGCACCAGAGACAGGTATATAAAGGACGCCGACGGCAATGAGTTCATTATGCAGAGGGGCGAGGCTGTTCCGCTGATAAGGCTGGGAAAACACTTCAGCATCAGTGAAGCCGAAGACGATATAACCAAGGGCATAATGATAGAGTGCGAGAATGTCAATAACCGTGCGATACTTATGGCCGACAGGATAACCCTTGACCAGCAGGTGGTGGTAAAGCCGTTCCCGGCTGTGCTCTCGGATATGAAGCTGAAGGAAGCCGGGATGAGCGGCTGTTCTGTCCTCGGCGACGGAAGCATAACCATTATCTTAGACGTTCAGGAGATAATGAATTCTTCTTTGAAATAATGTTTTTATCAATAACAGACAGGAAGTGATCTTTATGGCAGAAGAAGTAAAACAGGATTTTTCGCAGACAGGCGGCCAGATATTGACCTTTATATCGGATGAGAAGGTCTATGCCTTCAAGATCACCGATGTGACCGACATTATCGAGATCCCCGAGATAACCTTTATCCCGAGAACACCGGACTACATACCCGGGGTGATAAACCTCAGAGGAAAGGTGGTGCCGGTGATAGACTTAAGACGCAAGCTTGGCAGCCCCGACTTTGAGTATGACGCCAAAAGCTGTATGATACTTGTGGAGAGCGGAGTTTATCAGGCAGGGGTACTGGTGGACAGGGTGAACGACGTTGAAAACGTCATTCCCGCACAGATAGCCCAGAACCCCGTTAAGGACAGCACCGAAAGCTGCTTTATAACATCTTCGGCAACAAAGGACCGCATATCACTTCTAAACACGAGAAAGCTCATCAAAGACTAAAAACGGAGGTCTTTAAAATGCTTCACATCTCTCAGGAAGATTTTGAAAAGCTGACAACTTTTATAAAGAAAAACTACGGTCTGGATCTCTCCGAGAAGAAAGTTCTTATCGAGAGCAGGCTCAGCAACTACATAATGGACAGCGGCTATTGCAGCTTTGAGGAATATCTGCCTACCCTTTATAATGACTATATGGGCAACGAGATAGCCAACCTTATCAACAGGCTGACTACCAACTATACCTACTTTATGCGTGAGCACAAGCACTACGAGCATTTTGTGAACGTGTTTTTGCCCTATGCCGAAAAGAATATAAGAAACCACGATATCTGTATCTGGAGCGCAGGCTGTTCCTTCGGAAACGAGCCCTATAACCTTCAGATGTGTATGGATGAGTATTTCGGCTCGAAAAAATACGGCTGGAATTTGAAGATACTGGCAACGGATATCTCCTACAATGCTCTGAGAGCCGCTAAAAACGGTGTTTACACCGAACAGTCAATGGAGCGCATACCCGCAAGGTGGAGAGCGATCTATTTCAAGTCCCTGGGCAGCGGGCTCTATCAGGTCAATGACTCGATCCGCAGACAGGTGGAGTTTCGCTATCACAACCTTATGGACCCTATCAAGTTCAAGAAGACCTTTGACCTGATATTGTGCCGCAACGTTATGATATATTTTGACGAAGAGACCAAGTCCACTCTTTGCAAGAAATTCTATAAGGCTACCAACCCTGACGGCTATCTTTATATCGGCCATGCTGAGTCTGCTCCCGAGGATATGCCCTATATCAAGCAGGAGCCTGCCATTTACCGGAAGGAGGCACACGGATGAGCGTAAAAATTCTTGTTATTTCCGACAGTGAGTCCTTTACCGCCCAGGTGCTGCGCATTATCGGCGAAAACAGCGCAGGCAAATATGCGGCCTCGGCCTGTCTTTTGAAGGACGGCAGAAAAAGCGCAAAGCAGATATCTCCGGCTTACATCCTGCTGGATGCCGACAGCAAAATGGCATCCGCCGACTACCTTATACAGCTTGTCCCAAGGTACTCGGTGCCTGTTGTGGTATGTACTTCGAGAGCCAATATAAAATACACTATGCTCCAATCGGGAGCTATGGATGTCCTGACCAAGAGCCCCGATAACCCCAGAGCTTTTACAAAGAACCTTATGGCAAGCGTTGAGCGAAACGCCGTCGAGCGCCGCTCGCTGGTGGCAAGGCCAACTGTCAACGCATCAGCTGTGATAGCCGTTGGCGGCTCGACAGGGAGCACCGAAGCCCTCAGAGAGATAATCAAACACTTAAAGGGCGATATACCGCCTATGGCGGCTGTCCTTCATATGCCGGATAAGTATACCGCTATCTATGCTTCACAGCTCAATGACCTTACAGACTATGAGGTAGTGGAAGCTTCCAGCGGACTTTATATGAGACCCAACCAGATAGTTATCGCCGCAGGCGGCAAGCACCTGCGTCTTTTCAAGGACAAGAAAGGCTACTTTGTCACCTCGGAAGCAGGCGTCAGGGTGTCGGGCCACTGCCCTTCCGTTGACGTGTTCTTTGACAGCGTGGCTTATACCGCAAAGCAGAACGCTATCGGCGTTATCCTTACAGGTATGGGCAGCGACGGCGCAAAGGGTATGCTCAATATGAAGCGCATGGGCGCATATAATATCGGTCAGAACGAAGCCACTTCTGTGGTATACGGGATGCCACGAGCCGCCTTTGAGAACGGCGCCGTTAAAAAACAGGTACCCCTTGAATGTATGGCGGACGAGCTGATAAGGCTTTCGAGAAAGATAAGCAACGGCCTGTAAAAAGAAAAAGAGGTAAGTGTATATGGCTGTAGAAAAATATTTACTGTTCAATGTCGATAAGCGGCAGTTTTCGCTGGCGTTTTCGGATATACTACAGATAATTGCTGCCGAGGAGCCGTCTCCCCTGCCGGATTTCCCGGATTACATACTGGGGACCATCGCCTATGAGGGCTCGGTGATACCCATCATCAGTCTCAGGCGGCGCTTCCATTTCGAGGATGCGCCCCTGTCTGACAGGTGGTGCATTATCATCACCGAGAACGAAAACAAGCGTGTGGGGCTGCTTTGCGACAGCGTTTCCAGCTTTACCGAGCTTAGCGACCGGGAAATAATGCCCGCGGCCGAGCTCAACGAAGAAGCCGCCGCAAGGTTTTTAAAGGGCGAGCTTATTATTGACGGCGAGCACATACTGCTGCTCGACCCGGTCAAGATAATAAAGCTTAAGGACGCCGAGGTGTTCGGCGTTTGTGAGGATATTGAAAAAGAATCTGACGAAGGAAAGGAAGAAATATCAGAATGAGAGAGATAGACGTTTCAAAGGTGGAGGAGACAGTAAGAGAGCTTTGTATAAAGGCAAACCTTGAGCTGCCGGGGGATATGGAAAAATGTATCTATCAAAACAGCGAAAAGGAGCAGTCTCCCGTAGGCAGGAACGTTTTTGACGATATAAAGGCAAATATCGAGACCGCAAGAAATGAAAATATCCCTATCTGTCAGGATACAGGGATGGCGGTCATCTTTATGGAGGTGGGTCAGGATGTCCACTTTGTGGGAGGCTCTCTGAATGAGGCTATAAACAAGGGCGTGTCCAGAGGCTATACCGAGGGCAGGCTGCGCTGCTCGATAGTTTCCGACCCGCTGGAGAGAGTCAACTCCGGAGACAACACGCCCCCTGTCGTTCACCTTAAAATAACAGAGGGAGACAGGGTGAAGATAATGGTCTCGCCCAAGGGCTTCGGCAGCGAGAATATGTCCCAGCTGAAAATGATGACCCCCTCTGTCACCCACGACGAGATAGTTGACTGGGTGGTGTCTGTCTGCGCCACAGCAGGCTCGAACCCCTGTCCGCCTATAGTCATCGGCGTAGGTATCGGCGGCGATTTTGAAAAATGTGCTTATCTGGCTAAAAAAGCGCTCTGCCGAAATGTCAGCCAGCGCAACCCAAAGCCCCTTTACCGTGAGCTCGAACAGAAAATGCTCGATAAGATAAATGCCCTCGGCATCGGCCCCCAGGGCTTCGGCGGCACCCAGACCTGTCTGGCTGTGAATATCGAACAGGCGCCCACCCATATCGCCGGGCTGCCCGTTTCGGTAAACGTGGGCTGCCACGTCACACGCCACGCAGAAGCCGAGCTTTGATCACACACGCTGTTGGGAAAAACCTTTCTGAAGAAAGGTTCTTTCCCAAACCCTTTTCCAAAGACTTTTTAGATCTTTCCGGCAGGGGGCAGCAGCGTTTATAAAGCAAGCGATCGGACATTTCTTAGTCTTTTTTAATGATATAAGCAGCCCCCTGCCGGAAAGACATAGAAGTTTTAGGGAGGGGGTACGGGGGAGGACCCTTTTTCAAAAGGGTCTCCCCCGAAAGCGCTCGGGTCAAAGGGAGGTGAGGATGATGAAGAAATACAAGCCGGCGAAGCTGCCTGTACTTATCACGATGGTGATAGTGGGGGTCTTGTTCCGTGTGCTTTACAAGGTGGTGGATTACACCGAGGAGTATCTGCCGTTCTCGCTGGTATATATCCGTATCCCGATAATCATATTCGGAGTGATGACGGTTTTCATCATTCTGCCTGCCTATTATTTCAACACCTACTACACCGTTACCCCGAAGGCGGTGACCATAAGCACCGGCGTTCTGGTAACTGTCAAACAGCTGATGCCTGTTACCTCGGTCAAATCGGTAACGACTATCCTCGTCCCCTTCGGCAATCTGTTCGGGTTCAACATCGTTGTCCTGAATGCCCAGGGCACAAATATAATCATATCCTTTATCAACCGGCGTGACGCCAGGGAGATAACGGATATAATCAACAACGAGATAAGAAAGCGCTCGTCTACCGGCACCTTCGCAGTCACAGAGGAGGGCGCTGATGGAAAATAACGAGAAGACCACCGGCAGGATAAGAGCCTTTTTCAAAAGGCGGCAGCACCCCATAAGGATACTGTCCTATGCCACCAAGCAGCTATGGCTGCTGGCGCTGCCTCTGGCAAAGTATCTTATCGCCGTCAGATTTGATTTTCAAAGCTGGATCCGCTCACACTGGCTGGAGATCCTGGTGCTCGTCATCATCTTCGGCTATTCTTTTTTGCGCTGGCTCTCGGTATACTATTACTACGACAAAGAGTCGGTGACAGTTCACACAGGGTTCTTCGGGCTGCGCTCCACCCATGTGCGCTTTTCCGAGATATCGGCCTTTTCCCTCAACCAGGGCTATCTCGACAGGCTGATCCACTCCTGCACCATTTACATCGACACGGGCACCGCCTCGAACCGGCGCTCCACCATATCCTTCAACCTGAACAGAAAGCAAGCCTTCGAGCTTTATCACAGCATAACCGCCGTGGCCAAGGACAAGAAAAAATATGTCTACCGGTCACGAAAAAAAGACCTGCTGGCATTTTCCTTCCTTTTCTCCTCCACCCTTTCGGGTATGCTGGTCGTGGTCGGCGTCATCTTCCAGGCCTACAGGATAATGGGCCGTGAGGTCCAGATCAGGCTTCTGAGGGAGGTAAACGAAAGGATAGAAGCCACCCCGATAATAGAAGTGATACCGGCTTACATCCTGGCAGGCGCTACGCTCATCTTCGGGCTGTGGCTGGTCTCCTTCGTGGCAAACCTTATGCGCCACTGGAATTTTTCCTGCACCAAGGCTTCGGGGCTTTTCGTTATCCGAAGCGGCAAGGGCGCAAAAAGACGTCATGTTCTCAGAAAGCGGCGCATAAACTATATTGATTACCGCCAGTCCCTGCTTATGAAGCTGTTCAAGGTCACCACCGTTGAGGTGGGCTGCTCGGGCTACGGCAAAAGGCACCGTGAGATATCGGCGATAATACCTATTACCACCAACAGCCGAATAGATGAGTCTATGAAGCAGCTGCTGCCTAAGTTCCCGCCTGTGAGGGGAAGCATAGACACCAGTGACAAGCTGGCTATTCCGCTGTTTATGCTGCTGCCGTTTCTGTGCTCCTTTGTTCCGGGGATAGCCGCAAGGATAGCTTATCCCTATTTCCCCAGCTGGCACAGAGAGATAGTTATGACAGCAGTTATCCTGACTATCCCTATGGTATGGCTGACGATAGTCAAGGCGGCGGCTTCAAGGTGTACCTTTATGGGGTTTGAGGACGGGTTCTGCTCTATGGGCTTTTGCAGCTGGTATAAGTTCCACAAGGTGACAGCCCCTGTTCACAAGATAGCCAAGGTCGAGGTCTCGAGACACCCCTTCCAGCGCATCGGAGGCAGCTGCACCGTTACGGTTTATACTAACAACGATAAGGCCAACAAGCATATCGTTAAAGGGCTGAACCACAAGGCGGCGGTGGCTCTTTTGAGAGAAAACGGCTTTCTCTTCGAGGAAAGCGACGGAGTTGATGATCAATGACATTTTTCGCCATTCTGCTTCTGGCAGTGGGACTTGCTATGGATGCTTTTGCGGTGTCCGTTTGCAAGGGGCTGAAAATGAGAAAGATAAACTATCTGCACACTACGATAATAGCCTTGTTTTTCGGCGGTTTTCAGGCGCTGATGCCGCTTATCGGGTGGTTTTTGGGCAAGCAGTTTGCAAAGGCGATAGAAGCTTACGACCACTGGATAGCTTTCGTGCTTCTGGGCTTTATCGGCGGCAAGACGGTGTATGAGGCGATCAAAGAGCGAAATGAGACAGTCTCCCGGGAGGAGGAGCCGAAGCTTGATATAAAGGAGCTGTTCATGCTGGCCATAGCCACCAGCATCGACGCCCTTGCGGCGGGCGTGACCCTTTCGTTTTTCAAGGTGAACATCCCCTTTGCGATAGGGGTGATAGGAATTGTCACGTTCATCATAAGCTTTGTGGGTGTCGCTATCGGCAACCGGTTTGGAGCGTCCTTCAAGACCAAGGCAGAGCTCACAGGCGGAACGGTGCTTATCCTGCTGGGAGTCTACATCCTGCTCAAGGATCTGATGTGAACTTGAATTGTTTAGCGGAGTCGCTGCTCGTGAAGCAGCGACTTTCTCATATAGAAACACCCCAAAAGAAAACCGCACCCCTATTGGAGTGCGGCTCTCTTTATATGTAGGTATTTACCGATGCTTCTCAGATAGAAGAATGGCTCTTTACATACTCCATAACAGCGTCAACAGTTGTGTATGCAAGTGCTACGCAGGTGTCTGCACAGCCGTAGTAGATAGCGATCCTGCCGGTGTCTGCGTCGCAGAGAGTAGCGCAGGGGAAGGTAACGTTCTGAACGTCGCCTACGCACTCATATACCTCACGAGGATTGATGAGATACTCTGCACATCTGTACTTCACCTTCCAGGGCTCGTCCTTGTCAAGGATGCAAGCCGAGAAGCTGTATACAAAGCCGTTGCAGCTCTCAAGAACACCGTGATAGAAGCACAGCCAGCCCTCGTCTGTCTCGATCGGGATCGGGCCTGCGCCTATCTTCTTGGACTCCCATGCTCTGAGGGGTCCCATAACGTGTCTGTGCTCGCCCCAGTACTTCATATCGGGAGACTGCGAGATATACATATCACCAAAGGGTGTATGGCCGCTGTCAGAAGGACGGGAGAACATAAGATACTTGTCGTTTACCTTTCTGGGGAACAGAACGCCGTTTCTGTTGAAGGGAAGGAATGCGTTCTCGCACTGATAGAAGGTCTTGAAATCAAAGGTATAGCCAACGCCGATAGTGGGCTTCCAGCCGTAAGCGTTGCACCATGTTACCCAATATCTGTCCTCGATCCAGCAAACTCTGGGGTCATAGCCGTAGCCCCACTGGTTTACCTCTTCTGTTGCCTTGTCAGCCTGCTCGAAAAGGATCCTGCTGGGGTTGATGTTCCAATGGATACCGTCATCCGAGAAGCCTGCGTGCAGAGCCATGTTTCTTTCCTTGTCGTCAACTCTGAACACGCCTGCGAACTTGCCCTCAAAGGGAACAACTGCGCTGTTGAAGATAGAGTTGGATGTGGGGAGCTGGTTTCTTGGGATTATGGGGTTCTCTGTGTGTCTCCAGATGACCTCATTGCAGCCTGCGGGCTTGTCCTGCCAGGGCATATTCGGGATAGACTGGCCGTTTACGATCTTTACACTCATAGTATGATCCACCTTTCATTATTTCTGACAGCCGGACTCATTTTTTCGTTCAGTCCGTTATCGCTTTTTCTGTCTCTTATATTAAAACACACTTTTATTTTTTTTGCAAGCCCCCTAAAACCCTTGAAAACGTTTAAAATTTGAATGTAATCGTATTCCCCGAAAATTTAACATTTTGTTCACACCGGCCTTTCCTCTCCCCTGCCTGTCAGGCGCACAAAAAAGCTCCGCAGAACACTTTGTCCTGCGGAGTCTTGTTTCATTTTTTTAAACTTTATAAAATCAGAACAGCCTTGCGGTCCCCTTGAGGTGAGCCTTTATCGCTGTGATATCCTGTGTGTCCACGCTTCCATCGGAATTTGCGTCCGCACACTTGATCTGATAACCAGACAGGCTCTTGGTCTTCTTGAGATGCTTCTTTATCAGCGTGATATCATCGGTATCGATATTGCCGTTGTTGTTCACATCGCCAAGAAGAGCTATATCCTCGCTGACAGCGCTCACGGGCTGACCGCCTGAAATGGTTACTGTCACCGTCTTCTCAGCGCAGTAGTTTGCCGCAAAGGTAAAGGTGTATTCTCCGTCAGGGAACTGTCCCTCTATCTCGGCTGAGCCGTCCTGAGCTTCAAACACGCCGATAGTCTCCCCGCCTGAATTCTTGACCGTTACGGTCACGCTGCCTGCGACCTGAGAGGTAGAGGCGCCTATGAAGCCTGCGCCAATTGTGAATACGCTGCCCATAGCGGCTGCCCTTTCTTCTTCAAGAGCCTTGTAGGGAGCCACCAGGTTGTCGATGACTGACTGCTGCTCGCTGGAAACGGAATTGTTATTGTCCCTGTTGATATATCCGTGGCACTCGCTGTTCGGGTTGCCGCTATCGTCATACTTGTTGAAAGCATTGTTGTCCCAGAGGACGATAGGCATATTCATCGAGCTTGCAATGGTCGCATAATCTGTCGCCCAGAGCTTGCGCTGCTCAACAGGCTTATAGGCTGTGGCACCGAACTCACCCATAACAACGGGGATTCCATTGTTGATGAAATTGGTCTTTATCGTGTTCATTATGCTGTTGAGCTCGCTCTTTATCGAGGAGCTGTATGTGTCGGTGCTTCCGCCTCCCACATTCATAGCAAAGTTATAAGGAACATAGCCGTGGACCGAGACCACCAGCCTGTTGGTGTTGCCGTCGATATCTGTCGGGAGCTGGAAATATGATGTCACTGCTCCGTCAAGCGATGCCGCATAGCCCGGGCACATTATAAGTCTGCCCTTGTTGTAGCCGTCCTTTGAACGGATAGTATCCACCGCATCCTGATTAAGGGTGTTTATAACGGAGATAGAATCCTGGATATTGGAGTCAGGGCTGTTCACAGGGAACCACCACTCGCTCTGTCCGCCGGAACCATAATAGCCTATACGCCTTGGTTCGTTAAGGGTCTCAAAGATAAGGTGATAGTCATAGTCCTCGAACCTGTCTGCGATCTGTGACCAGACCTTCTTTACAAACCTCTCGGAAGTTGCCTTATAGGTCGAATCTGTTGAATAGCCCCTGTTCGTCGAATCGAGCTTCTCCTTGTTATCATGGTGGATATTCAGGATAACATACATATCCTCATTATAGCAGTAGTCAACTACCTCCTGGACCCTGTCCATCCACTCAGAGTCGATAGTGTAATTCGAGCCTGTTGTATGGTTTACCCACGAAACGGGTATCCTCACCGTGTTGAAGCCCAGCGCCTTCACTTTCGAGATAAGCGCCTGTGTGGTCTTAGGGCAGCCCCAGGACGTCTCTGAACCCACCCCCGAGCCGCCTGTTGCGTCAAGGGTGTTTCCCAGGTTCCAGCCTATGCCCATATCGGCCAGGATGTCCTGGGTGTCTGCGTTCTCAAGCTTTGTTCCCGAAAGATAAGTCTGTGCTGTCACTGCCTGCGCAAGCGCCGACACAGACATAGCCGCACAAACGATGCCGCTGAGCACGGCCTTGAAGATCTTTCCTCTCCTCACTGTTTACCAGTCCTTTCAAAATATAACCTCTGTTAAGCATCTCTCGATGCGATAACACCGATCGTTACAGCAACGATAACTATCCCGGCGCCGATGCTCAGATATATCATCCGGCTGTTGTCGCCTTTTTCCTTTTCTGCCTCGCTGCTCTCGGATGTGCTCATCACCGCAGCCTCGCTGCTCTCATCAAAGCTTTCGGCTCCGGCGGCCAGACAGCACACAGGGAACGCCAGAAGCATCAGAACGCTGCAAAAAACTATCGCTGTAATACGTCTGAACATACCCTCATTCCCTTCTTTCGGCCAAAGCCTTTATCAGTGCCTCCGGGCACATTTCTATACCTTTCATTATACATAAAATATTCCACATTTACAACCTCAATTTTCAACAAATACTCCTGCTCCAAACAAGACATATTAAACAAAGGAGGGCCTGCGTTTTTGTATAATATGAAAAAACTGTGAAATTTTAAACAAAACACTATTGATTTATAGACCTATATATGTTATAATATACAATGTTAACAAACAGTTTGGCTGTTATCAAAATCAATATCCACAAGGAGGAATAATAAATGGAAGAGCGTCAGCAGATCATAGAATCCCGTTCAAACAGCAAGATATCTATAGGAGTTATCCCGGGACATTTTGCGACCAACCATTCACACGTCAATCACTATGTAGATATGACATCTATCAAGACCAGCTGCAAAATGGCAAGAGAGGCAGCCAAGGACCTTGCGGCAAGCTACTCCTCGACCCATATCGAGACTATAATATGCCTTGAGGGAACAGAGATACTCGGAGCCTTCCTTGCAGAGAGCCTGTCCTCGGGCGGAATAAACGCAGGCTCTGATATCTCGGTAATAACACCCGAGCTCAACGCTAACAATCAGATGATATTCAGAGACAACAACCAGAAGAAGATATGGAACAAAAATGTTCTGCTGCTCATCTCGTCGGCTTCCACCGGTAAGTCCATAAACAGAGCTGTTGATTGTTTGCAGTACTACAGCGGCAAGCTTGTGGCTATCGGCGCTATCTTCTCGGCTATCGATGAGTCCAACGGCATCGGAGTACACTCCATCTTCAAGGGAACTGACCTCCCTGCTTATTCCACATATCTTCCTGCCGAGTGTCCTATGTGCAAGGCCGGCAAAAAGGTCGATGCTCTGGTAAACAGCTTCGGCTATTCAAAGCTCTGATAAGATAAGACTCCTGATATTTTTAAAACACAAAGCGGTATACCACTAATAAGGTATACCGCTTGTTTTATTGCTTTTTCTGAGAGCCGCCGCAGCTTTTTTTATACTCATGCTCTTCCCTTTCGTTTTATTTTATCAGCGCCATAATGCCCTCGGCCGCAAAGGCGGCTCCGCTGGCTGTCAGCGCAACTGCGATAAGGCTCTTTCCCATAAAGGCCGGCACAAGACAGCACACAAAGCCTACTGCCGAAGAGACCGCACTGCCGGTGGAATAAAACACCGCCGGAACAGTCATCGCACCCAGCACCGCATAGGGAACATAGTAAAGAAAGCTCTGGACAAAGGCGGAGCTTATTTTTTTGCGAAACGCCGCAAAGGGCACCATCCTGACAAGATAGGTCACTCCGGCCATAACTGCAAGAAGAAGATAAAACCTCATTGTGCGCTCTCCTCCTCTTTCTTAGCCGGGAACACCAGCGCCCCGAAAAGCGCCGCCGCCACTGTGCAGATTATTATCGAAAAGCCCGAAGACACGCCCTTGAAAAGAGGCACATACTTTATCACACAGCTAAGCCCTGCCGCCAGAAGAACGACAGCAAGCACCCCCACCGCCTTTCTTGCGGCAGGCACAAAGATAGCGGTGAACATTCCGTAGATAGCTATCCCGAGAGCTGCTTTGAGCATATCCGGAAGTATCTCTCCGGCCGCCGCACCCAGCAGCGTTCCCAGCGCCCAGGCTATATAGGGCATAACTATAAGCCCGTAAAGATAGTGCTTCGACACTTCCCTGCTCCTGCCCGATGCCACCGCAAATATCTCGTCCGTCATACCGAAAGAGCTGATAAGCCTGTCTTTGAGCCCAAACGATCCGTCCAGCTTCTGCGAAAGCGAGATGCTCATAAGGGAGTAGCGCAGGTTTATTATAAACTGGGCTATGGCCATTTCAAGAAGCGTTCCACCGGTGGTGATGACCGTAAGGCCTGCCACCTGACCCGCCGAGGTAAGGCAGGTCATAGAAATGAGCACAGCCTGAAACAGCGGCAGTCCCGAAGACACCGCCATTATCCCGAAGCCGAAGGACACCGACAGATAGCCAAGCGCTATCGGTACCGAGTCTTTTATGCCCGAGACAAATTCTTTCTTTCCATTATTTGACATTTTATCTCCTGCTCCAAAACTATTCGGGGGACGGCCTTTTTAAGGTCTCCCCCGAACTGTGCTTACTTTGTTATCTTGTCCTTGCCGCCCATGTACATTCTGAGGGGCTCGGGAATATTTACTGTGCCGTCCGCATTGAGGTTGTTCTCGAGGAATGCGATGAGCATTCTCGGCGGAGCAACAACGGTGTTGTTAAGAGTGTGTGCGAAATACTTCTGGCCGTCCGCACCCTTTATCCTGATACCCAGTCTTCTTGCCTGTGCATCGCCCAGGTTCGAGCAGGAACCTACCTCGAAATACTTCTTCTGTCTGGGGCTCCATGCCTCAACGTCACAGCTCTTTACCTTCAGGTCTGCAAGGTCTCCCGAGCAGCACTCAAGAGTTCTTACAGGGATATCCATTGAGCGGAAGAAATCCACAGTGTTCTGCCACAGCTTGTCATACCAGGTCTTTGAATCCTCGGGCTTGCAGACAACGATCATTTCCTGCTTCTCGAACTGGTGTATCCTGTAAACTCCCCTCTCCTCGATGCCGTGAGCGCCGACTTCCTTTCTGAAGCAGGGCGAATAGCTTGTGAGGGTCTTGGGCAGCTCCTCCTCGGGAACTATAGTATCGATGAACTTTCCTATCATGGAGTGCTCGGATGTTCCGATAAGATAAAGGTCCTCGCCCTCGATCTTATACATCATGCCTTCCATCTCGGCAAAGCTCATAACGCCGGTAACGACGTTCGACCTTATCATAAAGGGCGGGATATAATAGGTAAATCCCCTGTCGATCATAAAGTCTCTTGCATAAGAAAGTATAGCAGAATGAAGTCTTGCGATATCTCCGCAGAGATAGTAGAAGCCGTTTCCCGAAGTCTTTCTGGCGCTGTCAAGGTCAATGCCGCCGAAGCTCTCCATTATATCCACATGGTAAGGGACCTCAAAATCCGGAACAACAGGCTCGCCGAAACGCTCGAGCTCAACATTCTCGCTGTCGTCCTTGCCTATGGGAACGCTCTCGTCGATGATGTTCGGGATAACGAGCATCCTCTCTCTTACAGCTGCCTTGAGCTCGTCCTCCTTCTTCTCCAGAGCCTCCAGCTCGCCGCCGATGCCTGCGACCTCGGCCTTCATCTTCTCGGCCTCTTCCTTCTGGCCCTTGCCCATAAGCGCACCGATCTGCTTGGAGGCTGTCTTTCTCTTATTTCTCAGCTCGTCAGCCTTGGTCTGTGCTGCTCTGTATTCCTTGTCCAGCTCGATGACCTCGTCTACGAGCTTGATCTTTTCGTCCTGGAACTTCTTCTTGATGTTCTCCTTGACAAGATCGGGATTAGTTCTTATCAGCTTGATATCCAGCATATTATTACTCCTTTATAATAAAAAATAAACTACATTAAATAGAATAGCACCGTTTCTTATTTTTGTCAATAAACTGTCTGTTAATACTCTGCAAGTATCTGCGCTATCTTAGTGAGCATCCCCTCGAGATCGGAGTCCTTTGGGATCTTCAGCGTTACCGCTGCCGAACCGTCGGGATAGCTTTTTGTCTGCGCCAAAACAGAAGAATTGTCCTTGACCGACGCTTCAAACTCCTTTAAAAAGGGCACAGGCTTTTTCACCGAGTGCTCACGGGATATCCTTTCGCCCTTCTCTGCCCTCTCGTTCGCAGCCTTGACTTCCCTTTCCAGCTGCCTTACCGACCAGCCGTTTGCCGCACACTCCTCGGCCGTGACTATCAGCACCGAGTTGTCGGTTATCCCGGCCAGCACCTTAGCGTGACCTTCGGAAAGCCTGCCGCTGTCCACCATATTCTGTACGTCCTTCGGCAGCCCCAGGAGCCTTAACGTGTTCGCCACCGCCGGTCTGGACTTGCCTACCGCCTTAGCCACCTGCTCCTGTGTCATGCTGAAATCGTCGATCAGCTTCCTGTAGGCCTTGGCTTCCTCTATCGGTGACAGGTCCTCTCTCTGGAGGTTCTCGATAAGCGCCACCTGTGCGGTCTTTGCGTCATCCAGCTCCCTCACATAGCAAGGCATCTCGGTGAGGCCTGCTATCCTTGCCGCTCTCCAGCGCCGCTCGCCGGCAACTATCTGATAGGAACCCTGTCCTATGGGTCTTACGAGTATGGGCTGCAAAACACCGTTTTCCTTTATGTTCTGCGCCAGCACCGCCAGCTTTTCCTCATCAAAGTTGGTTCTGGGCTGCTGCTTGTTGGGCTCTATCAGCGATATCCTTATCTCGCTTACCGAGCCGACAGCCTCTTCCTGCTGCTGTTCCGGCTCATGGAAGTTATCTGAAAACAGAGAGTCAAGTCCCCTGTCAAGTCGGTTTTTCTTCTTCATCTTTTCTCCTCCCCGCTGTTCGTTCCACGTGGAACGCTCTTGTTCTTTCTTATGATCTCCTTAGCCAGGGCTTCGTAAGCTTTGGAGCCCTTGGCTTTCTTATCATAGTATATCACAGGCTGTCCGAAGCTGGGAGCTTCCGACAGGGCGACATTTCTCGGTATCGTTGTCTCGAAGACCTGCTTTGGAAAATGCTTCTTGACCTCGTGAATGATCTGCTGCGTGATCTTGTAGCGGTCAACGCACATGGTAAACAGTATGCCCTCAATGACGAGGTCCTTGTTCCATGTGGAACGTATGCGCTCGATCGTGTTATTAAGCTCCACCAGGCCTTCCAGCGACAAAAACTCGCACTGCATAGGAATTATGACCGAGTCCGCAGCCACCAGCGCATTGATCGTGAGCATATCCAGCGTCGGCGGACAGTCTATAAGGATGTAGTCGTAAAACTCTCTCGCATCCTCAAGAGCTGCACGCAGCTTCATTGCACGGTCCTTCATCCCCACAAGCTCAACAGAGGCTCCCGAGAGCTCCTGGGTCGTCGGTATCAGCGATACGCCCCGGCAGGAAGATGCCACAACAGCCTCGAAAGCTGTGCAGTCGCCCATGAGGACATCGTAGACCGTATATCTAATGCTTTTTTTCTTAATCCCAAGGCTGGTAGTCGTGTTGCCCTGCGGATCAAAATCGACGATCAGGACCTTCGAGCCCCTTGCGCCGAAGACAGCCGCAAGATTCACCACCGTTGTGGATTTTCCGACTCCGCCTTTCTGATTGGAAACAGCTATGACTCTTCCCATCGTGTTTCTCCCTTCGTTGTTTTTCGTGTCCAAAAACAATTATATCACAGAGTCTTACAAAAGTAAAGCTTTTAACACAAAAATGTTCCACATGGAACACAAGGCGACGACCCACGGAAAGAAAGAGGGCGAACAAGAGGGGAGCCATGAACAAAACCTCAAAGTCACACTTATCTTGTCGGCAAAAACATCGCATACACCTATGGCAAACCGCCGGCGGAAGTGTTATGCTCAATAAAAAGGAGGCTGAAAGCATGGGAATATTACCAAAGGTCTTGACCCGGGCGTTCGATATCCAGGATCCGCCGGAGCCGGAGCAGGGAAGTCAGACCTACGAGATACTGGGCAAGATCATAAATGTGGGCATAACGGAGATCGACCCGTCGCCGGCGCAGGCAAGACGGCAGTTCAAGCCAAGCGAGCTGACGGGGCTGGCAAAGAGCATCTCGCAGGACGGGCTGATAACACCGCTGACTGTCAGGCGCATAGGAGAAAGGTTCGAGCTGGTCTCGGGGGAGCGAAGGCTTCGGGCCGCAAAGCTGGCAGGGCTAAGGAGCGTGCCGTGCATCCTGGTGCAGGGGAGCGACGAGCGCACTGCTGTAATGGGGCTGATCGAGAACATCCAGCGAAGCGACCTGACATTCTTTGAACAGGCGGAGGCTTTTTCAAAACTGATAGAGCGCTTTGACCTGACCCAGGAAAGCCTGGCGCTCAGGCTGGGGATGTCGCAGTCAGCGGTGGCAAACAAACTTAGGCTTTTGCGCTTTGACGAGGATGAGCGCAGGATGATAGCCGAAGCCGGCCTTTCAGAGCGCCACGCAAGAGCCCTGCTGCGGCTGAACGACAAGCAGCAGAGAAGCGAGACCCTCGACAAGGCGATACAGAACTGCTGGACAGTTGATAGATTGGAAAAGCATATCGCAAGACTTCTGGAGGACACAGCGGTGAAGCTGAAATATCAGAAAAGGGCAGTCATGCTCAAGGACGTCCGGCTTTTCTTCAACACAGTGAACAAAGCGGTCAGCGTTATGAAGCTGGCAGGCGTTGACGCAAGCACGAAGCGAATCAACCACGAGGGGTATATAGAGTACATAATCACGATACCGCAAAGTGAACAAGGGCAGGCAGTTGGTGAAAATTCACAATATAGTCATTGACTCTTGGAGAAAGATATGTTATTATTACTATGTATCTATACTATTGTGGTAAGGAGGCGAAGGCTTTGAAAAAGAGTGTCCTGATATTGTGCTGCGTTATGGCTGCGTCAGCTCTGGGCTCCTGCGGCGAGCTCGGGGAGAAGAAAAGCAGCAGGATAGCCAGCCTTTCCGCTCCCGTTACAGGTATAACAACTACCACCAAGGCCATCCCGGCTCCGGCTGTTACAACAGCTGCCACCGACAGCCGCACCGAGGTCAAATCTCCGGTCCATTGCCGAAGCATTGAATTTGACGGCGGCTATGTGCTGTTTGCAAACAAGGACGGCACCTATACTATAATGAACAGCAGCAAGAAGGCGGTCAAGAGCCTGACCCTTACCGATGACCAGGGCGACAGCGTTACGATCATCACCGACAAGAACGGCATCCGCTGTATGCTGGGCGAGCAGGAGATATATGAGTTCTCATATAAGGGCAATTCGGTGTGGATAATAGATAACTCCGTTTTCTTTGCAGGGACAAGGGTGGAGTATTACGACAACAGCTTCCACAGCTTTGCCATTTATGACGGTGTAGTTATAGAATGTATAGGCAAGAACAAGTTCATTATAAAGGAAGATGGCAAAAAGGTAGATAAGGCCTCCATCACCGATGACAACGGCGTTTCCTATTCGCTGGAGGCTCAGAGCAAGGGTATATGGATAGTCAATTCCGCTGACGAGCTGGTCCTTTCTGTGGTAATAAATGGTAAGTACATAGATGTTGCAAACGACCATATCATTGTAAACGGTCAGAATATGGTGCCGCCTGGCGCTAATGATATCTCTACCGCAACAACGACGACCACCACCACAAAGAAAAAAGAGGCCGACCCGAAGGACAAGGAGACCACTACCGCAAAGCCCACCACTACTACCACCACGACTACTGCTCCACAGTATGACCAGTGGCCGGAGGAGGAGTATACCGAGGCGCCCGAGCAGCCTGTCGTTACAGAGTCTCCTATGGCGAGCAACAAGAATGTCGGCATAAGCGAGAACACCGAGGAGCTGCTGAAGCTGGTGAACGAGGTAAGAAAACAGTACGGACTCAATGAGCTTTACGGCCTGGCGCTTCTTGATGACGCCTGCGCTATAAGAGCAGAGGAGACCTGCGAGCAGTTCTTTGAAAACAACGAGACCCTGATCCATTCAAGACCTGACGGCAGCGGCTGTGAGACAGTTGTTGAGGAGGTCGGGCTTCCTGACTGGACCGCTTATTGTGAGAACCTTGCTTACGGTATGAACTCGAACTGGGATGTAAAGGATGTGTTCAATGCCTGGATGAACTCCGAGGGACACAGAAAGAACATCTTAAACCCCGACGTCAAATATATGGGCGTTTACTGCTACAAGACGACCAAGGACGGAAATGACTATTATTTCTGGGCACAGTTCTTCTACAATGACACTTTCTGAACCCAAGTTGTGTAATATTAAACTGAAAGCGGCATCGCTTTTCTCCGAAAGGGGAGAGCGGATGCCGCTTTTTGCGCCATTTCTGAATTTATTTTTACGAAAACGTTTTACTCGCTTGAAAAATATTCGTATTGTTGGTATAATGTAGGTGTGCGGTCAGCAGCCGCAAATCTTTAAAGAACGGAGCAGGCTTATGAGCATTGTTTTTAATGAAAAAGAAAGAAGCTTCAGGCTCGATGCTAAAGACACGAGCTATATGATGAAATACACCGAGGAAGGGTATCTCTGCCATGTTTATTACGGCAGAAAAGTTCCGGACGAGGATCTTGGATATCTTCTGAGGTTCGACGAGAGCCCCCTGACCCCTCAGCAGAACGACCGTGACCGTGCCACCTTCCTGGACACCACACCTTTTGAGTATTCCTGCTTCGGTATCGGCGACTACCGTGATTCCGCTTTCAAGATACTCGACGACAAGGGTATGACAGCAGCAGACCTGAGATATAAGTCGCATAAGATATATAAGGGCAAGCCCGCTTTAGAGGGGATGCCTGCTACATTTGCCACCGAGCAGAGCGGCTGTGAAACGCTGGAGATAACTCTTGAGGACAAGCCCTCGGGACTTGAGGCCGTGCTTGTGTATACAGCCTTTGACAAGCTGGATGTTATAACCCGTTCGGTGAGGGTGACAAATGCGGGTAGCAGGAAGATACAGCTGACAAGGGTGCTGTCCGCCTGTGTGGACTTTGACACGGACAAATTCGATATGATAACTCTCAACGGCTCCTGGGCAAGGGAAAGGGCAGTCGAGCGCTGCCGTCTCCACCACGGAAAACAGCTGATAGACTCGATAAAAGGAGAGTCCTCTCACCAGAACAACCCGTTCGTGGCGCTTTGCGACAATAACGCCGACGAGGACAGGGGAGAGGTCTTCGGCTTCAATTTCGTTTATTCGGGAAACTTCTACGCTCAGGCTGAGGTGACCCAGCACAAGAAAACACGCTTCCTTATGGGAATAAATCCCCTTGACTTCACCTGGCTGCTGGAGCCCGGCGACACCTTTACGGCTCCCGAGGTCGTTATGGTACACTCTGACGAGGGGCTCGGAAAAATGTCACGCACCTTCCACGACCTTTACAGGGAGAACCTTATCAGGGGAGAGTATAAGGACAAGCGCAGACCGATACTTATAAACAACTGGGAAGCTACCTATTTCAACTTTGATACCGAGAAGATAATCTCCATAGCAAGGGAAGCCTCGAAGCTGGGCATCGAGATGCTGGTAATGGATGACGGCTGGTTCGGCCACAGGGATTCGGACAACTCCTCGCTGGGAGACTGGTTCGTTTATGAGAAAAAGATACAGGGCGGACTTAAACACCTTGTCGACGAGGTAAACAAGCTGGGAATGAAGTTCGGGCTCTGGTTCGAGCCGGAGATGATATCTCCCGACTCCGAGCTTTATAAGGCTCACCCGGATTGGGCTATACAGATAGAGGGCAGACCCCTTACCATGAGCCGTGAGCAGTATGTTCTCGACTATTCCAACAAGGAAGTCAGAGACTATATCTACTCGATGATGAAAAAGATACTCGACAGCGCAAATATCGAGTATATCAAATGGGATATGAACCGCCAGTTCACCGAGCCCGGCTCGAACTTCCTGCCGGCAGACAGACAGCGTGAGCTCTGGCACAGATATGTGCTGGGCGTATACGACGTTATGAACAGGCTGACGACGGACTATCCTCACATCCTGCTGGAAAACTGCTCGGGGGGCGGCGCAAGGTTTGACCCCGGAATGCTTTACTACAGCCCTCAGATATGGTGCTCGGATGACACCGACGCTATCGAGAGACTGAAGATACAGCACGGCACTTCGATGTGCTATCCCTGCTCGGCTATGGGCGCTCACGTTTCCGATTGCCCCAACCACACCGTCGGCAGGAACACACCGTTCAAAACAAGAGGCCATGTTGCTATGGTGGGGACCTTCGGCTATGAGTTGGACGTTACCCGCATACCGCAGGAGGACAGGGACGCTATCCCGGCGCAGATAGCAGAGTTCAACAAGTTCAATACTCTTGTGAGAACAGGAGACCACTACCGCATTGGCAATATGTTTGAGGACAACACCTGGGATGCCTGGATGTTCGTCTCCAAGGACAAGAGCGAGGCGCTGTTTGAATTCGTTCAGGTGCTGGCAAGACCCAACGAGCGCTCGAGACGCATAAAGCTCAAGGGCCTTGACCCCGACGCTTTCTACTATGAGGAGAGCGAGCCGGAAAGGAAGATCTCCGGTGCAGCACTGATGAACGCCGGGATAAACTGTGCAAAGATATGGGGAGTTGACGGGATAAGCGGAGACTTCTCGTCGAAGATACTCCATTTTATAAGGGCTTGAACCCAGGAGAAAGGAAAGGCTTATGAAGATAAAAAAACTGATCGCACTAAGCTGCTCGGCTGTTATAGCGGCCGCATCCATGGCCGGCTGCGGCGACAAGAGCAGCAGCTCGTCCTCTGCCGACAGCAAGAGCAGCAAGACCGAAAAGACCGAATACTATAACGCACAGCCGGTGGACACAGGCTGGGAGTGGTCGAATGTCGAGATAGTCGGCGGCGGCTTTGTGCCGAATATCATCTATAACCCCACAGAAGAGGGTCTGGCTTACTGCCGCACCGATATCGGAGGCGCTTATAAGCTCAACAAAGAGACCGGCAGATGGGAATGTATTACCGACTTTATCGGCGGCGACAACTGGAACTATATGGGCATCGAGAGCATAGCTACCGACCCTGTCGAGCCTAACCGTGTTTACCTTGCCGCAGGCACCTATACCAATGCCAACGGCGCTATCCTCTATTCCGACGACTACGGCAAGAACTGGGGCATCTTCGAGCTTCCTTTCGGCTGCGGCGGAAACGAGGTGGGACGAGGCTGCGGAGAAAGGCTCCAGGTAGACCCCAACGACAACTCCATCCTTTATTTCTCCACAAGAACTGACGGGCTCTGGAGGTCCGAGGACTACGGCAGGAGCTGGGCTAAGGTCGAAAGCTTTGAGCCGACAGGCGGCTACTCGGAGGACAAATTCCGTATAGGCCTTACCTTTGTTGCCTTTGACAAGCAGAGCTCGGAAAAGGGCAAGCCCACAAACACTATCATCGTCGGCTGTGCAGACACAAAAGGCGACTATCTTTACCGCTCGGACGACGCTGGCAAGACCTGGACAGGGATACCGAACCCCACAGCCGAGGAGACAAAGAAGGACACCCAGAGACTAAAGCCCTGTCAGGGCGAGATCTCTTCCGACGGCTGGCTCTATACCACCTGGTCCTATAAGGTGGGACCCAACGGCGCCGGACAGGGTGCAGTTCAGAAGTATAACCTCAAAACAGGGGAGTGGGTAGAGATAACTCCCGAGCGTGTCTATACCTGCGGCTACAACGGCATCTCCGTTGACCCCAATGACCCGAACACCATCGTCTGCACGACCCTTTGCCTGTGGGCGATAGTTGACAATGTGTTTGTGTCTCATGACGGCGGACAGACCTGGTCGGGTATATGGTATGACGAGATCGTTGACGGCGAAAGGAACCATGTGAACAACTATAACCTGGACATCTCTTCCTGTCAGTGGCTCGACTGGCAGGGCCAGCTCAAACCCGGCTGGTGGATGACAGGAGTTGCGATAAACCCCTTCAACCAGGACGAGATAATGTACGGCACAGGTGCAACTATCTTCCGCACGACAAATCTTTCAAAGATCGACTCGGAGCCTGTCAATATCGAGGTTGCGGCTATGGGCGTCGAGGAGACGGCTATCTTTGATTTCGTTTCTCCCAACCCCGTTGACGAGAACGCGCCCGACCTGTATTCCATAATGGGAGATATTTACGGCTTCAAGCATCAGGACGCAACTGTCTGCCCGAAGGAGCATTTCGGAGATTTCAGATCCACCTCTATCGACTGCGCATCACAGGACTATAATATAGTTGTCAGAGCCACAGACGAGGGCAAGGGCTCGGTATACTATTCCACCGACGCTGCCGACACCTGGGAACAGGTGCCCACTCTCCCGGAGGGAGTTGAAAGCGCCGCCGGCGGAACAGCCAAGCTTTCGGCAGACGGAAAAACTATCTTCTATCAGTGCGGCACCATGGGCATAGGCGCTTATGTTTCGGACGACTTCGGCCAGACATGGGAGCCCTGCGATGGGATACCCGCAAATGCGATGATCGAGACCGACAAGGTCAACCCTGAAAAGTTCTATGCTGCCTATGACGGCAAGTTCTATATGAGCACCGACAGAGGCCGCACATTTACGATGCTGACAAGCTTCCTGCTCTCGAACTTCACAATGACAGCCTGCCCCGACACAGAGGGCGAGGTCTGGATCTCGGTAGGCGGCGGCGGAGTTTACTACCTTGATGCCGACAAGGGCGAGGTCGTTACTATCCCGTCAGACCTCAAGAGCTGTGATGCTCTGGGGCTTGGAAAGGCTGCCGAGGGTCAGGACCACATGGCGCTCTATGTTCTCGGCGAGGTCGAGGGCCAGGGCTACGGTGTTTACCAGTCCGTCGACACGGGCAAGACCTGGAAGCGCATAAACGACGACACCCAGAAATGGGGCAACGTGAACAAGCGCATCAGCGGCGACCCCAAGCACTACGGCAGGGTTTACATCTCCACCAACGGCCGTGGCATAATAATGGGCAACGTTAAAGAGTGAGTGCTTGCCGCACGGCTTTAAGCTAAAAAGGACCTCACCCCTTTCGGGGTGAGGTCTCTTTTTCGCATCAAGCTATTCTTTCAACAGCCTCATTTATCACTGTATCCTGATATTATTCAGCTGGTCGATCTTGAAGTCTGTTGACGCAGATGTTATGGACATCGCAAATAAAAGATCGGTACAGCCTACCTGCTTGCAGAAATCAATTGCGTTAAGATCGAAGTATCTGTAATCGCAGACATAGATCTTTGAGAAGCCGTGGGTCAGGAACGGAACTGTCGCATTTCCGAAGCTGTCCTTGAAGATGACAAGCACACGGCCGTTGTCACAGTCTGTTTCTATCTCAGCTATCTCGGCATCCACATTCAGGATAGCAGAGTAGCAGTTTACACCCTCGGCAAAGTCGAAAAACAATCCGCTCTCCACAGGGTTCTCAAAGGACGTATCATAATACTTGACGGTATACTCGTTATCGGGCTTGTAGTAGATGAACGTATCCGGGTATTCTGCCAGCTGAGGCTCATAGTCGCTGAAGCCGTACATCGTTCCCACGAAGTCCTCTATCTTGCACTCCTCATAGGTCGAAAGCTCGGGGAAATCGATCCCGGCCTTCTCCGAGAACACCTTCATAGCGTAGTAAGCGCCCAGAGGCTGCCAGTGGTGGTCTGTTCTCGAATAGATATATTCCTTCTTATGGTCATCAAGGATATCATATATATCGACACCGATAACGCCCTTGAGGTTTGCGTAGATGTTTGTGATGTTGTCCTTCTGGTCGGAAACGTTGTCCCTGAATTTCTCCGGCAGGTAATAAGCAGCTGCGGTAGGTATCGTCATATTATAAACATTGACGCTGTCACCCAGGTCAGCCTTCCACTTGTTCACACACTCTGCATACTGCTCGCCTATCTCAAAGGAGCCGTAATAAGCGTCCACCGCTCTTACGTTCTTTCCCGAGCCGACAACGATAACGTTGCCCTCCCAGTTTACATCGTCCAGGTTGTCCGGAACCTCGACTATCTCTTCCTTCTCGGTCTTCTTGGTGGTGGTGGTAGTCGTTGTCTCGTCCTTTTTGGTGGTCGTGGTGGTCACCTTTCCTGTAAAGGCGGTGACTGTGGTGGTGGTAGCCACCTTTTCCTCATCCAGCTTTTCCTTCTTTACGGTCTTCATCTTGCCCTTGACCTTGATATCGTCGCTCTTGATGCCGAACTTGTCGGTTATCGAGGCTGACATCTTTTTCAGGTCCTCACGGTAGGGGATAGTGTCCGTATAGTAGGTGGTCACGCCCTTTGCAAAGGTCCCGTCGAACCAGGAGCTGAGCGAGAATTTAGGGAAGGTCGCAAGGTTTCTGAACTCTGAATTTATAAAGCCGCTCTCTCTGTGCATAACGACCAGCGCTATCGCTATCGTCATCATAACGGTCAGGCAGACCGCCGCATTGACAAAGGAGAACTCAAAGTCATTTCTGCCGGTCTTCGAGAGCCTTTCTCTTTCCTTCTGTTTTTTAATGGTCTTTTCCCTGAGCTTTTCATATTTCTCAAGGTCGGTCTTGAACTGCTTTTCCGAGACCTCTATGCGTGAACGCTCAACCTTTGGCGCCGGCTCGGAAGCAGGCACAGGCACAGGGTCGCTCAGCTCTGTCTGCGGCTCGGGCTCACTCTGTAAAGTGTCGCTTGCCGCCGCTTCTTCTTCCCCTTGCTCCTCAAAGCCTGCAAAGGGGAGAAACTCCTCTCTCAGCTTTTCCTGCTCTGCCTCTTGCGCCGTCTTAACAGCAGGCTCCTGCTGGCGGGTCACAGGCGCAGCCTTTACAGCCTCTTCCTCGGCTGCCGCTTTGGGAATCTCTACTTTTATCTCCTGTCTTGCCGCAGGCTTTGGCTTATCCTCTCGCCTTATCCCGGCGGCAGGAACGCCCAGCGTCACTGTCTGCCTTGAAGCGCTCCTTATGGAAGTGCCCTTGGGCGTCACCTCAAGGGTGAGCTCTGTCTTGGGCTTATCTATAAGCTTCTTTGCAGGCGCCTTCGGGGTCTCGACCCTATGGGCTGCCTTTTGGCGCTCCAGCTTTTCTCTCTCGGCTCTTTCCTGCTCGGCCTTGTGGTCGGCAGCCACCCTGACCCCTGCAAACACATCGTCCGAAGGCTTCGCACCCTCGGCTCTGACAGGTCTGACAGGTCTTTGCGCTCTGCGCTCCGTGACAGGCCTTCTTCTCGGCTGTGTCCTCACCGGGGCAGGCTGCTGCTGCTGTTCGCCGCTCATCCAGACGCTTTTTTCGGGCTTTACCACAGGCTGCTCAGTCCAGATGCTCTGGCCTCGTCTGCGGTTTTTGTCCTTTATCATCTGTATCGCTCTTTCGGTCCTGGCAGCGTCGCTGTCATATTCCACCGCTTCCAGCGATCTCTGATATTCCTCCATCAGAGCTCTGGGATCTATCATAGGTGAGCCCTTGCTCCCTCTGTTTTTTTCCATAGACAAGCTGACCTCTTTTCGTCAGAATCTGAAATACAAGAACGGATTGTTCGTGGTGTTCACCAGCAGCACCGAGCTTATCAGCAGCAGCGCCACGTTGCAGATCATCGAGCAGACCCTTACAAAGTAGTCCGAGCTCGGCGCCTTTGTAGCTGCCGCCCTGATCTTTGGCAGTATAGGCGTAGAGAAGATGATCGCCGCTGCGAACAGCCAGATGTTGTTCATAAACAGGCTGTTTGTTATCGGGTCCGAAAGCCCGTTTCCGTTTAGACCCACAAGTCCCTTGAAGAAGGTCCCCAGCGCCTTGAAGTTCTCAAAGTAGAATATTCCCCAGCCCACAGCCACGAGCGCCACCGCATAAAGGTGCGAAATAACAGCGTTCGTATTCTTCAGCCATTTTCCAATAAGCAGCTTCTCGATAAGCAGCAGCACACCGAAATATGCTCCCCAGATCATAAAGTTCCAGCTTGCGCCGTGCCAGAAGCCCGTGAGCGCCCAGACCACAAGGATGTTTACGCACTGTCTTACCTTGCCCTTTCGGTTTCCGCCCATAGGGATGTAAACATAGTCCCTGAACCAGCTGGAAAGCGAGATATGCCAGCGTCTCCAGAATTCGGTTATGGACTTGCATATATAAGGATACTTGAAGTTCTCGTCAAAGTGGAAGCCGAATATCCTTCCCATTCCTATAGCCATATCGGAATATCCCGAAAAGTCGAAGTAATACCACAGTCCCACCAGAACAGCGCCGTACCAGGTGCCGAAAACGGATACCGAATATACTCCGCTGTACTTGTTTGAAGCCTCTCCGAAGAGCGACGTAACTATCGTGCTTATATTGTTTGCGATGATGACCTTCTTGGCAAGACCCAGGATAAGCCTTGACATACCGTCGGAGAAGTCCTTAACTGTAGTCTTTCTGTTGTCTATCTCATCGCCGATCACCGAGTAACGAACGATAGGTCCGGCTATCAGCTGAGGGAAGAGCGATACATACATCAGAAAGCGGAAGAAATTGCGCTGAGTCTTTACCTTGTCCCGATAGCAGTCCACAGTATAGGATATGGTCTGGAAGGTATAGAACGAGATACCTATAGGCAGCGCAATATGCGGAACAGGTATCTTAGCGCCGGTCAGCGCATTGAAATTCTCCACCATAAAGCCCATATATTTGAATGCGAAAAGTATGCCCAGGTTAAAGATCAGCGACCACACAACAGCGGCCTTTGCCTGCCATTTTCCCCGAAATTTATCGATGGCCAATCCGTTGAGATAGTCCACCAGCGAAGACACTATGAGGATCGAGACCCACACAGGCTCTCCCCAGGCATAGAATATAAGCGAGAACGTTATCAATGTTGCATTTCTGACCTTCGCACTCTTGGTGATAAAATAGCATATCAGACAAACGGGAAGAAAGAAATATATGAAAAACAGATCTGCGAAAACCAAGCTAAAAACTCCATTTCTCCATAATATTTTACCTACATAAAACGGGTGTGATATACAAATAAATAAATAATTTTACAAACACCAACACAAATATATTCTATCACAAAACATTCACAATGTCAACGAAATGTTTACTGTTTTAGCGTTCAATTTTTTGTACACAAGTGACAAAGTTGCCGAAAAATACGGTGGGTTTGCAAATTTGAAGCGCTTGTGGTATAATTAGTTTCAGCAGTAAAATCCTGCGCCTATGAGCGCTGACAGGAGGGTCAAAATGCCATACAGTAAAATGAGTGCCTTTAAAGGCCATATATTCGATCTGGACGGTACGCTGATAATGTCCAACGATGTCTGGACAGATGTCGATCTGCGTTTTCTCGGCAAAAGGGGGCTAAGTGTCCCCGAGGACTACTCGAAGGCGCTTTCCGTTATGAACTTCGACCAGGCGGCGATATACACCAAGGAGCGCTTTGGCCTGGAAGACGATGTTGAGGACATTAAAAAGGAATGGTTCGAGTCGGCTCGCTACCGCTATGCTCACACCATACCTTTATATAAAGGAGTCAAGGAATATCTCGAAGCGCTTTATTCAAGCGGCAAAAGCCTGGCGCTTGCAACGGCGTCTTCCGCCGAGCTTTATGAGCCTGTGCTCAAAAGGACGGGGGTATATGATATGTTCTCGGCCTTTGTGACCACCGCCGAGGTAGAAAGAGGAAAGGGGTTCCCGGATGTTTATCTCGAAGCTGCAAAGCGGCTTGGGCTGGAGCCGGGAGACTGTATAGTTTATGAGGATATTTATCAGGGGATAAGGGCGGCAAAGGGAGCAGGCTTTCACACAGCCGCCTGTCTGAACGAGCACTATCAGGACGACGACAAAATGAGAGCCGAAAGCGAGTATATATTCAGGCAGGCGTGTACGCCTGCACCCAATTCCCCCACCCATCGGGGCTTTGTGTGAACTAACAGCTCCCCCTGCCCTCCCCGGAGGGGAGGGGGTAAGCTTTGTTTTGGCTTTTCAATTGCGCACTGCGTGAACCTTGGGAGATAGCTGAAATGTCCGTTTAACAACAAAGTGGTAATCATCCGCCAGGGGATCAAAAAGCGCACGGTCCAGCCTTGCGCCAGAGGCTGGCGGGGTCCAGGGGCAGCGCCCCTTGGTCGCAGCCCGCAGGCTGCGAAATCCCCTTTATACGGAGGCGCTCGAAAAGGGTGAATTGAAAAAGTGTCCGGTGGACACTTTTTCAAGAGGGGAAGCCCTGCAAGAGGGGCTTCCCCTTTGAAAAGCACGGCCAAAGAAAACCTCAAGCCGCTTGCGGCTTGACGGGAAGTGTGAGACAAGGAAAAAGCAGCTCTATGCCGTAAACGAAGAAAAGCCGAAAAGGCTTTTCGAGGAGGCAAATGAGAGGTTCTGTTTTGAGCGAGTGCGAGATTATTGCTTTCGTGCGGATGAAAGGTGTCGGCTTCGCCGACGGATTTTAAATGGAGGCTTTCCCAGCGTAAGCGGAGCTTATGCGTGCTCCCATACCCCTTCGGCTGGACGCTTCCCAACGTGAGCGGAGCTTATGCGTGCCCACATACTCTTTTCCTGCGGCGGTGCAGGTGCACGCACCTGCCGGTGAGCACCACCACTATAGCTTGCGCTTGGCAAAAGAGCAGACCACAACTTGTGCCTATGGGAGCCGCTTTTTAAAAAATTAGGTGCCTGCCTATTGACAATTGAGCTCAAAAGTAATATAATTATAGGGTGAATGTGGATTTTAGGGGTGTATTGTGCCCGTAAGAAAAAAACGGGCGGACACGCCTTAGTCAATAGGAGGATAAAAAGTGCGAAAAGTATCAAAGCCTGTCTTCTTTATCGTCGTTTTGTGCATAGCAGCGTTCGCTTACCTGACGTTTGCCGGCATACACACTTATTACGGCGATATCAAGACGGATTATATCAAGGGCGTTGACTCCATACGCTGGGGTATAGATATCCAGGGCGGTGTAAACGCTACATTCCAGCCGGCCGACGGCTATAAGGCTAAAAAGGACGAGATGGACGCCGCTAAGGCTGTCATCGAACAGAGACTTGTCAGCATGAATGTTACGGACAGCGAGGTCTATGTCGATTATAACAACTACAAGGTCATCGTTTCGTTCCCGTGGCAGGCAGACGAGGTAGACTTTGACCCTGAGTCTGCGGTCTCCGAGCTTGGCGAAACAGCTCAGCTCACCTTCAGAAAGGGAACCGAGGAAACAGGCGAAGAGGTTCTCACCGGTAACGATGTCAAAAAGGCAGAGGTAAGACAGAGACAGGACGAAACAACAGGAAACGTTGAGTATGTTGTCGGCCTGACACTTAAAAAAAGCGGAAAGGAAGCTTTCTCGGCTGCAACAACAGAGCTGGCAGGCTCGGGCAACATCTCTATCTGGATGGACGAGGACTGCATCTCGGCTCCGAGAGTAAACTCCGCTATTACTGACGGCGAGTGCGTTATCGAAGGAAACTTCACCTATGAATCGGCAAAGAGCCTTGCAGATAAGATAAACGCAGGTTCGATCCCCTTCAAGCTCGTTACCACAAGCACAAACATCATCTCACCAACTCTCGGTGAGGGCGCCAAGAGTGCAATGCTCCTGGCAGGCGTTATCGCTTTTGCGATAATCGCTCTTTATATGATGATAATCTACAAGCTCCCGGGCTTTGTAGCTTCCATATCACTGTTCGGCCAGGTGGTAGGTACTATCGCCTGCATCACTGGTTTCTTCGGAAACATCAACAGCTTCACACTTACTATCCCCGGTATCGCAGGTATTATACTTGCGGTCGGAATGGGTGTCGACGCCAACGTCGTTACCTATGAGAGAATAAGAGAAGAGCTCAGAAACGGCAAGAGCCTTAACGGCGCTATCGAGCTTGGCTATAAGAGAGCATGGGCTGCCGTGTTCGACGGAAATATCACAGTCGTTTTCGTCGCAGTCATCCTTATGGGAGCCTTCGGCCCCACAGACAGCCTGTTCGGTACAGTTCTCAGCCCGCTGTTTGCAGCCTTCGGCGCAACCACAGCAGGAACTATCTACTCGCTGGGCTATACACTGCTTGTAGGTATCATACTGAACTTTGTGTTCGGTATCTTCTGCTCGAGACTGATGCTCTCTTCCCTCTCGAAGTTCAAATGCTTCAAGAACAGAAAGCTTTACGGAGGTGTGTGATATGAGTGAAAAGAATCAGAATCAGACACTTGCCGCAGAGAACAATGAGGCAAACGATCCCAAGATCGTAAACGGAAAGAAAGTGCTCAACGCAGTCGGAAAGAGAAAGATCTTCTACTGCATATCCCTGAGCCTTATTGCACTGTTCATCGTGCTTTCGCTCACTATAAAGCCGAAGGTTGCGATTGAGTTCAAGGGCGGTACGATCCTTACCTACACCTATGAGGGTGAGATCGCCGTCAAGGACGTAAACAAGGTCATCAGCGACACCCTTAATATGGACGCTGTTGTTACCAAGGGAGAGGATTCACAGTCTGACAGCAAGACTATAAAGATCTCCTTCTCCTCTTCAAAGGGTATAAGCGACGACAAGCAGAACAAGCTGAAGGCTGCTCTTGTTGAGAAGTTTGCAGACAACAACATCGAGGTCTTTGAGACCAACGACGTTGAGGCTTCAAACGGTATGAACTTCTTCTTCAAATGCCTGGTTGCCTGCATCTTCGCTATGGTGATAACCATTATCTACATCGCATTCAGATTCAGGAATATCGGCGGTCTTTCTGCCGGCGTGTTCTCCGTTGTGGCTCTGTTCCACGATATGTGTATGGTCTACGGATGCTTTGTTATCTGCCGCTTCGATATAAGCGCAAACTTTATGGCAGTTATGCTCACCATCCTGGGTTATTCGATAAACGCAACTATCATTATCTATGACCGTATCAGAGAAAACGAGAGGATACTGGGCAAAAAGCTCACTCTCGATCAGCTGGTGAACCTGTCTGTTACACAGACACTGGGACGTTCTATCCACACCACTGTTACAACAGTTCTGGCTATGGCTACCGTCTGCATCGTCTGCGTTATCTGCGGCGTAAGCTCGATAATCAGCTTTGCGTTCCCGCTCATCATAGGAATGCTGGCCGGCGTTTACTCCTCTAACTGCATAGCTCCCACACTCTGGGTCCTGTGGAAGGATCACAGCGCTAAGAAAGCTAAGACATCCGGCAAGAAGACTGCTTCTTCAAAGCAGGTGTCCAGAAGATAATAGATCAGAGCAGGTCCTGATTAAAAAAGACCTGCTCTTTTTATAAGGTGAGATATCTATGGGTGAAAACCGCAACGAGAATGTCCACTCCGGCCACAGGCAGAGGATGAGGGACAGGTTTGAAAAGAATATGGATCTGTCGCTCTTTGCCGATCATGAGGTGCTGGAGATGATGCTCTATGCCTATATCCCCATGAAGGATACTAATGAGATCGCTCATGACCTGCTCAAAAAATTTCTGTCGGTGGAAAACGTGCTCAATGCCGACCCGAAGGAGCTGGAGACCGTCAAGGGTATTTCTCACAGGACAGCCCTTAGCATGGCCTTTATGAGACAGCTCTACCGCACCTCGGCGCTGAGGGGCGGACAAAAGCTTATGCTTGCCGAGAGGGAAAGGCTTTACCGCTATCTCAAGGAGCTGTACTTCGGCGAGAGCGAAGAGAAGATGAATGTGCTTTTCATCGATGTGAATATGTGTGTTGTGTCGGTGGAGCAGCTGGAGAGAGGACAGAACGACACGCTGAAGGTGGATATGAAGCACCTTGCAGCCTCGGTGCTGAGCTCGAAATGCACAACGATAGTTCTGGTCCACAACCACCCTGACGGCGACCCCACACCCTCACGGGACGACATAACCACCACAAACCGCATAAGGTATTTTGTCAAAGAATTCGGGATCGAACTTATCGACCACTTTATCGTTGGCAGAGACAATGTGATCTCCATGGCGGACAACGGCCTGCTTTATCAGAACGACAGTCTGGAATAAAAAAAGGTATGGAGCTTTTTTAAGCTGCCATACCTTTTTGTTATCATGACCCTTACTTTGAGACCTCAAAATCAAAACTTACAGTGTTTCCCTCATAAAAGGAGCTTCCTGCCGGCGGCGTTGCTTTAACAATGAGCCCTTTTTTCATATCACTGTCCGTTTCGGTTATAGAATAGAAATATCCTGAAAAACCGGCCTCATCCAGTTTTTTCTGTGCTTCGTCAACTGTCAGCCCCGTCAGATCGGGAACATAGAGCTTTTTCGTCGGTGAAACGCCGTTTTCAAGGTTTTCTTTTCTTTGTTTTTCCCTCTCCTGTTTTTTCTGTTCCTGTTTTTCTCTTATTACTTTTGCATTATTATAATGACGGTATCTTACGATCCCGAACGCTGTGCCGCCTGCTATCAAGACAACAGCACAGATAATGATAAGTATCCTTTTTTTCATATACAACACCTCGGAGCTTTGGTCATCTTTGCTTGCTTCTTTTATTCTACCACAGCTTTCTTTTCCAGTCAATATTCAAAAAGCACGCACCTCTGAAAAAGAGGTGCGTGCTTTGTTATATCTGTTCGTTTTGTCAGGATATCAAAGTACTCTTACGCCTACAACGCCGTCAACAGCCTTGATAGCGTCAACGTTTGCAGCACCCTTGACGTCGAGCATTGTGTAGCCCCATGCCTTCTTGGTCGCTGTTGCCTCGTTGACAACGTCTGCGCCGGCAGCAGCCTTAACAGCATCAGCGCTTACCTCAGCCTTGTGGAGAACGCAGACCAGCTGGTCAGCGGTCTTAGCAAGCTCCAGGTTCGGGAATGTAACGGAATTTCTTATCTTTCCTCTCTCGATATAGTCCATAAGCTCGTCAGCTGCCATAACAGCGCAGTTGTCCTCAGACTCAGGTGTGGAAGCACCAAGGTGAGGAAGTGTGATAACATTCTCCTCGCCCAGACCGATATCATCAGCAAAGTCAGTAACATACTTAGCAACCTTGCCTGCCTTGATAGCGTCAACAACAGCCTGTGTATCTACCAGCTCGCCTCTTGCAGCGTTGATGATGCGCACGCCGTCCTTCATCATAGCTATCTGCTCTGCACCGATGGAGTTCTTAGCATCGGGAGTGAAAGGAACGTGGAGTGTGATATAGTCGCTGTTCTTATATATCTCGTCCTTGCTGTCAACTACCTTTACGGAAGCGTCCAGTGCCTTTTTAGCAGCCTCGGAAAGATAGGGGTCAAAGCCGATAACGTTCATACCAAGAGCAACAGCTGCGTTAGCTACCTTGCCACCGATAGCGCCCAGGCCGATAACACCCAGGGTCTTTCCGAAGATCTCGGGGCCTGCGAACTTAGCCTTGCCGCCCTCAACAGTCTTGGGAGCGTCCTCTGTTCCCTTGAGGGAGTTTGCCCAGGCAGCAGCCTCTGTTATCCTTCTGGAAGCCAGAAGCATAGCGCAGATAACAAGCTCCTTAACAGCGTTTGAGTTAGCGCCGGGAGTGTTGAAAACAACTACTCCGTTCTCTGCACACTTGTCAACAGGGATGTTGTTGACGCCTGCGCCTGCTCTTGCGATAGCGATAAGGGATGCAGGCATCTCATAGTCATGGAGCTTAGCGGATCTTACCATTATAGCGGTAGGCTCTGCGCACTCGTCAGTTACAGTATAAGCAGCCTTGTCGAACTTGTCTGTTCCGCAGGCAGCGATCTTGTTCATTGTAAGTATATTGTACATATCTTTCAATCCTTTTCAATATTATTCATCAAAGTCAGTAACGGTGGAAATAACAGGCTTTCCGTCACGGTCAAGCAGAGGAGTAAGTCCGCCGGCATAGCCTTCAGTGACCCAGAGATAATTGACTCCTGTCTCTTTATCTACAAGGACTCTCCTTGAAAACAAAGAGCCTTCCTTTTCAACAACAATAAATCTTTCCTTCTTAGCCATACGTCTTAACCTCCGAAAAATCTGCAACAGCGCAGAGCTTCAATCACTCTGCGCTTTGCTTGTCCGTGTTAAATTAAGCGTTCTCAGCCTCGAACTTCTTCATGAAAGCTACCAGCTTCTCAACGCCCTCGATAGGCATTGCATTGTAGATAGAAGCTCTCATTCCGCCGACAGTTCTGTGGCCCTTGAGGTTCTCAAAGCCTGCAGCCTTTGCCTCTGCAACGAACTTCTTGTCAAGCTCCTCGTTTCCGGTAACGAAAGGAACGTTCATAAGAGATCTGTCCTCGGGAACAACTGTGCCCTTGAAGAGCTTGCTCTGATCGAGGAAATCATAAAGGATCTTAGCCTTCTTCTCGTTATGTACCTTCATACCCTCAAGACCGCCAAGCTTCTTGATCCACTTGAACACCTTGCCGCAAACATAGATGCCGTAGCAGGGAGGTGTGTTGTAAAGGGACTCGTTGTCAGCCTGGAGCTTCCAGTTCATCATGGAAGGTGTCTGTGCAAATGCAGGACCGTCAGCGATAAGGTCCTCTCTTACGATAACGATCTGAACACCGGAAGGTCCGATATTCTTCTGAACACCGCCGTATACAACGCCGTACTTGGAAACGTCGATAGGCTCGCTCAGGAAGCAGCTGGATACGTCAGCAACAAGATCCTTGCCCTTTGTGTTGGGGAGAGTCTTGAACTTTGTTCCGTAGATAGTGTTGTTCTCGCAGATATAAACATAGTCTGCATCCTCGGGGATATCGAGATCCGAGCAGTCAGGGATATAAGAGAAGGTCTTGTCTGCGGAGGAAGCAACTCTTACTACCTCGCCGAACTTTTCAGCCTCAGCTGCTGCCTTCTTTGCCCACTGTCCGGTGATGATGTAAGCGGCCTTGCCGTTCTTCATAAGGTTCATAGGAACTTCTGCAAACTGGAGAGAAGCACCGCCCTGTCTGAAGATCACCTTATAGTTGTCGGGAATTTTCATAAGGTCTCTGAGGTCCTTCTCAGCTTCCTTGATGATGTCGTCATAAGCCTTGGAACGATGGCTCATTTCCATTACGCTCATGCCTGTTCCCTTGTAGTCGAGCATCTCTTCTGCGCACTCCTTGAGTACTTCCTCGGGAAGCACTGCGGGGCCTGCACTGAAATTATAAACTCTGCCCATTTTTATTACCTCCAATAAAATAATATAACATATTTATTATAAATCATCTGCTCCCAAAAGTCAATACTTTTTTCTTTAATTCCCCCACCCCGACCGGTCAGGTTTTCACTAATACAGAGCCGCCGCCCTCCCCGGAGGGGAGGGGTTTCGCTTTGACTTGGCTTTTCATTTCGTGACACTGCGTGAACCTTGCAGCCGAGTAATTGTGCGTTCCTATAATTATGCTTGACCGAAGGGGTATGGGGGCACGCATAAGCTGCGCTTACGCTGGGGTGAATGTCCACCCGAAGGTGTTTGAGGGCGACCGGAAAGCCCTCATTCAAAATCGTCGGCGCCAGCCGACACCTTTCAATCGCACGAAAGCTATAATCCTGCACTCTGTGAAAATAGAACCCCGCAGTAGCCTCCTCGAAAAGCCTTTTCGGCTTTTCTTCGTTCAAAGCATAGAAAAGTTCTTTTCCTTGCCTCACATTTCTCGTCAAACCGCAAGCGGTTTGAGAAAAGATAGACCAGGCTTCTCAAAAGGGCGACCTCTCTTGCAGGTCGCCCCTCTTGAAAAAAGTGTCCACCGGACACTTTTTTCAATTCACCCCTGCCGAGCGCCTCCGTGGGCAGGGGATTTCGCAGCCTGCGGGCTGCGACCAGGGGCGCCGCCCCTTGGATCCCTGCGAGCCTTTGAAAAGGCTCGACCTAAACTTTTGATCCCCTGGCGGATTATTATAGCTTTGTTGCGTAAACGGACACTTCAGCTTTTTTCCAAGGTTCACGCAGTGTGCAACTGAAAAGTTTCGTCGAAGCTTACCCCCCTCCCCTCCGGGGAGGGCAGGGGGAGTTATAAGTATTGCACGTTTCCCGATGGGTGGGGGCGGCGGTCCAGGGGCTCGCCCCTGGCGTCTTTGCTGCGAAACAGAAAACAGCACGCTGCTTTTTAACAGCGTGCTGTAAACTTTGATCATTCTTAACTCTCATCATCATTCTCGACAGGCTCATCGACCGGGTCTTCTCCGATGTTCGATGCCTCGATCTCTTCCTGCGATGCCTGCTCAACCTCTTCCGTGTCGGCTTCCTCGTCACGCTCTGTTCTCGTGAACGATACGACCTTCACTCCGTCAGCGACCCTCATCAGGCGGACACCCTTTGAATAGCGTCCCATCTTGCTGATGTCACAGGCTCTTATCCTGATAACTATACCGTCGGTGGATATCATCAGGATATCGTCCTCGTCGTCAACTACCTTTATTCCGCAGACAGCGCCGTTCTTGTAGTTGGTAAGTCCCTTACCGCCTCTGTTCTGGATGCGGTAATTGTCAAGGTCAACTCTTCTTCCAAGTCCGTTCTCGGAAACCGTGAGCACACTTGCTCCCTCACGCACTCTTGCCATAGAAACAACATAATCTCCCTCTCCGAGCCTTATAGCTCTTACACCGTGAGCTGTTCTGGACATAAGTCTTGCGTCCGTTTCCTTTATCCTGATAGCGTTTCCGTCGTGAGTAGCTATAATAAGCTCGTTATCACCGTAGGTCATCCTTACGCCTGCTATCTCGTCGCCCTCATCCAGGCCGATAGCTATAAGTCCGTGCTTTCTTACGTTCTTATAAGCGCTAAGAGCTGTTCTCTTTATCTTGCCGTTCTTTGTGACCATAACGATGAACTTGCCCTCGGCAAAGTCCTCGGTCTTTATCATAGCGGCTATCTTTTCGCCCTCGGAAAGCTGTAAAAGATTTACGATATTCGTTCCTCTCGAAGCTCTCGAGCCCTCGGGCAGCTCATAGCATTTGAGCTTGTACATTATGCCCTTGTTGGAGATGAACAGTACCTCATCATGTGATGAGCAGATCTGGAGCTCGTCTATAAAGTCATCCTCTCTCTGTCTCATTCCGGTTATACCTCTTCCGCCTCTCTTCTGAGCCTTATACTCGGAAACGGGCATCCTCTTGATATAGCCTGCATTTGTATAGGTAACGACATTCTCCTCAACGGGGATAAGGTCTTCTATATCCAGCTCGCCGCTGACATTTTCGATAGAAGTCCTTCTCTTGTCGCCGAACTTGTCCTGGATAGCCTCGACCTCCTCGATAATGATATCAAGAACTCTCTGGTGATTAGCAAGGATATCCTCAAGATCTGCCACCTTGAGAGTTATCTCATTGAGCTCGTCGATTATCTTCTGTCTTTCAAGACCTGTCAGACGGCCGAGAGTCATCTGTGCGATGTGGTCAGCCTGAACATCGGTAAGACCGAAGCGGCTGCAAAGTCTTTCCTTAGCCTCGGGAACGTTCTTCGAGGTCTTCATTATCTCGATGACCTCGTCGATATTGTCAAGAGCCACAACAAGACCCTGCAAAATATGCTCACGCTCTTTTGCCTTTTTAAGGTCGAACCTTGTTCTTCTCTCGATAACGTCTACCTGGAAGTCTATATACTGCTCGAGCATCTCCTTGAGAGTAAGTATCTTAGGAACGCCGTTAACAAGAGCCAGCATAATAACGCCCACAGTATCCTGTAGCTGTGTATAGCTGAACAGCTTATTGAGCACAAGGTCGGGGTTTGCGTCCTTTTTGAGCTCGATAACGATCCTCATGCCGTCCTTGCCGGTCTCATCACGAAGATCGTGGATACCCTCTATCCTCTTGTCCTTTACAAGGTCTGCGATAGCCACACAAAGCCTTGCCTTGTTGACCATATAGGGTATCTCGGTAACTATGATACAGTTTCTGCCCTTTATCTCTTCGATAGAGGTGCGTGAACGCAGAGTTATCTTGCCTCTTCCTGTTGCATAAGCGGCTCTTATGCCTGCTCTGCCCATAATGATACCGCCGGTAGGGAAGTCAGGTCCCTGGATGCTTTCCATAAGCTCGTCCAGCGAGCAGTCGGGGTTTCTCATTATGGTCTTCATTCCCTCTATCACCTCGTGGAGGTTATGAGGAGGGATATTTGTTGCCATTCCGACAGCTATACCCACCGAGCCGTTGCACAAGAGGTTAGGGAACCTTGAAGGCAGCACAACAGGCTCCTGTAGTCTGTCGTCGTAGTTAGGCTGGAAGTCAACTGTTTTCTTGTTTATATCGGTAAGCATATTCACCGACATCTTTGCCATCTTAGCCTCGGTATAACGGTAAGCAGCCGGAGGGTCTCCGTCCACCGAACCGAAGTTTCCGTGACCGTCAACGAGAGGATATCTCATCGAGAAGCTCTGTGCAAGTCTTACCAGAGCGTCATAAACGGAAGCGTCACCGTGAGGGTGATATTTACCCAGCACCGAACCGACCGTATCCGCACACTTACGGTAGGCCTGATCGGGAGTAAGACCGTTTTCAAACATTGTGTAGAGTATCCTTCTGTGAACGGGCTTCAGGCCGTCTCTTACATCGGGCAATGCTCTTGAAACTATTACTGCCATCGAATATTGAATAAATGATTCTTTCATTATTTTTTCAACATCAGATTCAATAATATTGTGATCGATCAATTATTACAACTCCTTCCGAGAGTATTTATATTATCTTATTCCTGATAGAAATAATTGCTTCCAAGCTTATCATAAAGGCTTTCCTTTATTATCTTCTGCTGATCTTCATCAAGAAGCCTTTTTGCCAGGACATAAAGCGACTCTTTTTTTACTATGAGAATGAACATCTCACTGTTTTCGATAACGCTCACATCCGTCTCATCGAACCTGACCACATTAGGCTTTATCGGCTCGGCATCCTCATCCGGTTCATCGGCGGTCTCTGTGGTCTCGATGATGAACCTGTCCTCATAAAGTGTGAAGCGGTATCTGTCGTCCTCCAGGACCTTTAGGGCTCTTACCAGATATTTTCTTATCCTCACAGTGTTATACCATGTGAGGGCTATCATAAACAGACAGATGAACCCCAGCACATAGTTAAGGTAGCCCTCGGGTTTCCGGATTATGGATGCTATGAACACCGCAGCAACTATCCCGAAAGCGACCGTTATTTTTATATTGTGAGGATAAACGAATTTTTTCTGAAAACAGAGAAAGGCTCTGTTCTCTTCCTCATTTTTAACATCATAGTCAACGCAGACCAGAGGCTGCTCTGCGCTGATCTTTTCTTCTGTGTTTTCCAAAATATGACCTCGTTTATTTTACTGTGGATCAGCTTGCGGATAAGGATCACACATCCAGATCCTTGGCATACTCCGCATTCTTCTCGATAAACTCTCTTCTGGGCTGTACCTTGTCACCCATAAGGATAGTGAATATCTCGTCTGCCTTCTCGGCATCCTCCAGAGATACTCTGATCATTGTTCTTCTCTCGGGATCCATAGTTGTCTCCCAGAGCTGCATGGGATCCATCTCACCAAGACCCTTGTATCTCTGAACATTTACCTTCTGTCCGTTTTCTCCGCCAAGCTCTGCGATATACTGATCTCTCTCGGCATCCGAGAAAGCATATCTTGTCTGCTTGCCTCTTGCCACCTTGAAAAGGGGCGGCTGTGCGATATAAACGTGACCCTCTTCGATAAGAGGTCTCATGAAGCGGAAGAAAAATGTCAGAAGCAGTGTTCTGATATGAGATCCGTCAACATCGGCATCGGCCATGATGATGACCTTGCCGTAGCGGAGCTTGGAAATATCAAAGTCCTCACCGATAGAGGTGCCAAGCGCCGTAACAACAGGCATGAGCTTCTCATTTCCGTAAACTTTGTCTATCCTTGCCTTTTCAACATTGAGCATCTTTCCCCAGAGAGGAAGGATAGCCTGATATTTTCTTTCTCTGCCTTCCTTAGCAGAACCGCCCGCAGAATCTCCCTCGACGATGTATATCTCAGTCAGTTCCACGTCTCTCTCCGAACAGTCAGCAAGCTTTCCCGGCAGGGAAGAGGATTCAAGAGCGCTTTTTCTTCTGGTGAGCTCTCTTGCCTTTTTCGCAGCCTCTCTTGCTTTCTTGGCCTGAACGGACTTATCAAAGATAGTCTTAGCGACAGTGGGGTTCTCTTCAAAGTAGTTCATCAGCTTTTCGGTAACTATCTTATCGACAAAAGGTCTTACCTCGGGGTTGCCGAGCCTTCCCTTTGTCTGGCCCTCAAACTCGCAGTTTGTGAGCTTTACAGAAACTATCGCAGTCAGACCCTCACGGACGTCATCGCCCATGAGCTTCTCGTCATCTTTAAGATAACCGAACTTCTTGCCGTAGTTGTTGATGACCTTGGTAAGAGCATTCTTGAAGCCTGTCTCATGTGTTCCGCCGTCGGGAGTGTGGATATTGTTTGCAAACGAAAGTATAAGATCATTATAGGTGTCGTTATACTGCAGAGCTATCTCGGCAAAGGTGTCGCCTTCCATGCCGTTGACATAGATGACCTCTTCCGAAAGGGGCTCAACGCCTCTTGTCTTGTGGATATGCTCAACAAACTGTCTTATACCGCCCTCATAGTGGAGAGTCTCACTTATTATATTGTTCTCGTCTCTCTTGTCCTCGAAAACGATCTTTATTCCTGCATTAAGGAAAGCCTGTTCTCTCAGGCGCTTGAGCAGGACCTCATAGTCAAACACTGTAGACTCGAGGAAGATCTCGGGGTCCGGCTTGAAGAGGACGGAAGTTCCTGTCCTGTCAGTTTCGCCGATCACCTTTATCTGCTCGTCATAGTGACCTCTGTCAAAGTGCTGGAAGTGTATCTTCTCGCCGTCATAAACAGTCAGCTCCAGATATTCCGACAGAGCATTAACAACAGACGCACCGACACCGTGAAGACCGCCGGCGACCTTATATCCGCCGCCGCCGAACTTTCCGCCGGCATGGAGTATGGTATAAACAACGGTTGCTGCCGATATTTTTTCCTTCGGATGTATTCCCGTAGGTATACCACGTCCGTTATCGGTAACTCTTATGATATCGCCCTTGAGTATCTCCACATTTATAAGTGTGCAGTAGCCTGCAAGTGCCTCGTCGATAGCGTTATCCACTATCTCATAAACAAGGTGATGCAGACCCTTGGGACCTGTAGAACCGATATACATTCCGGGTCTTTTTCTTACTGCTTCAAGACCCTCCAGGACCTGTATCTGATTTTCGTCATAGTTGTTTTCCTTGTCTATGGCGGAGATCTGTTCGGTATTTTCTACTTCTACCTCTTTGATGTTTTCCAAAGTTTATTCCTCCCTTTGGTCAGTTATTGAATCTTTTCAGAAGTGTTGCGCATGAAAGCTGTGATATATACACTGTTCCGTTTTTGCATAGGATAAAGCTCTTAGGCATCTCATAGCTGCAGCTGATGACTTTATCCGCCTTTGACGATAAGCTGAGAAAATCTCTCGTATCTCTTGAAACAGAGCTTTTCTCTATATCGAATATCCCGACTATATCTTTATATTTAACTATATAGTCATTTCCGAGATGCAAAAACATCAGTTTCTTTCCTCTCTTACAAAGCCGTTTTCAACAGTAAACACCTTACCGCTGTTTTTATCAAACGGAAAATTCCTGTCACAGCAGGTTATGAACACCTGCATATCATTTATTTTTGAAACTACAAACCTTTGTCTTGATGCGTCCAGCTCGGACAGCACATCGTCTAAAAGTATGCAGGGGCTGTCATCTATCTCCTCGGACAGGATATAGGCCTGTGCAAGCTTTAATATCAGAGCCAGTGACCTGTGCTGGCCCTGAGAAGCAAAATCCCTCACCAGAAGTCCGTTCACTGTTCCCGAAAGGTCATCACGGTGGATGCCTCTCTGGGTAAAGCCCATTCTTATATCCTCATCCAGATTTTCCTGCAATACCCTGTAATATTCCTCATAAAGCTCTCCGCTGTAATCGGTCCTTCCTTCAAGGTCTTTATAAACAGTGGAGCTGTAGTAAAGCTCAAGCTTTTCACGCCCTTCGGATATCTCGTTATAAAGGCGTGAAGCAAAGATACCCAGCTTTTTAGTGTAATTATAGCGAAGCACCGAGATATAGGCTCCCAGTCTTGCCAGCTGTATATCCCAGACATCCAGCTGTGCCTTGTCGCTCCTGCCGTAGGCTATGCTTTTCAAAAGCGTGTTCCTGTGTTCTATGATAGTTTCATACTTATCTATCAGCGGACTGTAGGAATTTTTTATCTGTGAAACAGACAGATCAAGAAACCTTCTTCTGTTTTCCGGCGAGCCCTTTGAAAGCTCCAGATCCTCGGGTGTGAACACAACACAGTTAAGGTTTCCGAAAAGCCTGGAAGCTGTTTTCATCCTAACACCGTTAAGACTGATATTCTTGTCTTTAAGGCTGCTTCTCGACATAGCAAAATGGATATCCTGCTCTCTCTGTGAGTTTTTGAAGCTCACATCCACAGACATGATATTCTTGTCGATATCTATCATCTGTCTGTCCTTTGTGTTGCGAAAGGACCTTACTCCGCTGCAAAGCCATATAGCTTCTATCAGGTTTGTTTTTCCCTGGGCGTTTTTGCCGCAGAAGATATTGAGCTTCTTATGAGTATCGATATCGACTTCTTTAAGGTTTTTAAAGCCGTCCGCTTTTATATGAGTTATAAACATTACTTTACAACTATCTCGCTTTTTATCTCGTCTATCTGAACTCTGTCACCGGGTCTTATCTTTTTTCCCCTCATGGTGCAGACTTCACCGTTGACTTTTATTCTCTCTTCGAGTATTATCTCTTTTGCTATACCGCCGGTCTCACAAAGCCCCGCATATTTTAAAAGCGAATCCAGCTTTATAAACTCGGACTTTATCTTTACTTCGACTTCTTTATATCCCATATCTTATTCCTTCGGCAGTCTTACAGGCAGCACCAGGAAGGTATAGCTGTCTCCCTCACAGGGGATGACCTTCATAGGCAGCAGGCTTCCGCCCATCTGAAGCTTTATCTGATCCTCTTTTATTACCTTCAGCGGATCGAGCAGATACTGGCATTTGAAACCTATTTCTATCTTCTCGCCTGTTATATCGGCGCCTATCTCGTCATTTACCTTACCCAGGGCAGTAGAACAGTGAATCCTGAGAGAATTGTTCTCAAAGAAGCATCTTACAGGAGAAGGTGTTCTCTCGTTGATAAGGAGCATAGCTCTTTCAAGTGTTGCGATAAGGTCTTTTCTGTTTATGATAACTTCGGTATTGTGACTCTTTGGTATTGCCGACTTATAGGGATGGAACTCACCCTCGAGAAGTCTTGAATATACCATATAGCCGTTTATCTCAAAAATAATGTGCTTCTTAGAAATGAACACGCTCACAGAATCCTCATCGTTATCTCCGAGAATAGAAACTATCTCATTGAGAGTCTTGGAAGGAACAACGAATTTAAGGTTCTCGCTGCACTTTACAGGCTCATATCTTACAGCCAGTCTGTAGCCGTCGATAGCCACAAGATTCAGAAGGCCGTTTTCAATGTCGAAAAGCTCGCCCTTGAGTATGGGCTTGATATCAGTCTTTGCAACAGCGAACCTTGTCTGGATTATCATATCTTTAAGAACAGGCTGCGAGATCATGAAAGCAGCCTCGTCGTCCTTCTGTGGAAGCTCCGGAAAATCGCTTGCAGAAGTTGCAAACAGATCGAAGGTCGTAGATCCGCCTGAGATAGTTATCTGATAATTATCAGTAAGAGATACCAGAACATCTTCGCCGTCCATTCTTCTGATTATCTCCAGAAACAGCTTTGCATTCGCAACAAATTCTCCGCTGTCCTCACTTCTTACAGGGATGCTGGTCCTTATACCTATCTCAAGGTCATAGCCTGTAAGTTCCAGAACGGAGTCGGAAAGCCTGAATCTTATTCCCTCAAGGGCAGGGATATTTGTCCTGTCGGAAACTGCTTTTGAAACATTCATCACAACTTCGCAAAGCGAAGCTTTATTACATATAAATTTCATAATGAACACCATTCAGAATAACTGAATATCTCCTTTCATTTTTAGTTTTCAAAGTTTTATACTTCTCCCGCTGTGATCTTTGCCATAAATATCATAAATAATATCTATATTATTCTAGTATCATTAGTAGGGGGCGTTGAATCTGTTTAAAACACATCCGATGCCTTAAAAATCCGTACTTTTCATCCCACATTTTTTTCAACATCTATTCAACCGCATTTTGAAAGTTTTTCTTCGCTTTGAAACTTTGAAAAACTGTTGGTTGAAAGTTGAAAATCCGGTCGGTTTTTGTTGAAAGAAAAATCTATAAGTAAAAACATTAAACAAAACCTTTGAATATCTTTCATCAGATTTTTGAAAGAACATTTTTCCTGCTGAAAAACAGGGGGTGTAAACATTTTCAAAAAAGTTGAAAACCATGTTGAAAATGTTGAAAATGTCCGTTTAATTGTCCTTCAGATTTTTGATGATATCGTTGATGGTATCCTTGAGCTGCTTGTTAGTGTTCATGGCTTCCGCAATGTCCTGATAGTGGATAGTCATTGTGGAGTGGTTCTTATCAAGCTCGTTTCCTATCTGGGTAAAGGTCATGCCTTTGACCTCTTTAAGTACATAAACGGAAACTTTTCTTGCAAGGGATATGTTGGACTTTCTGCTCTTTGATCTTATCTCATCAGCGGTAACGTCAAAAGCAAGAGCAACCTCTTCAAACACTCTGTCAACAGTGATCTCGGCGGGGTGGTTCTCAATGATTATTTCCTTGATAACTCTCTGTGCCATAGATATCGACGGGTTCTCGTTGGTATAAAGGGTAAGTACCTTTATCTTGTTTACCGTGCCTTCCAGCTGACGGATATTTGTCTTTATCTTCTCGGCGATTATCCTTACCACATTGTCGGAAAGCTGAAGATCAAGAAGCTCGGCTTTCTTTCTGACGATAGCCATTCTCGTCTCAAAGTCCGGAGCTGTGACATCGACCTGGACACCCAGGGAAAAACGTGTAAGTATCCTGTCCTGGAGCTTTGATATCTTTGAAGGAGCGATATCAGAGGTAAGGACGATCTGTTTGCCGGCGTTGTAGAGGTCGTTGAAGGTATGGAAAAACTCTTCCTGCATACGCTCTTTTCCGGCGATAGTCTGGATATCGTCTACCATAAGGTAATCCGCATTCCTATATTTGTCATGGAATTTTATAGTGTCTTTAAACTCCAGCGCCTTTACCAGCTCGTTGATAAAGGATTCACCGGTGGTATAGATTATCTTCAGATCAGGGTGGTTCTTTTTTACCTCATGCTCGATAGCCTTCATAAGGTGGGTTTTGCCGAGTCCCGAATCTCCGTAGATTATAAGAGGGTTGAATATCTTCTTTGTGTCACTGGGCTTGTCTCCGGTATCATCATATTTCTGAGCAACATTCTTAGCGAACGCATAAGCCAGCTCATTTGATTTACCCTTGATAAAGCTCTCAAAGGTCAGGCTGTTCTGAACATCGTCCGAAAAATCAGCTGTGCGGACCTCTATCTCCGAGATATCTTTTTCAATCTTGTTTTCCTTGGTCTTTACAAGGATCTTTACATCCACCTCAAAACCCAGGACATTGTAAAAAGCTTCTTTGAGAACATCTCCGTAAGCTGTAAGGGCAGTGGACTTCGTAAACTCCGAATCCGCAAGAAGATAAGCGGTGTTGTTTTCAAGCTTGTGGGGTTCCAGCACCATTATCCACTTCTCATATCCTGCCTGACTGATGTTTTTATTATTTTTGCAGTATTTCAGCACCTCATTGAATACATCGCTGAAAGAATCCATTATGAAATAACCCTCCGTCTACTGATTAGTTTTTTAGTTTGACAGCCGCAAAAGCTTGCAGCTGCGCCGAAAAACGAACATCCGAAAAAGGAGTCCGTCGACATCAGCAAATTCTATATAATTATAGCATAAAATGAAAAAAAATTCAAGTGTTTTATACCTTTATTAAGAAATAAAAGCAGAAAAAATTCATAGAAATAACAGAGCTCAAAAAGCTAATTTTTGTCAATATATATGGTTTTTGTTTTTAGCGTTTACTATATCTTGTATAAGACAAAAAAGCAGGTGTTTAAAGGCTGTAAATTCGGCAAAATAACGGAGAAATAAAGTAAAAATAAAATATAAAAAAATTGTGAACAGGCTTGACAAATACATATGAAATAGGCTATAATAGTTAAACGTAATAGCTTGATGCAGCTAGGAAGAGGAGCCGCATATTGTGACTAAAAGGCAGACAAGCGGCAAAAATCGAGGATCAAGAGACGGTTAGGAGGAAATAGAGAAATGAAAAGAACATATCAGCCTAAGAAGCTTCAGAGAAAGAAGGTTCATGGTTTCATGAAGAGAATGGCTACTGCCAACGGCAGAAAGGTTCTCGCTCGCAGAAGAGCAAAGGGCAGAGCAAGACTCAGCTACTAATAACATATAGACCTTAATACCACTCAGCAATGAATGGTATAGGGTCTTTATCTTTTTTTGGACAAAGAATGAGCGCTTTGAGGTGGGCTTATGCTGTTTACGGCTGTTATCAAGGATAATAAAGCGTTTATGAGATGCTTCCGCAAGGGAAGGTATACAGCAGATAAGTTTATTGTGTGTTACTATTATCCGAATAAGACAGCCTTCAACGGACTTGGGATATCCGTATCCAAGAAGATAGGGAACGCCGTTGTGAGAAACAGGTTCAAGAGGATAGTAAGGGCCGCCTACAGAGAGTGCGAAAAGGATATACCTATAGGCTATGATATAGTGTTTGCTGCAAGGCAGGGAGTTCAGGACAAGAGCTCAGGGGATATAGAGAGATTTATCCGCAGCCGGCTTATAGGGGATATGAAAAAGAATTTTGATAAGATCAAGAAATGAAGATTCTCTCATTGCCTGCGATAGGACTAATAAGGTTTTATCAGAAATTTATAAGTCCTTTTACGCCGCCAAGGTGCAAGTATTATCCCACCTGTTCGGCTTATGCGCTTGAGGCTTACAGAAAACACGGTCTGATAAAAGGAACGGTGCTCAGCACCTGGAGGCTTTTAAGATGCAATCCCTGGTCTCTGGGCGGTGTTGACTATGTGCCCGAAAGAGTAAGGATAGACTATTTCAGGATAAAAGGTAAGGGAAGAAAGTAAGGAAATAGTGAGAGTTTAAGGAAAGTAAGAGAGGAACCAGGATGGGAATTATAGCAACTCCTTTGGGATGGATAATGAAGGGCTGCTATTTTGTTGTTAAAAACTACGGAATAGCGCTGCTTTTGTTTACTATACTGACAAGACTTATAACCCTGCCGCTTCAGATAAAGCAGCAGAAGAGCTCGGCAAGAATGGCTATGCTCCAGCCGGAGCTTGAAAAACTTAAAAAGAAATACGGCAAGAACCAGCAGAAGCTCCAGGAGGAGCAGATGAACCTTTATGCCAAGGCGGGCGTAAACCCCATGGCAAGCTGTCTGCCGATGATAATAATGATGGTGATACTGTTTGCGCTCATCCCTGTTATCTACGGTCCGCTGACTTATGTGTCGAACCTTAACAAGGATGATGTAGAGGATAATAACCTGATGATCCAGGGTATCTACTACTATGCGGAAGAGGTAAGCGAGAACAAGACCTATAATACCTTTGAAAAGCTTATTGAAAAGTATAAGGGAGACTATATCGAGGAAAATCCCGATGCTGACGAAAAGGACGCAGAGGATTATGCTTATGAGACCCTGGAGGACAAGTTCCAGAAGAAAAAGAACTATCCCAAGGCAGCAAAGTCTGAAGTGAACAGCAAGGACAATGTTGAAAACGTTGTTGACGCTATAAGAAAGCATAACGACCTTGATAAGTTTATCCTTGATGAGAGCTATTTCTCCTCTAATCTTGCAAAGTCCAGGCCCGAGCTTATGACCTTTGTTTTCACAAGAGAAGAGGACGGAAAATATGCAGATGTGCTTGATGTCGTAAACAGCGATATCAGGGAGTTTGCAGAGGATTTCAACTATGAGTTCATGGGTGTTTCGCTGGGAACTATCCCTTCGATAAAGAGCATCACCTGTATAATACCTATCCTCTGTTTTCTTCTCCAGCTTCTGGTAACGATAGTTTCCCAGGCTTTTGCAAAGAAGAACAATCCCCAGATGGCCAATATGGGCGGCGGAATGAAGGTCGTAATGTATGTTATGCCTCTGTTCTCGCTGTGGATCGGTTTCTCCTATCCTTTAGGTCTGGGTCTTTACTGGTGCTATTCTTCGCTGTTCGCTCTCGGACAGACGATCTTCCTTAATAAGATCTACACTCCCGAGCACGTAGCGGAGCTTGTTCAGAAGGATATTGCAAAGCAGAAGAAGAGCGGAAAGCCTACTCTTATGGAGAGAATGGCAGAGGCTCAGATGATAAAAGAGGGCAAGGATCCCAAGGAGATCAGAAAGGCTCTCTCGGATGATGACGACGAGGATCAGGAGGAGCCTAAGAAGCTTTCAAAGCAGGAGCTCAAGAACGAGCAGAGGAGAAAGCTCAATGAGGCAAGAAGAAGAATGGCCGAGAAATACGGCGATGAGTATGATGACTCACAGGATGACTAAGAATTGCTGGGGCCGGTTGGCGGTTTGAGTGGATATCTTGACTGTTGAGATACAATATTTAATGCGAGAGGAGCGTTTAGGCATGAAAAAGGAGTTTACTGCCGCAACGGTTGAAGAAGCCAAGAAGCTTGCAGCGGCAGAGTTCGGCACAGATGTTGAGAACATAAAGTTTACTGTGCTTGAGGAGCCGAAGAAGAGCTTTTTCGGAAAGCTGAAGGGTGAAGCAAGAGTAGAGGCTGAAGCCGAGGTCGAGCAGGCAAGCGTTGTTGAGACAGCTGCAGAGGCTGTCAAGGAGACTGTTGCAGAGACAGCAGAGGCTGCTGTTGAGGAGACTGAAGAGCCCAAGGAGATCGAGTGGACAGAGGCAGCACAGAAGAAGGCAGAATGTGCAAAGGAGTATATCATCAAGGTCATCAGTGCTATGGGCATTTCTGACGTTGAGATAGAAATGGATAAGATCGAGAACGGTGCGGTATTCAATATCGTTAATGATGAGTTTGCAGCACTTATCGGCAAGAAGGGAGAGCTTCTTGATTCTCTCCAGTATCTTGCATCGCTGGTTTGCAACAGGATCGACAGGGATTATTTCAGGATCTCCTGCGATTGTGCAGATTTCAGAGCAAGAAGAAAGAAGCAGCTTGAGAATCTTGCAAGAAAGATCTCGAACAATGTTATAAGATCCGGCAGATCCTATGCGCTGGAGCCTATGAATCCTTATGAGAGAAGGATCATCCACGCAGCTGTTTCCGAGATAGACGGAGTCGTTTCCCAGTCCAAGGGCGAGGAGCCCTGGAGAAAGGTGATCATCAGCTCGACCAACCCCAGAAAGGGCGGAAGAGACGGCGGTTACCGCAAGGGCTCAAACCGTGGAAACAGAAGAGGCGGCAGCCACAGGACACCCAAGGCATTCGACATCACAACGAGCTTTGAGAAGGATTATAAGAAGCCAAAGCCCGAGGATTCAATGAAGGGTGCAGGCCTGTATTCAAAGATAGAATTCTGACAGAAAAAGGCTCCGCTTTTACAGTGGAGCCTTGTTTTTGCAGTAAATGTTTTCAATAAAAAAGCGCTGCGTATCAGTTTCGCAGCGCTTTATGACTTACTTGGTGTTTCCAAGGTTCCACCTCATAGGTGCTATTCTCTTTGCCCTTGTGTTGTCTAAGGTCCAGTTGTTGAAGGTCATAGACGGGTCAAAGTAACGGTAGTCGGTCCTCATCTTACCCTTGTTAAGGCCCAGTCCGCCGGTACCGGACTTCTGGATAACAGCACCGATACGGTGGTGCTCCTTCTCAAAATCGATGATCTCCTTAGCCGTGGTTATCCTGGAATCACATACATTATAAATACCCTCATATCTTCCGGAAGGTACATTTATGATGCCGTTGATAAAATCGATAAGATTGAAAACGCAGCAGAAAGTAAAGCCATATTCTCCGTCCTGGAAAATATAAGCAACGTTTTCCTTCGAGTCATAAACTCTGTCATGCAGATTCTGTGTATATTCTGCATCATAGATCGGCGCAACTCTTGCGATAACAGGTATCGTATCTGATTTTTTGAACGCCTTTTCCATGAGTTTTTCACTCGTCATTTTCATGTCTGCGTAGTTGGTAGTTCCTTTTTCAGGTGCAGTCTCTCTGAGCGGCTCACGACCCTTCTGAATACCATATATCTGTGTTGTACTCAAAAGAATGAATGCTCTGACTCCTGCTTTGTCTGCAAGGGAATAAATGAATTTGTCACAGATCTTGCTCTGCTTCATCTCAACATCCGTAATATACGGGTCAAGGTCGTTGTCTACCGAACAGCCAAGATGTACAACAACATCTATATGGTTGCTCGTCATAACAGAGCTTATCGCATCCTTATCCGTTATTTCGCACTGTATAAATGTGTAGTTAGGATCCTGTCCGATGTATTCATTAGACTTTGTATCGATCGCAAATACACGATGTTTTTTGTGCAGAAGACTGGATGTAAGATACTGACCTATCATTCCGCTTGCTCCGGTCAATAAGATTGTTGCCACGAAAGTCACTCCTCTCCCCAAGAGATATTTTCTTAATCTATATTATAACACAGATTTTGTTTTTTGCAAACACTTTTTGAAAAAATCCGAAAAATTTAGATTTTCTTTATAAATTGTCTTGCTATATTTAGTGAATTGTGATAAAATTATATGTACAGGTCTGATGCTATACCTGTGTTGAGATAAATTATTTAACTAAAAACTATAAGCAGGGATGTATTTCCTGTTGCATAAAGGAGCATATAAGTTGGTTTACTACGATCTGTTTTTCTTTCTCGGGCTCTTCCCGACCATGGCAATATTGTCATTTCTTGACAGGAGCGCCGAGTATAAAAACCTTATATTGATACTGGCTTCCGTCCTGTTCTTTTCATGGGGAAGACCCTTTGCAGTGTGTCTGATATTTTTGTCCTGCATACTGGACTGGCTGCTGGGAGCGGTCATTTCCAAAAATGTGGAAAAACGTGCTTTATGCACCCTGCTGCTTCTGATAGATGCAGCTTCAAACATCGGGCTGTTCCTTGTGTTCGGCCACAACTATCTGTTCGATGATTTCAAGGCGCTCAGTTTTGAGAGCACTGTCATTCCTCTCGGTATGGGTTATTACTGCATCAGAGGGTTTTCATATGTTTATGATA
>CADCFQ010000008.1 GCA_902800795.1 uncultured Ruminococcus sp. | reverse complement strand
CCATGGTACAGCTGTTGTTAATTGTCCGATGCAGGGAATATACGCATCCGGTTATTGAATCACTTTCGTTCTTCTAATAAAGTAAGCAAACAGCCCGGACTTGGCACCTCACATCTCGTGAAAAGCACCAAATCCGGGCTGAAAAGTTTGTATACTATTATAAAAGAAAATCGCTGGAAAAATCGCAAAAAGCTTGCCTATTTGGCTTCAAAACGCTATTGTGAGAGTAGGGCTCCTGTTTTACCCTCAAAAGCAGCAAATGTCATCTTCGGTTTTGTATAAAAAAATATCAGCTTCAGGGCAACAAAAAAGCGCGTAAATACGCGCTTTTCGTGGCGGACATCTTTTTCGTTCGCCATATATGGTTGCGGGAGCAGGATTTGAACCTACGACCTTCGGGTTATGAGCCCGACGAGCTACCGAACTGCTCCATCCCGCGATGCTTTATCTGAGTGCCTATTGATTATACCACATTTCAGGGTCGATGTCAACCCCTTTTTTTCATTTCATAGCTATGTTACATTATATGCCGATTTCGTTGATTATATTCGGCGCTTTTTACAAAACAGCCTGCCTGCTTGTTTTTGTGCTTCCGGCTCCCTTCACCGGAGGGCAGCTGGAGGAGGGGAGTGGATTTTTTCGCCGGGTCGTATCCTAACTATGAAAACCCGGGCAAAAAAGCAGGCTTTTTTATGTAAAAACTAGGATTATTCACAGATTGGCTATTGACAAATCGGGTCGGATAGTATATAATAAAACAGTGCTTTATTGAGTGAAAGCATAAAAGCGAAAAAGTTTTAAAGTATTGAATTAAGGGAGTGTTTCAATTGGCAGCAAGGTGGGTCATACTCGTGCTGTATCTCGCTCTTATGATAGGCATCGGTGTCTATTACAAGAGAAAAACAGCAAGCGTCAATGACTTCGTGCTCGGCGGCAGAGCCCTGGGCGCATGGTTCACAGCATTTGCTTACGGAACGTCGTACTTCTCGGCGGTCATCTTTGTCGGCTATGCAGGAAAGTTCGGCTGGTCCTACGGTCTGGCGTCTACCTGGGTGGGCATAGGCAACTGCATCATCGGTTCGTGGATGGCATGGAAGGTGCTTGGCAGAAGAACAAGGATCATGACAAAGCACATGGAAGCCAAGACTATGCCAGAGTATTTTGAGAAGCGCTTTAACAGCAAGGGTCTCAAGATCGCTTCGGCGCTTATCGTTTTCGTGTTCCTCATCCCCTATACCGCTTCGGTATACAACGGTCTTTCCAGACTGTTCGAGAAGAGCTTCGGTATAGACTATGCGTGGTGCATCTGCGGTATGGCAGTGTTCACAGCTGTTTACGTTATCATGGGCGGCTACAAGGCTACAGCCCTCAACGACTTTATCCAGGGTCTTATCATGCTTGTGGGTATAGTTGCTATCGTTCTGGCAGTACTCAATCTCAACGGCGGTCCTGTGGAGTCAATAAAGGCTCTCGGAGATGTCAAGGACCCCAGCGGCAAGACAGGGGTCTACAATTCTATCTTCGGACCCGACCCTGTAAACCTCATCGGCGTTGTTATACTTACATCGCTTGGCACCTGGGGGCTCCCCCAGATGGTACAGAAGTTCTACGCTATCAAGGACGACAAGGAAGTAAGAAAGGGAACTATCGTTTCAACCTTCTTTGCTTTTGTCGTAGCAGGCGGCTGCTACTTCCTGGGCGGCTTCGGCAGGCTTTTCTCTGATCCTGATGAGGCCGGTCTTCCTGTTGTTGGCTCGGACGGTATAATCCCCGCAATGATGGACAAGCTGCCCAATGCACTCTTCGGCCTTGTAATAGTTCTGGTGCTTTCGGCTTCAATGTCCACACTTTCCTCGCTGGTGCTCACATCCAGCTCCACTCTGACTATCGACCTTATCAAGCCCTGGCTCAATAAGAAGAACAAGATGGACGAAAGAAGAGAGCTCCTTGTTATGAGGATATTCATCGCAGTGTTCCTGGTAATATCCGTTGTTATAGCTCTTATAACACTCCATAATCCCCAGACTGTTATTTCCAGCCTTATGGGTATTTCCTGGGGCGCTCTTGCAGGTGCGTTCCTGGCACCGTTTATGTACGGTCTTTTCAAGAAGAAGGTCACAAAGGCTGCTGTATGGGCAAGCTTTATCTGCGGCGTTGGCATAACGGTCGCACATATGCTCATCTACACAATGGAGCTTATCCCTGATGCTCCCAAGACCCTGGGCAAGCTCAGCCTTGCGTCTCCTGTAAACGCAGGTGCGTTTGCTATGCTGTTCGGTCTTATAGTAGTTCCTGTTGTCAGCGCTGTAACAAAGCAGAGCGAGACAGACAAGGAATATGTAGACCAGCTCTTCGAGTGCTATGAAGAAGAGAAGGCTGTCGAGAAGGCTGAAAAAAAAGAAGAAAAGGCAGAGCGCAAAGCAGCAAGAGCCTGAACCTTAAATAAGTATTTTACGAGCATCCGTAACAGGGTGCTCGTTTTTTTCGTTAATAAAAAAAGATCACGCCTCACGAAAAGCGTGAGCCGTGACATTTGCGGCATATCAGTAGATTATGTATTTCTTTGCCTTGTTTACGATAGACTTGTCATTCTCATAGGACAGCACCTGACCGGCTCTGCCGATCTCGACCCACTTGATATCGGCTATCTCCTCTTCCTGTGGGCGATAGTCAGTATTCTTGGCCTTGCCAATAAAATAAACAACGACCTTCTGAGTATCCTTCCTCGGAGAATAGGTCACAAGCTCCCTGAAAGTGGTGTCAAGGTTCACATCGATACCGGTCTCCTCCATTATCTCACGCTTGGCAGTCTCTTCCTCGGTCTCATCTCCCTCAACATGACCCTTCGGGAAGGACCAGTGACCGCTGTTTATGTGTTTGATAAGGAGTATCTCGGTATTCCCGTGATATTTTCTGTAAACAATAGCGCCGCAGGATTTTTCATGCAGCATAAAAATTCCTTTCCAGCAGTTTTCCTGCTTGATCTTTCATTGTTACCATTATACCACAATTCCTTTTCTTTGTCTACACCATTTAATAAATATATTGCAATTTTATGCACTTTGCACAACCGCTGCGGAACCCAGATACTTTCAGCTATTTTCTATAAAGCACATAACCAAACAGCACGCCACCGCTTTTGCCGGTAACGTGCTGTTTGGTTTAAGGAAGGTTATATGAAGAAAGTTTTTATCTGTTTGTTGTCTTTGCCTTTCTGTTTATATATACGCAGCAAAAAAGCTATATGACAATGCGTTCACGAAACGTTTACAATTAAAAGGACAAAAAAACTGCTCCCCAAAAAAAGGGAGCAGCTTTTATCATTAAATTATTCCTCAACCTTGCTCTCAATATACTTAACGATATCGCCAACAGTCTTGATGCCCTCAACATCCTCGTCGGGGATCTCAACGTCAAAGCTTTCCTCGATGCTCATTACGAGATCGACAACGTCGAGAGAATCAGCGCCGAGATCCTCGGTGATGGAAGCCTCCATAGTCACCTCGTCCTTCTCGCACTCGAGCTGGTCAACGATGATCTCACTTACCTTATCAAATACCATTTTTCTTTCCCTCCATTTCTTAAAATAGTGGCAGATCTGCGTTTGCTCTCCCGGAAGCCTTTACCCCTCCGAGAACTCGCCCACAGTTCTAAACTTATTATAGCGTTGATTTAGCAATTCGTCAAGCCCTTTTTTAAATTTTCTTTCAAGAGCCTGAGAAATATACTCACTGATGTTTTCCGCCGTCAGCTGAGCGTCGTTATGCGCTCCGCCCTCGGCCTCGTCGATGATGTGGTCACAGACTTTAAGTCTTACCAGATCCTCGGCGGTTATCTTCATGATATCGCAGGCCTCACGCTCTCTGGAAGGGTCTTTCCAGAGGATGCTTGCAAAGCCTCTGGGCGAGATGACTGAGTAGATCGCATTTTCCAGCATAGCCAGCTCATCGCATACTCCAAGCGCCAGCGCTCCGCCGGAGCCGCCCTCTCCGAGTATTATCGATATGATAGGAGTCTTGATGGTCATAAATTCCATAATGTTTCTGGCAATAGCCTCGCCCTGTCCGTGCTGTTCGGCATCTATACCGCAGAAGGCTCCGGGAGTATCTATAAAGCATATCACCGGCCTGTGGAATTTCTCGGCCTGTCTTGCGAGCCTCAGCGCCTTTCGGTAGCCCTCGGGGTGGGGCATAGCAAAGTTGCAGGCCTTGTTCTCCTCGAGGTTCCTGCCCTTTACCTCAGCGATAACGGTCACAGGGGTGCCTTTAAAATATCCTATGCCGCCAAGAATAGCGCCGTCGTCTCCGAAGAGCCTGTCACCGTGGAGCTCATAGAAATTATCGAACAGGAGGGGGATATAATCTCTTATAGTCGGTCTGTCCTTGTGCCTGATAAGATCGAGTCTCTGGCAGGCTGTCAGCTCATTCATCGGCTCCTGCCCCCTTTCCGGAAAGCCTGTGTATCTTGAGAAGGTTTGAAAGAACTCTTCTCATAGACTTTCTTTCAACGATCATATCAACAAAGCCGTTTTCAAGCATAAATTCCGCCGACTGGAAGTCGTCCGGCAGCTTCTGCTTGATGGTGCCCTCGATAACACGTCTGCCTGCAAACCCTATGAGCACCTTCGGCTCGGCGATGATTATATCTCCGAGGGACGCAAAGGAAGCGGTGACACCGCCTGTGGTAGGGTCGGTCATAACAACAGTGTAGAGAAGCCCGGCTTCGTTGTGTCTGGCTATAGCTCCGCTGGTCTTGGCCATCTGCATAAGGGAAACGATACCCTCCTGCATCCTGGCTCCGCCTGAGGCTGTGAAAGCCACAACGGGCAGCCTGTTCTCGGTGGCATACTCTATCGCTCTGGTTATCTTCTCGCCCACGACACTTCCCATAGAAGCCATCATAAAGTTTGAATCCATAACGATGATGATACACTCTTCGCCTCTGATAAGAGCCTTTCCCGTGAGAACGGCGTCTTTCAGGCCGGTTTTTTCTCTCATCTGGAGCTGTTTTTTATTGTAATCCGGAAAGTCTATCGGGTTTTTCGATATCATCCTGGCATCGAATTCCTCGAAGCTTCCCTTATCCACCGTTATATCCAGCCTTTCCTTTGCGCTCAGCCTTGAATGGTAGTTACATTCGGGGCAGACCTTGCCTGCCTTGTTGAACTCTTCCATAAAGGTGACATTTCGGCATCTGGGACACTTGAACAGCAGTCCCTTCGGGATATCGGTCTTCTTTTTGTCATCCTCTGTTTTATCGCCGTTGAACCTTACTTTGACAACAGAAAAAAGATCCTCGAGCATTTTTCTTAGTTCCCCCTCCCCGTATCAGACAGCGGGTCGTATTTTTTGTTCCGCTCTCCCTGAAAAGGGGAGTCGGATAGCTATGCTTTATTTGGTTTATGAACAGCCCGGTCTACTTTTCAAGTATATTCGTTCTGTTAAGGAAACCGTTGTCATAATTGCCGTCTAAAAATTCCTGACATCTGATCAGCTTCAGCTGGAAGTCAACATTGGTCGCAACTCCGTCAACAATGAACTCTGAGAGCGCCCAGGTCATCTTGGCTATGGCTTCGTCCCTGTCCTTGCCGTGAACGATGAGCTTTGCTATCATCGAGTCATACTGGGGCGGTATCTCATAGCCCTGATAAGCTGCTGTGTCAACTCTTATCCCGGGGCCGCCGGGAATGAACAGCGAATTTATAGTTCCCGGTGACGGTCTGAAATCCAGCATCGGGTTCTCTGCGTTTATCCTGCACTCGATAGAGTGGCCGGAAAGCTTGACGTCTTCCTGCTTGATAGACAGGTGCTCGCCGGAGGCGATGAGCAGCTGCTGCTTTACAAGGTCTATCCCTGTAACAGCTTCGGTAACGGGATGCTCCACCTGGATACGGGTGTTCATCTCCATAAAGTAGAAGCTGCCTTCGTTGTCCACCAGAAATTCAATGGTTCCTGCGTTGCGGTAGCCGCACACTCTTGCGGCTCTCACAGCGGCCTCGCCCATACGTTTTCTGAGGTCGTCCGTCATAAAGCCTGCGGGGGAAGGTGCTTCCTCAAGCACCTTCTGGTTTCTTCTCTGCATCGAGCAGTCACGCTCTCCCAGCCAGATAACGTCGCCGTAGTTGTCGGCCAGTATCTGTATCTCGATATGCTTCGGGTTCTGGATGAACTTCTCCATATACACCTGGTCATTCCCGAAGCAGGCGAGAGCTTCCTGTCTTGCGGCCTTCATCATCGGCTCAAGCTCGTCGTCATTGTTGACTATCCTGATACCCCTTCCGCCGCCGCCGGCAGAAGCCTTGATAAGCACCGGGAAGCCAAGGTCACGGGCTAAGGTGTGTGCCGCATGGATATTGGCGATAGCGCCGTCAGAGCCCATGATAACAGGCACTCCGGCTTCCTTCATGCTCTCCTTTGCCTGGGCCTTGTCGCCCAGCATCTCTATTGAAACGGCTCTCGGTCCTATAAAGACGATGCCGCATTTCTCGCACATTCTTGCAAACTCGGCGTTCTCGGACAAAAAGCCGAATCCCGGATGGATAGCCTCAGCTCCTGTTATCTCACAGGCCGAGATTATCGCTCTGACATTCAGATAGCTGTCCTTGCTGGGCGCAGGACCGATGCAGACAGCCTCGTCGGCAATGGCTGCGTGGAGCGCATTTTTATCGGCAGAGGAATAAACAGCCACCGTATGTATGCCAAGCTCACGGCAAGCCCTGATTATCCTTACAGCGATCTCGCCTCTGTTGGCAATAAGAACTTTCTTGAACATAATATGCTCCTTGTGATTTGTTATGTAAAGACCCTTTACGCTGAAATCGGTCAAAGGATCACTTGATAGCGAATGTTATCTCGGCCTTGACAGCCATCTGGCCGTCAACGGAAGCGGTCGCCTTGCCGACGCCGATAGGACCCTTGACCTTGATTATCTCAACTTCGATATCCAGCTTGTCGCCGGGAACGACCTGACGGCGGAACTTGCAGTTATTGATGCCGCCGAAGAATCCTATCTTGCCCTTGTTCTCGGGAAGTGAGAGCAGAGCCACAGCGCCCGCCTGGGCGCACATCTCTACCATGAGCACACCCGGAGTAACAGGATACTCGGGGAAGTGCCCCTTGAACCAGAAATCATCCTCTTTGATATACTTGGTGGCCTTTACGCTCTTGCCCACCTCTATCTCATTTACCTCATCTATAAGCAGAAACGGGTCTCTGTGAGGGATGACCTCCATTATCTGCTCTTTATTCATCACTACTGCCATTATTATCCTCCTGATCGTTATTTTTTCCAAAAACGTCCGCTGCCGTTGCATACAGCATAAGCAGCCCAACGATAATGTTCGGTATCAAGGTCGGGGTCAGAAAAAGACTTGATCCGTCGAGAATATCGGGAACAAAAATAGAATACGGTATAAACATAACCGAATAAGCTGTACACAAAGTCCATAAAACAATACTGTCTTTCTGGCGCATTTTATCAAACGCTACCACGATCGCAAGATTCACGGCAATAGTGCTCAGGCTTAGCAGTAACCCACCAAATACTTCAAACAGGTTCTTTCCGCTCAGATACAAGACAGCGGAATAATGCTCTGAAAAGACCAGCAAGCCGGTAGCAAAGCAAGCGATCAGTTTGAAAAACCAACCGATCCCCCAGATATAAAAACAGATCTTTGATATACGCTTTTTCATGTTTTATTCCAGTATCATTACCGTCTGGTCATATTCAACGGGGTCGCCGTTAGACACGCATATCTCCTTGACAATGCCGTCCACTTCGCTCTGGACCTCGCTCATAACCTTCATCGACTCGATTATGTAGATAGTGTCGCCCTTGTGGATAGTGTCGCCGACACTTACAAAGGGCTTGGAGTCGGGTGAGGGCGCAGCATAGAAGGTACCGACGATCGGAGCCTTTACCTGTTTTGCGCTGTCAGCCGCAGGCGCAGCCGCTGCTGCCTGAACAGGCATAGCCGCAGGCGCTGCCATAGGAGCACCCATGGGGGGCATAGGGGGCATAGGGGGCATGGGAGCAGGAACGCTCTTCTTGCCCTTTATTGTGAGCTTGACGCCGTCGCCGCCCTCAAGGCTTATCTCCGAGAGCTCCTTGTCATTGACGATATCAGCAAGCCTTTCGATATTTTCAAATGTAAAATCAAAATCCAACTTAGACATAGCTTTCTCCTTTATCCGGGTCTAGTCGCACTTCTTGATGCAGACAGTTGCGTTGTGGCCGCCGAAGCCGAGCGAGTTTGAAAGAGCAGCCTTGACTGTCATCTCACGGTTTGAGTCCACCGCATAATCAAGGTCACACTCGGGGTCGGGGGTATGATAGTTTATAGTCCTGTGAACAAAGTCCTCTTTTACGGAAAGGGCAGTAACGATAGCTTCAACAGCTCCTGCCGCACCGAGAAGGTGGCCTATCATAGACTTTGTGGAGTTGACTACTGTCTTTCTTGCGGCCTCCTCGCCGAGAGCAAGCTTTATAGCTGTTGTCTCATACTTGTCATTAAGTCCTGTGGAAGTTCCGTGAGCGTTTATGTAGCTTATATCCTCAGCCTTGAGACCTGCTTCTTCATAAGCATACTTCATAGCGTGAGCAGCAGCCTCGCCTGTGGGAGAGGGGCTTGTCATGTGGTAAGCGTCGCCTGTTGCGCCGTAGCCTGCGATCTCTGCTATGATATTGGCACCTCTTGCCTTTGCGTGCTCATATTCCTCAAGGCACAGTACACCTGCGCCCTCGCCCAGGACAAAGCCCTGACGCTCAAGATCGAAAGGAGTGGAAGCCTTGTCAAGCTCCTCGGCACGGGAAAGCGCCTTCATATTATTAAAGCCGCTGAGTGCAAAACGAGAGATACAAGCCTCTGCTCCGCCGCAGAGAGCAACATCGAGATATCCGTCCTTTATCTTTCTGAAAGCCTCGCCGATAGCGTGTGTCGCCGACGAGCAGGCTGTTGTGGTGCAGAAGTTATCGCCCTTGAAGCCTGTCTGCATAGCGACTGTGCCTGCTGCCATGTTTCCTATCATCATAGGGATGAAGAAAACGGACACCTTGTCCTTTTTTTCAGCAAACTTATTCACTTCGGTCTCGGTCAGATTAAGACCTCCTATGCCCACACCGATGATAACGCCTTTCCTGAAAGCGTCAACATCAGCAAAGTCTGTGCCGGCCTGTGTCATAGCCTGCTTTGCCGAGCAGACCGCAAACTGAGTGAAGCGGTCCATTCTCTTTGCTTCCTTCTTGTCTATCCATTCGCTGCTGTCAAAGTCCTTGACAGCACCTACTATCTTTACAGGGAAGTCCGAGGCATCGAACTGGTCTATAAAAGAAAGACCGTTCTTGTTTGCCTTGATATTCTCCCAGAATTCATTCACATTCTTTCCCAGCGGGTTTACGGTACCCATACCGGTGATAACAACTCTTCTGCTCATTGCTTTTCTCCTTATACTAAGAGTGATAGCAGATACCTGTTTTAGGGCATCTGCTGTTTTGCGGCTTATATCACATCATTATGCCGCCGCTTATCTCGATGACCTGACCTGTGACATAGCCTGCGTCCTTTGAAGCAAGGAACGATACCACACCTGCGATATCCTCAACATCGCCAAAGCGCTTCATAGCTATCTGGCCCAGCATCATATTCTTCTGCTCGTCGGTCAGCTTGTCGGTCATAGGTGTCTTTATAAATCCCGGTGCCACTGCATTGCAGGTGACACCTCTGGAGCCAAGCTCCTTGGCAACTGTCTTTGTCATACCGATGATAGCGGCCTTTGTGGCGCTGTAGTTCATCTGGCCGGGGTTGCCGTAAACGCCGGCTACGGAAGCCAGGTTTATTATCCTGCCGGAGCGCTGACGCATCATTATATTGCCGACGAATTTTGACATATTGAAAACGCTCTTCTGGTTGACAGCCACCACCATATCATACTGCTCTTCGCTCATTCGGGCAAGCAGACCGTCACGGGTGATGCCTGCGTTGTTTACGAGAACATCGATCGAGCCGAAACGCTCCTTGATAGCCTTTACTGTCTTCTCGCTCTCGGCAAAGCTTGAAACGTCACAGATGAATCTCTCACACTCGACGCCCTCTGCCTTGATCTTGTCCATGATGTCGTTGTCCTCAAACATAGCCTCGCTGATATCGTTGAGAGCGATGTTGAAGCCGTCCTTTGCAAGTCTCAGTGCGATAGCGGCACCGATACCTCTTGCAGAACCTGTAATAAATGCTGTTGCCATTTTACTTTCCTCCGTTATCACTTGCCCAGCAGCTCTTCTGCCTGGGCAAACACTTCTTCGATTATATCCTTTGCAGGCTTTACGTCCTCTATCATTCCGGCGATAGCACCGCAAAGGAAGGAGCCCTCTTCAAGGTTGCCGTCCTGAACAGCCTTTCTAAGCGAACCCAGTGTCAGCTCCTCGAACTCGTCGGGAGTGATGCTTCCGTTCATCTCGCCGCTTGCAAGCTTTTTCGAGAACTTAGTCTTCACATTTCGGCAGGGGTGACCTGTGGAACGTCCTGTTACCACGCTGTCGGTATCCTTTGCCTTAACAACCAGCTCCTTGTAGGTCGGGTGTATCTGACACTCCTCGCACGCCAAAAACCTTGTTCCGACCTGAACGCCCTCAGCGCCCAGCATAAGGGAAGCGGCGATGCCTCTTCCGTCTGCTATTCCGCCTGCTGCGATAACAGGTATCTCAACAGCGTCAACGACCTGAGGAACGAGACACATGGTAGTGTTCTCGCCTATATGTCCGCCTGACTCAGTGCCCTCAGCCACAACGGCATCTGCGCCGGCTCTTTCCATTCTCTTGGCAAGACCAACTGACGGAACAACGGGTATCACCTTGATGCCTGCTTCTTTCCAGGCAGCCATATACTTTCCGGGGTTGCCTGCACCTGTTGTAACAACAGGCACGCCCTCGTCGATGACCAGCTGTGCCAGCTCCTCGGCGTTGGGGCTCATAAGCATTATGTTCACACCGAAGGGCTTGCCGTCAACAGCCGCCTTTGTAAGTCTTATCTGCTCTCTCAGATAATCTATCGGTGCGGAGCCGCCTGCGATAAGGCCAAGGCCGCCTGCGTTTGTAACAGCGCTTGCAAGTGTGTGCTCGGCTATCCAGGCCATACCGCCCTGGATAATGGGATACTTGATCCCCAGAAGCTCAGTTATCCTCGTCTTTGTAGTTGTCATTTCTAAGTACTCCTTTAAAATAGTTTTCTATCGAATAGTCATCAAGACTAAGGTAGTGCTCACCCTTTTCTCTGAGCGAGCTCATCTCCTTTGTGATGACATCCACGCATTCATTTATAAACTCATCAATAAGCTCCTCGGTGAAATGAACGAGCTCGCCCTCGGGTCTTTCCTCAAGGTCGTTTTTCATCTCCTCCAGGTATTCATCCACCGTAAAAGGGAAACGCTTGTAGATATCCTCGTTTTCCAGGCCGTCCAAAACCACCGGAAGCTTTATATCATACCGTTCCCGGAGCAGGGGATTGAGCAGGTGATAGTCACGGTAGAGCTCATCTAAAAGCTCTCTCTGACCTCTCCTCATAAGCAGCCCCACACGGTAGTAAAGGTATTTCCTGAAAATATTGTCCTCTATAAGATGAACATAATATCCAAGATAAAGGTCATCCGTCAGTCTGTCCTTATACTCGTCATAGAACTGATAAAAGTTGTAGGTCTTTCTGCTGCTTGGAAGCAGGGTATAAAAGTGGCTCTGCTTTTTTAAAGGAAGTCTCACTTCATATTCGCCCAGTATCATATCCGGAAGGACATGGCCGAAATAAAACCGCTCCTTGTCTTTTACTCCTATCCTGTCAGCAAGCTCTGCTGCTATGGCCAGATGAATAACACGGGAAGCCATATCAGTATTCAAATATCACAGCCGCATAGGTAAGGCCGCCGCCGAAGCCCACAAAGCATATCTTGTCGCCTTTGTTTATCCTGCCTTCCTTGACAGCGTCAATGAAAGCTATCGGGATAGAAGCGGAAGATGTGTTGCCGTAGCGGTCGATATATACCACCATCTTGTCCATGGAAACTCCAAGGTTCTTGGCAGCTGTCTCGATTATCCTCACATTAGCCTGATGAGGAACGATAGCGCTCAGCTCTTCGGGCTTTATCCCTGCCTTTTCGCAGGCATTGACAACGGCAAATGCCAGTGTCTTGGTGGCAAACTTATATACCTCTTTGCCGTCCTGATAAAGATAATGCTCACGGGAAGCGGGCATATCCATATCGAAGTCCTTTTCGTTCTTTCTGAACACGTTCTCGGACTTCAGAGCCCTTGCGGCAAGGAATCCGGCTCCTGTGCCGTCAGCACCCAGGAACGAAGCGTAGAGGGTCTCCTTCTTTCTTTTAAGAACAAAGGCAGCCGAGCCGTCGCCGAAGAGTATGCAGCTTGCTCTGTCCTGATAGTCAGTAAACTTTGAAAGCTCCTCCGAAGCTACCAGCAGCACGGTGTCAACGCCGTCCTCTGCAAGCAGATATCTTCTTGCCATATCAAGGCCGTAGTCAAATCCTGTGCAGGCACAGTTGATGTCCATAGCCATCGAGCCGATAGCGCCTATCTCTCTCTGGATAAGGCAGGCTGTGGACGGAGTGTAGTAATCGGGAGTGCAGGTCGTGACGATGATAAGGTCGATATCAGCAGGCTTTATCCCTGCGTCCTCAAGAGCTGCCTTTGCAGCCTGAGCCCCCAGATAATATGTAGGCTCGCCGTTTGTGATATGGCGTGTCTTTATCCCCGTTCTCTGGGTTATCCACTCGTCCGAAGTATCAACGATCTTTGTGAAATCTTCGTTGGTAACAACCGTTTCAGGCAGATATCTGCCTATGCCCATTATCTCGATACCTGTTGTTTTTACTGCCAATTTTCTTTCCTCCGTTTTATGATAAATATTAGCTGATCGCAAAATTCGCAGAACCTTGCAATTTATGTAAGCCCTCGCCGCTTTCAGCGCCGAGCTTTACGATCGCCTAATGATAAATAAACTTATAATATACGTTTTTTCAGTGCATTACTTTACATTTGGGATAAACTGTGCTATAATGTGTGAGTGGTGGGGTCAAAGGTTTTCAAGCTCATAAGCCCACAAGAATAATTATACCGCTTTTGAAAATCTTAATCAATAACAAATTATTAACAACGCAAGGTTTATTTAAACTTTCAAGGAATTTTTCACAAATCCGAAGCCGATATTTAATGTTCTGTTACGATAGTTTAAAAAAATCCGCAATGGTTAAATCAAGAAACAAAATAGAAGATGATGCCTGTTTTAACAGGCAAAGCACCCCAAAAACAAGCTGCCGCAGGCGGTCATCTCTGTGGGCGGCAGTAATATTATACACCAAGGAGAATGAGAAATGAGTAAAAAAATGTTTTTGTTTTCAGGTCAGGGCTCGCAGTATGTGGGAATGGCTAAGGAGCTTTGTGAGCGTTATCCTGCTGCTGATGCTGTGTTCACACTGGCGGGTGAGATCCTGGGAACTGATATAAGGAGCATAGCTTTTGAGGGCAGCGCAGAGGAGCTGGGCAGGACTGTCAATTCACAGCCTGCTATCATGGCTTGCTCGCTGGCAGCCTTTGAGGCAGCCAAGGCCGAGGGCATAGACTTTGACGGCGTTGCCGGTCATTCGCTGGGCGAATATGCGGCTATGGCTGCAAGCGGTATGCTTTCCTACGAGGACGCATTCAGGCTCATTAAGATAAGAGCAAACGCTATGAACACCTGCGCCGAGAACAGCGAGGGCGCTATGTATGCTATCATAGGACCGGAGCCTGCCGAGATCGAGGCGGCCTGCGAGAAGACCGAGGGCTATGTTGTGGCAGTAAACTACAATTCACCTGTGCAGACAGTTATCGCAGGAGAGAGCGCAGCGGCTCAGGCAGCAGCTGATCTTATAAAGGAGACCAGCACTGCAAAGAGAGTCAAGGCTGTAAAGCTTGGCGTGGCTTCTGCTTTCCACAGCGAGATGATGAGACCTGCCGCAGAGGAGTTTGCGGCAAAGGCTAAGGACTTTAAGTTCAACAAGCCTTCCTGCGCTTTCTATTCCAATGTAACGGGAAAAGAGCTGGATCTTGAGAACACCGATATGATCGCACAGCTGGCAGCACATATCGTTTCTCCTGTAAAGTTTACAAGCGAGCTTTATGCCGCACAGGAAGCAGGCTTTGATACCTTTATCGAGCTCGGCCCCAACAAGGTGCTGACAGGACTTGTGAAAAAGACCCTTGCAGATGCAAAGGCTGTAAATATTGAAAACAATGCAACGCTTGATGCGGCACTTGAGGCGCTGAAAGCGGAGTGAACTTTGAACTGACACCAGACGGAGGTGCATGGGATTGAAAAGAGAGGACTACATAAGCTGGGACGAATACTTCATGGGTATCTCGAAGCTCTCGGCAAGACGAAGCAAGGATCCGAACACCCAGGTGGGTGCCTGCATAGTTTCGGACAAGAACAAGATCTTGTCTGTCGGCTATAACGGTATGCCTATCGGCTGCAGCGATGACGAACTTTCCTGGGGCAGAGAGGGAGATTTTTTGGACACTAAATATCCCTTTGTCTGCCACGCCGAGCTAAACGCCATACTTAACAGCGCCACAGGAAACCTTGAAAACTCGACCATCTATGTTTCTCTTTTCCCCTGCAACGAGTGTGCCAAGGCGATAATCCAGAGCGGCATAAAAGAGGTCGTTTACGGCGAGGACAAGTATCCCGATTCTGACGGGGTCAAGGCATCACGAAGGATGTTCGCATTGGCAGGTGTCAAGGTAAGGGAATACGTTCCCACCAACAGAACAGAGATCATCAGCCTGTAAAAGGAGGACAAATATGGGCAGATATGCACTTATCGGCGGTTCACTGGGACATACGATGTCGCCGCCTATCCACGAGAGGCTTTTCGGTTTGAAAGGCAGAACAGCAGATTATGAGGTCATCGAGATAGCTCCGGACGAGCTGGACAGCTATTCACAAAGGCTTGCCGGCCTTGACGGCTTTAATATAACCATACCCCACAAGCAGGCCATAATCGCTCAGTGTGATGAGCTCGCTGACTCGGCAAAGAGATATAATTCCGTCAACTGCATCGACAATAAGAACGGTGTGCTGACAGGCTACAATACCGACTGCGATGGTTTTTTAAGGACGATATCCGCTATGGGTGTCAGCCTTTCGGGAAGAGTCCTGCTTATCGGCTGCGGCGGTGTCGGAAGGATGATGGCTATAGAGTCGGCGCTTGCAGGAGCAAAGCTGACAGTAGCTGTGCTCGAAAGCGATATGCCTCTTGCAGATCAGGCCGCAAAAGAGATCATAGCTATGAAGCCTGATGCTGATATCACGATAGTAGATATAAACAGCATAGATGCTTCCGTGGGTTATGACCTTCTTATGAATGCGACCCCTGTGGGTATGTATCCCAAGTGCGATGCCTGCCCGGTCAGCGATGAGATGATCGCTGCGGCTGATGCTGTGTTCGATGTTATCTATAATCCCCGTGAGACCATGCTGATAAAGAAAGCCCGCTCCCAGGGCAAGCCTGCGGCAGGCGGAATGGCTATGCTGGTATGGCAGGCGGTCTCCGCCCACGAGATCTGGGACGGCGACAGCTACACCGAGGAAGAGGTGGCTCCCATCATCAGTGAGATGGAAGAGATCGTTGAAAGGGATTTTAAATAATGAGCGGTGCACCCATATTTCTCTGCGGCTTCATGGGCTGCGGAAAGTCAACAGTAGGGAAGATACTTGCGAGAAAGCTCAAAACAGAGTGTCTTGACCTTGACGATTATATTGAAAAAAAAGAGGGGATGACTATCCCCGAGATCTTTGAGCAAAAGGGCGAGCCTTATTTCCGCTCGGCGGAGACACAGGCTCTGAAAGACCTGTCATCAAAGCTCATGGTGGTCGCCACAGGCGGCGGAGCGCTCCTGAGCGAAGAGAACGCAGCTGTCGCAAAGGCGGCAGGCCTTGTGGTATTTATAGACACACCCTTCGAGGTCTGCTATGAGCGTATCAAGGACGACCCACACAGACCCATAGCTGCCAGCTCCACAAAGGAACAGCTTTCCGAGCGCTTTTCTCAGCGCCGTCCGCTTTATCTTGCACATTCAAACTGTGTTATCAGCGGCGAGCTTGGCGCAGCGGAGATAGCAAAGCAGGCAGAAAAGATCTACGTTCAGCGATAAAAAACAGCAAAAAAGATCCCACGATCACTCGTGGGATCTTTTATATAGAAATGATTATTTCTTTTCCTTCTTTTCCTCGGTCTTCTCCTCTGCCTTCTCTTCCTCGGCAGGAGCGTCGGGGTTTATCTTTGCAACAGCAGCTCTTGTTGTCTCAACGTCGTTAAGGCTCTTTGTGAGGATGTTCACAGCCTCTGTCAGCGACTTGTTGAGGTTCTCGGAAAGGGCGTCCTTGATAGCCTTGTCCTTAGCCTTTGCCTGAGCGATGATGTCCGCAGCCTGCTTGTCAGCCTCAGCGAGTATCTGCTTTGCATAGTCAGCGGCCTGCTGTATAACAGCCTCCTGAGATACCAGCTTCTTGGCATCTTCCTTTGCCTTTCTGATGATATCGTCAGCTTCCTTTGAAGCCTGTGCAAGAATAGCCTGTCTGTCTCTCTGTGTGTCCTGAGCCTGCTTGATCTCAACAGGCATATTTATTCTTGCCTCATCAAGATACTGGCTCATAAGCTCGGAATCTATAAGTTTCTTTGAAGAAAACGGAGTCGATCTTGCCTTGTCCAGCAGCTCCTCCATCCTTTCAAAATACTCTTCCAGTGTCAGTTTTTCATTAGCCATTAAAATTACACCCTTTCTCTTTTATAACTCAGGTCATATGTCGGCATCGCTTTTGCCGGGAACACAGAGCCTGTCAAAGATCCTGTCCTTAATAGCCGGAGACACAAAGTCTGTTATATCTCCGCCGAAGCTTGCGATCTCCTTTACAACGCTGGATGAAAGGAACATATTCTCTCCCGTTGTCGTAAGGAAAACAGTTTCCGCTCCGTCATAAAGCTTCTTGTTGGCAAGCGCCATCTGAAACTCATACTCAAAGTCCGAGACCGCTCTCAGACCCTTAACTATAGCCACAGCCCCTGTCTGCTTCAGGTAATCTGCTAGCAGTCCGCTGTAACAATCCACCACAACATTATCAAGGTGAGCGGTGGACTCTATTATCATTTCCATTCTCTCCTTCACCGAGAACACAGCGTTCTGCTTGTTCGGATTAAAGGAGACCAGAACAATGACCTTGTCAAAAAGCCGGGCAGCTCTGTCGATGATATCAATGTGGCCCAGCGTAACGGGATCAAAGCTTCCGGGACAAACCGCTATCCTCATAGCTCTTCCTCGTCTTTCTTCGGCAGTCTGTAAACTGTCAGTGCGATCTTGCCGTATTTATATCTCTTATGGAGCACCAGCTCCCCGGTCTCATCGGGAAGTGTCAGCTCTCTTTCGTGCTCGCAGATAACAAAAGCGCCTTCATTAAGCTTCTTCTCCAGAAGCGGCAAAGCCTTTTCTACCAGCCCCGTCTTATAGGGCGGATCCACAAAAACGATATCCAGACCGCTCTTTGCAGCTTTAAGATACTCCAGGCTGTCCATAGTCAGTATCCTTGACTGCTTGATAAAACCGCAGTCGCTGACATTGGATCTTATGACCTTGACAGCGGCAGGGTTCTTGTCCACAAAAACACAGTGCGCAGCCCCACGGCTAAGAGCCTCGATGCCCATTTGGCCGCTCCCTGCGAACAGGTCCAGCACATTTGCCGAAGGCAGCTCGAACTGGATTATAGAAAACACAGCCTCCTTGACCATATCAGAAGTAGGTCTTGTATCTGTACCCTCAAGGGTCTTCAGTTTTTTACCTCTGCAAGAACCGGTGATAACACGCATCTGTCTAAAGCACACTCCATATCGATACACATTTTTACGAACAATAACATTATACTATACATTTCTTCTTTTGTCCAGTGTTTTTTCATATTTTTTTATCACCGCCGCACAAAAAAAGAGGTCCTCACAAAGAGGACCTCTTAATATAAGTGTTAATGTTCCGGATAAGAAATTACTTTCTCTTGGAAACTACAACTGCTGCGCCAGCAAGAGTGATGCCTGCGAATACGAGGCCTGCTGTTGCACCGGTAGCTGCAGAAGAATCTGTAGCATCAGAACCGCCAGCTGCTGCTGTGCCTGTTGCTGTTGTGCCGGTAGTAGTTGTTGTAGTAGTTGTGCCGGACTTGCTTGCTGCAGAGCTTGTGTCAGCTGCCTTGGAAGAAGCATCTGTACCAGCTGCAGAAGAAGCGTCGCCGCTTGCCTGAGAGGACTCAGTGCCAGACTGAGAAGACTCAGTGTTGCCGCCCTCGCTCAGACCTGTGATGGTGAAGGAGATAGAAAGCGTATCATCAGCGCCGGGGATAGCAAAGTTAGCTGTATCAAAGAGCTTGCCTGCCTCGATAAGAGCTGTCTTGTCCTTCTTCTTCATCCAGTCATTGATGAAATTGAAGTTAAGTGTCTCACCCTCAGTGTCTCCGTAGATCTCATCAAGTGTATAGCTCTCGCCGCCGAAGCTAACAGTTACGTCAGTGATCTTAACTTCCTTGCCGTCAACGTAGAACTTGTTGGTTCCGTCTTCCTGCTCCTCGGCCTCGAAAGGCATATCGGTAGTGATACCGAGCAGATTCATTTTGTCTGTTGTAGCAGATACAACAGCCTGTCCGGGATTATCAGCATCGGGAGCATAGTTCTCAGACATAGTCCATACAAGAGCATCCTCTACTCTGTCACCCTCAGGTCCGTAGATCTCTTCATCGATACGGTCGTTCATCTTACCCTTGCAAGGCATTGTAAGGGTGTAGGTGCCGTCAGCTGTGATCTCAAGATCGCCGAAATCAACGTTGGTATCAAAACCGCCGCCGCCCTGTACGCCAACAGAATGGTCAGGGAATGCAACAGCGCCGTCATCGGTGCCGCCGTAAACGTTTCTGTAGTTCCAGGTCCCGTTTGTCTGGAAGAAGATACCGAAGTTGTATGCGGATGCAGTTACTGCGAACATGGAAGCTGCGATCGTAGAAACTGCCATGCCTGCAATTACTCTTTTAAGTTTCATTTCTAAAACTTCCTTTCCTAATAAGATTACCTACATTATACTAAATTTTTATTAAAATTTCAATCAGCATATAACACAAATATGCAATCGTTTTCTTGTGTATACCTAACAAAATACACATAGCTGACTTATGAAATAATACGAAAATTATTACAAATTATTAAAATCTGAAACTATGTCGTAATATTATTCCTTGCCCCACAGGTCCGCGGGATAAGCGCCGCTCTTGATAAGCTTTGCTATCTCTGCCCTGACTCCTGCCTTGTCCTCGGCGTAGGTCACTCCGAACCAGCGGTCGTGGCTGGGAAGAACGGCACAATCCGCCTCGCCTGACCTTATCATCTCGTCTATCGCCGCAGGCAGAAGAAACTCAGCTGTAAGGCTGCCGGCGTTGTCTTTATAGAACACCCCGAACTTCTCTTTCAGCCTGTCCATAAACCTTGCAGGCAGCGCCCACATATTCATCGAAGCATAGCAGTTCTCGTCGACCTCCACAGCTGTCTCCTTGCCCGAGTAGACCTTTCCGTCAGCCTCTCTTCGGATATTGTAGGTCTCGGTAACATCGGTGAGCATACCGCCGTCCACAACGCACAGGCCTCTGTTTACAGCGCCGTATTCGCTGAGCGTATTTTTGAGAACGAACCCTGCCATTGCCAGGTGCATTTTGTCCTCGCTGCCGTGATCCTCGTTGAGAAACCTGTAAAGCTGCCTGTAGGCCTCCTTGCCGTAAAAGTCATCAGCGTTTATGACAGCAAAAGGCTCATTCACAGCGCTTGCCGCACAGAGCACAGCGTGGCCGTGACCCCAGGGCTTTACCCTCTCCGGGTCAGGCTTGCAGCCCTCGGGCAGCATATCGATCTCCTGATAGCAATACTCGACCTTAGCATGACCTGCTATACGCCTGCCTATCATCTCGTCAAAGGCTTCTCTGATGTCTTTTCTGATAACAAAGTCCACCTTGTCAAAGCCGGCTTCAAGAGCGTCATATATCGAATAATCCATTATTATCTCGCCGTTGGGTCCGAAGGGTTCGAGCTGCTTGATGCCGCCCTTGAAACGTGAGCCCAGACCGGCTGCGAGTATACAAAGTGTAGTTCCCATATCTTTCTCCTTGTGTTCTGGATAATTACGTGCAAACATTTTACACTATATAATATTATTGCACAGAACTGCCGTTTTGTCAATACACAGGTGCGAGAATCTGAACCCAATGCCCTTGCCCATGTCTTGTGCGAAGCCGGGATCTTGTCTGGCTCGGGGGAATGCTTTGTAATGACTTTTCTTTTTCGATCATATTGTGTGATCGCTGTCTGCATACGGTCTGTTTACTGAGCGTGAACATTGACAATGGGATGATGCTGTGTTAAAATTGTAATCAAGGAAAAAATTCATACTGCGAACGGAGGTAAAAATCATGTCAAAAACAGCACTTATTACGGGCGCAAGCTCGGGCATAGGCAGAGAGATAGCAAAACAGCTCAGTTCAAGGGGCTTCAGGGTCATCCTTGCGGCAAGACGAAAGGACAGGCTAGAAGAGCTGGCAGAGGAGCTTGAGGGGGAGAGCAGGGTAGTCACCTGTGACCTTTCCACAAGAGAGGGCTGCTTTGACCTTTACGAGCAGGTAAAGGACGAGAGGGTGTCGGTGCTTATAAACAACGCAGGCTTCGGCGCTATCGGAAACTTTGAGGAGATACCCTTAGAGACCGAGCTTCGGATGATAGACACGAACGTTACTGCTGTCCACATCCTGACAAAGCTTTTCGTGAAAGATTTTATCAAGGCGGACAGGGGCTATATTCTGAATGTTGCGTCTTCGGCCGGACTTATGGCGGGCGGACCGCTTATGGCGGCATACTATGCTACCAAGGCTTATGTGGTCAGCCTTACGGGCTCCGTAAACAGAGAGCTAAAAAACAAGGGTGCCAACGTTCACATCTCGGCGCTGTGTCCGGGACCTGTTGACACGGAGTTCAACGAGGTCGCAGGCTGTGAGTTCGGGGTCGGGGCTATCTCGGCCGAGGAGTGCGCCAGAGCAGCGGTCGAGGGGCTTTTCCGCAAGTCCCTTATCATCGTACCGGGAACGGGTATGAAGGCTGCGGCAACACTGTCTAAGATAGTTCCCAGAGAGATGGTGCTCAAGGTAGCCGGCGAGATGCAGAAGCGCAAGACAAAATAAGCAAAGGTGCTGCCGTGCGAGCAGCTTCAGGCGAAAACGGTACCTCACCCCCTTCGGGGTGAGGTACCGTTTTTTGCACTCAGTGTCTTTAGCTGTCATTCTCCGAATAGTATTTTTCAAGCATAGGTCTGGCGCTTACATAGTAGGGCTCCAGTCTCTTGTCAAAGTGCTTGCCCATGCCTTCCATGATGATCTCGTTTGCCTGCTCGAAAGACATACGCTCCTTGTAAACTCTCTTGCTCACAAGGGCATCGTAAACGTCGGCCACAGCCATTATCCTGGCTTCAATGGGAATAGCTTCGCCTTTGAGTCCGTCGGGGTAGCCCGAGCCGTCCCAGCGCTCGTGGTGATAATGGGCCACATTCTCCGCAATAATGTGGAACTCAACGTCCTCGGTGCCTTCAAGTATCTGATGGACTATCTTTGCTCCCTCGGCGGCGTGGACCTTCATCTTGTCAAATTCTTCCGGCGTGAACCTGCCGGGCTTTCTCAGTATAGCGTCATCGACGGCTATCTTTCCGAGGTCGTGCATAGGTGCCGCCTTGATTATACACTTGCAGAAATTGTCGGTAAGGCCGAACACATTGTTCTTCTTTATCTCGCCTACAAGTATCCTTACAACATCGCTTGTCCTTCTGATATGGCCGCCTGTCGAATTGTCACGGCTTTCGACCATGGTCGCCATGCCAAGCACCAGCTTGTCATGCATCTCAACGATATGCTTTGTCTTTTCGGCCACCTCATCCTGGAGAGAGGTGTTGAATCTGTTGAGCAGAGAGATATACTGCTGGTTCTTGGTGTCGTCTGTCAGGAAGAACTGATATCCACGCTTGGTGGTGCCGTCGAACAGATAGTTTATGCTGATAAGATAGCTCTGCTCGCCCTTGTCATAGTGGACTTCGTTCTTGGTGGGGTCAGCCTTGAAGTCTTTGAGCCAGGTCGTTATCTTCTCGCCGAAGCCGGCGTGGTCTGTCACAGGCTTGTCCACCGTCAGGTGGTAAAGCTCCGGGAAGATATTCTTGGCGGTCTCGTTGCTTCCGAGGTAGTTATACTTGAAATCGAAGGAGATAAAACCTGTGTCTCCCTTTTCCACCAGCGAGTCGATGCCCGTGTCCGTTATGTCATATAAGCATACCCTGTGCATTATCATAAGGTAGAAGGTCTGGGCAAACACATAAGCCGCAGGCAAAAACTCCACGTTGTGTATGACACGTCTTCCGCCGAAGAAGGTTATCATCGCCACAAGGTTCGGTATCATCAGCAGATAGATGATCTTTCTTGAAACGTCCTTTTTCAGATAGTAGGAATGGATCATCGCAAACACGCCCGCCATAAAGCAGAACGTGACGAACACATAGAAAAAGTTATGCACAAAAGCATATTCCTTTTTCAAGGTAACGATGCCGTTTTCCTTGACATATTCAAGGCTCTTGTAATAAAGGGTGGTTCGCTCCATAGTAAGGATGAACAGATAGAAAACACTTGATATAACGGTGAGCCCCGTTCTTACCCAGCGGTTCACTTTTATGTGGCACAGGCTGAAAACGCTGAGCATTATGAACAGCGGCGCATAGCAGCCGCCCAGATAAACGATCTTGTTTGCCGTGATCGCTTCGCCCAGAGTATCGGCTCTCTGAAACAGAACATAGCCCATATTCGATATGGGTATAAGGATAAAAATGATCGTGAAATGAACGTCCAGGTGTTTGTGCCATAAAAAGGTGTATACCAGCGTCAGCCCCAGCGACAGCAGAAACATTATTGTATAGAACAGTTCTGTCATAACGTCCCTCTTTTCATTGGTTGGTGATCTTCATTGTCACCTGACCTCTTTGATGACGCCGAAGCGGCAGGCCTTGGCACATTCGCCGCAGCCGGTACACAGGTCATAGTCTATCACAGCGTGGTTGTTCTCGACCTTTATTGCTCCTGACGGGCAGGCCTTCTCGCACATCCTGCAGGCCACACAGCCGTTGGGGCACACAGCTCTTGTCTCCTTGGCATTGGAGCGTGAAACGCAGTATACCTCATATACCTGGGTGGCAGGCCTTATGCTGATTATCTTGTTAGGACAGGCCGTAGCACAAAGGCCGCAGCCTATACACTTTTTCTGGTCTACTTTAGCTATCCTGTCTTTTATCTGTATAGCGCCGTTAGGGCAGGCGCTCACACAGTCTCCGTAGCCAAGACAGCCGCTTGTGCAGAGCTTGCTTCCGCTGTAATACCTGTTGGAGGCCGCACAGCTCTGTATGCCGTCGTAGATATATTTATGCTCGGTGCTGTTGCAGTCTCCTGCGCAGCGGACAAAGGCCGTAAGCTCGATAACGTCCTGTGCTTCCTGGCCCATTATCTGCGCTATCTTTGCCGCAGCAGCATCTCCGCCGGGACGGCAGAGATTACAGGCAGCGCCCTTTTCAACAACGGCCGCCGCATAATCGGCACAGCCGGAATAGCCGCAGCCGCCGCAGTTAGCCTGTGGCAGGGTATCGCCTATCTCGGCTATCCTCTTGTCTTCCTTTACCTCAAACACCTTTGAGGCAACAGTCAGGGCTATGCCCGAAACGGCTCCGAGAGCCGCAAAAATACCGATTGGGATCAAAGCTGTCATTTTCAGCTTCCTTTCAAAATAGTCAGATTATCCCCGAAAAGCCCATAAAGCTAAGGGAAACAATGGCCGCAGCTATCATAGTTGCGGGCACGCCCTTGAAGGTCTCGGGAAAATCACAGTCTTCTATCCTTGCTCTTACGCCGCTGAAAAGCACCAGCGCCAGAGTGAAGGCAGCGCCTGTTCCGAAAGCGTTAGTAAGCGACTGTGTAAAGGTATAGTCGTTGTCGATGTTTCCGATAGTAACGCCCAGCACCGCACAGTTCGTGGTGATGAGGGGAAGATAGACTCCCAGCGCTCTGTAAAGCGGCGGCAGCTTTTTCTTGAGTATCATCTCGACAAGCTGAACGAACAAAGCTATCACAAGGATAAAGGCTATTGTCCGGAGATACGTTATCTCAAAACGCTCCAGCAGCAGATATATCGGGTAGGTCACGGCTGTCGCACACACCATTACAAAGATAACGGCGGCACCCATGCCAACGGAAGACTTTACCTGCTTTGAAACGCCAAGGAACGGACAGATGCCCATGAACTGTGAGAGCACGATGTTGTTGACGAAAACGCAGCTGACTATTATCATTATATAACTCATACAGCCTCTGCCTCCTTCCCGTCACATTCGGCCTTCTGCTCATCCGAGCAGGACTCCTTGTGGGGACAGGATGAGCAGCCTATCTCCTTGGGCGGCTTTCTGTCCTTCAGCTTGCAGACTATCGCTATAAGTATGCCCATGACGAAGAAACCGCCTGCGGGCATAATGAACACGGTCATAGGGTGCTTGGAAAGCCACGGCACCGAAAGGCCGAACCACGACCCTGTTCCCAGAAGCTCTCTTATGCTTCCCATACAGAAAAGGGTGAGGGTGAAGCCTATGCCCATACCAAGTCCGTCAAGGACGCTCTTGAACACAGGGTTCTTGCTGGCAAAAGCTTCTGCTCGGCCAAGGATTATACAGTTGACCGTTATGAGGGAGAGGAAAACTCCCAGCTGTGAATGGAGAGCCGGCAGATAGCCCTTCATAAGGAAGTCTATCAGCGTAACGAACCCTGCTATGATAACGATGTAGCAGGGAAGTCTTACGGCCTTTGGGATAACGTTTTTGAGAACGGAGATCACAAGGTTCGAGCACACAAGGACAAAGGTGGTGGCAAGCCCCATTCCTATTCCGTTTGAAGCAAGGGTAGTGACTGCCAGTGTGGGACACATTCCCAGAAGCGTCACCAGGTTCGGGTTCTCTTTGATGATGCCCTTTGAAAATTCATACCAGTTTGAATGCTCATTCACCGATGATCGCCTCCCTGTGTTTAGAATAAAGCTCCAGGCACTCTGCGACAGCCTCCTTCATTCCCTTTGAAGAGAAGGTGGCAGCGGTCACATTGTCGATATTGTCGGTGCTCTCTCCGGGAGCAAGCCCCAGGAACTTATCGGTAAAGCTCTTGTTCTGCACCTTTGTGCCGAGTCCCGGGGTCTCGCCTATGGAGAGAAACTCTATCCCCTTGACTCTGCCGCCCAGGTCAAGCCCCACAAGGATGTGAAGGCCGCCCTTTGAATAGCCGTCGGCAGTCATTTCTATTATGCAGTTATGTGTTTTCTTATCGACTATTATGCTGTCAACATTCTCGTTGCCGAAGGTGACGGGCGTTTTCTTGCCGTCCTTTTCCTCCAGCATTATCTCATAATCGCCCTTGCCGAAAATGTTCTCGCAGCCCTTTTTCATCTCATCGGTCATAACACCGGTAAGGTCCTTATAGGTTGCATTGTAGGCGAGCACGAGAAGCCCCGAGATGACAACACAGATGATAGTCAGCACAAGAGGCGGCATTATCTTTTCTTTCATTGCTCGCCCTCCTCGTCAACTATGTTCTTAACAGCGCCGAAGGGTCTCGGCAGTATCGCCATATCTATGTAGGGCGTAAGTATGTTCATAAGCAGTATCGAGAAGGAAACGCCCTCGGGATAAGAGCCCCAGAAGCGGATAACACAGGTTATTACTCCGCAGCCCATTCCGAAGATCATCTTGCCCCAGCCCGAGACAGGCGTGGTCACATAGTCGGTGGCCATAAAGAACGCACCCAGCATAACGCCGCCGGAAAGGATCTGATACAGCGGATCCTGATCCATGAGCCACGAGAACACATAGACGGTGCCTATAAACGCCGCAGGAGCGTGAGGGGTGATTATTCTGAAAGCCATGAGGTAAACACCGCCAAGGATAAGCGCCGCTGCTGATGTCTCGCCGAGACAGCCGCCGGTCTTTCCTATGAACAGGTCAAAATAGGTCTCGGCTCTTGTAGCGATAGGTGTTGCCGAGGTAACTATCTTGTCGGGGTTGTAAAAGGGTATGACCCAGCGGGTCATCTCTCCTGTGAAGGAGAGCATAAGAACTATCCTTGCCACAACGGCAGGGTTCGCAAAGTTCTGCCCCAGACCGCCGAACAGCTGCTTTACAATGACTATCGCCACAAAGGTACCGATAGCTGCTATCCAGTAGGGCAGGGTCACCGGCAGGTTGAAGGCCAGTATCATTCCCGTCACCGCAGCCGAGAGGTCGCCTGTGGTGTTGGGCTTTTTCATAACTATATTGCAAAGACGCTCCCACACGATAGCGGTGAGCATACAGAAGCCTGTGAGCATAAGCGCTCTGCCGCCGAAGAAATAGGCGGCCGCAAAAAGCCCGGGGCACAGAGCTATCATAACGTGCAGCATTATTTTTGAAGTGGTTATGCCGCTCCTTATATGAGGAGACGGACTTACAGTAAGCTTTTCCATCCGTGTCTCCTCCTTATCTTCTGAGTAATTCTTTTGCAAGCTGGTGCTTTTCTGCCAGCGGTCTTTTTGCCGGACAGACATAAGAGCAGGAGCCGCAGTTTATGCAAAGGCCGACCTTTAAGCGCTCCAGCCTTTTCTTGTTGCCGCTGTCATAGGCTTTTTCGAGATATGTGGGCATAAGCCCCATAGGGCATACCTTTATACACCGTCCGCATCTTATGCAGGCGGTCTGGTCGCTTTCAAGAAGCTCGTTCTTTTTCTTCTCCGGCTTTTTGAAGGCAAGGACACAGTTGTTTGTCTTTAAAAGCGGAAGGTCTCTGTCATAGATGCAGATGCCCATCATAGGTCCGCCGCAGATTATCTTCTGTGCGTTCTCTATATCCGCATCCGCAAATTTAAGTATCTTCGAGATAGCCGTTCCCACAGGCACTTTCACATTGCAGGGTGTGGAGACAACATCTCCGTCAACGGTCACACGTCTGTTTATTAGGGGGATGCCGGTCTTTGCATAGGCGCCTATAAAGCCCACGGTGCTCACGTTCATAACGATAACGCCCTGGGATGAGGGCAGCTCGCCCTCGGCAACTGTCCTGCCGGTAAGGTTGTAGATGAGCACCTTTTCTGCTCCCTGGGGATAGGATGAGCGCAGTGTCCTTACGTTGATATTGTCATACTGCGCCGCCTTCTCCATCATGTTCCTGATAGCCTGGGGCTTGTTGTCCTCTATGCCGATATAGGCTTTCTCTATATGGAGCATATCCATAACGAGAGCTATGCCGTCGATAACATCGTCGCCGTTTTCGATCATCTCTCTGTCATCGCCTGTTATATAAGGCTCACACTCGGCGGCGTTTATTATCAGCGTATCCACACTGGTGCTCTCTTCGTTATAGTTGAGCTTCAGATGTGTGGGGAACCCGGCACCGCCGAGTCCGCAGCAGCCTGATTCTCTGAGCGCCTCACATAGGCTCTTCTTGTCATGGATATCCGGCGGCTTTATTTCCGGGTCAAGCTCCTGCCTGCCGTCGGATTCTATCTCTACCGCCTTACAGACCGAGCCGTTTGCACGCAGTCTTTCGGTTATCCCTGTCACTGTTCCCGAAACGGAAGAATGAACAGGACAGGACATAATGTGGTCGCTGTCGCCGATCTTCGTTCCCACATAAACGTGGTCGCCCTTTTTGACTAGGGGTCCGCAGGCTTTGCCCATGCTCTGCCCCATAGAGATAACGACCTTTTCCGGAACGGGCAGTTCGAGGGTCTCGCAGCCGGCGGTGTTTTTGTTGTGTCTGAGCTTAACGCCGTTTATCTTCATAGTATCTCCTTCAGAACGGATATTTTAGTTTGCAAAGCCTATAACGAAGCTTTGATGAGCGAGGTGCTGCCCCAGCTCTTGAGCACTTCAACACTTGAAAAGTTTGCGGCTCTAAGAGCTTCAAGGTCGTGTTCCAGCGTCAGTGGCGTATCATAGTGGCAGATGACGTCATAGCCCATGCCCTCCTCATGTCTCAGGCGGTCAAGGTCATCAAAATTCTTTCTTTCCTCCAGCTCCGACTCCGCATGGAAGTCGCACAGCAGGAAATAGCCCCCGTGCTTGAGCGCCTGACGCACACGGCGGAACAGTGCCGCCTTGCTGCGCTGAGTATAGTGATGGAGCGCTTCAACGCTGACCACCGCATCAAAGGCGGTTATGCCGAAGATGATATCGAAGAAGGACCCTTTTACGGCTCTTAGCTTTTTGTCAGGGAACTTTGCTTTCATTTTGTCCAGCATAGCCTGGGAAAGGTCGATGCCTGTCACGGCAGCCCCGGGGTTTATGGCATAGAGATATTCAAGCTCGAGTCCTGTTCCGCAGCCAAGATCGAGTATCCTTGCTCCGTCTTTTTTGGGAAGCTGCAGGGCAGTGTAGGAATAGAATTCCTTGGCGCCTTCGATCTCTTCGAGCATATGAGCCTCATAAGTGTCGATCCTGCTTTCAAAAAACTTATCCATTCTTTCAAGCATAGTTTATATCCCCCTAACATATGGCGTGAGCCAAAATGAAATCATATCAGTTTAAAACCGTCTCCGGTGATCTTAACACTGTCCTTTATATCGTCAGAGCAGTATACCTGCCCACGGCCGTCGATAGCTATGACACTTGCTTCATCAAGCGCCAGCCATTTTTCTAACCCTGCCGTCCCGTCAAGATATATCCGTGTCGAGAGAAAGTCCGTCAGTATGCCGCTGCCGCCGACGACTGTCACCGACAGAAGATCCGAATCCGTGGGTCTGCCTGTTTTCTCATCGAAGATATGGCAGTAGGTCACGCCGTCTGCTTCAAAGAAGCGCTCATAGCCCCCCGATGTGGAAAGGAAGCACTCATCAAGCTCCACCTCGGCGCAGATCCCTTCTGCTGTCATCGGGTCCTTTATCCCTACAGTGAAGCTGCTGCCGTCGGGCTTTTTGCCATAGCAGAGCACCGAAGACCCGAAGCTTACCACAGCCGCATCCGCTTTCAGCTTATCAAGCTCTTTTTTTGCCTCGTCAAGAGCATACCCCTTGGCATCACAGCCAAGGTCTATCTGAGCGCCGTCCATAAGCTCGGCACTCTCGCCGTCAAGCTTTATATTTGAAATGTCAACGCTTTCAAGCGCCTTTTCTATCTCATCATCCGAGGGCACCCTCGGGTCGCCGCTGATATCCCACAGCTTTGTGACAGCCCCGATGGTTATGTTGCAGCCGCCGTAGGTCTGATACAGCTCCATTGACTTTTTTATAATGTCCGTCGTATCTTTTCCTGCCTTTTCAAGCTTTCCGCAGGAATTGAGCCTGGTTATCTCGGACCTCTCATAATAGGCCGACAGCGTTTCGTCCAGCTCTGTTATCCTGTCGCCCAGCTCTCCGGTATAGTCTTCCTTTGAGTATATCTTTATCTCGCAGGGACAGTCCATTGCGAAATACGTCCTGTCATAATACGGCACAGATGCTTTTATCATCATCGCTGCTCCGGCCGCAATAAGCGCTATGCCTGTGCCTATGGGCAGGATTGATCTGAGTTTTTTGTTCATAGTAATGGGTCTTGTAATTTTATAAGAGATGTGTTATACTTATCCAAGAGCTTTAAGGATACGCTCGGCTTCTGAAACAAAGGAGACGATCTCCGGGTTCTTTTCCACCGGAAGCTCCAGTGCATCCGTATCGATGGGACAACGCTTCAGACAAAGAGTGATCTCCTCATATACAGCCGCCGGAAGGAACCCCTTCCCGATCTCAAAAGCCTTCTCATAGGACAGCGAGAACAGAGCGCCGCTGTTGTGGCGGTTCTGCTTGTAAAGCAGCCTGAAAACCAGGTACACCGTAACACAGAGCGACTGCGAGCAGGTGAACTCCAGCTCCTTTGAGCCCCCGGCTTTTAAAAGCTGGGACAGGAGCGAGACCGCATCGGTCAGGATCCCCGGAGTCTGTTCGGTCTCTCTGTTTATAGGCTGTTCGCCTAAAAGCTCACTCAGCTGTATATCATATGCTTTTGCCAGCTGTATTGCACACACAAGCGAAACACTGCGCTTGGCGCTCTCGATCTCTGAAAGAGCGGACTGGCTGAGACCTGCGGCTTTTGCGGCCCTGGCCTGTGTAAGCCCCGCCTGTCTGCGGGCCTGGCGCAGTCTCTGGCTTATAATAACGGCGTATTCTTTTTCGTTATATATATCCATAACAGCGAACGCTCCCTTGTGTGCTATATACACATATTTCATTATACTATATTTTAATCGTTTTGTAAATAGCTGTTTTTAAATTTTTCATCAAATCTCAGACTTTTTACTAACAAATTCCCGCCGCACCAAGAAGCGCCCGAGGGCTGGCGCTGTGTGAAGATCTTAACAGCCCGGCACCGGGCTTTATCAGGAGGACAAAATGAAGGGTTACAGGATAGTGTTTTTCAGACACGGTATGACACAGGCAAACACAGACGGCAGATACATCGGCAAGACCGATCTTCCGCTCTCATCCGAGGGAGCACAGCAGCTTTATGATCTGCTGGAGAAAAACGAGTATCCGCCTGTGCAGAAGGTCTATACCTCACCGCTGAAGCGCTGCATACAGACAGTGAATATACTCCAGCCCAACAGGCTTGTGGCAGAGCTGCCGCAGCTGAGGGAGATGGATTTCGGCGAGTTTGAGAACAAGACCGCCGACGAGCTTATGGAGACAGAGGCTTATAAGGAGTTTATCAAGGGCGGTCTTGACAATCCTCCTCCCGGAGGGGAGTCCGTGAGGGACGTTATGAACCGCTGCTATGAGGCGCTTAATATCATCATCTCGGATATGATGTATGAAGGCCTTACCTATGTGGGCGTCTGCACACACTCGGGTATAATCATGAATATGATGGCAGGCTTCGGCGTGCCGAAGGCTAGGCCTATCGACTATGTCTGCGGCTTCGGCGAGGGCTTCGAGGTGCTGGTCACAGCTTCGATGTGGCAGCGCTCCGAGGCATTTGAGATAGTGGGCTCTTATCCTCCGAAATATGAGCTTCAGGAGGACTACACTTTAGAGGACGCATAAGTTTTTGAAAGGAGCGGCATTATGAATGTCGAGCAGGTAAAGGCAAGGGCCAGGACAAGGTTTCGTGATAACGGCGGAAACTGCTTTTCGATGTCCATGTTTTTGTTTTCGATAGCAGGCTTTCTTTTCGTGTTCTTTTCGTCTGTCAGGCTCATCTTCGAGCAGGTGGGCTGGGAGAAGTATTTCTCTCTCAGAGCCCTCAGATATGACGGTGATGTTATGATATTCTGGGCTGTCATAATGACTCTTATGACTCCGCTCGTGGTCGGCGAGTGGTGGGTCATAAACAGGCTCTTTGTGGATATATCCCGTGGAGAGGACTTTGTTGAGACAAAGAAATATCTCAACGCTCATGTCAATATCTACGGCTTCAAGGCTCTGCTCCTGGCTATAGATATTCTTCTTCGCAAATTCATTATGCTCATCCCCGCTCTTATCGGCGGATACGGGATCTACTACCTGGTGGCAGGAACACCTCATGCGCAGCTTAGCTCCCTTAAACTTCTGCTGCTCATGCTCTGCATAGGCTTTACAGGCGTTTGGCTGGGCATCTTTTTCAGGTATATCATATCGCTGGCTATGGTCAATCAGATAATGCTCCTCAATCCCCGTGCAAAGATCTCAAAGGCGGTGGCTCTCTCGAAAAAGCTCATGGAGGGCAACCACATGAAGTATTTTGTCTTTCACCTCACCTTTGTTAAGTTTATTCCGTTTTTCATCTTAATATATCCGTTCTTTGTGGTCTATCCTTATTATAAGACCTGTAAGGTGACACTGGCCGAGGAGATACTCGGTGATTACTGGCAGGACAAGCTTAAAGCTTCCGTCCGCCGCTGGAGGAGGTACAGCCTGTGATATTCAGGGTCGGCCCCTGCGAGGACGGCAAAAGGCTGGACAGCTTCCTTCGCAGCAGGGGAGTTTCAAGACGGCTGATAAACTCCCTCAAGCACACTGAGAACGGCATGACCCGCAGAGGCGAAACTGTGAGGACTGTTGACAGAGTCTTTGCAGGCGATGAGATTGACCTTTATGAACCTTCACAGGTGCGCTCGTCAGAGGATACGGGCGTGCCTGTTCTCTATGAGGACGAACACTGTATAGTGTTCTCGAAACCGCCCTTCATGCCATGTCACCGCTCGCCGAAGCATTATGACGACACGCTGGAGATAGAGTTCCACAAACTCTTCCCGGAGCTTCCCATGCGCTGTATAAACAGGCTCGATAAAAACACCAGCGGCTGTGTCATCGCCGCTAAGACCCTTGCCGGAGCATCATGGTTACAGAGGAGCGTAAGCAAGGTCTATGTGGGGATAACAAAGCACAGCGGACTTGCAGGCGGCCGCATCTGCGCACCCATAGCAAGGGAAGAGGGCAGCACTGTTAAAAGGTGCGTAAGAGCGGACGGGAAATTTGCTGCGACTACATTTAAAACAGTTGAAAATATCAATAATTTAACCTTGACCGCTTTCACCCTTGAGACCGGCAGGACACACCAGATCAGGGTCCATTGTGCCCACAGAGGACTACCGCTTCTGGGGGATGACCTTTACGGCGGAGACACCTTTCTCATGAAAAGACAGGCTCTCCACTGTGCTAAGGTCAGCTTTGTCATACCGTTCACGGATGAACCTATATCAGTGTTTTCGCCTATGCCGGAGGATATGGTGAGGGTGCTCGGGAAGGATGTCAATGTAAAAAGTTTGTGAATTTGTATTAATTGAATACTGAAAACGTTTACTGAAAACCTTTACTCAAACAGCAATCGCCGCTAATATGCAAAATAACTAAAATGAGTCGGAATTGTTATTGCAAAATGCCGATTGATATTTTTTTAAGTTTTTGATATTATATTTATGGGCAAAACTGTCTATGGCGTGTGTTTTCCGTAGAAACACCGCCTCAAATCAAGGAGGTTATTTTGATGAAATTGACAAAAAGGATCCTCGCAGCAGCTTGCTCGCTGACACTTGCAGCAAGCATGGCAGCCTGCGGAAGCAGTTCCGACAGCAGTTCAGGTTCCAGCTCTGCAGCACCTGCAGCATCGCTGACCGACAGCCAGAAGGAAAAGATCGCTGATCTTCAGAGCCTTCTGCCTGATGAGAAGCTTGAGAACACCACTATCAAGTGGATGGCACACTATGACCTGAACCCCAAGGACGGTCAGGTAGTAGACCCCGGTCTCCAGCTGTTCAAGGACAAGTATGACGGAAAGATCCAGTACATCCAGACAACTTGGGATGACAGATACACAGCTCTTGCTAAGGCTGTTATGTCAAACGATTCGCCTGACTTTTTCCCGGCAGACGATATGGATGCATTCCCTAAGGGTGCAATAAAGGCAATGTTCGAGCCGATCGACGATTATATCGATCTTGATTCCGAGCTGTGGACACCTTCCAAGTCCGTTTGCGAGGCCGGATATTTCAACGGCGGTCACTATATAGCAGGTATCGACGCAAGACCTCAGTATGTTTGTATCTACAACAGATCCACAGTTGAGGATGCAGGCTTTGATGATCCTGCTGAGCTGTTTGCTGAGGACAAGTGGACATGGTCTGTATTCACTGAGATGTGCGAGGAGTTCACCAATGCCGATGAGGATAAGTATGCTCTTGACGGTTACTGGTACGGCAAGGCTCTTAATGATACTTCCGGAAAGCCGCTTATCGGTATCGAGAACGGTAAGCTTGTAAACAACATGGCTGATCCTGCTATCACAAAGGTTCAGGATATGATGTATGATCTGGCAAAGAACAACGTTGTATTCCCGAGATGCGATAATAACTGGAGCACAAGAGGCGACGGTTCGACAGGTGAGGGTCTGGGTTCAGGTCTGACACTGTTTATCCCTGTTGGTACATGGGCTATCGAGGGAACCACCGAGTCTACAAAGATCTTTGGTGACGTAGAGGGCGGCGACGTTATGTTCGTTCCTATGCCTAGGATCGATGATGGTGACGGCAAGTACTATGTATCTGCCGGAATCCACGGCTTCCTCCTCTGCAAGAACGCTCCGAATCCTAAGGGCTGGGCAGCTTATATGAACTGCCTCCAGGTATCCAAGCAGAACGCTTCTGATATCGGTGACGAGCAGCTCAAGGACGAGTACAAGTGGACAGATGAGATGATCGAGATGAGACACACCGTTTACGATCTCGCAGCTGAGAACCCTGTATTCGACTATCAGGAGGGTGTAACTCCCGAGCTTTCTACTCTGATGATGACAGTTAACCAGGCTACAATGGTAACAGGCGGCGGCGCTACATCGTGGAGCGAGTGCGTAGCTTCCAACAAGACTGCTGTTGACTATCTGCTCGACGAGTGCAACTCCAACATTTCTGACGTTCCTACTGACAAGTAATAAGCATTCAGAGATATCATACCCCCGCTTTTACCGGCGGGGGTATTTTGTGTATGCGGAGCGCAGATCTTTATAAAAAGGGCGGAAAACTGCCTCTGTAAGGCGTTTTGGCTCTTGACTTTTTGTGAATTTCATATTATAATTATTTTAAGATTTATACAAAAGTTTTTGGGCAAAAATATAGAATTATATGCAAGGAGGAGAAGTTATGGCAAAGATCAAGGTCGTGTGTATAGGAAGGACCTATTGCTCGGGAGGGTCGGCTATCGGCAAGCTGACAGCAGCCGAGCTGGGGGTAAAATGCTTTGACCGCCAGATAGTTGAAATGGCGGCATCTCTCAGCGGTATCTCTATGGAGGAGATAAACAAGTATGAGGAAGCGCTCCTCAATCCGCTGACAAACCCGATATCCCTTATCGGCAGAAATCTGCCCGGGCGTATCTTCGATGCCGAGACAAAGGTCATACATGATATCGTTAATAACGAGGGCAGCTGTGTCATCGTTGGCAGGTGTGCGGATTTCATCCTTAAGAACAAGGTAAGGACCCTCAATGTGTTCATAAATTCTGACCGTGAGAAAAGGATAAGCTGTGCTATGAAGGAGCATGGCATCAAGTTCGATGATGCTGATGCTCAGCTGAAGAGATATGACAGGAAAAGAGCGGATTACTATAATGCCAACACCACTAAAAAGTGGGGAGATATGCTCAGCTACGATCTTGTTCTCAACAGCGGCACCCTTGGCTATGAGCTGTGTGCGAAGATGATCGCAGGTGCGGTAAGAGCAAGCGAATAAAATATCAGAGGCTGCCAAACGAACAGCTTCAGGAAAAAAGGTACCTCACCCCCTTTGGGGTGAGGTACCTTTTTCGCACTTGGCAACGCCGCTAAACAATTCAAGAAAAAACGGCAGCTTGCAGCAGCCAAGCAGTTCATTTTGCGGTTATATCGGCGGTCCTGCCGTCGGTGACCTTTAAAAGATCGGAAGGGGAGATGATTATCTGAACGCCTATCCTGCCGCCGCTGATAATGATCTTTTCAAACGAAAGACAGGAGCTGTCTATCACAGTGGGGAACTTTTTCTTCATCCCCACCGGTGTGCAGCCGCCACGGATGTAGCCGGTTATCTGGTTTATCTCCTTGACGTGTATCATACTCACGGATTTCTCGCCGACGCTTGCCGCCGCCGCTTTAAGGTCCAGCTCCTTGTCCACAGGCAGAGCGAACACAAAATATCCGCCGCTTTTGCCCTTGGTGACCAGCGTCTTGAAGGACTCATCATACCTTTGTCCCAGCTGGTCGGCGATGTGACAGCCGTCGATAAATTCATCGCACTCATAGGTATTGACCTCGTAAGCCACCTTAGCCCTGTCCAGTATCCGCATAGCGTTGGTCTTTTGTTCCTTGCCCATAGCCTTTCCTTTCTTCATATCACTGCCCAAAATGCATCCTGTTAATTCGTCATTGACAGGTATATTTGACCCTCCGCCGCCGAAGACAGCGAAGGGTATCAGATCATAGTCCGTGCTTGTGGAGCTTGTCCCACTCCATGTCTTCTTTCGAGTAATAATCGTCATCATCCTCGATGACATTATACTCCTTGTGGGGATAGCCTATCTTCTCCCACAGCTCGTTTATAAGATAGAGCTTCGCCGCCGTATCCTGAAAGACCAGCTCGGCTTTTTGCGGCGCTTCAAGGGGTTTTGTCCCGCCCTTTTTGTCTTTGAGGATAAAGCTCGAGCGCTTCGGGTCTTCAAGCTCGCAAACCAGCACTCCCGAGTTTGTCTGCCAGGACTTTTTCACCTCGTCATACCAGAGCACGACCTCAAGATAAGCGCCCTTTGCCCTGCGCTGGGAATGTTCAAGGTGATCTTCATAGATCCGTGTGTAGACATCCGCCTGGCGCCAGTAGGCGAAATACCAGTAGAGCAGTGCCGCCACAGCAATATTGCCAAGCCCTAGAATTATCAGCAGTATCTTGACGACGATATTTTTTGCCGTCACTCCGATAAGGGCGATCGCTGCCCCGAGTATGAGGTTTTTAAACATATTGGATCTCATTTTTTTGTGCTCTTCAAGGTCATGGAGAGCCTTTTGCTGGCGGCCGGAGCGGGTCAGCCTGGGAGGATATTCATAAAGTATCATCGCTGTCGCTCCCTTCACGGCTCGGATAACTGTCCGAAAATATGTACAATTATTTCAGAAATCCGTTGATTATCTGCTCCTCGGCCTCTGCCTCGGTAAGCCCAAGAGTCATAAGCTTTATCAGCTGCTCGCCTGCGATCTTTCCGATAGCGGCCTCGTGAACGAGAGCAGCATCAACGCAGTTTGCTTCAAGGGCAGGCACAGCCAGTATGCGGCCGTTGTCCATAATGATGGAGTCACACTCGGTGTGGCCGGTACAAGCAGCGTTTCCGAGCACACAGAGGTCAAGCTTCTGGAAGCTGTTGTCTCTTGCAACAGACCTTGAGACAACATCGGCGCTGGAGCCGCTGCCGTCAAGAGTCACCTTATAGGCGCTTACAGCCTGCTGCTCGCCGTGGGTCATAAGCCTTTCGGAAACCAACAGTTTGGCGTCTGCTTTCAGTTCGGCAACAGTCGTCCTGTTGGTGGAGTCAACGCCCTTGATCTGCACCATTTCCATTTCCATGGTGCTTCCTTCTTCCATATATACCTCGGTCCTGGGGTCAAGTATCCTCTTGCCCGTTCCTTCGCCGGAGCCGTAATGCTTTTCCACATAGCGGATCCTGGAGTTCTTTCCGATAAAGAACCTGTGGATACCGTCATGCTCCGAATCCTGAGTACCGCAGTTGTCTATGCCGCAGCCGGCAACGATGAGCACATCGCAGTCCTCGCCTATATAAAAGTCGTTATACACGGTCTCTTTTAGTCCGCTCTCGCTGAGCACAACAGGGATGTGTACGCTTTCTTTTTTTGTTCCGTCCTTTATGCGGATATCTATTCCGCTGACATCGGTCTTTGTCTGGATGTCTATATTGGCGGTGGTGTTTCTGCCGACAGACTCGCCGTTAGCTCGAAGGTTATAAGCTCCCTCGGGCACATCGTGAAGGTCAGCGACCTCTTTGAGCAGCCTGAGCTGCACTTCGTCCATCTTAGCCATTTTCACCGCTCCCTTCCTCTATCTTTGGACAAGCTGTCTGTGCCACTCCGCTTCCGATAAGCTCGGGCATTATCTCGTCCTTGGTGCCGTGTCTGCTCACTGTGCCGTCAGAAAGCACGATGATCTCATCGGCGATATTGAGTATCCTCTCCTGGTGTGAGATAACGAGAATAGTTCTTGTCAGCTCGCTTCTGCGCATATTCTCGAAGATGCGTGTCAGGTTCCTGAAGCTCCACAGGTCGATGCCGGCCTCGGGCTCATCGAACACAGCAAGCTTAACGTTCCTTGCGAGAACGGTAGCTATCTCGATCCTTTTAAGCTCGCCGCCCGAAAGGGAAGCGTTGACCTCACGCTTGATATAGTCCTTAGCGCAAAGGCCAACCTCGCTAAGATACTGGCAGGCATCGCTTATAGAAAGGGTTTTGCCCGAAGCGATCCTCAAAAGATCATAAACAGTGAGCCCCTTGAACCTTACAGGCTGCTGGAAAGCAAACCCTATACCCATCTGGGCACGCTCGGTTATAGACTTGTCCGTTATGTCCTCGCCGTCGAGGAGTATCGAGCCGGATGTGGGCTTGACGATACCTGCGATTATTTTTGCAAGGGTAGATTTACCTCCGCCGTTCGGACCTGTTATGACAACGAACTTGTTATTATCAATGTGCAGGCTGATGTCCTTGATTATCTCGACGTTCTTTCCGTCGGTGTCAGCATCGAACCTGATATTTTTCAGTTCAAGCATATTTTCGCCTCCATTTAATTATCAACATCTATTATACCATTTTATCCCCCTAAAGTCAATTAACATAATCTAAACACCAGGCAGGCGTGTACGCCTGCACCCAATTCCCCCACCCATCCGGGCTTCGCACGAACTAACAGTACCTCCCTGCCCTCCCCGGAGGGGAGGGGGTAGGCTTCGGCGAGACTTTTCAATAGTCACACTGCGTGAACCTTGGGAAAGAGTTGTAATGTCCGTTACACGGCTTAGTCGTTAAATCCGCCAGGGGCAAAGCCGTGCGGCGAGCACCTGTTAGATATTTTTACTAAATGTCAATATATGAAAGTTGCACAAGAAATTTTGAATAAATTAGTGCAAGAATTTTCTTAAAAATTGTTTACAAAGGACAAAAAATGTGTTATAATAAGTTTGTGATAAGAAACAAATTCAATTGTAAATCAAGTACAGGGCGGAAATGAGGTGTTGATATGAGATCGATCATTACTATCAGCCGAGAGTTCGGAAGCGGCGGAAGAGAGATCGGAAAGAAGCTTTCTGAAAAACTGGATGTTCCTTTTTATGATAAGGAGCTTCTTGAAATGGCATCCAAGGAAAGCGGCATAGCAAGAGAGCTGTTTGTCAAGAATGATGAGTCTTATACCAACAGTTTCCTTTATTCGCTGGTTATGGGAAACTATCCTGTTTCGCCTGACGGCAGGCTCAATCCGGAGCTTCCGCTCAACCATAAGATCTTTCTTGCTCAGTTTGAGACTATCAAGAAGCTGGCGGAGAAAGGCCCTTGTGTTATCGTAGGAAGATGCGCAGACTATGTGCTGAAGGAAATGCCTAATGTCATCGACTTCTTCGTATCGGGAAATATGTATGATAAGAAGAAGAGGATACTCGAGAGATACGATATAGAAAAGCCCAAGGTAGAGGACTTCATCCGCAAGACCGACAAGAGGAGAGCTTCATATTATAACTACTACACAGATATGAAGTGGGGCGATGCGAGGAACTTTGATCTTTGCATCAACTCTTCAAAGTCGGGTATCGACGGAGCAGTCGAGCTCATGATGGCGTACATCAACATCAAGGAGAACCTGCCTGCCGGCTGATAAAACAAGATAATTTCTTTAATTCATTTTACTTTCCTTACTACGAAAAGAGATCGTCGGGAGACGGTCTCTTTTTGTTTTGCCCCTGAAATGAAATATCCCCCTGCCCAAAAGACAGGGAGATATTCCAAAATGTATGATATAAACTCTGGTTCAGGAGCTGTCAGTTTACTGCTCTGTCAGCTCCATTATCTTCTTTGCGGCGTCATCCTGGAGCTCACGCTCATAGTCGCCGTAGGAAGCCAGCTCAATCTGCTCGCCGTCCCTGAAAATATAGGTCGAATGCTGACCGGCATCACAGGCTGCTGATTCTTTGGTCACCTCGGCGTTCTTGTCAACTTTGGGTATCAGCTCTATTATCTCGTCAATGATCTTTTTGTCGACAACAATTCTGGGCTCGCTATTTTGCTGAATATCTCTGAACGCTGCGATAAGGTCATCACCCTGGAGAGGTTCAAAGTCATAGCTTTCGCCGTTGGCAAAGTCAAACTCATAAACCCGTCCGTCAGCATCAACGAAAGCACCGCTGTCCTGATATCCCTCTGCCCAGTTCTGATATCTGTACATCATTATTATATCGGGCTGATCGCTGTCAGGGTCGCTGACAGGTGTCGGCTCGGGGTCGGGCTGCGGCTTTACGCCGTTATCGTCAAAGTATGTCCAGCCCGGATATTCAAAGCTTTTGAATTCACTGACAGGCACAGCCGCCACGGAATAATAGCCGTCCATTACATCGGGGAGAGCCTCAGAGCCCTCATACACGCCTTTTGAAAGGCTGTCTGAGGTATAAACAAAGCGCATCTTTTCGTCGGTGATGAGAAGCCCCCCGGTCTTTGGTGAGGAGCCGTCAAAGCTGTGTCCGCAGTAAGTCACCAGCACATGGTAGCCGTTTATCGAGGGAACATCGGTCGCATCTCCTGCCGAGGCTGTGCTTTCCAGATCGTTGTAGAATTCATCGGGGTCGATATCTATATGCGATCTCTCGCAGAAGTCTTCGAGCGCATCCTCCGATGTAAAAACATAGTTGCAATAGCTGTCAAGCTCACTGATATATCCGTTTCCGCCCGTGATATAAAACTGGTTCCCGTTATATACCTCTCCGCCGTAGGCTTCATCCTCGGTTACAGCAAGCTCTTCCATATCCTTCGAGAAGTATTTCATAGTCACAGGCTCTGTGTCAGGGGGGATCTCCCTCGAGGAGTCATCATCGGGCAGGGAAGAGGAGTCGGGTTCGGATATCAGGCTGCCGGGAAGCAGTGTGCCGGGATCAGCTTTACTGCCCTGGGACGAACTGTCGTCCACCTCTCCGCAGGATGAAAGCATAAGTCCTGCTGCCGCTATGATAAAAAGAGCCTTTTTCATAATATACCATCCTTTCGTGTCGGGTGTTTTGTGTTACACTTTATATACGCAGCAGGAGGGCACTTTTTATGGCTGCAAAACAAACAAATCTCCCGTTCTCAAAAACCCTTTGTTCGTTTATTCTGACAGCCTGAGAACCTCGCACACAAAAAAAACCGCCGCACTGTAAAAAGTGCGGCGGTGAGAGTTTAAAAATTACTTGCCTCTCTTAACGTATGTTGTGTGGAGAAGCTCGTGAGCCTTATGGCTGCCTGCCTTCTCGAAGAATTCATCATAGAGAAGCTTCATAACGGGGCTCTCGTGAGATCTTCTCAGCTCGATAGAAGAATCGAAGTCATACAGTGCCTTAGCTCTGATGCCCTGGAGATCAACGAAGTTTCTTACGCTGGAGGGCTGGAGAGGCTGTCCGCCGCCGTTGATGCAGCCGCCGGGACAAGCCATGACCTCAACGAAGTCATACTGCTTCTCGCCGGAGATTATGCTGTCAACTACCTTTCTTGCGTTAGCAAGACCGGAAGCAACACAGACCTTGACATTAACTCCGCCGACAGTGTAGTCAGCTTCCTTGATGCCGGTGGTTCCTCTTACCTCAGTGAACTCAAGTGCCTTGCACTCGCCGTCGAGCTTAACAGCAGCTGTTCTGAGAGCTGCCTCCATAACACCGCCGGTAGCGCCGAAGATAGCGCCTGCGCCGGATGCAGTCTCGAACGGATCGTCGAACTCGCCGTCAGGAAGAGCGTTGAAGTTAATGCCTGCTCTCTTGATCATTCTGCCGAGTTCTCTTGTTGTGAGTGCTACATCGACATCGTCGAACTCCTGAGATCTCTGCTCCTCTCTTGTTACCTCAAACTTCTTTGCGGTACAAGGGATAACGCTGACAACGAAGATATTCTTGGGATCGATATTGTTCTTCTGAGCCCAGTAGCTCTTGATAACAGCGCCGAACATCTGCTGAGGTGACTTGCACGAAGACAGATGATCTACGAAGTCAGGATAGTAATGCTCGCAGAACTTGACCCAACCGGGGCAGCAGGATGTGAACATAGGCATTGTGCCCTTGTTCTGGATCCTCTCGATAAGCTCGTTAGCCTCCTCAACGATAGTAAGGTCAGCAGTTACGTCCATGTTGAAGCACTGAACATCGCCGAGGCCCTTGATAGCAGAAACCATCTTGCCCGCAACGTTTGTGCCGATAGGATTGCCGAACTCCTCGCCGAGAGTAGCTCTGATAGAAGGAGCTGTAAAGAACACTACCTTCTTGTCGGGATCAGCAATAGCCTCCCATACCTTATCCTCGCTGCTCTTCTCCTGGAGTGCGCCTGTAGGACAAGCTACGATACACTGACCGCAGCCAACGCAGGGCGACTCGCCGAGAGGTGCGTCGAAAGCGCAGCCGATATGAGTCTTGAAGCCTCTCTGGATCGGTCCGATAACAGAAACGCTCTGCATAGCCTTACAAGCAGCTACACATCTCATGCAGTTTACGCACTTGTTGTTGTCTCTTACGATATAAGCGGAGGAAGTGTCGATGGGCTTGTCCATCTCCTCAGCCTGGAACCTGTCCTCATCTGCGCCGTAGTCACGGGCAAGCTGCTGGAGCTCGCAGTTTGTGCTTCTTACGCAGGAAAGACATTTCTTGTTGTGGTTCGAGAGCAGAAGCTCGATAGTAGTCTTTCTGGACTCTCTTACCTTAGGTGTATTTGTCTGGACCTCCATACCCTCAGCAACGGGGTATACGCAGGCAGCCACAAGGCCTCTTGCGCCTGTTGCCTCTACAACACAGATACGGCACGCACCGATGCAGTTGATCTCCTTGAGATAGCACAGTGTGGGTATATCTACATTAGCAACTCTAGCAGCTTCAAGGATAGTGGAGCCGGCAGGTACAGTTACGGGTATACCGTTTATTTTAAGATTAACAGTCTGAACATTTTCCATAAATGTGCCCTCCTTTCTTACTTTCTCACAATAGCCTTGAGTCTGCAATTGTTCATGCAAACGCCGCACTTGATACACTTGGACTTGTCTATCTCATAAGCAGGGAGCTTCTTTCCGGGAGCGATATAATCGGTCTTGGAGATAGCTCCTACAGGACAGTTCTTAGCGCAGAGGCCGCAGCCAACGCAGTTGTCCTTGATGATCTCATAGCTGAGCAGCTCCTTGCAAACGCCGGCAGGACATCTGCCTTCCTTGATGTGAGCCTCATACTCATCTCTGAACTGCTTGATGGTGGAAAGAACAGGGTTAGGAGCGGACTGGCCGAGAGCGCAGAGCGAAGAGCTCTTCATGTGGTTAGCCAGGCTGTCGATAAGATCGAGATCCTCCATAGTGCCCTTGCCCTTGGAGATCTTGTCAAGCAGCTGATGCAGCTTTCTTGTACCTACACGGCACGGAGTACACTTACCGCAGGACTCATCAACGGTGAACTCAAGATAGAACTTGGAAACGTCGACCATACAGTTGTCCTCATCCATAACGATAAGTCCGCCCGAACCCATCATCGAGCCCAGAGCCTGGAGCGACTCATAGTCGATAGGAGTGTCTATGTACTTAGCAGGGATACATCCGCCGGAAGGTCCGCCTGTCTGAGCAGCCTTGAACTTCTTTCCGTTGGGGATGCCGCCGCCGATCTCCTCGATGATCTCACGAAGAGTGGTACCCATAGGTATCTCAACAAGACCAACGTTTGTGATCTTACCGCCGAGAGCGAATACCTTAGTACCCTTGGAGGTCTCGGTACCCATAGAAGAATACCATGCAGCGCCCTTTCTGATGATCTGAGCGATATTAGCATAGGTCTCAACGTTGTTGAGCAGTGTGGGCTTGCCGAACAGACCCTTTACAGCAGGGAACGGAGGACGGGGTCTCGGCTCACCTCTGTTACCCTCGATAGAGGTAAGAAGTGCAGTCTCCTCGCCGCAAACGAAAGCACCTGCGCCAAGTCTGATCTCGATATCGAAATCGTGGCCCTTGCCGAAAATGTTCTTGCCCAGCAATCCGTATTCTCTTGCCTGCTGCAGAGCTACCTGAAGTCTGTGAACGGCAACAGGATACTCAGCTCTTACATAAACATAGCCCTGGTGAGCGCCTACAGCATATGAAGCTATTGTCATAGCCTCGATGATAGCGTGGGGGTCGCCCTCAAGGATAGATCTGTCCATGAATGCGCCGGGGTCGCCCTCGTCGGCGTTACAAGCAACATACTTTACATCGCCGGGAGCATCCTTTGTGAACATCCACTTTCTTCCTGTGGGGAAGCCAGCGCCTCCTCTTCCTCTCAGGCCGGAGTCAAGCACTTCCTTGACCACCTCGTCGGGAGTCATGCTGTCGAGGACCTTATAAAGAGCCTCATAGCCTCTTGTTCCGATATACTCTTCGATGTTCTCGGGGTCGATGACACCGCAGTTTCTGAGAGCGATCCTCAACTGCTTCTTATAGAAGTTTGTCTCGCTCAGAGAAATGATCGAGCCGTCCTCATGAACAGTCTCCTTGTAAAGCAGATCCTTGCAGACCTCGCCCTTCTTGAGGTGCTCGTCAACTATCCTTACGATACCCTCGGGAGTAGCCTGAGCATAGAAAGTGCCCTCGGGGTAAACGATAACGATAGGGCCGAGAGAGCAAAGACCGAAGCATCCTGTTCTTACAACGAGGACCTCCTTGTCAAGTCCCTGAGCCTTGAGTTCGTTTTCGAGAGCTTCAATGATCTTCTTGCTTCCCGAAGAGGTACATCCTGTACCGCCGCAAACAAGGACCTGCTTGCGGTAAGCTGTGTTTGCTGCAAGCTTTTCAGCCTCCAGAGCCACGAGCTTTCTGACCTTGATAAGGTCGGATTTTTCTTTTCTTATTCTGGTAAGCTCTTCAAATGTCATGCTTTACTCTCCTCCCTTATCCATATAGGAATCAATGATCTTTCCTACCTGATCGGGAGTAAGCTTTCCGTAAACTTCCTCGCCGATAGTCATTACGGGCGCAAGTCCGCACGCACCTACACAACGGCACGACTCGATAGAAAACTCTCCGTCGGGAGTGCACTCGCCTGCCTTGATGCCAAGCTTCTTCTCAAGAGCCTCGAGCACCTTGTCCGAGCCCTTGACATAGCAAGCGGTTCCGAGACAGACACTGCAAACGTGTTTGCCCTTGGGGGTGAGTGAAAACTGAGAATAGAATGTTGCGACGCCGAAGACCTCGGAAAGGGAAACACCGAGACCGTCAGCGATCATGGTCTGCACTTCGACAGGAAGATAACCGTAGATCCCCTGTGCTTCCTGAAGTGTAGGCATAAGTCCGCCGGGCTGGCCACGGTGCTTAGCGATAACTTCCTGAAGCTGTTCTTCCTGAGCCTTGGTGCCCCTGAATTGATTCAGGTTCTGTTCTGACATAAAACAACCTCCTTAATGTATTTGCGGATTGCTCCGCTGTTGGTTGACGCTGCATAAAAAAGCCCGTGTGACACACTGCCACACAAAGCATAGCTAGTCATATAAACATTATACAACAAATCTCTATCAAACACAAGTTTTTTTGATTACATTATTAAGAAAAATACTGACATTTTTGTTAGTATGTTAAATAAAAATCAAAGTTAATAAAACGTTTACATAAGTTTTCAAAAATTTAAAAAATCGTTTCCGGACAAAAAACGCCCGAAACGGCGCAGATACGCCAAAAAAGTGCAAAAGAGTGACCGGCAGAGCATATCGGCCGCTTTTCAGGGCAAGCCGCTACAGTCTGCTGTCCACTCTTCGGAGATTTCTATAATTTTACAGTAAAAGTCTTGATTTACCACTTCTTTTTCTTATAGACAAGCAGCCCGACGCACCAGCCCACAACAGCGACGAGACCGATTATCGTCAGGATGCCGAAGACTGTCTGAAGGGTCTCGAAGAAGAACATAAAGCAAATGAGCCACACCAGAAGGCAGAAAGCGAAAAAACCTGCGACCCCGAGGCTGATCTTCTTTTCAAGGTCTGATAGGGTGAGGTCGGAGAAAAAACCGCTCATATCGTAGCTGATCCTTGAAATAAACTGTTTGATCTTGTCCATAATAAAACCTCCTTATACTGTCCGGGCATAAGTCCCGGTAAAGCTCTTTGTAAAATATCTGTCAGATTATCAGCATAGAATCGCCGAAGCTGAAAAAACGGTATTTTTCCCTGACCGCTTCTTTATAGGCGTTCATCGTGTTGTCGTATCCCAGAAATGCCGACACCAGCATTATCAGTGTGCTCTCGGGCAGGTGGAAATTGGTTATCAGCCCGTCCAGCACCTTGAACTCAAACCCGGGATAGATAAATATCTCGGTAAAGCCGTCGCAGGCCTTTATCTCGCCGTCATTGTCAGCGGCTATGCTTTCAAGAGTACGGCAGGATGTGGTGCCCACAGCGATGACCCGGCCGCCGTTTTTCTTGGTGTCGTTTATCATCTGTGCTGTTTTGCCGTTCAGCTCATAATGCTCTCTGTGCATCTTGTGGTCAAGCACATATTCCTCTTTGACCGGCCTGAATGTGCCCAGCCCCACATGGAGCGTAACATAGGCTATACCCACACCCATAGCTTCAAGCTCACCCAGCTGCTCTTTAGTAAAATGCAGCCCTGCGGTAGGAGCAGCGGAGGAGCCAAGCTCTCTCGAATAAACGGTCTGATAGCGCTCCTTGTCTTTTAGCTTTTCGGTTATGTAAGGCGGCAGAGGCATCTGTCCCACCTCGTCAAGAGCCGCAAAAAAGTTTGTCTCACACTCGAACTTCGCAATGCGGTTCCCGTCCTCCAGCACATCGGTTATGACGGCTTTGAGCAGCCCGCCGCCGAAGGAGAACCGTGTTCCGATCTTTGCTTTCTTTCCGGGTCTGCAAAGGATCTCCCATTCAAGGTTTCCTCTCTGCTCCACCAGCAAAAACTCAATGAATGAGCCTGTGTCCTCACGCTCACCGTAGATCCTTGCCGGAAGTACTCTCGAATCGTTGAGCACCAGAAGGTCACCCTTGCGAAGGTAATTGCATAGGTTATAAAAGCGGTCGTGGCTGATCTCGCCTGTTCGCCTGTCCACTTTGAGCAGGCGGGAAGAGTTTCTCGGTTCCACAGGGGTCTGTGCTATGAGCTCCTGGGGCAGATCATACCAGAAATCCGACTTTTTCATGTTGTTTATATCAAGCATTTTTATATCTCCGTTGTCCGTCCTGCACAAACATCTGTACGCAAGCGGCGTAAAAAGCAGGATAGTTTTACAAAAAATGATAAAAAACTGTGTCCACGTATTGACAGATGGCTTATTATCTGTTATAGTTGTCAATAGGATAGAGGCGCAGCTAAGATCAGTAACCTTTTTCCGCCGTTTGGCAAAGCCTCCCGGGCTTGTGGAAAAGGTGAAAGGCGAGGCTGCCGAAGCGGGGCATTCGGGAGGTGCCTTTGCTGACTGATAGTTTAACAGATTATCGGTTGTCATCATTACTTATGATGGAGTGCTATCGACATATCTATGTCAACATTCTTATTATATTGTATGATGCGCCGGTTTTCAACCGGTTTTTTTATTTTTTATTAATTCCATGCAAAAATCGCTCATTCGCCTATCCGTATTTAGTGATTTTGACAGTGTGGAGAAAGGGAGTATCAAAATGAAACAGTACAATGTAGGAATCATCGGAGCAACGGGTATGGTAGGTCAGAGGTTTTCTCTGCTCCTTGATAAGCACCCGTGGTTCAATGTTGTCTGCGTAGCGGCTTCGCCCCGTTCCGCAGGAAAGAAGCTCAAGGACGCAGTAGCAGGCAAGTGGAAGCTTTCGGAGCCCCTGCCCGAGGCTATCGGTGAGCTGACAGTTATGGACGCAACGGCTGACGTAGAGAAGATCGCTTCTATGGTAGATTTTGTTTTCTGCGCAGTTGATATGAAGAAGGAAGAGATCAAGGCGCTCGAGGAGACCTATGCAAAGGCTGAGTGCCCTGTTGTTTCCAACAACTCTGCTCACAGACACACGGATGATGTTCCTATGGTCATCCCCGAGATCAACCCCGAGCACATCGAGATCATCGCAGCTCAGAGAAAGAGACTCGGCACAAAGAGAGGCTTTATCGCAGTCAAGTCCAACTGCTCGCTCCAGAGCTATGTTCCTGCTCTTGCACCTCTGCATGATAAGTATAAGGTAACAAAGGCTCTTGCCTGCACATATCAGGCTATTTCCGGAGCAGGCAGAACATTTGAGAGCTGGCCTGAGATCCTTGACAATGTTATCCCCTATATCGGCGGCGAGGAAGAGAAGTCCGAGCAGGAGCCCATGAAGATCTGGGGACATATCGAGGGCGACAAGATAGTTGACGCTACGGAGCCCAGCATCACGGCTCAGTGCCTGAGAGTGCCCGTATCCGACGGCCACACGGCAGCAGTGTTCGTATCCTTTGAGAAGAAGCCCACCAAGGATGAGATCCTTCAGGCTTGGAAAGAGTTCTCGGGCGTTCCGCAGGAGCTTGAGCTGCCCAGCGCTCCCAAGCAGTTCCTCAACTACTTCACAGAGGATGACAGACCCCAGGCAAGACTCGACCGCAACCTTGAGGGCGGAATGGCTGTATCCATCGGAAGGCTCAGAGAGGATAAGCAGTATGACTACAAGTTCGTATGCCTCTCTCACAATACCCTCAGAGGTGCAGCAGGCGGAGCAGTCCTCCTTGCAGAGCTCCTTGCTGCAAAGGGCTACTTTGACTGATTCGTAAAAAACGGTACAAGGATTGAGCGCAATGAAAAATGTTTATCTGAAAGCCTTTGTTTCATTGACGTTAGCTGCGTTTTGTATGACGGGGTGCAGTGAAGCTGATAGTAATGAAAAATCATCAAATGATAATAAAGTGTCTTCTTTTGTAAATGATAAAGATTTATCTGCTTCCGTAACAGAAGAGACAAGTTTGGAAACCGTGATCGCTGCTGATACTTCAAGTTTAATTGAAGAAAAAGAGCCTGAATCCAGCATAACAACTGACAACACCAACAAAAAAAGCCTTTACAATGTCGAAATCATTTGTTTGGAAAACAGCACCAAATACCCTTTCCAATTTGACAAAAGTGTTTTAGAATATGATAGGGGCGGAGATTTCCACCTTGTTGGGAGTAGTGCAACTGAATGCTATCTCCATATTACTATACAGGATTGGGAAGAAGAAACATATGAAATGTTTAAAAGCGTAAATTCGGGAAGCATAACCGAAGAGTTCGTTCTTTCATCCGGTAGAGAAGCATTCTGCTATAACACGGACATAGATAACACTTATCATATGGCTATAGATGCAGACGGAATTGTGGAATCGGGAAATGGTATTATCAAAATATCAGTTGGAAATGCGGATAAATGGCAGCTTTCTGTCGAAGAAATAACTGAAATGGTCGATGCAGGATTCTGATCTTAGTTGACTATCAAAAACAATCTTGCTAAGAATTATTTAAGATAAGTTTATGTAAAGGAGGATTTCCTATGAAGAATACGATTTTCACCGGCGCAGGAGTCGCTATCGTGACCCCTATGAACGCCGACGGCTCGATCAACTATGACGAGCTGGGAAGACTGATCGATTTCAATATCGAAAACGGCACTGATGCCATTATTATCTGCGGCACTACAGGCGAGAGCTCGACGATGACTGACGAAGAGCATATCGAGTGCATCAGATACGCAGTAGAGAAGACTGCCGGCAGAGTTCCTGTCATTGCAGGAACAGGCTCGAACCACACAGAGTATGCGGTGAACCTTTCTAAGGAAGCCGAGAAGCTGGGCGCTGATGCTCTTCTCTGTGTCACACCTTACTATAACAAGACATCCCAGAAGGGCCTTGTGGCACACTTTACCGCTATAGCAAACGCTGTAAAGATCCCTATCATCCTTTACAACGTTCCTTCCAGAACAGGCACGAACATCCTGCCGAAGACAGCTTACGAGCTTTCAAAGATCGACAATATCGTGGCTATCAAGGAAGCAAGCGGAAACATCAGCCAGATAACCGAGACTGCTGCGCTTTGCAGAGATCAGCTGGATATCTACTCGGGCAACGACGACCAGATCGTACCGATCATGGCTCTGGGCGGAAAGGGCGTTATCTCCGTTCTTTCAAACTGCGTTCCGAAGGAGACACACACTATCTGTCAGCTGTGCCTTGAAAGTAAGTTTGCAGAGGCGGCAGACCTTGCATTCAGGTATCTGCCTCTTACCCATGCGCTTTTCAATGATGTGAACCCTATCCCCGTAAAGGAAGCGCTCAACATCATGGGCTTCAAGGCAGGCGAGTGCAGGATGCCTCTTATCAAGTCCGAGGAGGCAAAGACCGCAGAGCTGAGAAAGGCTCTTGACGATCTCGGCCTTGTGGGCTGTGTAAAGTAAGCGATAGTATTGATAGGGCGGAGCGATCTGCCCTATTCTCTTATAGAGAAAGGACTGATAAAAATGACAAGAATAGCTATCTGCGGAGCCTGCGGAAAAATGGGCAGGTTCATAAACGATGTTATAAAGGAAAGAAACGATTGCGAGGTAACGGCAGGTATCGACAAGTTCGGTTCTGCCTATGACAGCTTCGAGGTCGTGAAGACTCCCGGCGAGATGAAGGAGAAGCCCGATGTTATCATCGACTTTTCTCATCCCTCGGCTCTGGGCGAGCTGCTTTCCTATGCACTGGAGAATAATGTTCCCCTGGTTCTTGCCACCACCGGCTACAATGAGCAGGAGCTGGCAGAGATCCACAAGGCTGCGGAGCAGGTGCCTGTGTTCTTCACCTTTAATATGACCCTCGGCATAAACCTTATGGCGGAGCTTGCAAAGACCGCAGCAAAGGTGCTGGGCGGCCAGTATGATATCGAGATAATCGAGAAGCACCACAACCAGAAGATAGACGCTCCCTCGGGAACGGCTATAATGCTGGCGGACGCTATAAACTCCGTTCTCGAGCCGAAGTATACCTACGTTTACGACAGACATTCCGTGAGAGCGAAGAGGACAAAGACCGAGATCGGTATGCACGCTATAAGAGGTGGCACTATCGTCGGAGAGCACGAGATCCTTTTTGCAGGCCGTGACGAGGTGATAAGCCTCAAGCACGAAGCTCACTCAAAGCAGGTGTTCGCTGTTGGTGCTGTCAATGCGGCAGTGTTCCTCAGCGGCAAAGAGGCAGGCCTTTATGATATGAGCGACCTGCTGGCAGAGGTCTGATCTATGTTCAAGGTTTTGGCACAGGACGGTGCGGCAAGGCGGGGCGAATTTGAAACTGTTCACGGAAAGATACAGACGCCTGTGTTTATGAATGTCGGAACATCGGCAGCCATAAAGGGCGGAGTGTCCTCCGTCGATCTTAAAAACGAGCTCAAATGCCAGGTCGAGCTTTGCAACACCTATCATCTCCATGTAAGACCCTCTGACGAGGTGATCTATAAAATGGGGGGGCTACATAAGTTTATGAACTGGGACGGTCCTATCCTTACGGACAGCGGCGGATTTCAGGTGTTTTCTCTGGCGTCCCTGCGAAAGATAAAGGAAGAGGGCGTATATTTCAGCTCCCACGTTGACGGCAGAAAGATATTCATGGGTCCCGAGGAGAGTATGCAGATACAGTCGCATCTTGCATCGACTATCGCTATGGCCTTTGACGAGTGCGTGGAGAACCCGGCAGAGCACAGCTATTCAAAGGCTTCCTGCGAAAGGACCACACGCTGGCTCCTTCGCTGCAAAGCGGAAATGGACAGGCTCAATTCTCTTGAGACCACGATAAACCGTCACCAGCTGCTTTTCGGTATAAACCAGGGCTGCACCTATGACGATCTCAGAGTCGAGCACATGAAGCGCATAAGAGAGATCGACTGCGCAGGCTTTGCCATAGGCGGTCTTGCCGTGGGCGAGCCGACCGATGTGATGTATCACGTTATCGAGCAGGTGGAACCGTATATGCCAAAGGACAAGCCCAGATACCTTATGGGCGTGGGCACTCCCTCGAACATCATCGAGGCGGTTTACCGTGGGATAGACTTCTTTGACTGTGTTATGCCCAGCCGCAACGCAAGACACGGCACGCTCTTTACCTGGAACGGTATAATGCACATTAAAAACAAGGCTTATGAGACTGACGCAAAGCCCATAGACGAGCAGTGCGGATGTCCTGTCTGCAAAAATTTCAGCAGAGCCTATGTGAGACACCTTTTCAAGAGCGAGGAACAGCTCGGCGGCAGGCTTGCCGTTATGCACAATCTCTATTTTTACAACACCCTTACCGAGAAGATAAGGGAAAACATCGAGCAGGGGACCTACACCGAATTCCGCAGCAAGTATTCGCCCTTGCTTGCATCAAAGTGTCCGGAATAAAAAACGGGGCATATCATCGGATATGCCCCGTAAATATTTAAAGCAAAAAGAAAAAGCCGCCTGAAAAAGGCGGCTTTATTGTTAAATAACATCGTCCTCCTGATTGGGGATCTCAAGCTGTTTTTTCGGAATTCTCTTGATAGGATCATAGACCCACTTCTTGCAGTTGTAATCAGCATCAACAAGACCCTGCTTCTCGCAGAGGACCTTATTGCCCTCTTTAGAGCGGTTGCCGTATAAGCAATACGAACACGAGGGAGAGATTCTGTTTCCGAAATAACTCTTTTTTGCCATTATATATACAGCTCCTTTATTTGAATTTGCGGTATTTTCGTCAAAAATAATTATATCACACCCGTTTTGAAAATGCTAGTGTTTTCTTTAAATTTAGTAATAAAATCATCATTATCAAGCAAAACGAGGGGACAAAATTGTTGATTTCGACGAAAATGTGTTTTTGTCCTGCGACCGCCGGCAGAGACACAGGAAAGAAGTGCATTTTTATCAGCCGGCATATACCAAAACTAAGAGCTCCGCACACAAGCCTTGAGATCAGAAAAGGCACGAGCGAGATATCTTTGTCCCGAAGCGCCGACACCTGAAGGATCACACAAAGCCCGCCCATGGAGCACACGGCAGCGATAAGCGGCAGCTGGCCGTAAGGGGAGCCTGAAAGAGAAGATATGCAGGATATCTCGCCGAGGGAGCGCAGGAACACCCCGGCGTTTTCCGAAGCGCCGAAAAAGCCGCAAAGCCTGCCCGTTATCCCCGAGGCTTCGAGGACGGCCGTGGGAACGCTGAAAGCCACTATAAAGGTGCATACCGTGAACATCGTCCTGCCGGCGGAAAGGACGCTCCTTGTAAGGATATCGCCGCAGGGCTTGGGTGCGCTTCGGGGAGATGTTATCTTCGGGCGGAAGACTATGCCTATAAAGGCTCCGCAGATAATATTTGCCCCGGCTGCTGAAACAAACACCGCAAGCCCCGCTCTTACATCCCCGAAAAGCGCAAGCCCTATCGCAGAAGCATAGAACGCAGGCCCGGCACCGTAACAGCAGCAAAGCATAAATGCTGCGTCACGGCGGTTTACTCTGCCGCTGCGGTAAAGGTCACAGAGCATCTTGGTCCCCACAGGGTAGCCCGACACGTTTGATATCAGCATTATCATAAACAGCTCCTCCGGCAGGCGGAAAACGAACCTTGACAGAGGCCGCAGGGGTCTGGCCGCAAGAGAGAAAACAGGCGAACTCGTCAGGAGTGCTGACAGCGCTGTGACCGCAAAGAGCGAGGGTATCATAACGTTCATACAGCGAAGCAGTGCTTCCTTTACCGCAGATGCGATCTCTCCGGCAAAGGCCGCCGTCACAAAGCTTCCAAGGATCACCGCCGCCAGGGCAGCAAGCGGCGATAAGATATGCAAAAGTTTTTTCACGCCCATCCCTCCCGTCATTAAGACAAGTATATGTCCCGGGACAGACGAATATAATAGCTTTATAAAAGTCTTTTCGGGGGGATAATATGAAACAGAAACTTCCTGTATTATCATTTTTCGGCCGTGTGTCCGAGCTTGCGGCCATAGGCTCATATATCGGTATAAACGAGAACCGCAGCGTTCTCATCGAGAGCTGCAAGGCGGTGCTGGAATGCAGCGAGAACGAAGCAAGGGTAATAGCCGGGCGCTATGAGGTGACGGTCAGAGGTCACCGGCTGGAGCTTGCGGATTACAAGAGCCATTCGGTGGAGGTCAGAGGTGTGATAGAGTCGGTGGCTATCGCTGATGTAAGACACAGGGAGAGAGCAAAGAGATGATCTTCGGCTATAAGGAATACAAGCTGGGAACAGAAAACCTCGACCGCCTGATAAGGCACCTGAATCTTGAAGCCATAACCTATTCCGGACTAAGGCGCAGGGGCGAAGCCGCTTTTATAAGGGTAGCCAGCGAGAGCATCAGACCCTTTGAGCGCCTGTGTGACCGCCTTGGTGTCGAGCGCAAGAGTGTCAGGCTGAGTCTTGCTGCAAGAATGATAAAGACGGTTATATCAAGAAAAGGCTTTGCGGCAGGCCTTGTTCTGTGCGTGGTGCTGGGGTTGTGGCTTTCAAACCGTGTTGCCAGGATAGAGATACTCTGCGATGATGTGAAGATAAAAAGGGGAGTGCTCAATGTCCTGCGCTCTGAGGGGGTAGAAGCGGGAAGCTTTATCCCGTCCATTGACCTTGTGGTCACCGAGAGGGCTCTGAAACAGCGTGTCGAGGGTATCTCATGGGCAGGCATAACCCGAAAGGGCAACACGCTTTATATCGATGTTGTGGAAAAAGAGGGTACGGAGGAGCTTGTCTATGACAGTCACCCTGCGAACCTTGTGGCCTGCGAGAACGGGATTATCGAGAATATCGAGATCCAAAACGGCCAGGTCAGGTTCCCTGTGGGAAGCGGAGTCTCAAAGGGGGATGTGGTCGTGTCCGGAGAGATAGTGAAGACCAAGTCCAAATGGATAGACGGCAAGGAGCATATTGACACCCGCATATCCTATGCAAGGGCGAGGGGCAGCATAACCGGGACCTTTGAAAGAGAGCTTACTTTCAGCCAGCCCCTTGTTTCCGAGACAAAGACATATACCGGGGAAGAGCAGACCAAGCGCTTTATAAAGTTTTTCGATGCCGAACTGCCCCTGTTTTTCTCATCCCCCGAGGGGCTTTATGAAACGCAGGAGAGCGAGCAGGATATCTGCCTTTTCGGTCTAAGGCTTCCCTTGGGTGTAAAAAACGTAGGCGTCTCGCCCTATACGCTGACACAGAAGGAGCTGACAAAGGAGCAGGCTTTGGAGCTTGCAAGGCAGAAAGAGAAACTTTATGAGGAGAATTTCCTTGGGGACTATGAGATAAAGGATGTCCAGCTGAAAGAGGAATTCACAGGCGGCAAGGCGGTCATAAAAGCACACTATACTTTAAGAGGAGAGATGTGCAGACAGGTCAGCTTTTTTATGCCGAAGGACGCTTTCAGGGTAAGAAAATAAGATGCCCACAGCCGGAGCGAAAAAAACTGTTGACAATGCTTTACAATGTCTGAAATTTTTGTTGAATTTTGCTATAATTATTATTGCAATTTCTGAAAAGATGTGATATACTATTCTCGTAAGGCTCTGTGAGCCTAAATGGAAAAGGAAGTTTGATGATGGCAGAAAGAGCGATCAGTGTAGACAGGCTGGAAACAGTGCTGTCTCTCTGCGGAAATTACGACGAGAACCTCAATATGATACAGCGTGAATACGGCGTCGTGGTACTCTGCAGAGGCGATAATATAAAAATAACAGGCGATGAGGAATCGGTGTTCAAAGCCACCCAGGCGATAGAGGCGCTGATAACCGTTATCGCTAAGGGCGAAGCGCTCACTGAACAGGTGATAAGGTATGTTTTCTCTCTTGTGGAAGAGGGCAAGCAGTATGAGATAAGCCGTATATCGGACGGCGGTGTCTGCGTGACCATGAGCGGCAGAGTGGTAAAGCCCAAGACTCTCGGTCAGAAAAGATATGTGGACGCTATAAGAAACAACACCATAGTCCTGGGCGTTGGCCCTGCCGGAACGGGAAAGACCTATCTTGCGGTGGCTATGGCGGTAAAGGCTTTCAAAGCTCACGAGTGCGAGAAGATAATCCTTACCCGTCCTGCGGTGGAAGCGGGAGAAAAGCTGGGCTTTCTTCCGGGCGATCTTCAGAACAAGGTGGACCCGTATCTGAGGCCGCTCTACGATGCGCTTTTTGAGATGCTGGGACCCGAGACCTTTGCAAGACAGCAGGAGCGTGGCTGTATCGAGGTAGCGCCCCTGGCTTATATGAGGGGAAGGACCCTTGACGATTCGTTCATTATTCTTGATGAAGCGCAGAACACCACACATGAACAGATGAAAATGTTCCTTACCCGTCTTGGCTTCAATTCAAAGATAGTCATAACGGGAGATATAACCCAGATAGATCTGCCCGATCAGAAACGGTCGGGACTTATACAGGCTATGCACGTTCTCAAGAACATCGAGGGGATAGAGATAAACCGTTTCTCCGACAAGGATGTTGTGAGACATAAGCTTGTGCAGGATATTATAGTTGCATACGAGAAATATGCAAGGCACCAATAAATGATAAGATCCCGGGGAGAGGGAAATCTTAAAACAGGGAGTTGTTGAAAATGGGAAAGGCTAGAGTTCTGATCTCGAACGAACAATCTGATATCAAGGTACCGGTAGGGATAAGGCTTCTCATAAGGCGCTGCTGCCATGCGGTGACACAGTATGAGGGGTTCAGTAAGGATTTTGAGGTCTCGGTCACATTTGTGAACGACGAGAAGATACATGAGCTCAACAAGACTCACCGCAATATCGACAGGTCTACGGATGTTCTGTCGTTCCCTCTTGGTGAGGACGGAGTGTATGATATCGACCACGAGACAGGAGCAGCGCTTCTGGGAGATATAGTTATAAGCCTTGAGACGGCTTTCCGTCAGGCAGAGGTCTACGGCCATTCGCTGGAGCGTGAGGTCGGCTTCCTGACCGTTCATTCCATGCTCCATCTGCTGGGCTATGACCACGAAGAGGGACCGCTCCAGGAGCGTATCATGAGAGAAAAGGAAGAGGCGATCTTAGCGCAGCTGGGAATCTCGAGAGACGAGACCTTTGTGGAAGAGCATGCGCATAAGTAAGAGCTTTATCCGCTTTTTAAAAAGCTTTGGCTATGCCGCAAGGGGGATAGCTTCGGCAGTAAGGACGGAGCGCAATCTGCGTTTTCATCTCGGAGCTGCGGCCTTCGTTATCTGGATAATGCGCTTTTATGACCTGACAGGTGCAGAGAGCGCAGTGCTGTTTTTGTGTATAGGCGGCGTTATAGGAGCCGAGCTTTTCAATACAGCGGCAGAGAATCTTGTGGATCTTGTGACGAAGGATAGAAATGATATAGCAAAAAAGGCTAAGGACTGTGCTTCGGGCGCAGTCCTTGTTATGGCTTTAGTAAGCGTGATATGCGGCGTGTTCATCTTGTGGGACACAGCTGTGTTTGCGCATATATGGACAGTGATGACGGACAAGGTATGGCGTATCGCTGCGTTTTTGGCGCTTTTATTGCTGTGGCTGTGGTTCGTGTTCTGTTTCGGAGATAATAAGGATAAGGAAGTAAATGATAATGAGCAGTAAAAGTGTATTTGTAACGATAGTCGGAAGGGCGAACGCAGGAAAGAGCTCGCTGCTTAACAAGCTCGTGGGCGAGAAGATAGCGGCCGTGAGCGCCAAGCCCCAGACCACCAGAACAAGGATAACGGGGGTGCTGACCCGGGGAGATATACAGTACGTTTTTTTGGACACACCCGGTGTTCATAAGGCGCACAACAAGCTCAGCGAGCATATGCTCAAGGCTGTGAGCGAGAGCGTGTCCGAGGGCGAGCTGATCCTTATGATGGCGGACTGCACCAAGAAGCCCAACGAAAGCGAGCGAAAACTTGTCGAGGGCTTTTCAAAGAAGACAAAGGTCATCCTTGCGATAAACAAGACCGACCTTATAAAGGACAAAGAGAAACTGTTTGAAGTCATCACAGAGTATTCTTCTCTTTATGATTTTGACGAGGTCGTGCCCATAAGCGTGGTTCAGGAGGACGGGCTCGATATCATCATGGAGCTGTTTGAGAAAAACGCTGTCGAGGGGCCTCACTATTTCCCGGATGACAAGTTTACCGATCAGCCCGAAAAGGTGATAATGTCGGAGATGATAAGAGAAAAGGCGCTCCAGAACCTCAATGAGGAAGTGCCTCACGGCATAGCCGTGACTATCGAGAGGCTGAACGAGCGTGAGAACAGAAACGGCGAGACCATCCTTGATATCGACGCCACTATCTTCTGTGAGCGTGAGAGCCATAAGGGCATACTTATCGGAAAGGGCGGTTCGATGCTGAGAAGGATAGGCTCCCAAGCGAGAGAGGAGCTCGAGGAGTTCTTCGGCATAAAGGTAAATCTCCAGTGCTGGGTAAAGGTGAAAGAGGACTGGAGAAACCGTGAGGGTCTTATCAAAAATTTCGGTCTTGACTGAATGGCAGAAACGACCAATGATATTATCGTCTTTTTTGCAGATGATAATACCGAGGTGATCTTATGTCATACTGGGATATATTTTTTAAAAGCGGCAGGATAGAGGACTATCTGAACTACTGCCGAAGCGAGAGAGAGGGAGAGCGCCTTGCTGACCTTAAAGGGACTTGTGATAAGAGAGAGCGACCGTGGTGAAGCCAGCAAGTCGATAAGCATACTGACCGCCGAAAAGGGGATAGTCAATGTGTTTATCCGTGGCGGCAGGAAGAGCTCGAAGAACGCTTCCCCCTCGGAGATGTTCGCTTATTCGTCCTTTTGTCTGGATGAGAAAAAGAATACGAACCAGCAGATATATTATCTCAATTCCTGCGAGAGCATAAAGCTGTTCTATAACCTGCGGCTTGATGCTGTCAAAATGGCGCTGGGTATGTATTTCTGCGAGCTTCTGCGCTTTACGGGAACGGAGAACACCGATTGTACCGAGATACTGCGCCTGACGCTAAACACCTTCTATTCGCTGGATACCGACCGTATGGATACGGAGCTTCTGCGCTCGGTGTTCGAGCTGCGGCTGCTTTGCGAGACAGGCTTTATGCCCGACCTTATAGGCTGCCGTGAGTGTCTTAAAAGCGAAGCGGACGCTATGTATATCGACATAGCGTCCGGCAGTATGCTGTGTGACAGCTGTTATGAGGAAAAAGGGGAGGACCACATCTTCAAGGCTGACCCCACTATGCTCTACACAATAAGGTTCATAGCCCTCAGTGACTATGACCGCCTGTTCAGCTTTCGGCTGAGCGATAAATACCGCTCGCTCCTTGGCGAGTTTACAAAGAGATTTTTAAGATATCATATAAGGGGCGAGATGCGCACTCTGCGTTTTTACAAGTCGCTCCTGTAGACAGATAACGGAGAGAAAAATGGATCATAAAAACTGCGAAGTACTTGAATTACATAAAATACTTGAGATGCTTTCGGGAAAGTGTTCAAATCCCGAGGCGAAAAAAATGGCGCTGGCTATCCGGCCGGACGACGACCTTTTTGAGGTCAGGCGTGAGGTGGCAAGGACAACACTTGCTTTCACTCTTTCCGTAAGATACGGCTCGCCTGTCTTTTACAACATCCCCGATATAAGCGCTCCGCTCCGGAGAGCACAGAGCGGCGGCATCATGTCGCTGGAGGAGCTTATAAGAGTAAGGCGTCTGCTGGCACAGGTACAGGAGCTTTACAGCTGGTTCGGCCAGATAAGGGACGAGGATACGGATGAGCTGAGCTTCCTGTTCGAGCAGCTTTTTCCCGACAAGGCTCTGCTGACAAGGCTTGAAACAGCCATTGCCAGCGACACAGAGCTTACCGATGACGCAAGCGCACAGCTGCGCTCGATAAGGCTGAAAATAAGCCGTGGGGGACTTAAGATAAGAGAGTCCCTGGACAGGATGATAAAGTCCTCCAGCGTGACGAAATACCTTCAGGAAAGCGTTGTCACCCTGCGTGACGGCCGCTTTGTCCTTCCTGTAAAGACAGAGTATAAGAGCCGTGTCCCCGGCCTTGTACATGACACCTCGGCAACGGGCTCGACACTGTTTATCGAGCCTATGAGCATAGTCGAGGCCAACAATGAGATACGAATACTCCAGGGCGAGGAGCAGGATGAGATAAGGCGCATAATCCGTGAGCTTTCGGATATGTGTGCGGCTTCTGCCGACAAGCTTATCTCGGGCTATAATGCGGCGGCACAGCTGGATGTTTATTTTTCAAAATCAAACCTTGCCGCAGATATGAGAGCCATGACCCCGGAGATCTCCGATGACGGAGTTATAATCCTCAATAAGGCAAGGCATCCGCTGCTTGATAAGAACAAGGCCGTGCCTGTCGATTTCTCCATAGGCGAGAGCTATAAGTCCCTGGTCATCACAGGACCTAACACCGGCGGTAAGACCGTTGTGCTAAAGACAGTGGGTCTGCTCACTCTTATGACTATGTGCGGGCTTCTTATCCCGGCCTCTGACGGCAGCCGCATCTCGGTCTATAAGAAGATACTTGTGGACATCGGCGATATGCAGTCTATCGAGGAGAACCTTTCCACCTTCTCGTCCCACATGAACAGGGTGAGAAACATCCTCGACGAAGCAGACAGCGAGAGCCTTGTGCTGCTCGATGAGCTGGGCTCCGGCACCGACCCTGTGGAGGGTGCTGCGCTGGCGGTATCCATTATCGAGCGCATATCAAAGTTCGGAGCAACGCTTGTCACCACCACCCACTATCAGGAGCTTAAAATGTATGCCCTTGATACCGAGGGCGTCGAGAACGCATCCTGCGAGTTTGACACAAAGACCCTCAAACCCACCTACCGCCTTATCATAGGCTCGCCCGGAAAGTCGAACGCTTTCGATATCTCCCGGAGCCTCGGTATAGACGACGAGATAATCAGCCACGCAAAGAGCCTTATCACCGATGACAACAGGCGCTTTGAAAACGTGATTGAGAGACTTGAACAGTCGAGGAGCGAGCTTGAAGCGGCAAGAAAAGAGCTGGAGAGCGAAAAGCGTGAAGCCGCAAGGATAAGAGAAGAGCTGGAGCGTGAGCGTGAGGAGCTTTATGACCGCAAGGAGAAAGAGCTTGAGCAGGCAAGGCTCCAGGCCGAGACTATAGTCAAGAACGTAAGGATTGAGTCACAGCACCTTGTGGAGGAGCTGGAGGAGCTTAAAAAGCAGAAGGACAAGGCCGATTTCTCCCAGAAGGCGGCTCAGGCCAAGGGCATCCAGCGCAGAGCTATCAACAAGCTTTATGACGAGTCCGTCCCCGAAATGGAGAGCAGGAATGCAGAGTATGTTCTGCCCAGGCCCCTCAAAAAGGGCGACCGTGTCCTTATCGCCGATAACGGCAGGAGAGGCATCCTTACCACAGCCCCCGACCAGTCGGGAAACTGCTATGTCCAGATAGGCGTTATGAGAACTAAGGTGGATGCTTCAAAGCTTCGCCTTATTGAGGAGGAGCCGGCACCGGCCAAAAAACAGCCCGGGAAACCCAAGGGAAGCGGAGTCACAAAGACAGGCGTTGAGAGCCGTATGACAAGAAAGCTCTCCACGGAGCTGGATATAAGAGGCTTTGCTTCGGACGAAGGCATTCACGAGGTGGACCAGTTTATCTCTGACGCCATAATGTCGGGCGTTACCATGCTGACCATCATCCACGGAAGAGGAACGGGTGTCCTTAAAAACGCTGTGAGAAACCACCTTAAACGTCACCGCTCGGTCAAGTCCTGCCGTCCCGGAGTTTACGGCGAGGGCGAAGACGGAGTGACGATCGTTGAACTTAAATAACAAGGAGGAGCATTATGAGCCTGTTTTCAGGAAAACACGACACTGCCGCTATGGAGGCAGTGCTTAGATATGATTCTTTTGAAGGCGGCGGTCCCGAATACAGTGCGGAATTTGCCCAGGAGGACATAGCCGAATACACCTGTGTGCGTGATTACGAGAATAAAAGCAAGGAGACTATCTGCGGAGCGCCGTTTTTCTATGTGTTCACCTTCAGGGGCCTCAGACCTGGCTGCACGAAGCTGAAGATATCATCCTTTTCGCCGATAGTTCCGCCGGAGCAGGAGGAATACCTTGTGGAGGTGGATGAGTCCCTTCACATAAAGCTTACTCTTCTCGGCGAAGCATAAATACATACCCGGGCACCGTCCGAAAGGCGGTGCCTTTAAATTTAACAGATGGCGGTGCCTTTAAATTTAACAGATAGTTCTTGAAATCTATGGCTCGCTGTGGTATAATAACTAGGTATGAGCATTTAAAAAGGAGGTGCCTTATGGACGTTCAGAAGGGCGATGTGCTCGTTTTAAAGAAAAAACACCCCTGCGGTGAAAACAAAATGGAAGTTCTGCGTTCGGGCATGGACTTTAAGCTCAGGTGTAAGGGCTGCGGCAGGGAATTTATGATCCCCCGTGCCAAGATAGAAAAAAACATCAAACAGATACTCCGTGACGGGCTGTAGCGCTGCTGTTCATTTTCGCAGACAAAAACAACTTGACAAAACGGAGGTAAAAACTATGTTTGAAAAATTACAGGCTCTCGAAGATAAATTCAACGAGATAAACGAAAGGCTCATGCAGCCCGAGGTCGTAAACGACGGCAGGCTGTATACCGAGCTTATGAAAGAATACAAGACTCTCGAACCGATAGCACAGTCTTTCGGCGAGTATAAAAAAGAGAAGGAGTCCTTTGATGAGGCAAAGGAGCTGCTTGAGGGCGGCGGACTTGACAAGGACTTCAAAGAGATGGTCCAGGCGCAGTTCGAGGAGTCGAAGGACAGGATGGCAGAGCTCGAGCAGGAGCTGAAAATAATGCTGCTGCCCAAGGACCCAAATGACGAAAAGAACGTAATCATCGAGATAAGAGGCGGCGCCGGCGGCGAGGAAGCCGCACTGTTCGCAGGTTCGCTTTACAGGATGTATTCGATGTATGCTTCCTCTCAGGGCTGGCAGACGGAGCTTTTGAATGCAAACGAGACAGAGCTCGGGGGCTTCAAGGAAGTCACATTCAGTGTTTCCGGAAACGGAGCATATTCAAGGCTCAAATATGAAAGCGGTGTACACCGTGTTCAGCGTGTTCCAGAGACAGAGTCCCAGGGCAGAGTACACACCTCCACGGTCACTGTGGCTGTTCTGCCCGAGGCCGAGGACGTTGAGCTTGACATCAACGAGGAAAAGGACCTGAAGATAGATGTGTTCCGTTCGTCGGGTGCCGGCGGCCAGCACATCAACAAGACCTCGTCCGCAATAAGGATAACCCACCTGCCCACAGGTATGGTGGTGGAATGCCAGAACGAGCGTTCACAGTTCCAGAACAAGGCCAAGGCTCTGGCTATCCTGCGCTCACGTCTTTTAGACCAGAAGCAGCAGGAGCAGGACAAACAGATAGCCGAGAACCGCCGCTCCCAGGTGGGAACAGGCGACCGCTCCGAGAGGATAAGGACCTACAACTTCCCCGAGGGCCGTATTTCCGACCACAGGATAGGTCTTACTATCTACCGTCTCGAGCAGGTGCTGGGCGGTGCTCTTGATGAAGTCATAGATGCCCTTGCGACCGCCGACCAGGCGGCCAAGCTGGCAGGAGAGAAGGACGACTAATGGTTACAGAGATTCTTGGAGCTGACAGCGCTTCTGTAAGGCGTGCGGCGGAGCTTCTCTCACAGGGGCAGGTCGTAGCTATACCCACAGAGACCGTCTACGGTCTTGCGGCAAACGCCCTGGATGAGGCGGCAGTGAAGCGCATTTTTGAAGCCAAAGGCAGACCCTCGGATAATCCGCTGATAGTTCATATCGCTGACAAGGCGCAGCTTTATGACCTGGCGTCAGAGGTCCCCGAGATAGCTCTCAAATGTGCCGAGCGCTTTATGCCGGGGCCGCTGACGATGATACTCCCGAAGGCTGACTGCGTGCCTGATGTTACCAGCGGCGGCCTTGACACCGTGGGCATCCGTATGCCCTCGCACCCTGTTGCAAGAGAGATAATCAAGGCCTGCGGCTTTGCGCTGGCAGCGCCCTCGGCAAACCTTTCGGGCAGCCCCTCGCCCACATCTTTCCGCCATGTGAAAGACGATATGGACGGCAGGGTGGCGGCCATAGTTGACGGCGGAGACTGCTCTGTAGGTGTGGAGTCAACGGTGATATGCTTTGAAAACGGCAGGATAAGGATACTTCGCCCGGGCTTTGTCTGCGACGAGGAGCTTTCAGAGATAGCCGAAACTGTCATAGACAAGGGCGTGCTCGAACAGCTCTCGGCAGATGCTGTCGTGCGCTCTCCGGGAATGAAATACAAGCACTATGCTCCGAAGGCGGACGTTACCGTAGTTGAGGGCGACGTTAAGGCCTTTCGTGACTATGTGGGTAAAAAAATGGACACTAATACCATGCTCCTTGTTTTCTCAAAAGATGACTGCGAGGGGCTGGATGCAGGATACGTTGAGCTTGGGACAACCGCCGAGGAACAGGCGCAGAACCTTTTTACGGCGCTTAGGACCCTTGATGAGATGGGAGCGCAGAAGGTCTATGCGAGGTGCCCCGAAAAAAGCGGTGTTGGCCTTGCGGTTTATAACAGGCTCATCCGTGCGGCAGGCTTCAAGGCGGTGAAAGCGTGAGCGTTATCATAGGACTTACAGGCCAGAGCGGAGCAGGCAAGAGCACCGTGTGTGAGGCTTTCGAGAGCGAGGGCTTTGCGGTCATCGACTGCGACAGCGTGGCAAGACACGTTACAAGACCGGGCTCCCAGTGCAACCGTGAGCTTGCGGAGGTCTTTCCGGGCTGCTTTGATGAAGGGTTTACGCTGGACCGGGCAAAAATGGCATCTATCGTCTTTGCCGACAGCGAAAAGCTCAGGCTGCTTGAGAATATCGAATACAGGTATATCACAGAAGAGATAGATGAACAGATCGGAAAACTGTCCAAAAAAGCGGACTATATAGTTCTTGATGCCCCCACTCTTTTTGAAGCCGGCGTCGATAAGCTTTGCAGCTGTACGGTGGCCGTCATAAGCCGTGAGCAGCTGCGCCTTGAGCGCATAATCAGCCGTGACGGCATAAGCGAGGAGCAGGCAAGAAAACGCTTCGGCTCACAGCGCACAGAGCAGTTCTTCAAGGAAAAATGCGGCTTTTTGATAGAAAACAACGGTGATGCTGCGGCTGCGAAGGAACAGGCACGAGAGATCGCCAAAAAGATAAGGAAGATACACAATGCCACAAGGCAACACGAAACAGACGGCTAACAGACCGGCCGGGAATCACCCGGCGGCTAAAAAGCGAAAGCGAAAACAGCATTCAAAGGCACCCTTCGTGCTCTTTTGTCTGCTGCTGATATCTGTCGCAGCGCTGATACTTGTCCATGTGACAAAGCTTGGTGACAAGATAAAAAAGCTTCCCCAGGCCTTTACATATCCCACCGATTACGAGGAGTATGTGCTCAGGTATTCCAATGAATATGACTGTGACCCGGTGCTTGTGTTCTCGGTCATAAAGGTCGAGAGCGGCTTTGACCCAAATGCGGTGTCGGATGTGGGTGCAAGGGGGCTTATGCAGCTTATGGAGGATGCCTTCAACTGGATAGAGTTCAGGCTTGATGACGACAGGGGCTACACCTTTGACGACATCTTCGACCCCAAGCTCAATATCCAGTACGGCACCTATTATCTCAGCTATCTTATGGAAAAATACAACGGCTCAATTGAGCTGACAGCGGCGGCATACCACTGCGGAATGGGGCTTGTGGACAGCTGGATAGAGGACGGGACTATCGACCCGGATAATTTCCGTGTGGGCGATATCCCGAAGGAAAACGACCAGACCGCAAATTATGTGGAAAAGATATGCGACGCTTATGAGCATTATAAGGAGATACTTTCTTCGAGTCACGAAGTTAGCGAATAAAACATAGAAACAGGAGTGAAAACAATGAGCGAAAAGGAAAAGACACAGGCAGAGCTTCTCGCTGAGAAGCTTCTGAGCAACAAGAAAAATGCTGTTCTCAGGATGACCGATGAGCAGATAGCAGAGGCTGACGCTTTCTGCGAGGGCTATAAGGCCTTTCTCGACACGGCTAAGACCGAGAGGGAGGCTGTTATCGAGGCTGTAAAGCAGGCAGAAGCAAAAGGCTTCAGGCCCTTTGAAAAGGGAAAGAAATATCAGCCGAACGACAAGTTCTATTTTGTGAACCGTGACAAGGCTGTTATCCTCGGCGTTATGGGTTCCGAGTGCATAAGCAAGGGCGTTCGCCTTTCTGCTGCCCATATCGACTCGCCAAGGCTCGACCTCAAGCAGAACCCTCTTTATGAGGACAAGGAGCTCTGCCTGTTCAAGACCCATTACTACGGCGGCATAAAGAAATATCAGTGGCCCACAGTGCCCCTTTCTCTCCACGGTGTTATAGTAAAGGCTGACGGCACCAAGGTGAGCGTTGCGGTGGGCGAGGATGACAGCGACCCTGTTTTCTGCGTTACCGATATCCTGCCTCACCTTGCAGACGAGCAGATGAGAAGACCTGCCCCCAAGATAATCAAGGGAGAGGAGCTCAACATCCTTATCGGCTCACGCCCCTTTAAGGATGACAAGGCATCCAACAAGGTTAAGCTTGCGATAATGGCTATCCTCAATGAGAAATACGGCATCATCGAGGATGACTTTATCTCCGCAGAGCTGGAAGCTGTTCCCCAGTTCAAGGCCCGTGACGTTGGCTTTGACAGGAGTATGGTAGGCGCTTACGGCCAGGACGACAGGGTGTGCGCTTATACTGCTTTGCAGGCTATCCTTGACTGTGAAGAACCGAAGAAGACCTGCCTGACTATCCTTACCGATAAGGAAGAGACAGGCTCGGACGGAAACACAGGTCTTAACAGCTCCTATCTTCCTTACTTTATAGCAGACCTGGCAAAGCCCTTCGGCTTCGAGGGCAGAGAGGTCATCTCCGCTTCCGAGTGCCTTTCGGCAGACGTCAATGCGGCTTTCGACCCCACTTTCTCTTCTCCTTTTGAGTTCAGAAACGCATCGCAGATAAACTACGGCGTTGTGGCAACAAAATTCACAGGCGCAAGAGGAAAGAGCGGCACATCCGATGCTTCCGCAGAGTTCGTGGGCAGGATAAGAAAGCTGTTCGATGATAACGACATAATCTGGCAGACAGGCGAGCTTGGCGCAGTTGATGCCGGCGGCGGCGGAACAGTAGCACAGTATGTTGCAAACCTGGATTTTGACGTTATAGACGTTGGTGTCCCCGTGCTCTCGATGCACGCTCCCTTCGAGATCACCTCGAAGATCGACACCTATATGGCTTACCGTTCATTCTGCGTTTTCTTTGCTGACTAATTGTCAAAAATGCATAAGAAATGTTGCTGCTTTTTGTAGGAAGAGCGAAATTTATTCATAACTCACTGCCGGGACTTGACACATATTTTAAAATATGTTAATATTTCACTATGGGTTGACCGCATAAGCGGGACTTAAACGTAAGTGGAGGTATTTTTATGAAAAAGATCGTTGCAGGTATGCTGGCAGCAGTTATGAGCTGTGCTCTTCTGGTTGGCTGCGGAGACAGCAAGTATGTTGGTAAGTACACAGCAGAAATGATGGGTACAAAGGCTACACTTGAGCTCAAGGACGACCACAAGGCTAAGTTCATGGGCGAAGGCGGAGCAAAATGGGAAGTTGACGGCGACAAGATCGTTCTTTCCGATGAAAAGGGCAAGGATGACGAGACTATGGAATTCAAGATCACCGATGACGGCGATCTTGAGATGTCTGAGAGCGGCGTGACCATCACTTTCGAGAAGGAAGACTAATAAAAAACTGATTTTTACAGCACTTCTGCGGATAAAGCAGGGGTGCTGTTTTTTGTCTGTATACTTTTACATCTGAAAATCTGAGTATACCTTTCCTGTGTCCGGCATAAGCTTGACTATGGGGGGATGTTCGGATGAGCAGACAGGGATTTATAAAAAACTCGGCGATACTGCTTGTGATGATAGCTGTGACCAAGGTGCTGGGTATGATATACAAGGTGCCGCTGACCATGCTTCTGGGCGGCGAGGGAATGGGGCATCTTTCTGCCGCCATGAGCGTTTTCACACCGGTGTTTGCGGCTTCGGTCTCGGGGATAACTCCGGCTGTGGCAAAGCTGACCGCCGAGAACAGAGCGCTGGGGCGCTATGCGAATATGCGAAAGACAAGGCGGGTCTCACTGCGGCTTTTTCTGGCTGTCTCTGCGGCAGGCTGTCTTATCCTTGCCGCCGCAGCAAGGCTCTTTGAGTGGCTGACGGGTCAGACCGATAATGCTCTCGCTGTTATGTGTGCTGCACCCACTCTTTTGTTCTGCTCTTTGGCGGCGGTTGAAAAGGGCTATCACGAGGGTCTTTGCGATATGATCCCCACGGCCGCAAGTGAAATAACCGAGTCGGCTTTCAGGCTGCTGCTGGGTCTTGGCTTTGGCTATGCGGCAGGTCATATCCTGATGCTGCCCATAGGTCTTTGTGCCGCCGCTGCGGTGCTTGCCATGTCTGCCGCATCCCTTATCGGGAGCGCTGTGCTTTTTCTTCACACTGCAAAAAAAGGCGACGGAGTTACCGGTGACCGCCTTCGTTCTGACCCCGTCTGCGACAGCTCTTCCCATATCATCAGGCGCATCCTTGTCTGTGCTGTGCCCATAGCCTTCACGACCCTTGTCAATACCCTCACAGGCCTTATAGACCTTATCGCTATCCCTCGTGGTCTGCGCCTGGCAGGGCAGGCGGCGCCGCACCTTTTTGACCGCCTGACAGCCGGCGGCGTCGCTCCCGGGAGCGTGCCCACCTTTGTCTACGGCTCCTATACCGCCCTTGCCCTTACTGTCTACGGCATCGTCCCCACCCTAACAGCTATGCTCTCGAAAAGCCTTCTGCCGGAGATAACAGCCGCCTTTGCTTCAAAGGATCACTGCCGCCTGTCACGCTCCCTCTCCAGTCTGGCCACAGCGGCAGCGCTCATATCCTTTCCTGTGGGCGCTCTTATCGCCGCCTGCCCGGCAGGGATACTCAGCTTTATTTTTGGCAGCCGCACCCTTGAGATCTATGTCTGTCAGCGCCCCTTTATGATACTCGCAGCGGCGGCGGTCTTTTCCGGGATAAGCGCCCCCTGCTTTGCGGCTCTCCAGCTGCTTGCAAAGCCGGGCACAGGGATAAGGATAATGCTTGTCAGCGTCGCCGTAAAGCTCATCCTCGACCTTGCGCTGATACCGCTCCCTGCTCTAGGCGTCAGCGGTGCGGCTGTGTCCACCGCCGTGTCATCCTTTTACATCCTTGCGGCCTGCTTCCTGAAGCTTCGCAGGATAACGAAAAACACATTTTCGCCTTTTCGTTCTCTGATAAGACCCTTCTATGCTTCGATGCTTTGTCTGGCGTCGGCACTGATATGCGTGAAAACCGTGGATATCAGCGCAGACAGCGCATTTTCAGGGCGTTTGAAGCTTCTGTGCGTTGTTGGTATCAGCGGCGGAATATACATAATTTCACTGATATTATTGTGCGAAATGCCGAAAAACCGATTTACGGCTTTAAAATTTAAAAAAATACGAAAAAGGACTTGAAAATTAGCGCAAAATAGGTTATTATAGTTAAGGTGATTATGCCGATAAGCTGTTTTAAGGCGGTCTTGGCATAGTCACATATCCGTGCTGAATGGAAGGTATGGTCTTTTGAAAGAAGAGTATCGCAGGCTTTTGGAAAAGCAGAGCTACGGCATTGATGATCTGGTTGAGATCGTAAGGATCCTCAGAAGTGAAAACGGCTGCCCCTGGGATAAGGTGCAGACTCATAAGACTATAAAGAAGGATTTTCTTGAAGAGGTCTATGAGGTCATGGAAGCTATCGATTGCGACGATGTTGATATGATGCGTGAAGAGTTGGGAGACGTGCTTTTACAGGTGGTTTTCCACTGCGTTATCGAGACAGAGCAGGAGCATTTCGGGCTTGAGGAGGTAGCTGACGAGGTCTGCAGGAAGCTGATAGTCAGACACCCTCATGTTTTCGGAGATGTTGAGGCTGACACTGTGGATAAGGTGCTCACCAACTGGGACTCTATAAAGAAAGAGACCAAGGGACAGGAAAGCTATACTGACACGCTTGAGAGCGTTGCGAAGACTTTTCCGGCACTGTTAAGAGCCCAGAAGCTTGTTAAGCGAGCTGACAGAGCAGGCGTGAGCCTTGGGGACACGAAGGCACTGACCGAGGGGATAGCTGATAAGGCTAAGGCTATCGGACAGCTTGAGGACAAGCAGGAGCAGGCGAAGGTGCTGGGTGAGCTTATGTTTGAGTGTGCGGCTCTTGCAAGAGAGCTTGACTGTGACGCAGAGGAGACTCTGACAGACGAAAACAAGGCTTTTATCGAGAGATTCCGTCAGGCGGAGCAAAAGGCCAGGCAAAACGGGTCTGAGATCAGACTCTGAGCATATATCGCTAAGGCGAGTAAATGAATAACAATGGACGCTAAGTCCCATAAAATGGAGGTAAAAACAATGACAAAGGCAGAACTGATCAGCGCTATCGCAGCAAAGGGAGATTATTCCAAGAAGGATGCAGAGAAGGCACTTGCAGCAGTAACAGATTCTATCACAGAAGCTCTTGCAGCTGGCGAGAAGATCTCTCTCGTAGGCTTCGGCACATTCTCTGTTAAGGACAGGGCAGCTAAGACATCTATCAACCCCAGAACTAAGGAGAAGATCGATGTTCCTGCTAAGAAGGTTCCTGCATTCAAGGCAGGCAAGGCTTTCAAGGACGCTGTTAACAAGTAATAGACTACTGTTAAAGACCTGACCTGTTCAATGGGTCGGGTCTTTATTTTTGCTTTGAAAGGGGAGAGATAAAATGAGACTGGATAAGTATCTTAAAGTCACAAGACTTATCAAAAGAAGAACTGTTGCAAACGAAGCCTGTGATGCGGGCAGAGTCATCGTGAACGACAAGGCCGCAAGAGCATCCTATGATGTGAAGGTGGGCGACGTCATCACGATAAACATGGGCACCAAGCCCGTTACCGTCAAGGTGCTGGGAGTCAATGAGGTAGTAAGAAAAGAAGAGGCCGCACAGTATTATGAAGTGATCGGCTGACCGTTTTTTGATCGTGCCGCCGCACGGGCAAAGAGCCTGTGGGCGGTGCTTTTTTGGCCGGAAAATTATAGCTTTTATAAGCTTTTTAGCAGATGACAAACTAAACGATAAAGAATTGCCCTGTTTCCAGATAAAAATATGTGAAATTAGCAGAATAAGGCGAAAACAGGCGCTTTTTGTCTTGACACCGGGGCAGGGATTTGGTATAATAAATTTTGTAACGATACTGTGAGTAGTTAGTTATCGTGGGATGAAGAAAACGTTTGAGATAACAGGTCTCAAAACGGCGGATATAGGATCTTCCAAAGGAGGAACATCAGTCCGGGGGAGCGGACCCGGATGTGTTTTCTATGAACAGAGACGAAGCAAAGTTTAAGGTCAAAAAAATACTGGGACTCGAGCACTGGAAAGCTATAGCCCTGCTGATGGTCTTGTATGACCTGGTGGCAGTTACGGGGTCTTATTTTCTTGCGCTCTGGTTCAGATTCGATTGTAAGTTCTCAGCTATACCCCAGGACTATCTTTCCGACTGGACAAGGTTTGCGCCGATCTATGCGGTGTTCTGCGTTCTGTGCTTTTTAAAGTTCAGGCTCTACCGCAGTATGTGGCGCTTTGCCAGCTATTCGGAGCTTATGAGGACAACGGCGGCATCCTTTATCACCATGGTGGCGCATATACTTGGTATAACGCTCATCTTCGGCCGTATGCCTGTGTCCTACTACATAATCGGTGCGCTGATACAGTTTGTGCTCACTATTTCCATCAGGTTCGCCTACAGGCTGATGCTGCTTATCAGAAAGACCTATTCTGCTGATACAACGGTCAGCAAGGTAATGATAATCGGTGCCGGTGCTGCCGGACAGATGATACTAAGAGACGCTAACCGCTCGGCGGCTCTCAATGACAAGGTGGTCTGCCTTATAGACGACAACCCAAACAAGTGGGGCAGATATATCGACGGCACGCCTATTGTGGGCGGCAGGGACACTATCCTTGAAAACGTTGAGAAATACCAGGTAGACAAGATATATATAGCTCTTCCTTCGGCACCTATGGAGGACAGGAGAGAAATACTCAATATCTGCAAGGAGACCGACTGCGAGCTTAAAAACCTGCCGGGAATGTATCAGCTGGCAAAGGGCGACGTCAGCGTGTCCAGCCTTAAAGCGGTATCTATCGAGGATCTGCTGGGCAGAGAGCCTATAAAGGTCGAGATGCAGGAAGTGTTCGACTTTATCCACGGCAAGACCGTTCTTGTGACGGGCGGCGGCGGATCCATCGGTTCAGAGCTTTGCCGCCAGGTGGCAGCCCACGACCCGAAGACCCTTATCATCTTCGATGTTTATGAGAACAACGCCTACAGCATACAGCTGGAGCTCAGGGAGAAATATCCCGAGCTTGACCTTGTGACGCTTATCGGCTCGGTAAGAGATTCGAGAAAGATGTTCCAGGTGTTCGAGAAATACAGACCCGATGTTGTTTACCATGCGGCGGCTCACAAGCACGTTCCGCTTATGGAGGACAGCCCCTGTGAGGCCATAAAGAACAACGCTATCGGTACCTATAAGACCGCCTTTGCGGCAATGATACACGGCTGCAAGAGGTTCGTTCTTATCTCCACAGACAAGGCTGTGAACCCCACAAACATCATGGGCGCCAGCAAGAGGCTCTGTGAGATGATAATCCAGAGCTTTGATGCCAAGATAAAAGAGGGCAGGGCAGACGAGATACCCCAGCTGTTCACCCATTATGTCAAGGACAACACCGAGATACTTGACGCTGTCAAGAACAGGGACCTTTACAAGAACATAGATACCGAGTTCGTGGCTCTGCGTTTCGGAAACGTTCTGGGCTCCAACGGAAGCGTTATCCCGATCTTCAAGAAGCAGATCGAAAAGGGCGGCCCTGTAACGGTAACGCACCCCGACATCATCAGATACTTTATGACTATCCCCGAGGCTGTCAGCCTTGTTATGCTGGCCGGCACCTATGCTAAGGGCGGAGAGATCTTCGTTCTGGATATGGGCTCGCCTGTCAAGATCGATTCTCTTGCGAGAAACCTTATCAGGCTCTCGGGTCTCAAACCGGATATTGATATCAAGATCGAGTATACAGGTCTTCGTCCCGGCGAGAAGCTTTATGAAGAGAAGCTTATGGCAGAGGAAGGCCTTCGCAAGACAAAGAGCGAGAAGATACATATCGGCTGTCCCATACCCTTTGACACCGACGAGTTCCTTGATTCTCTGGAGCCCCTTATGGATGCGGCTTACTCCAACCGTGATGATATAAGAGAGCTGGTAGCGGGAATAGTAACCACCTATCATCAGGAGGGCGAGGTCGTTGATGAGAAGAAGTATAAGGAGCTTCTCAGTTCAACTGCCGTATAAAAAACAAGCATACAAAAAAGCATCCCGTGTGGGATGCTTTTTTTCGTGTAAAACCCCTATTTGCTCTTGGGAAAAAGCGGCAGCTTCTCCAAAAAGATTATGTCGTCTCTGTCGGCAGCGTCACCCTCTGCAAGGACCGCAGCCTTTCCGATGATGACAGCCTGTGCGCTTTTTGCAAGCTCTTCGATAGCTCTCAGCGAGTCGCCGGTGCTTATAACATCATCCATTATAAGGACTCTTTTGCCCTTCATCGTATCGGAGTCCTTCCGGGACAGGTAAAGGGTCTGTTCCTCTTTAGTGGTTATCGAATTGACGTTTACCATTACCGCATCCTGCATATAGACCTTCATCGACTTTCTGGCAACGATGTATACCTTGCCCGACTGCCTTGCGGCCTCGTAAGCTATGGGTATGCCCTTTGTTTCGGCAGTAAGTATGCAGTCAAAGTCGGGGCATTTTTTCAAAAGCTCCCTTGCGCAGGCTATGGTCAGCTCCACATCTGAGAGCATTATAAAAGCGGCTATCTCCAGCTCATCGTTCACCTCGCAGAGGGGCAGCTCACGCTCCAGCCCTGCAACTTTAAGCTTATATGTTCTGCTCATAAACACATCTCCGTTTCTTATTCGCCGTACTCAGCGATATATGGAAGATTTCTGTAACACTCGGAATAATCCAGCCCGTAGCCGATAACGAATTTGTCAGGGATAGTAAAAAGTGACTTATCTGCTTCAAACTCCACCACTCGTCTTTCAGGCTTGTCCAGAAGCGTTACCACTTTCAGAGACAGCGGCTCTCTGCCTTTGAGTATCTTCACTATCTCGCTGAGTGTCCTTCCGGTGTCGATGATGTCTTCGACTATCACAACGTGATACTGACTTATGTCCCGGGAAATATCATAAGTGATCGTTACCTCTCCCGAGGAGCTTGTGCCTTCATAGTAGCTGCTGGCCGCCATAAAGGCCACCTCACAGGGAATGGTCATGCGCTTTGTAAGGTCAGACAGAAAAATGAAAGCGCCCTTTAATATGCTCACGAGCAGCAGCGGCTTTCCCTCATATTCAAGGGACAAGTCCTTTGCACAGGCATCGACCGCCTTGTTTATCTCCTCTTCGCTGATAAGCACATTCTTTATGTGCGAGCAAAACTCGTTCTTATCCGTAAGCATCACGCTCAGCTCCTTTCGGTATCACCTACAATGATTTTACCATATTTTTATAACAGTGTCAACCGAAAGCAAGACCCGTTGCAGAAAGAAGCCGTGCCCCAAAGAAGGAGCACGGCCTTTTGTAACTATTAGTTTTACTTTACCTTGACAGCTGCCGGTGCGGAATAATCGGAGAAGTATTTTTTTCCGTTTATCTCGGTATAGCATCTGATCTTGAAGTACCAGGTGCTGCCCGACTTGATGCCGCTGTGGGTATAGGTCGTTGTTGCCTGTCCCAGGTGTCTGAGCGCCTTATAGGTGCCGTTTTTCTGGTTGCAGTAAACTATCTGATAACCCGAGCAGGGAGCTATCTTGTTCCACTTGAAGGTCACCTTTGTCGCAGCCCCTGAAGAAGCTGTTAGGGTAGGAACAGCGCTCTTGGTGCAGTTTGTAAAGGTGAAAGCACCGCCGGTAAGAGTACCGTTGCAGGGAACTATCCTGTATTTATAAACTGTTCCTGCCTTGAGTCCCTTGTCTGTATAGGTAAGGGAAGAAGTGGTGGCAAGAAGTTTGAAGGAGCCGTTCTCCTCACGGTATACCTTATAGCTGGTCGCACCTGCGGAAGCGTTCCAGTCGATCTTCATCGAGTTGGTCGTCCTGGTCAGGAGCTTGAAACTGAGGGAAGCGGGAACTATCTTGAAGTTGAGGGTCTTGGTCCCTGCATAGGAACCAGCACCCGTGATAGTTACCTTGTAAACGCCGCAGTTCTTAGCGGAATCGACAGTCACCTTGTATTCCGAACCCTCTTTAAGAGCGGTCGAGCCGTTCTTGACAGTCACTGTGGGCTTCTGGACGCTTCCGTTATAAACGAAGCTCGAAGCCGAAAGAGTTGCTGTGCAGGCGGAGATATCCTTGCCCCATACAGCGTAGAGGTTATAGACAGTGCCGTCCTTGTTGGTAAGGTTCGATACCGATTCCTTGTCGGCATACTTGACGATCAGCGAGCCCTTGACAGATGCCCAGCCCTTGAAAGCATAGCCTGATTTCTTGAAGGTGTTGGCTTTCAGCGCCTGCGATTTGCCGTAGGTAAAGCTCTGGTCTGTCATAGTGCCTGTGCCGCCGTTGGAATTGAATCTTACTTTGTAGGTAGCGGCTGAATAAACCACTGCACAGTTAAGGTCGGAGGTCACATTCGAGAGGTCTTCCTTGACAGATGCTGAGTAGCCGTCCCTGGCGAAGTAAGCAGCCGGGAACTCGGCAGCAGTGCCGTCAGCCACCAGTGTGGACAGTACCTTTGTGCCGTAATAGAACTTGACAGTATGTACTGTCTGGCCTTCTCTTACGAACACAGCCTGGACAAAGGAAGCCTTGGACGGATCGATGGATATGGATGCATCAGTAGAATTGTAGGTCCCGGCCCAGCCAGCAAATTCATATCCCTCTTCTGCCTCGGCAGTCAGGGTTATGTTCTTTCCTGCAAAGTATTTTCCGCTAAAGTCCTCGGAGATATCTAGGGTGGAGGTGTTTATCGTCACCTTGCCGCCCTCGGGGTTAACAGCGGACACGCTGACATCCACAGCGTTTCCGAGAGAGAGGTTGTTTTTAAGCATCGTGGGAACATAGCCGGGTCTGTTCTTGATGAATGTCTCCATTCTCGAGATACAGGGGTCAGCGGCATTGCCGACATTAGCCCAGCTCGGGAACCTTGCGAAATACTTGTAAAGCTCGGGACGGTATGCGTTAATATACTCCTTCTCGATAGCCAGAGCTCTCGAAGGTTTACAGTTGAGGTTAGCATAGTCCATCATAGCGTTGATGAACATAAGCTTGAAATCCTCGTTCTTGATAAGAGCATTGAACAAGACAGGAACATCGTCCCAGGTGTTCTGCATTATCTTTTTGAGGTTATCGACATTATACTTGGTACTGCTGTTGCCGTAGTGGTCAACGCCCATCTCGGTATCATAAAGGTTCATTCTCCATCTGCCGTCGGCATAAGGATTGGACTCATCAACAGTCCTTGTTCTCCACATCGAATAGTTGTTGCCGGGCCAGTCCTCGTTGATGATATACATCTCAGCCGCACAGTAATCTGCAAAGCTCTGGAGATCGAGCATCTGTGATATCTTGTTATAGTTGGAAGCAAGCGCCAGGTTATTGTTCTTTGCAAAACTGCGAAGCTCCGTGAACAGCTGGATATCCTCTTCGTTGCCCTCGTCGATCTCGCCCTTTTTATAAACGACTACCTCATCGGCATTAACGCTATAGTTCTCCTCATAGTAGTGGTCGTCAAAGTCCTCCTGGAGAGTATAAAGCCCCCAGTATTCTCCGTCGATATAAACAACGCAGGGTCTGCCCTCCTGGGTGTCAACCTGCCTGTCGGAAAACAGCGATTGGATATAGCTGTCCTTGAATTTAGCATAGTTGGTGTCGTTTCCGCCGTTTCTCACCACAAGCTTCTTGAACTTCTTGAGCTTCTTGCCCGAGCCGTTCTCCATATAAGCGTCATCGAAAAACTCATACTTGAAGTTTTTCTCGCCGTATTCTTCTCTTGCATAGAATCTGAAGGACTTCTGATAGTCAGCTCTCGAGTATGCGCCCTGAGTCCTCATTCCGCAATCCTGCGAAATAGCAAGTGTGCCGTCAGGCTCGAAGAAATCTATATGGCAGGCTCTCTCCCATTCCTTGCCCTTCTGATTATAGTTGGCAGGCGGATTGTTCTTGTCTTGAGCAGTCGCCTTGTTGTCGTCATACACCTTGCCGAGAACATAGATACCCGTGTTATAGTCAAACAGGTTTGCCGGGTCTGTCGTGATAGACAGGATAGGCAGGCCGTTATGCTGCTGGCTGTTCACGCCCACAAAGTAGGTCTTTGTAACGGTCTCGCTGTATTTTCCGGCGCTGCTTAGTGTAACGGCTCTGATGACCGTTCCCTTGTCAACTGCGCTGTTGCTGGGCGTTGTGTAGTAGTTGGAGCTTGCCCAGGGTGTGACCTTGCTTGGAGAAACATAGTTTGCTATCTTCATAGCGCTGCTGCTTCTGTTATAGATATTGATCGGCTGGGTGAACTCTATCCTTGTGCTGCTGGTTGCGGGGTCGGTGCCGTCAGTTGTATAGTATATAGTATTGCCTTCGTCTGTCGCCATACTAAGGTTGAACGAAGAATCATAAATACCGCTCTCGGCACTGAACTCGGGAGCATTGCAGGGGATAGCCGATTCGGCATCGTTGTTTGAAACTCCGGGAGTAGGGAAAAGCACAGCCAGCTCATCCGAGCCGTCAGGCTGTCTTGCCCACACTGTGTCATCCGCAAGAGCCGGAACCTCCAGTTCATCCACACTGTTCTCGCCGTCAGTCAGTGTCAGCTTGACACCGCTTCCCGAAAGGTTGTAGCCTGCATGAGGGATAGAATCATCACCTGCATACTTCTTGGCACAGAACACGATAGTGTTGCTCTTTGCCGGCAGCACCACCGAGCCGAACACATACTCATTGCTGTCGTCTTTGATAAGCTTCCAGCCCGAGATATCAACATCGTTCTCATTCGAGTTGTAAAGCTCTATCCAGTCATATTCGCCTTCAAGATTGCCGTTAGCGCCCGTGTTGCCTGTGCAGACCTCATTGATAAAGACACCCGAGCCTTCAGCGGACGCCACAAACACCGGCGACCACACGGCGGAGCCTATCATAGCTGCCGCAGAACAAAGCGAAACGGCTTTGTTCATTAGTTTCTTTTTCATAAATGACCCTCCATATTCATACGCTGACCACACGCTGTGGCCTGATGTTAAAATAATACTATACCATGTTTAAGTTATCATTGAAAAACTGTACTGTTTGAACATTATTTTTCTGTCTTTTCAGTAATAACTGTTCTTATTGCCAATTATAGCACTATTACACGGTTATTTCAGCAATAATTTTATTAAAACTTTATTAACGAAGATAGTGCAAAAATCTGTAACGGAGGACAAAAACATAAAAAGAGAGCCGACACTCAGTGTGCCGGCTCAGTTTTTATCTTGCTGTTCGTTTGATGCTCTGTGCCTTTGTTTTCATCTTGCGTCCCAGGTGAACGCCTATCTCCAGCATAGCCGCATACTTGTCGATGCAGACTATAACATAAGACTCGGCATACTTAGGCGGCTTGATGGTCAGCGGCCACATATGCTTCACGATCATATCCTCTTCACGCTTGTCGATATCGAAATGCTCCTTGGCATTTTTCAATGCAACTCTCGGATGATATGTTCCGTGGCGCTTTTCGCCTTTCTTGCGCTCCCTTTCTCTCCAGTCATAGAGATAGAGGTCATGCAGAAAACCTGCTCTTGCAGCCGATCTGGAATCGAGCCCCAGTTTGCGGCACACAAGATAATTATAATAAGACACGTTTAGACAATGCTGATAGCAGTTGGTGCTGTAATGATGACGATACTTCTTCATTTCGTTTACAACGTCATCATCGATCAGGTCTTTCACAAATTCAAAGTATTCTTTTGTGTCATCGGAATGTTCGATCGAATACCTTGAACCCAGAGCCTTTGACATAGGCATTACCCCATTTCAAAATAGTCTCAAGCCTTTGCTTATAAAGGCACGGTATATATACACCTCGCCTTTATAACATTATACATTTTTTCACCCTTGTTGTCTAGAACAATTCGATAACAATTCGATTACATTTTTTGCATTCAGTAATATTTTTTATCAAAAAACTCAGGAACGTAATCCTCGTCAGCGGAGCTGCGCTCCTGGAAAAAGCCCTCAAAACCGGCCTCCTCGACAGCCTTCAGCACGCTCTCATACTCAAAGGTGGAAGTTTTACGGCTAAGCTCTTTGAAATCCGCCGCCTTGAACATCGGCGTATACTGGCTCATAAGGCTGACCAGTATATCCTCGGGCTCAAACACCTCTCTCAGCTCCTTTATAAGCCTTATAGAGTCTTTTCGGCAGCTTGGCAAAACAAGGTGTCTGACTATCACGCCCTTTTTCATAAGGCCGTCTTCAATGAGAGGCCTGCCCACCTGCTTTTGCATAGTGATTATCGCTTCTATCGTTTTTTCAAAATAGTCCGCCGCCCCTGAATATTTCATCGAAAGCTCGCTGTCATAGTATTTAAGATCCGGCAGATACACATCCACATAGCCCTCAAGCATAGCTATGGTCTCGGCCTTTTCATAGCCGCCTGTGTTGTAGACCACCGTAGGGCGCTTATTTCCGAGCATATCCAGTGCCTCGGTTATCTGCGGCACAAACTGTGTCGGGCTCACAAGTTCAATGTTCTCGGCTCCCATATCCATAAGCCTCAGAAAGCAGTCCCTAAGCTCTTTAACCGTCAGCCCAAACCCTTTTCCGTGGGAGGAAATCTCAAAGTTCTGACAGTAGCAGCACCTGAGGGTACACCCGGTGAAAAACACGGTGCCGGCGCCGCCTTTGCCGCTTATGGGCGGCTCTTCCCAGTGGTGGGGCTCCGCTCTCGAGATCCTGACCTTGTCGCTCTCGCCGCAGAAACCACGGCTCACTCTCCTGTCAGCGCCGCATTCTCTGGGACACAGCCTGCACGAAGCTAAAGCGTCACTCATTGAAATGTGCTTGCTCTTCATAAACAGCCGTCACAGAAGTTCCGCCGGCGTTTCCTGTAACATCCCGGCAGTCTGAATGAGCAGAGAGATTGGTAACTATACGGATAAAGAACAGCATAACGATAAAGATGATTATCGCCACAGCACAGCCCTGATTTGTCTTGTTCTGCTGCTGCTGACCGTTCTTGTTCTGTAACTGACTTTTATAGTTGCTCAGGTTCACATTGAACGGGTTCTGCGCCTGGTTGAAGGTGCGGTTCTGGTTCACCTGTCCGAAGTTATAATTCTGTCTCTGTGTCTGTCTTGCGGCAGCGCCCACTGTGGGGTTCGGCGGAGTATAGGCGGGCGGCACATACTGCTGCTGGGGCTGGAAGGTCTTCTTCGGGCTCTTGAAATTCGGGTCGTGGTCTTCCTCACGGCGCTCCTTTGCCACAAAGTCGTTTCTCTTCTCCTCATACATATCCGTTCCCGGGCTTTCGAATCCCTTGGAGAACGGATCAAGGTTATGGCTGTGGTCCTCGTCCTCAAAGATGCCGCACTGAATATCGTCCTCTCTTGCGGTGAGACACTCCGGGCATATCATTTCATCAGCTGACTCGAACCTGTAACCGCAGAATCTGCATTTGCTTCTCATTTTCCACCCTCCTGTCAGATGAACTCGCAGCCCTTTTTAACGGGCACGCAGATGGTTTTATAGCTGTATCCGCTTATGCTGTCATAAGCGGCCTTCAACATTTCGTCATTGTCAAACACCCCGAACACCGCCGAGCCGCTTCCGGTCATCAGTGTCTGCAATGCTCCCGCTTTCTGGAGATCCTCCTTGGCTTTTGTCACCTCATCGGGGCAGGCTGCATACTCCAGCGCATTGAACATATTCGCACAAAGGCTGTAAAGGTTCCCGCTTCCCAGCGCCTTGACAAAGGTGTCGGTCGAGCATCTCTTGGGGTTTACTATCTCGTCATAAGCCTTGTATGCCGCAGGTGTGGAGATGCCTGCATCGGGCTTTATTATCAGGAACTTGCAGGGCGGAGAGGGAAGCCTGTGGACTATCTCGCCTATACCCTGGCAAAGCTGTGTTCCCCCGACCAGACAGAAGGGCACATCGGCCCCTATGGTCACGCCTATGCGTCCCAGCTCGTCGTCGAAAAGATTTGTCCCGAACAGGAAGTTGAGCGCATTGAGCATAGCCGCACAGTCGGCGCTTCCGCCGCCCATGCCCGCCATCGAGGGCAGGTTCTTTTCAACTGTTATCTTAAAGTGCTTGCCATAGTCTATCCCGGTGTGCTTTGCAAAAGCGATGATAGCCTTATAAATAAGGTTCTGCTCATCGGTGGGGAAGCCTTCCTTATCACAGATCAACTCAACGCCTTCGCCGTCTGTCAGCTCGATATCAAGGATATCATAGCAGTCCACCGACTGCATAACAGTGTTGAGTATATGATAGCCGTCCTGTCTTTTGCCGACGATATCCAGCATAAGATTTATTTTTCCATAGGCTTTGACTTTCAGCCTGTCGCAAACAGTTTTCATAAGCTTCTCCTATCTTACCAGAACACAGACTGTCACGCCGGCCCACAGGCACAGCGAGAATATGTTCACAGCATAAAACGAGACCTTTCTGGTCTTGTGGTGAAAAACGCTCATCCCAAGCAGCGCCCCCGGCGCTCCGCCAGCAAGCCCAAAGAGCCACAGCGTTTTTTCGGGGATCCTCCAGGCTCCGGCTTTAGCTTTCAGCTTGTCGATGCCGTAAGCGATAAACGCAGCCAGGCTCACCGCTGCGAGGTAAATATACAGATACTTCATTTTCTCACCTCAGAATACAGTATAGCACAACTGCTCAAAAAAGTAAAGTCATAGCAAAACAAAAAAACGGCGCACCCGAAGGCACGCCGTTATAGTATTCATATCAGAAATCGACCTTGTATCCGTCGACCGTGATATAATCGACTTCGCTAGGGTCTATCGGGCTTGAGAAGCCAAGAATAGTAGTTACTGATATCGGATAGTAGCACTCGGGCTCCTTGTCTGTTTCGGGGTATTCATTTTCTCCCTCAGATATCCAGCCCCAGCAGCTGTTTTCATCAAGCACTGTTCCGTCCTTGAAGTGTACTTCAACGGGAATACTTCTTTCGGTTATTGTACTGATGGTCTCAGAGTCTGCTATCCCCTCATATATGTCATAGCCGTTTTCATCCGAGATCATTGTTCTCACAGAAATACTGCTTAACCATACATCCACGGTCACATCGCCGTCAACTGTCTGCATATGAGTTGAATTATCATCCCTTGTGTCAACGGAGAATGTCAGCGTTCCCTCGTAGCATTCTGATGCGTACTTTGCAATATGCTCGAATCTGTCCTGGAGCGCCTGATCTGATCTCTCATGATCGCCTTCAATATAATAGTTTTCAATATCGGGTTTATGACTGAAGCCGGCATTAAATGACTCATTGTCAGGAAGTACGTAGATGTTAGAAAAGCTGAGAACGTACTCATCGGAGATCGGCGGTTCAGTCCCGTCAAAGAATCCCTGAGCGTCAGTGAACCATACTGCTGCATTTGTGATATTCAGCATTGCAGTCACTGAGCCGTCATCGTTCACTTTGTCAATAACAAAGGGTATGGAGTACGGATAAAGCTCCGTATCATAATTGCCGTCAGTTATCTTAGCAGATTCACGTCGGTATGCGATCTCGACTGCTCCGCCCTCGCTTAGCTCAAATGGCTCTCCGTTGCTTTTGCTGATGGTCAGTATTACATATGCTTCGTTGCCGTCGTTGATTACGCCTTCGTATGTGAAGTCAAGCCCCTCAAAAGTGTTTTCAAGAACCACACCGTCATAGTTCTTCATAACGCTTGCAAGCTTCGGCATTGCATCCTGTTCGCTGGTGCTTTCATCAAACCGATCACTCATAGCGTTCCACATTCCGTTGCTGTAGGTATATGCTCCCACTCCGATGGCACCTGTAACGACTACCGCTGCCGCTATCATAAATCCCATAAACCGTCTGTTGTGTCTCTTTATCCTTTTTTCTGTCATATTTCCTTTCATCTCAAACCCCGCCTTTCTCATAACGGAAGAGAGAATACGCTGCTGTTCGTCATCCGATATACTTGCATCACGGGCAAAGTTCTCAAAGGCCGCTTCAAGCTTTTCGCAGTCCTGATAGGACAGCTTCTCGGCAATACATTCAAGTATCTTTTCCATCGCTATTCCTCCTCCAGCATCTTTCTGAGCTTTTTGAGCCCTCGGGATATCCTCTGGTTCACAGTGTTGGTTTTCATATCCATATCCTTTGCTATCTCCTCGCTCTTCTGACCGAAAAAGTATTTTCTTACAAAAATGCTCGTGTCCGGCTCGCCGAGCCTGCAAAGTGCATCGCTCAGCTCTGCCCCGGTATAGGGGTCAGCCTTTGAGGGGAGCACATTCTCAAGCTCGTCAAGGGGGATGCTGCCGGCCTGTCTTTTGTGCTTTCTGAAAACATTCAGACAATGCCTCTCGGCGATAAGAGATATGTAGGCAGTGACCGAGCGTATCTCAAAGCCGCAGCTTTGTCCGCTCTTATAAAACGCCATAAAAATGTCGCTGACAGCTTCCTCTATATCCTCACGGGAGCAAAGCCCCCCGAGCTTTGTATATGCTATCTTCAGCACATAGGCGCTGTATTTGCCGACAGCCTCGGCAAGTCCTCGCTGCGGTTCGTCCCTGAGCAGCGCCAGCAGCTCCTTATCAGTCATATGAAAACCTCGCTTTGAAACGTTTCTGTATCTTTAGTCAACCAAAGGAAGAAAAAAGTGACAGGGAACAAAAAGATCCCGGCGCTTTTTTAAGACGCCGGGATAATATCATTATTTGAAGTAGTTTACGCCGCTCTCAAATATCTTCTGATCCTTGACACCTGGAACGTTCTTTACAACATCAGTTCCGATACGTTCGGAGTGACCCATCTTTCCGAGCACTCTTCCGTCGGGAGAGGTTATACCCTCGATAGCCTGAACGGAGGTGTTGGGGTTGCAGTGGATGTCATAGGTAGGCTCGCCGGCAAAGTCTACATACTGTGTAGCTATCTGGCCGTTCTTTGCAAGCTGAGCTATCTCCTCAGCTGTCGCAACAAAGCGTCCCTCGCCGTGGGAGATAGCTATGCAGTGGATATCGCCCACCTCGCAGCCTGCCAGCCACGGGCTCTTGTTGGAAGCGATGCGTGTGTTTACCATCTTCGACTGGTGTCTTGCGACAGTGTTGAAGGTAAGCGTGGGAGAGTCGGGTCTCATATCCCTTATCTCGCCGTAGGGAACGAGCCCCAGCTTTACAAGCGCCTGGAAGCCGTTGCAGATACCCAGCATAAGGCCGTCACGGTTCTTGAGAAGGTCGTGGATAGCCTCGGTGAGCCTTGGGTTTCTGAGGAACGAAACGATGAACTTTCCGCTTCCGTCAGGCTCGTCGCCGCCGCTGAAGCCGCCGGGCAGCATAACTATCTGCGCCTGTTTTATCTTCTTCTCCATTGCTTCGACCGACTCGCTGATAGCTTCAGCTGTCAGGTTCTTTATAACGAAGATGTCAGCCTCTGCGCCTGCTCTCTCAAACACTCTTGCGGTGTCATACTCACAGTTCGTTCCCGGGAATACGGGGATGAGGACTCTGGGCTTAGCCACCTTGACAGCAGGCGAGGGTCTTGTCTCTGCCTTGAAGGAATAGGTCTCGGGCTTCTCCTCGGGCTCCTTGACGTGAACGGGATATACAGGCTCAAGCTTCTGCTCCCAGAGCTGCTGGAGCTTTTCAAGCTCAATGGTGTAGCTGTCGGAAACTATCTTATAGTCTTCGGTGGTCTCGCCTATAACTCTCTCGTCAGTCTCCACGCCCTCGGCAAGCTCCAGCACGAATGCGCCGTAGCAGTGTCTGAACAGCTCGGAGGAGCTCAGCTTGTCTGTGAACTTGAAACCTATCTTGTTGCCGAAGGCCATCTTAGCCACAGCCTCCGAAACACCGCCGAACGAAACAGCCCAAGAGGAGAGCACCTTGCCCTCGCTGATAAGGCCCTCAACCTTCTCAAACACCTTTCTGAGTGAATCAAAGTCCACAAGCTTGTTCTCGTCATATTCCGGCTTTATAAGGATGACCTTGGAGCCGGCCTTCTTGAATTCGTTTGAAACTATCCTGTCAGAGTCTGCGACAGAAACAGCGAAGGATACCAGGGTAGGCGGAACGTCGATATCCTCGAATGTTCCGGACATGGAGTCCTTGCCGCCGATAGAACCGCAGGCAAGCTCGATCTGTGCCTTATAAGCGCCCAGCAGAGCTGCCATAGGCTTGCCCCAGCGCTCGGGGTCGTTCTGTGTCCTCTCAAAATACTCCTGGAAGGTCAGCCAGCACTTCTCATAGGTACCGCCTGCAGCCACCACTTTAGCCACCGACTCAACGACAGCCGACATAGCGCCGTGATAGGGGCTCTTGGAGGACAGGAAGGGGTTATAGCCCCAAGCCATTATAGAAGCGGTCTTTGTCTCGCCCTTCAGGACAGGTATCTTTGCCGCCATAGCCTGTGTAGGTGTGTTCTGATACTTTCCGCCGTAGGGCATAAGCACAGTGCCTGCGCCGATGGTGGAGTCAAATCTCTCAACAAGTCCCTTCTGTGAGCATACATTGAGGTTCGAGATCATAGCCTCCCAGCGGTCAGCGGTGTCCTCGCCGTTGTCGTCGTTGGCAAGGATAGGATCGGGGATAGTAATATCTGTGTGCTTCTCGGCGCCGTTGGAGTTAAGGAACTCTCTGGACAGGTCAACGATAGTGTTGCCGCACCAGTTCATCCTGAGCCTCGGCTCCTCGGTAACTCTAGCCACCATAGTAGCCTCAAGGTTCTCCTGTGCTGCCTTTGCCATGAACTTTTCAAGGTCTTCCTTTGCTATAACGACAGCCATTCTCTCCTGGCTCTCCGAGATAGCAAGCTCGGTTCCGTCAAGTCCGTCATACTTTTTAGTTACAGAATCAAGGTTTATCGAAAGGCCGTCAGCCAACTCTCCGATAGCAACGGAAACTCCGCCTGCGCCGAAGTCGTTGCAGCGCTTTATCATAGATGTGACCTCGGGGTCACGGAAAAGTCTCTGGAGCTTTCTCTCCTCGGGAGCGTTACCCTTCTGTACTTCTGCTCCGCAGCTCTCCAGCGAGTGGAGGGTGTGGCTCTTTGAAGAGCCTGTTGCTCCGCCGCAGCCGTCACGGCCTGTGCGGCCGCCAAGGAGGATAACTATATCGTCAGGCGCAGGTCTTTCACGCCTTACATTCGCCTCGGGAGCAGCGCCCACAACAGCGCCAATCTCCATTCTCTTTGCAACATAGCCGGGGTGATATATCTCATTTACGTGGCCTGTCGCAAGACCGATCTGGTTGCCGTAGGACGAATAACCGTTTGCAGCACCCACAACTATCTTTCTCTGTGGGAGCTTTCCAGTTATAGTGTCAGCCACAGGAACCAGCGGATTTCCCGCACCCGTAACTCTCATTGCCTGATAAACATAGGAGCGTCCGGAAAGCGGGTCTCTGATAGCTCCGCCGAGACAGGTAGCAGCGCCGCCGAAAGGTTCGATCTCGGTGGGGTGGTTGTGTGTCTCGTTCTTGAACATCAAAAGCCAATCCTCGGGCTTGCCGTCAACATCGACAGCTATCTTTACCGAGCAGGCATTTATCTCTTCGCTCTCGTCGAGGTCCTTGAGCAGTCCTGCTTTTTTCAGCTGCTTTGCGCCTATGCAGGCAAGGTCCATAAGCGTCAGGGGCTTGTCTGTTCTGCCTGCATAAAGGTTTTTTCTTGTGTTGATATAATCCTGGAAGGTAGCCGCAATGTAATCCGACTTGATGTCAACATTGTCAACGGTAGTCAGGAAGGTGGTGTGGCGGCAGTGATCCGACCAGTAAGTATCTATCATCCTGATCTCGGTGATGGTTGGGTTGCGCTTCTCCTGGTCACGGAAATAGTCACGGCAGAACCTGATATCGTCAAGGTCCATAGCAAGGCCCAGCTCGGAAAGCATAGCCTTGAGGTCGTCCTCGGTGGAGTAGATGAAGCCGTCCACGGTATCTACCTTTGTGGGGATATCATACTTGATATCCAGAGTTTCAAATGTGTCAAGAGAAGCCTCTCTCGACTCAACTGGGTTTATAATGTAGCTCTTGAGCTTGTCGAGCTCCTCGTCCGAGAGCTTGCCCGAAACTATATATACCGTTGCAGACTTGACAACAGGCCTTTTGCCTCCTGTCAGCAGGGAGATACACTGTGCGCAGGAATCGGCTCTCTGATCGAACTGACCCGGCAGGTATTCCACAGCGAAGATGTTTTCTCCGTCGATTATCTGGGGCAGCTTGTCGTATGTAACATCTACCGCAGGCTCGGAGAACACAACAGGCACAGCGAGGTCAAAATCCTCTTTGGAAAGGCCTTCTGCGTCATAACGGTTGATAACTCTGATGTCCTTGATCCTGTCAAGGCCAAGAGCAGACTTGATATCCTTGACGAGAGACTTTGAAGCCACAGCAAATCCGGGCTTCTTTTCAACATAGATACGAAAAACAGACATTTTCATATTCCTCCTGTCATTTAAGAGCAGCGGTGCGACACACACCGCAAACCATTAATATTATTATATCATATACAGATAATAAATGTCAATTTATCTTTGTAAACTTTTTGCAAGCACCCTCATCACTGTCTGTCGAAGTAGGCTTTGCCGCCGGGGTTGAAGTATGTCCTGATGTAGCCGTCGGTGGAGAGCACGACAAATTCGTCGGTGGCTTCGATATAATAGCAGGTATCGCCGTCCTCCTTTTCTGTCTTGGTCAGGGCTGACGGGTCGTTTATAACGTCGCTGGCCGCACGGCGGTATTCGTCCGCAGAGGAAAAGCCCATTTCTATACCGTGCTTTTCATAATGCTGGTCTCTCAGCTTTTTGGTCCTGAAATAGTATTCGGTATTCTCCTTGTTCGGCACTTCGGTAACTATGTCAAATCCGCCGATGTTCGTGGTCTGTGCCGTGGTCACGGTCTTTGCCTTGGTGGTAACAGCCTTTGGAGCAGCTGTCGTTACCGCCGCTTTTGAAGAGCTGTCAGCCTTGTCGGAGCTGCTGTCTGAGGATATGATATCCTTGCCTGTCACGATCGAGACCAGACATATGATGACCATAGCAGCGCCAAGAACTATACCTTTTATTTTTCCCGATGATAGCTTATCCATTTTATGCCTCGCTTTCCGTTTCGCCAAAACAGCCGTTCACATCGGCCGATATTATCTTAACATCCAAAAACTGTCTCCGGAGCGATTTTTCCGTCAGCCTCGGGATTCTCACGTTTATATACTCGTCGCTGTGTCCCCTGTGAAGCTTCGGGTCACGCTCACGCTCAAAGAGCACACGCAGTGTCCTGCCGACCTGAGAACGGTTATACTCAAGCTGTGAAGCCAGACACACCTTTCTCATCCTTGCGGCTCTCTCCTGTCTTATGTTCACAGGCACAGCGCCGCTAAACTTTGCCGCCGCCGTTCCCTGCCTTTCAGAGTAGGGGAACACATGGGCGGAGGAAAACCGCATCCGCTTTACAAAATCAAGTGAAGCTTCAAAGTCCTCCTCTGTCTCGCCGGGGAAGCCAGTCATTATATCCGTGGACACCGCACAGCCCGGGAACGCTGCCCTGAGCTTTTTAACTATCTGCTCATACTGCGCCGTGTTGTAATGGCGCCCCATTCGTTTAAGGGTCTTGTCACAGCCGCTTTGGAGCGCCAGATGAAAATGTCCGCACAGCCTGTCAAGCTCAGCAAGCCTTTCAATGTCCCTGTCGGTCAAAAGCTCGGGTTCAAGCGAGCTCAGCCTTACTCTGAAATCCCCCTGCGCCTTGCAGGCGGCTTCGGCCGCATCCGCAAGCGTGAGCGCTCCCAGGTCTTTTCCGTAACAGCACATATTTATCCCTGTGAGGATTATCTCCTTGTGGCCGCTGCCGACCAGCGCCCGGGTCTCCTCCGCTATATCCTCGGGTTTCTTCGAGCAGATATGCCCTCTGGCAAACGGTATCACACAGTAGGTACAGTACTGGTCGCAGCCGTCCTGTATCTTGATATAGGCTCTGGTCTTGCGGCTGCTGCCAAGGTTTTTCATAGGCTCCAGTCCCTCGCCTTTTTCAAAGGGCTTCACCCTGAACACGGGCTCACGCTTTTTCAGAAACTCGCAGACCAGCTCCGGTACATCGGCTTTGTTCCGTGAGCCGGTGACGATATCGCAGATGCCAAGGTCTTTTGCGTCATTTTCAAAGGCCTGGGCATAGCACCCGGTGAGAACTATCACTCCCTCCGGCGAGAGGCGGCGCAGCTTTCTTAACAGCTGGCGGCATTTTGAATCCGCCTCGGCGGTAACGGTGCAGGAATTGACGATGCACACATCTGCCTCCTCTGCCTTGTCAGCCTCCCCGAAGCCTCTGGCGTTCATAGCCTCTCTGATATTCTCGGTTTCATACACAAATACAGCAGGATCTCGTCTGGGTGATTTCTGGTCTGCTGATAATGATGACTCATTTATGGGAGGCTCTGCTCTGTATATACCGGATAGTATGGATGAGCAGCGGCTGCGTGATGACCGGATTCTCGTAAATGGAATGCCTGAAGAGATTGATGAGCTGAAGATACTAAATATCTCACGGAGGGAAAATGATTTCACTATTTCCTGCAAACAGCCCCTGCAAAGCGATGAAACGATCATATTTCCGTTGGTTTATTATAAAGGGTACTGTGTTCGGTATTTTACTGAGACTGGCGAGCTGTTGAGAACTGTTAAGCCGCAAAATACAGATGGATGTGTGACCGTTAATCTGCAGCGTGGCTTTACCGGAAGCACCTGGATATTTTTCCGGGGACCGTGGTACTGGAGGATGGCGGAAATTTTCTCCCTCGGATTAGCAGGGATTTTGATAGTATGGAGGAACAGGCTGGTTGTTGTACATTCTATTCTGATGTAAACTGAATGCGACCTGCGGTTCGGTCGCCGCTGTGAATAGCATGTCCTGAGCTTTTACGTTCGAGAAATAACATTTATTCTATCCACAGGAGCGAAAACCAGCAAAGCAGGAGACGGGTAACATAATGGAAAAGCTTTCGAGAATCCTGAGAAATATATATACGGCTATTTTTTTGCTGATGGTCGGAATTCTGGCAGTGATGAGTGCATTTCGAAGTGCCTATTTTGATGCTGACCGGGATATAGAGACCCCCATGTATAAGTGGGATAAGCCGCTGCTGGTTATCGGTTTTTATCTGGTAGTTTTATACGTGACAGCCAGAATAGGGAGACTCCTTAATTCGAAGAAGGCTAGAAAGGCCTGCATTGCAGCGATTCTATTTTCTCTGCTGCTATCCCTTGGCTTTTTGTTCACACTGCAGTCAAAGCCTTACATGGACTGCAGTGCTCTGGTTGAACTCGCCACGGCATTTAATAAGGGCGATTTTTCTGCTCTAAACAGCCCGGCCAGGAATACATATTTATACATTTATCCTTTCCAAATCGGATATATTGCATACCTCCAGATCCTTTTCCGGATTTTCGGCGAAGGAAATTAGTTCGCCGTTCAGCTAATCAATGCCTTTTTTGCGGCGAGGATGGTATAGAGTCTCATTAAGATCGCAGGCGAGCTTTTTGCCTCACAGGAACGCACTGGAGCAAAAAAAACGGAGACGGAGAAGGATCAGATTCAGTTCATGACGGCCATTCTCCTGATATTCTGCCTTCCGCTATTCATCAATATCACGTTCGTATA
>CADCFQ010000007.1 GCA_902800795.1 uncultured Ruminococcus sp. | reverse complement strand
GCATCATTTGTTCCGGCTGTCTGTCCGGGAGTGATTTTGTTTATTTCAGACATTGCGACCTTCCTTTCTTTCAGTTTGGTCAAAGAAGCGAGCGAAGCTTTACCAAAGTCTCGCTGCTTTCAAGATCTGCCCTTTTCTCGGGCTTTATCCATTTTATCTTTCCTGTTGCCGGTTTGAAGCTTATAAGTTCGTTCTCGGCAAAAATGTCGATGCAGAGCCTTAGCTTGCAGTAATTCATATCATCGCCTGACAGCCTCATGAACAGAGTGTCAAGCGTTGTCTCTCTTACGGCGCCTATGTATTTATAAACGCTGATAAGCTCCTCACGGGAGGGTATTATTTTCTTTATGAAGCTCTCCGGCAGGCTCTCGCTGCGCCTTAGCTTCTCATAGCAGTCCTTTGCTGCAAAATAGCGCTCCTGCTTGACTCCGTGGAGCCTGTGGTCTATGACCTTTACGCTGACGGACTCATTGCCGCCGAACACATTCACATCAAGGTTCACAAGCAGGTCAAGCTTGTCTCCGACGCCGAAGCAGGCGTTCTCGGGACGAAGCATAAAAAACAGTGCCTGGCCGAAGCTGCTGCCGTAGGTATATTCGATCTTTGTGTGTGCCCCCTGAGAAAGAGGGATGATCTTTTTTACGAGCACGCCGAGCATAGCGAAAACGGGCTGGCTGTTGGCATCGCCGAAGGGCTCGAGCTTTGACAGACCCTTTACATTGGGGAGGGTTATATCCGCAGGCTGGAGAAGCTTATCAGCTGTCAGGGTAAATCTCGGGAACTGCTCGATAGGATCGGAATACTCGTATACGAGCCGGGTGAACCTTTCGATGTCCTCCTCCCTGAGCGACAGGCCGCCTGCACATTCGTGACCGCCGAACTTTGTAAGCACCTCGCTGCAGTGCTGGAGACACTTGAACACCGAAAAGCCCTTGATGCTCCTTGCAGAGCCCCTTGCCTCGCCGCTGTCATCCGTGGAGATCACAAAGCAGGGCTTTCCGTAAAACTCCATTATCCTGGCGCTGATAATCCCGATAACACCGTGGTGCCAGCCCTTGCCGGAAACAACAAGCACCCTGTGGTCGAGAAGCTCAGGGTTATTATTGATAAACGTTACTATCTCGTTCATTATCTCAAGCTCGGCTTGCTTGCGCTGCTTATTAAGGTTGACAAGTGTCTGCGCATAGGACGAAGCTTCGTCCTCGTCGTCGCTGAGGAGCATCTTGACAGCCGTAAGCGGAGAGCCGAAACGCCCTGATGCGTTAATAACAGGAGCAAGCCTGAAACCTATATCCGAGGACTTGACCTGCTCACGGTTTATACCCGTCAGCTCCATAAGGTGGACAAGGCCCGGTTTCTCAGTGTTTTTAAGATATTCAAGTCCTTTCTTGACTATCGTCCTGTTCTCGCCCCTGAGCGGAACTACGTCCGCAACCGTGCCTATGGCACAGATATCGGCAAACTGCTCCAAGACTATATCGTAGTTGCCGTCGTCAAGCTCGGCACAGAGCTTCAGGGCCACCCCCACACCGCAGAGGTCCTTGAACCTTGAAGGACAATCGCTCTGATGAGGGTCAACGATCGCCAGAGCATCGGGGAGGACCTCCGGTGGCTGGTGGTGGTCGGTAACGACCAGCTTCATATCCAGCTCTTTTATAAGCTCTGCTTCATTCACGGCAGCTATACCGTTATCCACGGTAACTATCAGCTTTACTCCCATATCACTGAGCTTTCTGATGGCTTCTTCGTTAAGGCCATAGCCGTCGGAGCGCTCCGGGATATAATACATAACGTTTGCGCCGATGCTGTCAAGATAGCTGTATAATACAGCGGTGGATGTGACACCGTCGCAGTCGTAATCGCCGTAGATGCAGATAAGCTCATAGGCATCTATCGCCTTTGTGATATACGATGCGGCAAGCTTGATGTCCTTGATCTCATCAGGCGCATAAAGCTCGTCGCTGTTAAAAAAGCTCACCAGCTGCTCAAAGGTCTTGACCCCTCTAGATGTCATAACATCGACAGCAAGCGGCGAAAGGTCACATTTTGCGCAGAATTCGGCACTTTTTACAGCATCGGGCTTGTTGATCGTCCAGCGTTTCATAGTTTCATTCCTTACTAATAAAAATACAATTCGGTTTAATATCTTATTATAACACAGAAAGCACAGCTTTTCAAGGGCAGAATAATGAATAAATACCGTTATTTTTTACACTCTTGCTTTTTTTGAGCTGCCGTGGTATAATTTTCTCTGAAATAATCTTTATGCGGAGTGATGATATGCCGAAGATCATTGAGATAAAAGACCTGAAGGACGAAGCCCTGCTCCCTTTTGTAAGCACATCGGAGGCGGCGCTTTTAAGGTGGTTCGAGCCGGAGGAGGGGCTTTTCATCGCCGAGAGCCCAAAGGTCATAAGGCGTGCTCTTGCGGACGGCTATGAGCCTGTGTCTTTCCTGCTGGAGCGAAAATACATAACCGGACAGGCCGGCGATATAATAGCGCAGTTTGAGGACATACCCGTTTACACAGCCGACAGCGACGTTCTTACGGAGCTTACAGGATACAAGCTGACCCAGGGTGCGCTCTGCGCCATGAGAAGGAGACAGCCGCCCCAGGCAGAAAAGCTTTTAAAGGGTGCGAACAGGATAGCAGTGCTTGAGGACATTATGAATCAGACTAACGTGGGCGCAATATTCAGAAGCGCTGCGGCACTTGGGATAGATGCGGTGCTGCTGACAAAAGGCTGCAGCGACCCGCTTTACCGCCGCTCTATAAGGGTGAGTATGGGAACAGTGTTCCAGATACCCTGGGCTTATCTTGACCAGGGCGCACCTGATTATGTGGAGTTCCTGCGCTCTAATGGCTTTCTCACCGCCGCTATGGCGCTAAGGCACGACACTCTGAGCGTAGACTCGCCCATACTTACAGGAGCCGACAAGCTTGCCGTTATCCTTGGGACAGAGGGCGATGGGCTGAAAGAAGAGACTATCGCCGCCTGCGACCAGACCGTGAAGATACCTATGGCTCACGGAGTGGACTCGCTGAATGTTGCGGCAGCCAGCGCAGTTGTTTTCTGGGAGCTGAGAAAAAGATGACAAAAGCCCGAAGACGGATCCTTGTGGCCGCCTTCGAGCATATTTTTTGTTGCTGTTTTATATTCGCTCTGTCAAGCAGTTGAGCTTTATGTGTCACTAATTTCTGCGTAAAATCTATATGTAGCTGCCGCCGAGTGAGTGTTCATGGTGTCAAGTCATGTCGCTTTATATTGCTTTAACGCCGTGTTCAGAAGCTACTGTCTCAATATATCATAAATCGGGCTCCCGATAACGGAAGCCCGATAGTTGTTCAACTTATGATTTAACTGATTATTCGTAGAGCGGATACTTCTTGCAGATGTCGTTTACCATAGCTCTTACCTTGTCGGCATTTCCCTCAAAGTCCTTTGCTGTGAGGTAGATGCACTCTGCAATGACCTCCATATCCTCCTCAACAAGACCTCTTGTTGTTACGGCAGGTGTACCGATGCGGACACCGCTGGTAACGAACGGCTTCTCGGGGTCGTTGGGGATAGCGTTCTTGTTTACTGTGATGTATACCTCGTCAAGGTCATGCTGGAGCTTCTTTCCTGTGATGCTGAAGGGTCTCAGGTCCGCAAGCATCAGGTGGTTGTCTGTACCGCCGGAAACGAGGTCAAAGCCTCTGTCAAGGAGTCCCTTTGCAAGAGTCTGAGCGTTCTTTACGATCTGCTCGCCGTAAGCCTTGAACTCGGGCTTGAGTGCCTCACCGAAGCAAACAGCCTTTCCTGCGATAACGTGCATAAGAGGACCGCCCTGTGTTCCGGGGAAGATAGCAGAATTGATCTTCTTTGCAAGCACCTCATCGTTTGTGAGGATAAGACCGCCTCTGGGGCCTCTGAGCGTCTTATGAGTGGTAGTTGTGGTGATGTCTGCATAAGGAACAGGGGAAGGATGCTGACCTGCAGCGACCAGACCTGCGATATGAGCCATATCTACCATGAAGTATGCGCCGATCTCCTTGCAGATCTTTGAGATGCGCTCGAAGTCGATCTTTCTGGGATATGCGGAAGCACCTGCCACGATGAGCTTGGGCTTAACTTCCTTAGCCTGCTTCTCCATTGCGTCATAGTCAATGAAGCCGTTCTCATCTACACCGTAAGGAACGAAGTTGAAATATTTACCGGAGATATTTACAGAGGAACCGTGAGTAAGGTGTCCGCCGTTGTCAAGGCTCATACCCATAACGGTGTCTCCGGGCTGGAGAAGAGCAAAGTATACAGCAGTGTTTGCCTGTGCGCCGGAGTGAGGCTGTACATTTGCAAACTTAGCACCGAAAAGCTCACAAGCTCTGTCGATAGCTATCTGCTCTACAACGTCTACCTCTTCGCATCCGCCGTAGTATCTCTTTGCGGGATAACCCTCTGCATATTTATTGGTAAGTACAGAACCCATAGCTGCCATTACAGCAGGAGATACGATGTTCTCGCTGGCTATAAGCTCAAGGTTTCTTCTCTGTCTGGCAAGCTCCTTTGCCATTGCCTCTCCGACTTCCTTGTCAAAACTCTCTACAAATCCTATAGTGTCAAGAATTTTCATTTCAACTTCTCCTATTCATTCAGATTATTAACATAACTGCAAACACAGTCCTACCTATGATTATACTACAATATTCTCCCAATTGCAAGTGGTTTAACAGATTTTTTTCATAAATATCTCCCGGGCTGAAGCTTACACCCTGCCGGCCGGTGAAGGCACGCCCCGGTTGGGTGGGGGTAATTAGAAAAATTTATATCTTGAAATGTTAATAAAGCTGTGCTATAATAGATAAGAATAAGAACAAATCATACGAGGAGACATACTATGCCTATCAAAATACCGAATGATCTTCCTGCTTTCAAGACACTGGAGGAAGAGCACATTTTTGTAATACCTGCCGAAAGGGCGCTGCATCAGGATATCAGAGCGCTGAGGATAGCTATCGTCAACCTCATGCCCGACAAGATAGTTACCGAGACCCAGCTTTTAAGACTCCTGAGCAACACCCCTCTTCACGTTGATATCGACCTTATCCAGATGAGCTCGCATATCTCGAAGACCACTTCCCAGGAGCATATGCTGGCGTTTTACAAGCCTTTTTCCGAGGTAAAAGACCAGCGCTATGACGGCCTTATCATAACGGGGGCACCCGTGGAGCTCCTTGATTTTGAGGAGGTCGACTACTGGGATGAGCTTTGTCAGGTGTTCGAGTGGTCGAAGACCAACGTTTATTCCACTGTCCATATCTGCTGGGGAGCCCAGGCTGCGCTCTACTACCACTACGGCGTACCGAAGTATAAGCTGGATGAAAAGCTTCACGGAAACTTCAAGCACCATATAAACTGTCCTCAGTTCTCGATCCTTAAAGGCTTCGGCGATGTTTTCCACTGTCCTCATTCGAGAAACACCGAGATACGCAAGCAGGACCTTTACAGAGTGAACAACTTAAAGGTCGTGGCTGAGTCTGATGAAGCAGGGGTACACCTTGTTGCCGATAATAGCCAGAGACAGTTTTTCCTTATGGGACACTGGGAATATGACAGAGAGACGCTGGCAAAGGAATATGTCAGGGACAAAAACAAGGGTCTTGACCCGAAGATCCCCTACAACTACTTCCCTAACAACGACCCGTCAATGATGCCTGTGTTCAACTGGAGCTGTTCGGCAAACCTTTTATACTCAAACTGGCTCAACTACTGTATCTATCAGGAAACACCATACGACCTTAATGAGTTAAAGCCCTTTGAGATAGTTGAAGGCTAAAGATCTGTTGAAAAAAGATAAATGCGAAAAAGGTACCTCACCCCTTTCGGGACGAGGTACCTTTTTTCGCCTGAAGCTGTCAGATGGACAGCCGCTTGTTCATTATTCTCTTGTATACTTTCCGCCGTCAGTGAGCTTTTGCTCAAATTCATCGTGAGGTATAGGCTTGCTGAACAGGTAGCCCTGTGCTATCTCACAGTTTATCTCTGTCAGGAAATCCGCCTGGACCTTTGTCTCGACACCCTCGGAGACTGTCTCAAGGTCAATGTCCCTTATCATATTTATAATGTCCTTGACAAAGGTGCAGTCCTCGCTGTTGACATCGCTGATATTATCTATAAAGGACTTGTCCAGCTTGATAACATCAACAGGCAGGTTCTTTATAAGCATAAGCGAAGAATAGCCTGTCCCGAAATCGTCAATAGATGTGGTAATGCCGTAATCGTGCATAGCGCAGACAAAGTCTGTCATTGCCTTTCTGTCAACATAGCCCGACATCTCGGTAAGCTCTATCTCCAGATACTTCGGATCTATTCCGTATTTCTCCACAACGGTGATAACGTCCTGTGCGAGGTTAAAGTTTCTCATGTGGTTCTTCGAGAAGTTCACCGATACCCTTACAGGGGTTATTCCTCTGTCGCACCAGTCCTTGATATCCCTGCACACGGTATCCAGCACATAGAAATCAAGAGTGCAGACCGTGCCGTCGCTTTCAAACAGGGGGATAAAGGTCATAGGCGGAACTATCTTTCCTTCTCTCTGCCATCTTACAAGCGCTTCGCAGCCGCAAAGGGTATCGTTGGTAAGGCTGACCTTCGGCTGATAGTAGACAACGAACTCACGGTTCTTTATGGCCTTGGGGAACATAAAGGATATCTCCTTGTTCCTCATTGTAACTTCAAGCATACTCGGCTCGAACCAGGCATAATCACGCTGCAGGACGTTTTTTGCATAGTTGAAAGCGGTCGATATGTTGTTCATAAGGTCCGAAGGCGTTGCCTGGGGAGTTATGCTGTAAAGGCCGAGCCTTGCATTTATCGTAAATGAGCGGATGTGGCTGTCTATCATCTTTGTGATCTTGACAGCGCTTACAAACTTTATAAACTCCTCTGCCTGCTCCTTATAAACAAGGCCTGCAAAGTTATCTCCGCCGAGACGGGCTAACTTTCCGCCCTTTCCAAGATAACCGGAAAGGATCTGGACATATTCACGCAGTATCTCATCGCCGTATCTGGGGCCTGCCTGACGGTTTATGAACTTGAAGGTCTTGATATTAAGATAGAACGCAGTATAATTGGAAAGCAGTCCCATCTTCTTCAGCATTCCGCAGTACTGCAAAAAGCCGTTGGAATTGCTGACGCCGGTAAGCACATCTGTAAGCAGCAGATGATTGGCTATACCTGCCATCTTGCCCTTTCCGACAAGATTATAAAGCATAAACGAGAATATCTCCAGCCTCTTTCTGTCATCAGCGTCCCAATGCTTGCCGGGGACCGGGAAAACTGTAATAAAGCACACGCCCTTATCGCTTGTCTCGATAACGAACTCATAAGGGTCGTTCTCATAACCCAGCACCGAATCAAACAGCACTGCGCTTTCATCCTTGGCGTTATCAATGTCGTTTGCCGCTGATATATGATATTCAAGCCTTGCGATGAGCATCTCATCCTTGAGAGTGACAAAGTTGTCTCTTATTGCCGAAAGGGCATCTTCCTGCGATTCAAAATTGCGCCTTACCGCTTTATAGAAACGCATGAAATTATCACTAATAAAAAAATTATCCTTCATGACATGACCTCTTGATAAATTTTCATAGTAAGCATACAAGCTCATATATAAATATAACATTTTTCTCTAATTTTGTCAACAACGTGTTGTGAAAACCGCCGATTATTTAAAATTTATTAACAATAACCTTTGACACAATTAACTTTTTATGCCTTGCAGAGCCCTGATCGCCTGACAGGATAAGCGGTTAAAAACAGCCATAATGCAGCAAAAAAGCGGCCTTCCCTGCTGTGGGAAAGCCGCTTATATAAATATTTTCAGCTTCTTATCTTATAATGTACCGGCATACCGTTTTTCATCGCTATCTTGACCTCACCCTGGATAAGCGGGAGGAAATACTTGATAGCGTCCGGGCTTATATCGTTCTGAGCCGAGTTTATCCACTTTGAGGGGAAGAACTTCTCCTTGTTTGCGGTCAGATGCGCATCAACTGACACGATGTCTATAACATAAGGCACATGGCTTATGCGCCTGAAGGACATCATCTTTCCGGTCTCTCCCGAAAGAGCCGCCCTTACTCCGGCTGCGCCTATGCTTACTGCCTCGTCGATATCGGTCTTTGAACAGATATGGGAAGAACAGCGCTGCATAACATTGAGCTCTACTGACCTTACCTTGCAGCCTATGCTCTCTTTGATTATCTGCTCAAGAGTCTTGCCTATGCCCGAAAGATACTCGTGGCCGAAGTTGTCTATCACTCTGGGCTTGTCCATATCACGCTTAAGGCGAACGCCCTCGGAAACAGCAATAATAAGAGCCTTGTGCTTTGCCATCATCTCTCTAACATCCTCAAGGAACTTCTCCTCGGTAAATGGGCTCTCCGGCAGATAGATAAGGTGGGGAGCTATCTCGTCATTGGCTCTGAGCACACAGGTGGAAGCTGTGAGCCAGCCGGCGTGACGGCCCATTATCTCGATAATAGTAACAGACTCGATCGAATATACCGAGCTGTCACGGATTATCTCCTGGACAGTGGCAGCTACATACTTTGCAGCCGAACCGAAGCCGGGGGTGTGGTCAGTCTCGGGAAGGTCGTTGTCTATGGTCTTGGGCACGCCAATCACCTTTATGTCCGAGCCCTTCTGTTCGATAAAGTCCGAAAGCTTCGCTACGGTATCCATAGAGTCGTTTCCGCCGATATAGAAAAATGCGCCTATGCGGTGCTTTTCAAGGCAGTTGAGGATACGCTCATAAACAGAGCTGTCCTCATCTATCTCGGGCAGCTTGTATCTGCATGAGCCAAGAACTGTTGAGGGCGTCTGTCTCAGAAGCTCCATATCCTCGTTGGTCTTGATGATCTGGCGAAGGTTCACAAGGTCATCCTTGATGATGCCCTCGATACCGTTGATCGAACCGAAAACAGCGTCGATCTCGGGGGACTTGATAGCTTCCGAAAAAACACCGACCAGAGATGCATTAATAGCGCAGGTCGGGCCGCCTGACTGTGCAACAGCAATATTCATTAGATCACTTTCTCCGTTTCATTATAAAAATGCGGTCTGTCCGCTTTACAAAATGATTATAGCACAGAAAAATCCAAAATAAAATAGATATTTTATGAAGCGGAACAACTTTATAAATATATTACAAAACAACAATATATTAACCAGCCCCTGTTGGGGATATACTACAAACAGGTATTTTATCGAAAACGTTATCGAAAATTCGCAGAAACTCAAAATCGTAACCGAATTTTAATTGACTTATGATAAAGAGTTTAGTATAATAATTAGTGGAGCAATGTTAAATTGCGTTTTTTCTACTAAAATCATTCGGAAAGGATGAATCTATAAATGAATTCGATATCACCGACAATTAAAGGTATCATTGCGATAATGATAACCCTGCTTGTGGTCATCATCGTTATCATGTTCTTTGTAAAGAGCCTGTTTATAAACGACTCCTCAAAGCCCAAAAAGACCGGCACGATAACCTCTACAGAGTATGTGCCCACGGAGACGACCACTACTACCGAGGAGGCCAAAGAGACCAAGAAGAAAAAGACAACGGCCGAGGAGGATGACCCCAACACTAATTCCGACGACGGCGATGCTGTAGGTGAAATAACCTGTACCGGACCTGTTTATCTGCATCCCGAGCCTAATTCCAGCTCGGCTAACCTGACAACTATCCCGCAGGGTGCTGTCTGCAAGTTCTTCAAAGACGAGAACGGCTGGTACTATGTTGAATATGAAGGCCAGAAGGGCTATGCTTGGAGAGACTTCTTCACTGCTCCGCCTTCTGCATAATGATAAAACTCAAAGCGGTATGTTTTAAACATACCGCTTTTTTGTCCCTTCAATAAAACAGCTGCCGCTCGATAATTGAGTGACAGCTGTGTTTTATTATTTCGCAGGCTTGCCTCCGTCAGGAGCCTTTGGGGCGGCTTTGCCATTTTGCTTTTGCCTTTCTGCAAGCTTCTTTCTTGCGTTAGCTTCGGCTTTCAGGAGCTGCTCGTGAGTTTCCTCGCCCAGATCGGTAGTCTCGTAATAGGGCAGGTCTTCGTTAGTAAGCGTGCGCTCTTTGAGCACCTTGAACGCATCCACCGTGTAGTCCTCGCACTCCTTCCAGAGCTTCTTTGTCTCCTCGTCGTGGTCGGTCTTGAGGTCATAGTTCTCAACGATGTATTCGCCGAGATACTTTGTGAACTTCTCGTTGCCGAAAACATTCATATGGTCCTCGTTGTAGTAATCGGCAGCATCGTCTATGCCAATATCCTTTGATATCTTGTCGCAGTCGATAAAAGTGTATCCTGCCTCGGAGATCACCTTTTCAAGCTCGGCGCTGGTGGCGGAAGCAAGCTTCTGCCTGTGGGGCGAACGGATGAACAGGACATTTTCCATTCCCTGTTCCTTGCAGTAATCCATAAGGTCGAGCAGGTTCTCTCTTCCGAAATCGGTAAGCCTGAGAGCTCTCTTCTTTGTTGTGTGGATACGGGAATTATTAGTCGTTCTCGTTCCGAAGCTCTTCATCAGCGATACGCCGTTTTCAGTATAAAGCTTTGATATGCTCTTGAGCCTCTTATACTGGCCGTAGGGTCTCTGCCAGTTGTCGTGATACTTGTTTATCGGCAGAAGATAGTCCAGGAGTTCGTCGGGTTCTGCGGTGTCAAGCACATCATCGAACCAGTCTTTTGACAGGTGGATATTATCAAGCCAGTTGCGCCTGTTCACCTCTGTAAGCCCGAACTCCTCATTGTAGAAAAAGCCGTTGACCTCAAAGACCACCACCTGGGGGTCCTGGGTCTTGCAGAACTCTTTCAGAGCGGATTTGTAGAAACAGGGCGGCATACCGCTGGTGCAAAGGTTGTAGCTGGTAAAGCCGCAGTATTTATAAGCAAGAGGCGGTGAATAATCCGCATACATCTCGCTGCAGCCTATAACAGCAACATCGAGAGTGTTGTCGGGTTCTCTGTAAAAGCCACGGACATGGCACTCTGTGGCAGTGTCGTTTTTGACAAGCAAAAAGGTGACGAGCTGCAGCATAAGCAGCATAACTATCCCGAAAGCCAGAAGCTTCGGCAGTCTTTTTTTCCAAACCATTATCAGTCTTGTCTCCTTTAAAACTGCATATAATAGAAGTCAGCAGGGCTGGTGCCGGGGCCGTAAACGCCGAACACGACCACCGACCAGAACAGCACCATAAACACCAGGCACTCGACGATGTAGCCCTTTTTGCAGATGCGCTCACGAAGAGTGAACTTCGAGCGCTCCTGTAAAACGGAAACCACGAACAAAGCAATGCCCGCCAAAGCTACTAAAAGAAACTCTCTCTTGCTTACGGTGAGCATCTTGTAGGTAGCAGCCGACAGGAACTCGCTTATCTTTACGTCCGTTACTGAGCGCCACATCATTTTCATTGCCGAAGTAAAGTCGTTTGCGATATCGAAATAATAGCCCACAAGGACGATGAAAAACGTCCTTATCATCTGGAAGAGGATGAAGCCCTTGTTTGTATCTTTTATATGGAGCTTAGCCTTCCATGATTTGAAGTTGTCGGCAAGCAGCGTCGATATCATGATGATGCCGCCGTTCCAGAAGCCGAAGGCAACATATTTCCAGTTTGCACCGTGCCATACTCCTACGACCAGGAAGGTTATCAGCGATGCTATACTTACAGGCACTACCTTTGCGGCCTTCATGCCGAAGCGCTTTTTGAGCTTCTTCGAGAAGTTCTGGAAAAGCTTTGACATAGCTATTGGATAGAAGAGATACTCTCTCAGCCATGCGCCAAGCGTGATGTGCCAGCGGTGCCAGTATTCGGAAATGTCCCGTGAGAAATAGGGGCGCTTGAAGTTTTCAGCCATATTGATGCCGAACAGCTGTGCCACACCACGGGAGATATCTATTCCTCCCGAGAAGTCGGCATAGAGCTGCAAAGCATAGATAAGCGCTGTCATAAGGATGAGTGTACCCGAGTATTTCTGATAGTCGGGAGCCACGATATTGACAGCCGCCACAAGCCTGTCGGCAATAATTAGCTTTTTGAAAAATCCCCAGGTGATAAGCAGGATGCCCTGCTTGAAGTTTTCAAAGGTGGGGTCCTTGCCCTCATAAAGCTGACCGGAAAGGTCGTTATAAAAGGCGATAGGTCCCTGGACTATCTGGGGGAAGAACGAAACGAAGAGCAAAAGCTTCAGAGGATTTTTCTCCGGGGTAACCTTCTTGCGGTAGATGTCTATGATGTAGCCCATAGACTGGAAGGTGTAAAAAGAGATACCCAGCGGCAGGAAAAGCCCCAGCTTCGGGAGAGTGCCGCCGAAATGCTTCAGTATAACATTGAGTGAATCGGCAAAGAAATTATAGTATTTCAAAAAGGCAAGGATGCCGAAATTCAAAAGCAGTATAGCTGCTACGATAAGCTTTTTATTTCTGGTCGCCTTGTCCTTATAGGCCGACTTTTCTTCCTTGCTCCATTTGCCCTTCTGTGACTTTACATAGGCATCGGACTTTGTGATATAGCGTCCCAGCCATATACCGCCGCCGTAGGTGGTGAAGCCTGTGAGCAGGATGAAGCTGATGTATTTGAGACAAACTATCGCATAAAAACCAAGGCTGGCGCAAAGAAGAACGCCCCAGCGGAACTTCTTGGGGCAGATGCCGTAAACCAGCAGGCAGGCCGCCACAAAAAGCAAGTAGTTAAGGGATGTGTATGTCAAAGATCATTACCTCCGGTTTTTGGAGTGTTCAGGGGATAAGTCTCGGTAAGGGGGCGGTGGAGCGTAAAGCCGCTCTTCTCGCTGTAGGACAAAACATTGGGTACGGCTCTTGAAAGAAAGGCAGCTATGCCCTCGGCAACGGAATAGGCGCCGCATCTCTTAAAGCAGATAACGTCACCTCTGTCAAGCCGTGGGAGACTCACCTTTCTGACAAGCACATCCGCTGTGGTGCAGAGGCTTCCGCACAGACAGTAGTCTGTATCCCCGCCGTCCTTGTCAAGGACATCGATAGGCGGAACGTTCATAGCCATATTCTGGCCGTAGTAATTGAGCTGGTTGATACCGCCGTCACAGATGACATAATTGGTGCCGCCGTTGGTTTTTATATCCATAGCCTTTGTCAGGTAGTATCCGCATTCGGCAGCAAAAAAGCGACCCATCTCGACAGTGAGAGGATACTTTTCTGCAAACGGTTTTATGACCTCGGACACCTCGGCCAGAAGCGACATATCGGTCTGCTCGGTCCTGTCCTTATAATACTCCACTGCAAGGCCCGTTCCGTATTCGATATGGGAAGCTGTAAAGCCGCAGTCTGCTTCAAGCTCTTTGCAAAGCTCGTCAAGGGTCTCAAGCTCCTTGGCTATGGTCTTAGCCTTCTTCTTGGCAGTACCGGTGAAATAGTGGATGCCGATCATCTCGACGCCCTCATAAAGGCGGTCACGCTCCGAGATGAGCTTTACAAGCTCTTCCCTGTCTATGCCGAACTGGCTTCCGTGAGCAAGCCTTAAAATGACCTTTGCTTTTCCACAGTGGTCTTTTACGCATTTGTTGATATACTCAAGGTGAAGAGCGCTCTCGGCGGTGAATATCGCAACACCGTCATTATAGGCACGCTCAACATCCTCATAGGTCTTGTTTACACCCGAAAAGATGATCTTGTCAAGCGGAGCACCGGACTTTTCGCAGATAGATAGCTCTCCCGGCGAGCAGACCTCGATATAGGAAAACTCCTCCGGCAGTGATGCCAGAAGAAAAGGGTTTGCCTTTATAGAATAGCAAAGCCCTACATTTTCTCCGAATGCCGCCTTCACCTTTGCAGCACGCCCTGCAAAAATGTCTGTATCAAAAATATAGCCGGGGGTGCCAAAGGCGGCGGCCGCTTGTTTTAATGTCTCGCTGTTCATTGTTGTCTCCTGTGTCTTACTTATCAGTCCTCGTCCTGGAGCTTTTCGATAAGAGCTATCATACCCTCTGTGCTGTTGAAGTTGTCAGGCACAAGGTCGCCCACCTGGATCTCAAGGTCGAACTCGTCATTAAGAGCGCCGACCAGGGAAACGATATCGAAAGAATCAAGGATACCGTCGGTGATAAGCTGCTTTTCGTTTTCAAAGTCTACATCGGGTCTGATCTCTTCAAGGATCTCCATTAACTGTTCCAGCATAGCAATTCTCCTTCATAATAATGTTCGGTTGTCTTATTTCATCATAGCCTTCAGCGCCTGCATATCGGTCTTGCCGTTTGCAAGGCGTGGCATCTGTTCAAGGTTTACAAGCTTTCTCGGCACCATAAAGCCCGGCAGCACAGCCCTGAAATGGACAGCCGCCTCCTTTGCGGTAGCAGTACCCGTATAGAACAGGTAGATAAGCTCTTTTTCTTTTAAATACAACGCACAGGCATCGCTGACGGAGTCGAGCCTCAGTGCTGCTGTCTCTATCTCGGAAAGCTCGACACGGTGGCCGAGATGCTTGATCTGTCTGTCTTTTCTTCCGCAGAACTCGAGGATCCCGTCCTCTCGCATTATGCCGTAGTCTCCGGTCTTGTATATGCGCTCATTATAAGCACCGTTCAGAGGATTCTGAATGAACGAACGCTCGGTAAGCTCACGGTTATTGTAATATCCCAGCGCAAGTATCGGGCCGCTGACACAGATCTCGCCCTGCTCGCCTGTCTTTGTCGGGGTATCGTCCTCATTAAGCAGGAACACCCTGTAGTTGCGGTAAGGGATACCTATGGGCAGGGTCTCGTCATCGGTGACAGTGTGGTCTATCTCATAATAGGTACACGAAGCGGTACACTCCGTGGGGCCGTACTGATTGACAAACTTTGCATCCGGCAGATTCTCCTGCCATACCCTTAACACGCTGCAAGGCATAACAGAGCCTGAAAAGCAGACTTTTTTAAGATACTCGGGTCTTGCATCCGAAAAAGCGCCGACCTTTACAGCTATCGTAAACACGGAAACGCTCCAGCCCACAGAGGTTATCTTATGGTCATTGAGCGCCTGGAAGAGCTGAGCCGGCATAACGAAGCACTGCTTCGGGATTATAAACATTGAAGCGCCGAAAAACACCGGCAGGTAGATGTCTCTTATAGCGGCGATATAATCAAGAGGCGACTGGTTGCCAAGAACATCGCTGTCGTCTATACCCATTACCTCGGCATAAGCGTCGATATAGCACATAAGCGACTGATGTGAGGTTATAACGCCCTTGGGCTTTCCTGTGGAGCCGGAGGTGAATATCACATAAAGCGGATCGTCCGCACAGGCAAAACGGGCAGCTTTTTTTAAAGCAGGCTCGTTTATCTCTGTCTCAAAAAGATCTTCGGCACAAAGTATCTCGCCTTCAAAGCCTAAGGCTCTCGCCTTTTCAATGTTGTCCCTGTCAGCAATAAGAAGACGGGGCTTTAAAACAGAGAGGATATCCCTAAGCCTTGCATCGGGCTGGGAAGCGTCCATCGGAGCATAAAAGCAGCCGGCATAAACTATGCCTAAAAAAATAACAGGCGTGAAAACATTTCTGCCGGACATGACCGCCACAGGGGAACGCTGTTCTGCCTTCTGCGAAACGGCGCTCCCGACTCTTTTGGCAAGGTCTTCGACCTGCGAAAAGGTGAGCGAGCTTTCCGTATCCGAAAAGGCGGTCTTCCCGGGGTATGTCATTGCAGTGCTTTCAAGCCTTCTGAGCACATTTATTTCCATATATCCACTTCCAAATCTACCAAAAATACCGCAGACGGCCGGCGGAACTGTACCTTCTTCAAATCAACATAATTCGACAGATATATTTTATCACGGTTGTAAAATTAAGTCAATATCAATTATAGACAAAAACGCCCGATATAATCATATATTATTGTATCCGCTAACATATAAAGCCTTTGTCGAGGGGCATACGGAGCTTAAATGGGTGATTTTCAGGACAGTTATAGAATATCTGCCCCGGCATATGATAAACAGATAAAATAGCCCCCGCTCGGTGATGAGCGAGGGCTTTTGGTGCAGGTGCACGCACTTAAAAAAGATATAATAAACATCGATCAGGTAATGCCCCGAGCTAAACAAAATGATAAGCCCTCACTCTATAATGAGCGAGGGCTTTGGGTGCAGGTGCACGCACCTGCTGGCTGGGGTAGAAGGATTCGAACCTTCGGAATGACGGAGTCAGAGTCCGTTGCCTTACCACTTGGCGATACCCCAATATTTGATTAAATTGGCTGGGATAGATGGATTCGAACCATCGGTGACGGAGTCAAAGTCCGTTGCCTTAACCTCTTGGCTATATCCCATCATATCTCTTCCGAAACAGCTTTTATATTATAGCATATCGACTTTGCCTTTGCAATAGCTTTCACTGTTTATTTACCTATGGTATTTATTTTTTTAACATTTATCTCTGGATAATATCCTATGATCCCCCGGCCCATATCTCTGCCGGTATTATTATATCCCGGTCTGCTGTCAGATATTACAATTTTGTTTGCAGATTATTTATTAAAATGTCGAAAATAAGGATATTTTCTTGACTATTGTCGGGTTATGTGCTATTATGAATATGATAATTTTGTGAAAGGTCGTGTTTAGAATGGTCAAAAAATTTCTGAATGAGTTCAAGGAGTTCGCTCTTAAAGGCAACGTTATGGACCTGGCTATCGGTGTTATCATCGGTGCTGCTTTCGGTAATATCGTTACTGCGTTCACCGAGGACATCATCAATCCACTTATTTCAGGTATCGGCGGAGCTGAATTCGGCTTCAAGATCAAGATCTACGGCGGACAGTATATCCTGCTGGGAGACTTCATCACCGCTATCGTCAACTTCATCATCATGGCATTCTGCATATTCCTTATGATGAAGGCTGTCAACAAGCTGATAAGCCTTGGCAGAAAGCCCAAGGAAGAAGCTCCCAAGGAGCCCACAGCTGAGGAGAAGCTCCTTACCGAGATCAGAGATCTTCTCAAGGCACAGGACGGCGCTGCTGATAAGGCTGAGGATGCTGCTGAATAATTATTCTGATCAAAAAGATCCGACCCGAGGCTGTAAAAGCTTCGGGCCGTTTTTTTATTATTACAGTATTCTTCTTACAGTGTTTATCGGGCTGCAATAGTAGATGTTTTCAAGGGGCTGTATCCTGATGCCGTAGTAGGTGGTCATAGCGTGAACTATCTGACCGCTGCCGATGTACATAGCAACGTGGCCGTAGTTGCGGCAGATGATAAGGTCTCCGGGCTGTATCTGGGACATTGAAACTTCTCTGCCCTTCTGAGCCTGGACATATACGCTGTGAGTGATGTCGATGCCTACCTGAGCGTAAGCCTGCATTGTGAGTCCGCTGCAGTCTGTGGCACGGTAGCTGGCTCCTCCGTAGACATAGCTGCCGCCGTCCATGCTTGCGGCATAGTCAACAACTGTCTTTACCTGATAGTTTCTTCTGGTCGTTCTGCCCATTGTGTTGCAGACCTTGAGGTAATAGCCCTTGTATTTTCCGCCTGTGATAAGCGCACAACCGGCATTGTTAGCGGTTATGCTCTGGCCTGCCGAAAGCTGACCTCTGGTTGAGGAAAGAACACACGGAGCGATCTGATATGCGGACACATAGCCGGCTCTCTGCATTATCGTGTTATTGCACTTGTAAAGAACAGCGCCCTTATAGATATTGTAATAGGTGACGCTGTCGGTCTTGCCTGTAATAACAGGCGAGGAAGCCTTTGAGGAGCCGTTTACAGCAACGACCTTGATCCTATGGTAGGACGAGGGCTTGAAATAAGTCTCGGCATTGCCGATAAGATTGAGCTGGTTCTGCTTTTTAAGAGTCGACAGAGAATATGTCTTCAGATATGCGCCGTCGATAAACACTCTGAAATTCGTGCTGCCCGAGAAGGACGCAAGATTGTCGATCTTTAGCTCCAGCTTATTGCCGTAAGCATAGGACACTGAAAGTGAGGGCGTTGCAAGTGCTGTTGCCGCCTCTGCCCCGACACTATCTAACAGGCCGTTTGCAGCCAGAGCTGTGAAAGCCATGACCAATGAACTGAATACTGAAACGATTTTTCTCTTGATACTGATAATATCTCATCCTTTCAAAATTGCGGCGCCCCATGCGCCTGTCGGAAAACTTTTCCCGCTTCGATTTCATGTATACTATCCTAACAGGCCGGTTATTACAATCTGTAATAATTTTGTTTCCGTAATGTAAATTTAGCCCGCAAACGCCCTAAAAATCGACGTTTGCAGGCTTTATATCAAAAAGCTGATTGCTATATATTACCATTTGTTAACATTTGGGTTACTTTATTTCTTATGATCGATAACTGGATTTGTCAGGTTTTTACAGAAAACTCCCACATTGCCGATGCTTCCTGACACATATCACAATTCTTCCATATACTTCCATTTTTGGCTGTTTTCAGGGTAATCAACCGGCTTAAAAATACAAAGCGGCATTTTAATTATCTTTGTGCATAGTGCTCAAAATCTCGGCAATAATATGACATATCAGACAAAAAACGTTTTCGTAAACGTTTTTTTGGCAAAATAGGTTGACATATCATTATCCATAGGTTATAATGTTTATAGTTTCAGAAAACGTTTAAGTAAATACCGGTTTTTCAAAATATAACCTCTGAATCGGGCAGTAAAGCGCAAGCTTTGCTGCCCTTTTCCTTGCCAGGCGTGGCAGGTGCGTGCACCTGCACCCAATTCCCCCACCCCGCATAGTTTCGCACGTACTAATAATACCCCTCTGCCCTCCCCGGAGGGGATGCCAACGGACAGCTTCCGGCGAAAAGAGGTACCTCACCCCGAAGGGGGTGAGGTACCTCTTTTCGCACTCTGCGCCGCTGCTATGCAGCGGCGCAGAAATAAATATCGATCAAATCAGGAGACTTACAACAGCCCCTGTCGTTTTTCACTCAAAGACTCACTTTTCGCTCTTGCGTGTGATCTCGGGCTTTGCTTCGCCCCTTACGCACTCGGCGGTTATCTTTATAGCCGATATCGTCTTGTCAGAGGGCGCCTCAAACATCAGCTGAGTAAGCAATCTCTCGACAACGGAACGAAGACCACGGGCGCCGGTCTTTTCCTTTATAGTCTCCTTGGCGATCTCTCTCATAGCCTCGTCAGTGACCTCGAAATCGATGCCGTCAAGCTTGAAGAGCTTGACATACTGCTTGATAAGCGAGTTCTTTGGCTCTGTAAGTATCCTGCAAAGAGCATCCTCGTCCAGCTCCTCCAGAACTGTTATAACAGGCAGTCTGCCCACAAGCTCCGGAACTATGCCGTATTTAACCAGGTCGTGAGGAACGACCTTCTGCATAACGTTGTGCTCCTCGCTCTTTGCCTTGACGTTTGCGCCGAAGCCCAGAGACGAGCTGTCAGTCCTCTTTTCGATGACCTTTTCAAGTCCCTCGAACGCACCGCCGCAGATGAAGAGGATGTTCTTTGTATCGATGTGGATAAACTCCTGCATCGGGTGCTTTCTTCCGCCCTGGGGAGGAACGTTTGAAACAGTTCCCTCGACGATCTTCAGAAGAGCCTGCTGAACGCCCTCGCCGCTGACATCACGGGTGATAGAGGTGTTCTCTGATTTACGGGAGATCTTGTCGATCTCGTCGATATAAATAATACCGTTTTGTGCGGCCTCGACATTATAGTCAGCCGCCTGGATAAGTCTTGTGAGCACGTTCTCTACATCATCGCCCACATAGCCGGCCTCGGTAAGCGTGGTAGCGTCCGCAATAGCAAAGGGCACATTCAAAAGCTTTGCAAGGGTCTGAGCTATAAGTGTCTTACCTGTTCCCGTGGGGCCGATAAGCAAGACATTGCTCTTCTGTATCTCCACATCATCGTTATCGTCAAGGGACATTATCCTCTTATAGTGGTTATAGACAGCCACAGAGAGAGCTATCTTTGCGGCCTCCTGACCGATAACATAATCATCAAGCACAGCCTTTATCTCGCTGGGCTTTTTAAGGTCTATACCGTCCTTGTTCCTGGAGTTCTTGCCGTCCTTGCCCTTGGGCTTTGCAACAGGAAGTCCCTCCTGCTCCGCAAGCACGTCATAGCAGTAGATAACGCACTCATCACAGATGTGTGCATCCCCTGCGCTGAACATATTCTTCACCTTGTTCTCTGGCTTTCCGCAGAACAGGCACCTTTTGAGTGTTTCGTTTGGCATCAGTTTTCACCAGCTTCTGTCTTATTATCTGTTTGTGATGACTTTATCTATAAGTCCGTACTCCATAGCCTGCTGTGCGGTCAGATAATTGTCACGCTCGGTGTCAGCGTTTATCTGCTCGATAGGCTTGCCTGTGTTCTTGGCAAGGATGGAATTGAGCTTCTCTCTTGTCCTTACCATGTGGTCGGAGTGTATCTTTATATCTGTACACTGACCCGAAAGGCCGCCGCCTGCGATAAGGGGCTGATGGATGAGTATCTCGCTGTTGGGAAGAGCAAATCTCTTTCCCTTTGCTCCCGATGAAAGCAAAAACGAACCCATTGAAGCAGCCATACCTATGCAGATAGTGGAAACGTCGCACTTGATATACTGCATAGTGTCATAGATAGCCATTCCGGCAGTAATAACTCCTCCTGGGCTGTTGATATAAAGGTCTATATCCTTTTCAGGGTCCTGCCCCTCAAGGTACAGAAGCTGTGCCACAACAACGCTTGCGACTGCGTCATCTATCTGGTCGCAAAGCATGATTATGCGGTCGTTGAGCAGTCTTGAAAAAATATCATAGCTGCGCTCGCCTCTGCTTGTCTGTTCTACTACATAAGGTATCAATGCCATAATGCTGCCTCCTGACATATATTTTTCGCCCGCATTTCATAATGCGAGCGAAAACGACAAAATTACTTGATAACTGCGCTGTCCTTTACAAGCTCGGAAGCCTTTCCGACAGCCACGTCTCTTCTGAGGTCCTCCTCAGCAACGATCTGCTTGATCTGCTCCTTCTCAACGCCGTACTGCTCGGAGATCTTTGTGAGCTCTTCATCAAGCTCCTCATCGCTTACTTCGATGTTCTCGAGCTGTGCGATCTTCTCAAGCGCAAGTCTCAGCTTGACCTGCTTGTTAGCCTGCTCCTCGTAGGTCTTCTTTACTGTATCGAGGCTCTGGCCTGTGTACTGCATATAAAGGTCAAGAGACATACCCTGTGCTCTGAGTCTCTGCTCGAGCTCCTGTACCATCTCGTTTACTCTGTTATCATACATCTCCTGGGGGATCTCGCCCTCAAGCTTCTCGATAACAACATCGAAGATAGCGCTCTCTACCTCACGGTCAGCCTGCTTCTCGTTTGCCTCTGCAAGCTTCTTCTTTACGTCTTCCTTATACTCGTCAACAGTCTCGAACTCTGTGGAATCCTTGATCATCTCGTCGTCGATCTCGGGAAGTACCTTCTTGGAAATGCTCTTGAGGTTGATCTTGAACACTGCGGGAGCGCCCTTGAGCTCCTCTACCTGATACTCCTCAGGGAATGTTACGTTGATCTCAAAGCTCTCGCCGGCATTGTGGCCAACGATCTGATCCTCGAAGCCGGGAATGAACTGGCCGCTGCCAAGTGTAAGAGTAAAGTCCTCAGCCTTTCCGCCGTCGAATGCGACGCCGTCCTTGAAGCCCTCGAAGTCGATAACTACGTCATCGCCGTTCTCTGCTGCTCTGTCATCAATAGTCTCAACAGTAACGTTCTTCTCTCTCAGTGTGTTGAGCTGAGCATCTATATCCTCATCTGTAACTTCCTTGACTGTCTTTGTTACCTCGATGCCCTTGTAATCCTTGATCTCTACCTCAGGCTTTGTAACGCAGGTAGCCTTGATCTTAACGCCCTCAGCCTTGCTGATAGCTGTTACCTCAACGTCAGGACGGGCAACAAGTGTAAGTCCGGACTCTTCAACTGCACCGTTTACAACATCTGCATAGATAAGGTTTACTGCATCCTCAAAGAACACCTGCTCGCCGTACTCTCTCTCGATAAGCTTTCTGGGAGCCTTGCCCTTTCTGAAGCCGGGCATCTGGATGTTCTTTCTTGCCTTCAGATATGCCTTCTGAAGCGCAGCCTCGAAATCCTCTGCAGATACCTCGATCTCCAATTCATACTTATTGACTGCAACATTGTTTGTAGCCTTCAAACTCATTTTGATCTTCCTCCAATTATGTATTCACTGTCCCAGATCACGGGACGCTCTATCTGTATCGGTAAAGAGCCTTTGACAGGCATTCTTTACATACAAAATATCCTAGTTATTATAACACATTTATTCTGCTTTTTCCAGCGTTTTTTTATTATTTGTCACTTTGCACAATTTCTGTTATATCCAGTGGGTCAAATTGCAAAAAATCGCTTGATATAAGACGGTATTCTATCCCGTCCCGCTCGCCGTTTATGGCGTATCTATGAGAGCTGCCGTGCAGGTGGCCGTAATAGCAGCGCTTTATATCATATTTATGCAGGACATCCAGCATATCGTAATTGCAGCTAGAACCGTATACCGGCGGATAATGCAAAAACACTACCGGCATAAGCCCCTCCTTGAGCGCCGACTCTATCGACATCGAAAGGCGGCCGGCTTCCCTTGCCAGGACCTTTGCGGACGCTGTCTCCCCCGGCTCGTTTATCCAGCCACGGGTGCCGCAGATGCCTATATTCTCATAGCGGTAATGATTATTGTGGAGGATATGAAGGGTGTCAAAGCCGTTTTCTTTAAAAAAGCGTTCGGTCTTTGTTTTTGTCTCCCACCAATAATCATGATTGCCCTTTGAGATTATCTTTATTCCGTTGAGTCTGTCGATAAATGCAAAATCTTCCCGGCTCTGATCATAATCCATGCCCCAGGAGATATCCCCGGGAATGACCACTGTATCTTCGGGCTTTATTTTTTTCTGCCAATTCTCTTCGATCCTGCTCACATGGTCCTTCCAGCCGCCGAAAATGTCCATCGGCTTATCCACACCAAAGGAGAGGTGAAGGTCTGCTATAACAAAAAGGCTCGTAAAAATACCTCCTGACAGAATAAACAAAGCTCTCCGGGCTATAATAGCCTTGAAAGGAGCTGAGAAAATGGATAACGGACACATCATCCGCTGCAGCGTTGAGAGCTGTGTTTTCAACAAGGACTGCAAAGAGTGTACGGCACATTCGATAGACGTAAAGGGCACCTGTCAGGAGCCCGGCTGCTGTGACGAAACAGTTTGCCGCACCTTTGAAGCAAGAGACTGACAAGCAGACCCTCCGGGGTCTGTTTATCTTTCTCCGTACCACATCTTATGCTGCTGGAAATGGTCGTCGGTTGTCTCTTCCGGCGATGGCTTTTCAAGCTCTTCCCTGCTGTCAGTGAAGATATGCTCATAGCCCTGTGAAACAACGCCGTTTGCGGCCTGCTCCAGCTGTTTTACCTGTTTGTCTCTGGGCATCACGCTGATATCGCCGTATTCACGGTAGCCGATAAATGGGAAGCTTGGCAGGCTTTTTAAATACTCCATATCAGAAAGTATACTTGCCAGCCTGAAAAACAGCACAAGAAGTATAAGCTCCATAGCAATTGGCTCGATAGACACATAGCTGTAAAGCCCGACCACCACCGCAGATATCATCGGCACCGGCAGCAGTATCAGCCAGAGGTTTTTGTGCTGGGATATGTTTATAAGACAGCCGGCGATAAAGAACGCTATATAGTAAAGTATCCCCGAGCCGTCGTTGCTCACAGTCCGGAACTGTACATACTCGGCCTGAAGAAAACTGCTCCAGCCGATGATGCCGTATGCAAGCATAGCGATGATAAGCACAGGCACGCAGATAGCACCGTAGAGCCTGCGCTCTTTTTCATACCGGCGGTAGATAGTCCTGAGCTCCTCGTCCGGCATGGTGCGCCAGTCATCTCTGGTAGGTCTGCCAAACATATCAGCAGCCTAAAACAGAGAATACGTAGTCCTTCATCTCGGTCTTGTCAACTGTCTTGTCAAATCGGACAGCCTTGTCCCTGAGAGCTGCAAGAGACGCAGGAACGGGTATCTTTGAGACCTCTGCAAGCTTCTCAACGAGAGAGAACTCGTCTGCCTCGGTGTTCTCGCCGAGAGCGGAAAGAACGGAGCCCGAGAACTTGTAGGGGCTTGCTGTGGAAGCGATGACAGTCTTTGTCTCGTCGCCTGTTGCGGCCTTATAGTCCTGATATACCTTTACAGCAACTGCTGTGTGAGTATCGCAGGTGTAGGAATACTGATCGTAGATCTCCTTGATGCATGCCTTTGTCTGCTCGTCGTCGCAGCAGCCGGCATAGAACTCGTCAGCAAGAGCCTTCTTGACAGAGTCAGATATTTCATATCTGCCCTCGGAAGCGAGCTTTCCGAACCACTCTCTTATCTGAGCGTCGTTGCCGTCGGTCAGATGATAGAGAAGTCTCTCGAGGTTGGACGAGATAAGGATGTCCATAGAGGGAGAGATAGTTGTGTGGAAGGGACGGTTCCTGTCGTAGATACCTGTCTTTATGAAGTCTGTGAGGACGTTGTTTGCATTTGAAGCGCAGATGAGCTTGTTGACAGGGATGCCCATGTGCTTTGCATAGTAAGCTGCAAGGATGTTTCCGAAGTTTCCGGTGGGGACAACAACGTTTATCTTGTCGCCGAGAGCGATCTCGCCGTCCTTGACCAGCTGTGCATAGGTGGAAACATAGTAAATGATCTGGGGTGCAAGTCTGCCCCAGTTTATAGAGTTTGCAGAGGAGAACATCATTCCGTTGTCGGAAAGGGTCTTTGCGATATCGGCATTTGTAAAGATAGCCTTAACGCCGTTCTGGGCATCGTCGAAGTTGCCCTTGATAGCGCACACGCCGACGTTTGCGCCGTCCTGTGTTGTCATCTGCTTCTTCTGCATAGCGGAAACGCCGTCCTGGGGATAGAATACGAGGATCTCTGTTCCCTCTACGTCCTTGAAGCCCTCGAGAGCAGCCTTTCCGGTGTCGCCGGATGTTGCAACGAGGATAACCACCTTCTTGTCAACGCCCAGCTTCTTTGTTGCTGTTGTCAGCAGATAAGGAAGGATCTGGAGAGCCATATCCTTGAAAGCGCAGGTAGGACCGTGCCACAGCTCCAGCATATAGGTGCCGTCAAACAGGTGCGCAAGCTCTGCGATATTGTCGGTATCAAAATTCTTTGTGTTATAAGCACCGTCTACACAGTAGCCGATCTCTGCCTCGGTGTAGTCTGTGAGGATCTTTGAGAAAACAAAGAAAGCTCTGTCTCTGTAGCTCATATCACCAAGCTTTACGATATCGTCCTTTGTGATCGAGGGTATAGACTCGGGAACGAAAAGACCGCCGTCCTCGGAGATGCCCTGAGCGATAGCCTGTGCAGATACTACCTTTACCTCATTGTTTCTTGTGCTTTTGTAATCCATAATACTCACCCTTCTCTATTATTGACTCGCATCGAATGCTGCTACATAGTATTTCAGATGCGAGACTGTATTCTCTTTCAGTGTCACGACAGCCACATCGAACCGGCAGTCACAGTCTTGTTCATAGGTCTCCAGAAAGCGTCCGGCAGCCCTGACGATGTTAGCTTTTTTTGCCCTTGTCATCGCCTGCTCGCCATCAGCTAAAGAATCTTCTCTTCTCGACTTGACCTCAACAAAGCAGAGGGTCTCGCCCTTCTTCGCTATTATGTCGATCTCTCCGCCGTGAACTGTAAAGTTTCTTCTGATTATCTCATAGCCGTTTCGCTCCAGGAAGGAGCAGACGGCGTCCTCGCCGATATTTCCTCTTGCCCGCAGAGAGCTGTGGTCCACCGGCTCACTTGTTCTTTTTATCATAGTATTTCTTCAGAAAGCTCATCCTGTGTATCTCGCTGGGGCCGAACTCATCTATCATCTGATAGTGGAGCTTCGTGCCGTAGCCCTTGTGCTTTTCAAACTGATACTGAGGATACTTCTCTGCCATTTCCTTCATATAGCGGTCTCTTGCCACCTTGGCAAGAATGGATGCCGTCGCAACAGACTGGCTCTTTGCATCGCCCTTTATAACATACTCGGCTTTACAGGGCAGCTCCTGCGGTATCTTGTTGCCGTCGATAAGGCAGATATCCGGAGTTATCCCAAGCTGTTCCACCGCTCTTTTCATCGCAAGCATAGCACAGTTTAAGATGTTGAGCTCCTCTATCTCCGAAACGGAAGCTGTCGCAATAGCCCAGGCCTTTGCTTTCTGTTTTATCTCGTCAAACAAAAGCTCACGCTTTTTCTCGCTAAGCTTTTTGCTGTCGTTTATGCCCTCTATCACGGTGTCTTCATCAAAGACCACCGCCGCCGCAAATACATCACCTGCCAGAGGCCCACGACCCGCTTCATCACAGCCGCAAACCAGAGCATAGGTCCTTCTGTATTCCCGATCAAACTCATAAAGCTCGTTCAAACCTGAGACTCACCCGGCCTTTCAAGCGAGAGCCTGCCGATCTTTCCGGCACGGTACTCATCCAGCACCACCGCAGCAGCACGCTCGGTGTCGATCTCTCCGCCTCTGACAAGAAAACCTCTTTTCCTGCCCACACGTTCGAGTATCTCATATCCCACTGTGCAGCCCATCATCTCATCGTCGGGCTCCTCGATATCCGAAAGGGATATCCCGTAGCGCTGGGTCAGAAGGTCGGGATAGCTGCCTTTAAGATATTCAAGCAGCCTGCACGCCAGATACTCGGTATCCATGATCTGATCCTTGACAGCGCCTGTGAATGCCAGATGCTCGCCCACCAGTTTGTCTTCAAACTTAGGCCAGAGAACTCCCGGCATATCCAGAAGCTCGAACCCTTCATCAAGGCGCACCCACTGTTTGCCCCTGGTGACTCCGGGTCTGTCTTCCACCTTTGCAAGCTTCTGGCCTGCCAGGCGGTTTATAAGGGACGATTTTCCAACATTCGGGATACCGACTATCATAAGTCTTATGGGTCTTCCCTTCATGCCCTTGTCTTCCCACCTGCTCATATCTTCGGCGAGAAGCTCTCTCAGCTTCTGATAAAACTTGTTTATATTCTTTCCGCTCTTGCAGTCAAGAGCCAGAGCGCAAAGCTTTTTCTTTGCAAACCAGTCGAGCCACTGTGCCGTGACCTCCGGGTCGGCAGCATCAGACTTGTTAAGGATAACAAGTCTTGGCTTTCTCTGGGTAAGCTTGGCTATCTCGGGGTTATGGCTCGAATAAGGGATCCTGGCATCGGTCATCTCGACCACCGCATCCACAAGCTTCATATTCGCAGCCATGAGCCGCCTTGTTTTTGCCATGTGCCCCGGGAACCACTGTACCTGCGAGACTTCGCTCATAATCTCCTCCGTTACTTTACCTTGCCTGCGGCGGCTGTCTTTGAATAGGCCCTGAATATCACTCTGCCGACTATCTCCTCTTTCGGGAGGAACCCGAAGGCTCTCGAATCGGTGGAGTGGTCTCTGTTGTCTCCCATTACAAACACATTGCCGAAAGGCACCTGATAATCATATCTGTCTGTACTCTCGTTATAATACTTGCTGTCAAAGCTTCCTCTGTCAAAGCTTCTGACACTTACATACGGCTCATCAACAAGATCGCCGTCAACATAAACAGCGCCGTTTTCACAGTCGATAGAAACGTTCTGTCCCGAGACCGCTATTATGCGCTTGATGATGATATCATCCATAACGTCTGAATCCGCAACCACGATGTCTCCGGGCTCCGGGGTATAGAACAGGTGAGATATCACCAGCACATCGCCCTCATAAAGGGTGTCGTTCATCGAGATGCCGTGGACGATCGCTATCCTGAACACAAAGGTGAAAAGGAAGATAACGCCGAACACAGCAAAGACTATGGACTCGACCCAGTCGAGGAAGGTCTCGAGAGCCGGATTGCGCTTTCGCTTTTTGCTCATATCAGACGCTGCCGAAGCTTCCGAACGGGAACAGCCTCAGAACGACCTTGCCGAGCACCATGTCGTTGTCTATAAAGCCAAGGCGGCGGCTGTCGGTAGAGTTGTTGCGGTTGTCACCCATAACAAAGATCTTTCCGTCGGGCACCTTATACTCATAAATGCCCTCTTCGATCATGTATGTTCTGTCAAAGAACTGGAACTTGTCGAGCATGACTTCCTTCTTGTGGTCGTCCTTTACGACAGAACCGTTGACGGTTATGGTGTTGTCATTATAGTTGAGCCTTACCGTATCTCCGCCGATGCCGATAACACGCTTGATTATCGTCTTGTGGAAATAGTCGGTCTTTGCCTCAACAACAACTATATCATCACGCTTCGGCGTATAGTTAAGATGCGATATTATGAGCCTGTCGCCGTTTGTGAGGGTGCTGTTCATGGAGTCTCCCTGAACAAGGACTATACGAAATACGAAGGTGAACACAAGTATCACGATGAACATCGCAAACACAAAGGACTCGAGCCAGTCAAGTATCTCGTCCGTAACGTTTACCTTTGCCGGCTCCTTCAGGTCCTCCGGAGCTGCTGCGGCAGCTGTTTCTATATCCTTTTCATCGACCTCTTTAAGGCCCTTGTTTTCATCCATTTTTATCGCTCCTATCCCAAAGACCGCCGCTGCGGTCCGGTTTCATCAGGGCATAAAATGCCACATAATATTATAACAAACATCAAGGCAAATTACAAGGGTTTCACCGTTTTTTTAGTAATTTGTTCAATATTATATACATTTACAAACGAATGGTATCTAAACATAACAAAAAGGAGCCGTATAAAACGGCTCCCTCTGTAGATAAGGATCATCTGATAGCTTCCTTGACCTTTGCTGCCTTACCAACTCTGTCACGCAGATAATAAAGCTTAGCACGGCGAACACGGCCGGACCTTACAAGCTCTACCTTCTCTACTGCAGGTGAGTGTACAGGGAATACTCTCTCGATACCAACACCGTGAGCAACTCTTCTTACGGTAAAGGTCTCGCTGATGCCGCCATGCTTCTTAGCGATAACGGTTCCCTCAAAGATCTGGATCCTGGACTTGTCACCCTCAGTGATCTTAACGTGTACCTTTACGGTATCACCGATCTTGACCTCGGGAGCAGTCTCCTTCATGCTGGACTGTGCAATTGTCTTTAATGCGTCCATGATTTTTCCTCCTTCTTGTTTTCAGCCATTCATGTACCGTTGCGGTCAGCGGACTGGCCATTTTAAACGGCTGTGCCGTTCTTTTCTCGTCGGGGGTGCCCGACGGTATCAACATACTCAAATATTATAACATAAGAGCGGCGCCTTTTCAAGTGAGGCTATGTAAAACTTTCACCGCTTTTTGTCAGGATTTTTGTGCGCATCGCATAAAATTCATCGAGAGTCTGCCCTGTAGCCGCCGTATAAGCGTCTATGACCACATTGAGGTTGAGGTTGAAATCATTTCCCGAGGGCAGCCTGAGCGTCAGGCAGAGCGCCCCGTCACGCACACACTTATCAAGCAGAGTGATGTGGGGCTTTATGTCCACAAGCTTCACATCCTTTTTCTTGGTGCGCTTCTCTATCTCGATAACGTCCTGTGACAGAAACTCATCGAACAAAGCTTCTGCCTCCTCGGCTGTTCTGTCCGTCGTGAGCCTTACCTCGTAAACGCTGGAGGCTATCTCCAGGTGCTTTTTATCCGGCGGATAGACCCTCAGCGCTTCAAAGCCCTCGGGCATATTGGCATTGAGCCTGTCCCTTACCTCGTCGCACTCAAGCTTTTCGATAAGAGCTATGTCCATCACCTCGCAGCAGCTCTCAAGGCCAAGAGACAGCGGCAGAGGGAACATTATATACACATGGGGATTAAACCCCTGGGTGTGCCACACAGGCAGCTTTGCCCGCTTGATTATACGCTGGAAGGCCCTCATCATATCAAGGTGAGAGATATAGACCGCCCTGCCCTTTTTGGCAAACACTATACGGTAGTCAAAGCGTTCTATATGCAGTCTTGCGTTCTTGGGTTCAATTACCGCCACAGTAAACACCTCCGCATTCTGCCTTTATGCCGCAGCCCGAACAGCCCTCGGCACAGTTGCGGGTGGTAACGGCCTCGTGGGCTTTTTTGTTTTCTCTCACAAGGAAGCTGTGAGACACCAGATAATCAAGATGCGACCAGGGAGCCACCTCGTCATAGGAGCGGCGGCGATTAGCATAAAAGGCGGGGTCAACGCCGCATTCCTCAAAGGCTTCAAGCCACTTGTCGAATTTGAAATGCTCGTCCCAGCTGTCCATATAGCAGCCCTTCTTCCAGGCGGTGTAGATGACCTTTGAGACACGCCTGTCTCCCCTGGCAAGAACGGCTTCCAGGATGGATGTGTTTGAATAGTGCATACTTAGCCTTATCTTCTTGCTGGTAAGGCTTGAAAGCAGATGCTGCTGCTTTTGCTTTATCATAGCCTCGGTATCCTGGGGCTCGAACTCGAAGGGAGTGAAGGGCTTTGGAACAAAGGTGGCGGTGGACACCGATACCTGGACTCCGCCCCTTCCTCTTTGTTCCTTTGGGACCTCATAATACAGGTCAACGACCTTCTGCGCAAGTCTTGCTATACCGGCAACATCGTCAAGTGTCTCGTCCGGCAGGCCAAGCATAAAATAGAGCTTGACCGTTGTATAGCCGCCCTCAAAGGCTATCTTGCAGGTGGAGAGTATCTCCTCCTCGGTGAGGTTTTTGTTTATAACGTCACGCAGGCGCTGAGTGCCGGCCTCCGGCGCAAAGGTAAGACCGCTTTTTCTTACTGCCTTTATCTTTTCAAGCAGCTCATCACTGAAGCTGTCTATCCTCAGAGACGGCAGGGAGAGGTTTATGTTCTCCTTGTCGGTGTAGTCCGAAAGGTCGCTTAAAAGCTTTGCTATCTTGGTGTGGTCGCTGGTGGAAAGAGACGACAGTGACACCTGCTCATAGCCTGTCTGCTCGCAGAGACACTTTGTCTCATGCTTTATGGTGTCAACGCTCTTTTCTCTGAACGGGCGGTAGATAAAGCCTGCCTGACAGAAGCGGCAGCCTCTTATACAGCCACGCAGCACCTCCACCACAGCACGGTCATGGACTATCTGAGTAAACGGCACGACAAACGCCTCGGGATAATAAACCGAGTCAAGGCCTTTTATAATACGCTTTTTTATCCTCGCCGGGGCTTCGGGGACATTGGGGGTTATGCTGCTCACTGTCCCGTCCTCGTTATAGTCCACATCGTAGAACCTCGGGACATAGATGCCCTCTATCTTACAGGCCTCACGCAAAAACTGCTCCTTTGTCGGGCTTTGGGGCTTCATCCTCTCATAGAGCTCCATAAGCTCGACATTCACCTCTTCGCCCTCACCCAGGATGAACAGGTCGATAAAGTCCACAAGGGGCTCCGGGTTGCAGACACAGGGGCCGCCTGCCACAACTATGGGGCAGAGGTCTGTCCTGTCCTTTGCAAGAACGGGTATACCGGCAAGGTCCAGCATCTGGAGCACGTTATTGAAAGAAAGCTCATACTGGAGCGTAAATCCGATAAAGTCAAAGTCGGTCAGCGGGTCAAGGCTTTCCAGGGCATAAAGGGGGATACCGTTTTCACGCATAAGGGTCTCAAAATCCTGCTCGGGCATGAAAACACGCTCGCACCACCAGTTTTCTCTGGCGTTTTTAAGACCGTAAAGTATCTTCATACCCAGGTGGGACATTCCCACATCATAGGTATCAGGAAAGCAGAAAGCAAAGCGGACATCGACCTTATCCCTGTCCTTTACGACACTTCCGACCTCGCCGCCTATGTAGCGGGCGGGCTTCTGTGTGCGAAGCAGGAGCTTGTCAAGCTTTTTTCTTATCTCTTCCATATCACACCTCCAAGGTCTCGAGTACAGCTCTGCAGGGCGAACCGTCGCTTCCGCCAAGATTGAGGGGCGCCGCTATAAGGCGGTATCTGCCCTCTTTAACGCCGCCGAGCCTTATGCCCTCAAGCAAAACGACGCCTTTGCCAAGCAAGGTCAGGTGGACCTGCTTCGGCGCATCCACAGGACCAACGGTCTGGCTCTCGTTTCCTATAAGCTTTATAGCAGCGTCTGCAAAAACCTTTGCCGCTTCCGCCGTGACAGTTGCATCGCCGCCGATAAGGATGCGCTCGCCTGCGCCTGCTGCCCTTGCCTTTTCAAGGATAGATCCTGCATCGGCAGCGGTTACATCGCCGCTGTGAAAGCTGACATAGCAGTCGCCGATAAGGGTCTCCAGCGGAAGCTGATCCACAGTAAGGCCGTCGTCGATAAAGTGATAGGGCGCATCGATATGAGTGCCGTTGTGAGCACACATAGATAGCTCCGTCAGGTTGCAGACGTCACCGTTTTTTATTAGCTGGGGAGTTCTTCTCTGTGGCTGTTCGTCCCCCGGGAACACCTCACAGGAGAACAGCTCCTGAGATATATCAATAAACATAGCGCACCTCTTTTCACAGACTATTATTACAGCTTTTATTATAACACAGATCGTTTCTTATTTCAAGTGCAGGGGCGAGCCCCTGCACCGCCGCCCCCACCCATCGGGGGGCGTTGAGAATTCAAGAGTACCTCACCGCCCTCCCCGGAGGGGAGGGGGTAGGCTTCGTGCGGGCTTTTCAGTTGCACACTGCGTGAACCTTGGGAAATAGATGAAGTGTCCGTTTTACAACAAAGCTGAAAACATCCGCCAGGGGGAAAGCCGTGCGGATACACTCAAATCAATTCTGATTTGCAGACAATTATTCTAACCTCTAACCTCTGACATCTGACCTCTCGGAAATCGGTACCAGCTCATTCAGAAAGATCATGGCTGCCGCCGCACCAAGAGAAGGCGAAAGGCCGCCTGCAAGCAAGAGCCATATCACCAGAGCCGCAAGGAGCAGCACAAACACCGCTCTGACCGCCATGCAGATGCGCTCGCCAAGCCACAGCGCCATAAGCCTTCCGCCGTCGAAATAGCTAAAGGGCAGGAGATTGAAAACACACAGCGCAAGGTTTGTTTTCCATATCAGTCCGGCGCCCGTCAGAAAGGCCAATGCCGCCAGCAAAAGATTGACAGCGCAGCCCGAGAGAAGGATCACCGTTTCGGCAAAGCGCCCGAGGACTTCCCCTTTTCTCTGGACTATCCTTATCCCGCCGCCGTAAAAGGTCATCTCCTCGGGAGCGGAGCCGAAAAGGCTCATTGTCAGGATGTGGCCCGATTCGTGGCAGAGACAGGAGCCAAGGGCTGTGAAAAGGCGCAGCGCCGAAGAGCCCTCCGCCAGCCCCATAAGGCCTATAACAAAGAAAAAGGAGAACGCTGCACACACACGGACACCTTTGATTTTTATACATAACATAAGATCACCGACCTTGAATATCTTATTCAAAGCCGGTGATGATAATTCGTCAGAGTATCTTTTTGAGATACTGTCCCGTATAGGAAGCCTCGCAGGCAGCTATCTCTTCGGGGGTGCCCTCGGCAACGATAGTTCCGCCGCCGTCTCCGCCCTCGGGGCCAAGGTCGATGATGTGGTCAGCGGTCTTGATAACATCAAGGTTGTGCTCGATGACCAGCACTGTGTTTCCGCCGTCAACAAGCTTCGAGAGCACCTCTATCAGCTTGTGGACATCTGCGCTGTGAAGGCCGGTGGTAGGCTCGTCCAGGATGTAGATGGTCCTGCCGGTGGCACGCTTTGAAAGCTCTGTCGCAAGCTTTACCCGCTGTGCCTCGCCGCCGGAAAGGGTCGTCGCCGACTGGCCTATCTTGATGTATCCAAGGCCTACGTCATAAAGGGTCTGTAGCTTTCTTGCTATCTTCGGGTGGTTCGAGAAAAACTGTACGCCCTCCTCCACCGTCATCTCCAGCACATCGTAGATGTTCTTGCCCTTGTATCTTACGTCCAGGGTCTCACGGTTATATCTCATCCCCGAGCAGACCTCGCAGGGGACATAAACGTCAGGCAAAAAGTGCATCTCTATCTTGATTATGCCGTCGCCCTCGCAGGCTTCGCAGCGGCCGCCCTTGACATTGAAGGAAAAGCGTCCTGCATTATAGCCCTTCATCTTTGCATCTGCTGTCTGGGCAAAAAGCTCTCTGATATCGGTGAATACACCGGTATAGGTCGCAGGGTTTGACCTCGGGGTGCGGCCTATGGGAGACTGGTCGATGCTTATGACCTTGTCAAGGTTTGAGATCCCGGTCATTTTATCGTAAGAGCCGGAGCGTGTCTTTGCACGGTTTAGCTTAGCCGCAAGCTCCTTGTAGATTATCTCATTCACAAGGGATGATTTTCCACTGCCGGACACACCGGTAACACAGGTGAAGGTGCCAAGGGGTATCTTTGCGGTTATATCTTTGAGGTTGTTCTGGCGGCAGCCGCTGACTGTGAGATACTTTCCGCTTCCCTTTCTTCTTGTCTCCGGGACAGGTATCTTCAGCTCGCCGCTAAGATATTTTCCCGTTACCGAGCGCTCGGAGGCTATTATATCATCAAGGGTCCCGGCGGCAACTATCTCTCCGCCGTGGATGCCTGCTCCCGGGCCCACGTCAACGATGTAGTCCGCCGCCCTCATCGTGTCCTCATCATGCTCGACGACTATCAGGGTGTTGCCTATGTCACGCAGGCGTTTGAGGGTGGCTATCAGCTTGTCGTTATCACGCTGGTGGAGACCGATAGAGGGCTCGTCCAGGATGTAGAGAACGCCCACAAGGGACGAGCCTATCTGTGTGGCAAGCCTTATGCGCTGGCTCTCGCCGCCTGAAAGGGTGCCTGCGGCACGGGAAAGAGTGAGGTATTCAAGACCGACGCTTTGCAGAAAGCCAAGACGGGACCTTATCTCCTTGATAATGTTCTCGCCTATTATCTGCTCACGCTTCGAGAGCTTGACTTCCTCGAAGAACTTATATGCGCTAGATACAGACTTGTGGCAGAGCTGGGAGATATTGAGGTCATTGACAGTGACGCTCAGAGACTCCTTTTTAAGCCTTTCTCCGCCGCAAGAAGGACAGGGCACGTCACGCATACTCGCTTCGATATCAGCCTTTGCCCAATCGCTGGCTGTCTCTCTGTATCTGCGCTCCAGGTTCGGGATGACGCCCTCGAAGGCGGACGAGTAATTTACATTCATAAACTTTGTGGAACGCTTGAGGTCAAGCTTCTGACCCTGTGTGCCGTAGAGGAAGATATCAAGCTCGTCCTTGTCCATATCCTTTACGGGCTTAGTTATATCTATGCCGTACTGCTCGGAGATAGCGGTGTAATACATCATCGACACCGAGCCCTCCTCGGTGCCTGACCAGCCGCTGGCCTTAATAGCGCCCTCGCTTATGGAGAGGTTCTTGTTAGGTATTATAAGGTCGGGGTCTATGCGCTTGAACACACCGAGGCCCGTACACTTCTCGCAGGCGCCGAAAGGGTTGTTGAAGGAAAACATCCTGGGTGCCAGTTCGCCTATCGAGACCCCGTGCTCGGGGCAGGCATAGTTCTGGGAGAACAGAAGCTCCTCGCCGCCGATAACGTCAACGCCAACAAGGCCGCCTGTCAGCGAGATAACGGTCTCCAGGCTGTCGGTAAGCCTTGGCTTTATACCGTCCTTCATAACAAGGCGGTCAACGATTATCTCGATATTGTGCTTCTTGTTTTTTTCAAGCTTTATCTCTTCCGAAAGGTCATAGGTTATGCCGTCTATGCGAACTCTCACATATCCGCCCTTTCTTGCACGTTCGAGCTCCTTGGCGTGCTCGCCCTTGCGCCCTCTTACTATGGGAGCGAGGAGCTGTATCCTTGTGCCCTCCTCCAGCTCACAGATCTGATCGACTATCTGGTCAACGCTCTGCCGCCTTATCTCCCTGCCGCAGACAGGACAGTGAGGAACGCCCACTCTTGCATACAGAAGTCTGAGATAGTCATATATCTCAGTGACTGTGCCCACTGTGGAACGGGGGTTCTTGGAAGTGGTCTTCTGGTCTATGGAGATCGCAGGAGACAGACCCTCGATGCTTTCAACATCAGGCTTGTCCATCTGTCCGAGAAACATTCTCGCATAGGATGACAGCGACTCAACATAGCGGCGCTGGCCGTCGGCATATATGGTATCAAACGCAAGGGAGCTTTTTCCGGAGCCCGAAAGACCCGTCATAACGACCAGCTTGTCTCTCGGGATGGTCAGGTCAACGTTTTTGAGGTTGTGCTCCTTTGCGCCCTTGATTATTATCTTATCTTTTGACATTGTTACCTCCAAAGGTTCGTTTTTCAAAGGCTCTTATTTCTTTTCACCTTTAAGTTCTGCTATTTTGTCTCTCAGGAAGGCTGCGTGCTCGAATTCAAGAAGCTTTGCGGCCTCCTTCATCTGTTTTGTCAGCGTATCTATGAGCTTTTCGGTCTCGGCCTTCGACAGCTTGCTCTGCTGCCTTGCCGAATACTCGACCTCTTCCTTCGAGGATATCTCGATAACGTCTCTTATATCCTTGACAATAGTCTTTGGAACTATTCCGTGTTCCTCATTGAACTTCATCTGGATAGCCCGTCTTCGCTCGGTCTCGGTGATAGCTCTCTCCATCGAGCCGGTCACGGTGTCGGCATACATTATGACCTTGCCCTCCGAGTTTCTTGCGGCACGGCCTATGGTCTGGATGAGGGAGCTCTCGCTCCTTAAAAAGCCCTCCTTGTCGGCATCGAGTATCGCAACGAGAGATACCTCCGGAAGGTCAAGGCCTTCTCTCAGCAGGTTTATTCCCACCAGCACATCGAACTCGCCCAGACGCAGGTCGCGGATTATCTCCATACGCTCGATAGTATCTATATCGTGGTGCATATATCTGACCTTGACTCCGAAGTTTTTCAGGTAATCTGTCAGATCCTCGGCCATTTTCTTCGTAAGTGTCGTGACAAGCACACGCTCGCTCTTTTCAACTCTTGTGTTTATCTCCGAGAGCAGATCCTCGATCTGACCCTCTGTGGGTCTTACGGATATCTCGGGGTCAAGAAGCCCTGTCGGCCTTATCACCTGCTCGACTATCTGTGCGCTCTTTTCTTTCTCGATAGGGCCGGGTGTTGCAGAAACGAAGACAGCCCTGTTGATATGGGAGTAGAACTCATCAAAGGTCAGCGGCCTGTTATCAAGCGCCGAGGGCAGGCGGAAGCCATAGTCCACAAGGGTGGTCTTTCTTGCCCTGTCGCCGGCATACATACCCCTGACCTGGGGGAGCGAGACATGGGACTCGTCCACAAAGAGCACAAAGTCCTCGGGCAGAAAGTCCAGAAGCGTGAAAGGCACAGAGCCGGGAGCTCTTCTTGCCAGGACTCTCGAATAGTTCTCGATGCCGCTGCAGAAGCCTATCTCCTCCAGCATCTCTATGTCGTAATTAGTTCTCTGCTCTATCCGCTGGGCTTCGATGAGCATATCCCTGTCCTTGAAATACTTTATACGCTCGTCCAGCTCCTGTCTTATGTCTTCGATAGCGTCACGCATCTTGTCACGGCTGACGATGTAATGTGAAGCCGGGAAGATACATATATGGGCAAGGTTAGTCTTGACCTCGCCGGTGATGACGTTTATCTCGCTTATACGGTCTATCTCGTCGCCGAAGAACTCCACCCTTATGGCTGTGTCGGTGGAGTTTGCGGGATAGATCTCCACAACGTCTCCCCTGACACGGAACTTGTTTCTCACAAAGTTTATGTCGTTTCGCTCATACTGGATGCCTACAAGCTCTGCTATGAGCTTGTCACGGCTTTTCTCCATCCCCTTGCGTATCGACACCATCATCGACTTATACTCGGACGGGTCGCCCAGAGAATAGATACAGGACACACTGGCGACAATTATAACGTCACGGCGTTCCATTATGGCCGCAGTGGCAGAGTGACGAAGCTTGTCTATCTCGTCATTTATCGAGGAGTCCTTCTCGATGTAGACATCCTTGCTGGGGACATAGGCCTCCGGCTGGTAATAGTCATAATAGGACACAAAGTATTCAACTGCGTTCTCGGGGAAAAACTCCCGAAATTCCGAACACAGCTGAGCCGCCAGTATCTTATTGTGAGCAAGAACAAGGGTGGGCCGGTTAAGCCTTGCGATAACGTTCGCCATCGTGAAGGTCTTTCCCGAGCCGGTAACGCCCATAAGCGTCTGCTCCTTCATACCGCTCTCTATCCCTTTGACTATCGCATCGACTGCCTCGGGCTGGTCGCCTGCAAGCTTATAGTCTGACACGAGCTTGAATCTGTCCATCTCTTTCCTCCATACCAAAAAGAACATAGTTTCTTTCGTATCCCTCTTATTATACATCAAAAATTTTTAAATGTAAAGTGTTTCTTTTTAACAATTCCCGCACCCACCGCAAGGATCAACCACTAGTGTAGAGATGTATGACCGAAGGAGTATGGGAGCACGCATAAGCTAGCGCTTACGCTGGGAAAGCCCCCATTCAAAATCGTCGGCGAAGCCGACACCTTTCAATCGTACCAAAGCCCTTATAACTCAGCTTTCAATTAAGTAAGTCTGCACCCGAAGGGGTATGGGAGCACGCATAAGCTAGCGCTTACGCTGGGAAAGCCCTCATTTTAAATAGCGTCGGCGCTAGCCGACACCTTTCAATCGCACAAAGCAATAATCTCCCACCAAGCTGAAACAGAACCACTCTCTGGGTTATCCGTTAATCCGCAAGCATCCGTCAAGCCGCAAGCGGCTTGAGGAAAGCCGGTTCTTGCTTCTCACAGGGGAAGCCCCTCTTGCAGGGCTTCCCCTCTTCAAAAACAGTCCACCGGACACTTTTTTCAATTCACCCCTGCCGAGCGCCTCCGTATGCAGGGGTGTTTCGCCCTCTGCGGAGGGCGACCAGGGATAATACCTCCATTAAGGAACAACACCAAACCGACCATTTGATTATTTGGCTGTGCCTTCGGGTGCAGCTGTTATTTTATTTTGATGTGATTTATCACTTATATGTGTAATGACGTAGAAGTTTGATGTTATAGTATTCTTCAATCGAAAAATCTGTGTATATTAACTTTATTTTTTGTCTGCGTCCAGAACTAAGTTTCCACTGTGGCTTATCTTGAATTATTACATTTTTCTCATTTATACTATATGCTTGTAAGGCTTTTTTGATTATTTCTTTATCTGTGTTAGTAGTTAATGAATTTTTAGCCAAAGCATACTGAAATGCTTCTTTGCTAAAGGTAGTTAGATTGCGTATACTATCTATAACAAAATCAACTTGATTAAGTCCTTCATGGGGATATATAAGTTTCCCACCTTCCATTTTATCGAAAATCCACTTACTTAACCCCTCATCGTGTCTGAACCTTAATTTTTCAAATTCTATATCGGTCTGTAATGGATGTGGCTTTCTCATATACATAGCGTAACCATTTTGCATATGACATCTCATAAACGGCTGAAATCCAATAGGATAAACAACATTATTGGGGGAATTTTCAGAATAGAATGGATTATTCCTAAGATAATTCAATGCTAAACCGTTTCTTAAAAGCATTCTATTGCTTGGTATATGAAAAATCATTCCGTATTTATGTTGTTCATCTACCTCAGTCTGCTTTTTTGTCAATGGTTTCCATTTATTTTCGTTATTATCCCAGAAACAAGTTGCAAAAAACAATGCAACATTAAAGTCAGATGTTATATCTAACCAATCTGTCTCTAAGCCATAATGCTGAGCTAAAATATCATAAAGGATATCACAATAATCCCAATCAATAACATGATTAAACTTGTTTAACAGAGTTTTAAACTCGCCGATTCTCATATCAGCAACCAAACGGTATAGATTTTTTTCTTCTTCTGCTGAGAGTTGTTTCAATTTTCTATACAGACTTGGGGTGCTTTCTGGAAATAGTTGATTCTCTCCTCTGTAATAGTGCCCCGATTCAGCTTGCTGTATAATCGTTCCATATGGATACTGAATTAGTACGCCGTCTGTCCTTGGTTGACGTACTACGTATTCAATAAATGTTGCTAATCTTGTATCTTTTACACTAGTATATGCAGTTTGACCATCGTACTCTTCATTGGTAATACGTCTTGATAGCTGCAATTCTTTTTCATTCTCTTCGTATAGATACATAATTTGATCTATTGATATATCATGTATAGTATTATCTAATTTTCCTTCAAACAAGTAATTCATAGCATCAATCTTTCAAAGAATTAGTCATTATCAAAGTGTTTTGCCACTATATTCTCTAACTGGCAGGACATAACATTAAAAGTCTGATTTAAATCTAATGTCTTCGCCTCGATGCTGTTTCCACCGATCACAAACGGCTTGCCCTCTGGAAACACCTCGTCCTCGGTCTTGGCATAGAGCAGAAGCCCCGACACATTGCCCGTATTTGTAGTATCCATATTCTTCACATAGGCAAATATCTGATAGAGATGTGCAGAACGCAAGGTTTCTTTGGTGTAGTTCTGCGACATGGACTTGCTGTAATACTTGGCATCAATGATAAGTGTTTTATCGCCTTTCTGCAAGGTGATGTCGGTCTGCATTGTAGGAAGAAACTGTATCATCGTTTCATCGGGCTGTTCGGTAAGATTCCACTTCACCTGAGAAGATTTCGGATTCAACTCGGGATGATGCTGTTTGTAATACTCCAGAATAAACTTCTCATAAAGCCTTTCCATGTGTTCATCAGAGAAGGCAAGAAGCTTATAGCTTCCGTCCTCGGTGGTCTGGAGCATACCGTTCAGCACGAGATAGCAGATGTTGAGCAACAACTCGTAGTTGCGGTTATTTCGCTGATAGATGAGCCTGTTCCATGCGATATGATCCACTTGGATCAGATTCACATTTCCGAAAAATACAATCAGCTTTTTTAGTGCCTGCTTCCGTTCCGGTGCAACGTCCTCTGCTCGGATAAGCCTGTGTATCGTAACTTTCAGTATCTGATTATAGAGGTTGTCCTCGGAGAACTCATCAAATTCGCAGGATAGTTTCTGTTTTTGCTGAACTTTTAACCGCATCGTACTGTTCATATTCAGCTTTCCACGCATAACGGAAAGATTCTCCTGCATCGGGACGTACTCACGATATAAGCCCTGTTTCAACTGGCGGGAAACACCTTTTTCCAATATCGCCGCAAAGAGGTCATGTATCTTGTCGAACTTTTCCCCAGCGACATTACGGTAGTCCTCCTGCTTCAATATCTGAAAGGCATAGGACAGCATATAATAGATGTTCTGGATAAAAATGCCCTTATCAACCGTCATACTTCTCACCTATTGCCTGATACAATGCTTTTTCCCACTTTTTATATTCATCTTCATTATCAAACCAATACTCTTCAATAAGCGGGATGATCTCAAATTCAACTACGTTACGCACCCACTCATCATCAATGACGGAGGAATCCTCGGGAGCAAAATAGCTGTGACCGATCTCAAAGCCTTTACCTAAAGAGCTGTCCTTGCGGATCGCTGTATTAAGCTCTTTGATCTTATCCACCACAGTGTGATACAAATCGTTCTTGATATCCTTAGCATACTTGCCAAACCCGTTTTTATCAGCATCATCAAAGGCCGGCTTCATAGTATAAAAGCTGAAACGCCTGCGGAGAGCGTAGTCGATCATCGCAAGACTGCGGTCGGCGGTATTCATCATGCCGATGATATGCAGATTTTCCGGGATATAAAAAGCCGTTCCTCCATAGACCAGATTCAGCTTGTGCTTTTCGCCGCGCTTGTCCGTTTCTATCAGCATCAGCAGTTCACCGAATATCTTGCTGAGATTGCCTCGGTTGATCTCATCAATGATAAAGAAATACGGCTTGTCGTGATTTTCCTTGCATCTGATGCAGAAGTTATAGAACACACCGCTTTGCAGTTCAAATCCGCCGCTGTCATTCGGGCGGTATCCCATGATGAAATCCTCATATGAATAGTTCTGGTGGAACTGCATCATACAGATACGGCTCTCGTTCTTCTCGCCAATGATAGAGTATGCCAAACGTTTTGCGGAGAAGGTCTTTCCGACACCGGGTGCGCCCTGCAAGATGATATTTTTCTTTCTGAGGATAAGAGAACGGAGCTTGTCGTATTCGGATTCTGTGATGAATACGTCATTTAAGAAATCTTTCTTTGTGTATTTATGGTCGATCTTCTTTTTATAGTGTTTTGACAGATCAATCACGGGAATAGGCTCGCCTTTGCGTTTTGCAGTATTGATCTTAACCCATTTCATATGGATAAGGCTCGCAAGCTCCATTGTCATATCAATGGTCATACCAAGCTCGGTAAGAGCCCAGACGCCTTTCGTGCCGCTGCTGATAAAGCCCTCGTGAGCGAGATCGTTACGGGCAAAGTCAATCTGATTGAGTACACGGCTTGCACCTGTCTTTTCATAAGTAACACTAAGCTCTTCCTCGGTGATATCCATAAGATCGATCACCTTTTCGTGAGCTTCTTTTCTTGTTGCACTACCGCCGAGGTCTTTGATGGCTTGAATCAATGGGGCAAAGTATTTAAGAAATTCGGAATTGGAAGGTGGTAGTATATCGACAACCTGCTTATCATTCTCTTTTTCCGAATGACTATCCCAGTCATCAAGAAGCCAACGAGCAGCATCGGGCTTTATAGCAATGCCTGAACCTTGCGGACTCCACTGCTGATCAGGAAAAAGCTTTTTTAGTGTTTGTGAATCAATAATTGCATTTGTTCTATAATCTATTGCTTTAGTTATAAGTATATCTACAAGCCTTGAATCATCTTCAATAAAGCTGTCACTGATAGCATATCCGGCAGCAAAAATGCCTTTTGGTTCAGGACCTACTTTTGCAATATATACAAGATCACCGCATTTCACCTTTGTACTAACGCATCGCCAACAGATATAAAAGCCTCCGCCTCGTTTTATTGCTTTGAACATTGTGTCAAGCCTGAACTCTTCTTCGTCATTTTCCCAATCAAAGTTTTTGGGATTCCATGCAAGAAGCCATGTATTTACGAGTCCGGTTTGTTTCAATGGGGTATCTGCCGCTTTAACAGATGGTGTTTCAACGATGTTTGATTCGCCTTTGTTAAAAAATCTTGAAACATAGAAACCTACATCAATTGTAAGAGTAACAAGTTCAGGGTCAGGATAGCAATCACTTGTAATTGACTGATCTAGCATCTGTTTGATTGCTGTATCGGACTGTAATACGGCTCTGATCTCATTATACAATTCAAACGCTGATATTGCATTTGTTTCTGATTTACCCTTTTTGATTATATAGTCTGATCCCAGTTTTTGTGCAGTATTTCTTGCTTCAGAATACTTATATATATAATACTTATCAGGATAACGAAGCCACAAATAAACAGTAATAGAATACTCATTCTGATAATGCTGCTTTGCATTATCCGGCGTTCTCTCAAGCCACTCGTCGCCTTTATTCTTAAAGTCTGTAATCCTTTTTGAAACGTCAAGGCTTTCATCAAAAAGCTCTCTGAAAGCTTCTCTCACTTCTTCAGGATACAGTTTAGCATAAACAAGGATCATTCTTGCAGGAAAATTATTGATCGATGCGAGAAGGTTTTCTGTTTTAGCAAGAGCTCTTCGAAGCATACCAGCAAAATCAGGAGCATCTATATCCCAGTTATCCTGAAAATGCTTGACAGCAATCCATTTATACTTTTCATTCACCCAATGTGTTGGAAAGTACTCTTTGTAGCCGGTTATTATATCATTTAATTTGTTATAATTAATCATAATTACCTCCGAATAGCGAAAGATTTTGTTATATTATAACATATTAATCTGATCTTTTCAACTGTTCAGAAATATTATTTTACAGTTTGATGTTGATTACCATAATCTTAATAAAAGTACAGTTTAACACGTGAAATAACACTATATGATCTGTTTCCTTGACCTTTCAAAGGTAGTATGATATACTATTATCAATATATAGTGCATCTTCTATCAATATATAGTGTATCTTCACAAAGGCAACAATACAGAACTCAAAAGTCTTATTCAGTCTAACATAACAGCAGTTTAAAAGTTTATGTGTAATTTGCTGTATTATTGAACGAAAGAATTTCAAAATGAATATTTAAGGATGATTTCTATGTCTACACCAAAGAAAACTATATCTGAAACCCCGGAATTATTAGATGAATGGGATTTTGACAAAAACACAATTGATCCAACCAATATTACTGTAGGTAGCAGCAAAAAAGCATGGTGGATATGTAAAAAACAACATCATTCTTGGCAAGCAACTATCAACAATCGTGCTAAAGGTGTTGGTTGTCCCTATTGCTCTGGATATATGGTATCTACTGGTGTTAATGACCTAGAAACCTTATATCCTGAATTAGCAGAAGAGTGGGATTATGAGAAAAACGGTGATTTGAAACCTAATGCAGTTTCGTGTGGAACGAATAAAAAAGTCTGGTGGCTTTGTAAAGATTATCAACATTCCTGGCAAGCTATAGTCAATAATCGAACCAAGCATAACCAAGGATGTCCATATTGCGCTGGGAAAAGAGTATTAGTAGGTTTTAATGATCTTAGTACAACCAATCCTGATGTTGCGGCAGAGTGGGATTGTGATAAAAACGGGGATTTAAAGCCTACAGATGTAACTCGGGGCTGTAATAAAAATGTTTGGTGGTCATGTCAGAATCATCATTCATGGCAGGCATATATTAACAATCGAACAAAAGGCTATGGATGTCCATATTGTTCAGGAGAAAGAGCGGTTAAAGGGGTTAACGATCTTGCCACTGTATATCCAAACTTGTTGGAAGAATGGGACTTTAATAAGAATACTGGAATAGATATCTATTCTTTATTACCTGGTTCTAATAAAAAAGTTTGGTGGAAGTGCTCGAAATGTGGTTATGAATGGAACTCTGTAATCAGCAGCAGGACAAGCAAACAAGAATGTGGATGTCCCTTGTGTGCTAACATGGTGGTCGTAACAGGGATAAATGATCTTGCTACTACAAATCCAGAGTTGTTAGAAGAATGGGATTACAATAAAAACAAAAATCTTGATCCTAAATGTGTTGTAGCCGGCAGCCCTAAAAAAGCATGGTGGATCTGTAAAAAATGCGGTCGCTCATGGCAAACAGAAATTAGAAATCGTAAAAATGGTTTGGGGTGTGCTGTGTGCTCTGGAAAAGCTTGTGGAACTGGTGTTAACGACCTTGAAACTATCTGTCCATGGCTGGTAGAAGAGTATGATACAGAAAAGAATGAATTGAAGCCAAGCGAAATCGCCGCTAAATCTCACACTAAAGTATGGTGGAAATGCAGCGTCTGCGGTAAGGCATGGGAGGCTTCTATTGCAGATAGGACCGGCAAGCGGCACACAGGCTGTCCTCATTGTAACAACGAAAGACATACGTCATTTCCTGAACAGACATTGTTCTTCTACATAACGAAGTATTATCCTGATACGATAAATGGATTTAGGATAAAAGGTTGTAAAGAGCTTGATATTTATATTCCGTCATTGAACACTGCAATAGAGTATGACGGTGTTATCTGGCATAAGAATACAGAGCGAGACGAAAAGAAAAACAAGGATTGTATCAAAAGAGGAATAAAGCTGATAAGAGTAAGAGAAGAAGGACTCCCAAAGCTTAAAACACCTAGTATCAACTATGAGGTCACTCCCTATGATACTGCCAGTCTTGAAAAAGCGGTTTACTCAATACTATCAAATGATTTAGATGTTTCGAGAGACAAGATAGATATTCATATTTCTCGTGACTATGTTGACATACAATCAAGATATCGTACCCTTAAACAAGAAAAATCACTTTCAACTATGTTCCCTGAAATCGCCGAAGAATGGTGTTATGAAAGGAACGGGAAATTAACCCCAGATAAACTAACAATAGGGAGTGGAGTCAAGGTTTGGTGGAAATGCAGCAAATGTGGTCATGAATGGAGAACAAATATATATCATAGAACAAGCAGAAAAAGCGGTTGCCCCATTTGTCAAAAGAAAGAAGCGCATAGAAAGTATATGGCTCAAATGCTTGAAAAAACCACCTCTTTACAAGATGGTTATCCATTGGTTGCAGCTGAATGGAATCATGAGAAAAACGGCAATCAAACGCCCTATACAATTGCTGCAATGAGTCACCAAAAAGCTTGGTGGAAATGTTCTGTGTGCGGAAATGAATGGCAAGCTACAGTCAGCAACAGAACCAGACAAGGAGCAGGATGCCCTGAATGTGCCCGATTAAAGAGTAGGTATCAAAAGAAATGCAGAAGAATACTTTGTGTTGAAACACAAAAAGTATACAACAGCATAGCTGAAATTGAAAGAGAACTCGGGATACATCATTCTTGCATCATTGCTTGTTGTAAAGGAAAACATAAAACTGCCGGCGGTTTCCACTGGCAGTACACAGAATAAGATAAATAAAGAATCAGAAAGATAACACAATTGTATTCACTTCAAAACCTTTTTTCTAATAACGTGTAACTCCCGCAGGTCAAAACGATCTGCGGGATATGTTTTCTGGTAAAGATCTTAATCAAATAACACCTTATCAGCTAAATACAACAATCTTTCCACTTGAAAAATCATCGAATGAATTGTTGATTTCTTCGAATGCCTTGTTAAATTCGTCATCAAGTTTGCGGCTTATATACGCCTCTCTTGCTTTGGGCTTATTGATAAGTCCCCATTTCAGTTGTCCATATGAGTATTTTGCAAACGCTATCCACTGAGGATAGTTTATTGCCACTGGATTCTTAGTGAAATACACTTTCCCAGCATTTATTCCAGTCGCAGCTGAATGAGCAATAAATAACATAGTTGCAAGTTTAGGGTGCTTCTCCCTATTCAGTGAAAAAGGTATAGACTCTTTTATGGAATGCCCTTCCTTGATCCTTTTGATAGCATAGCATAAACGGACAATAACCTCTGTAAGCATTACAGGGATTGACGAAGCGCAGAATTGAATAAAATCATACCCTTCATAATACATACCCTGTACAATTTCTGCTATTGTTTGCTCTTCCTCGCCTATGCTTCCAAACTGGAGCAGGTCAAACAGGCTCATAAGCGGCGCTGGAAGCCCCATAGAAGTAGTGACATCAGATTTCAGATGAGTAAGTTCTTTGGCAAAGGCCTTGAATATATCAGGTTCAACTCTGTCAGCGTAGTTCTCCATTGTTTGAGATGCAATCTTACCAGATTTATCAATGGTTGTCATTTTACCAGTCATAATATCCATAACACCGACAATGAATCCAAGTAATGGATCGTGACCAAGCTGTAAAAGCCTATGATAATATGCAGATAAGCCCTCAACATTAACAGTAGTATTTCTGTTATCCTGAGCATCAAAAGGCACTTTACTTTCTTTTGAATTTGCCAGTTTCTCCATTTCATCAGGCGGCAATATCTTATCAAAGTATGATCTGATATAATTGGAAAGCGTTCCTCCTTCCAAGCCAGCTTTACCTCGTTGTGGTATACCTACAAGAAGAATATCAACCGCTCCGGCAATAATTCCCGCTAATGCTGCAATAGATATATCGACTTTATCAAGCTTATGAATCTGATTATATTCTTTTCGCAAAGAGATAAGATAATCATGGTTGCTTTGAAGTTCAGCTTCCGTAAGTATATCTTCAAGTTCACAGTTGTTTCCTACAGCAGCTTCTGCCTCAGCACATAATTGTTCCCACGAAGGAACTACTATAACTTGTGAAGAAGGAGTTTTTAGCGATGTTTTATTCTTTACAGTATCGGGGTCTATACCGCGTTTCCTTAGAAGTGCTTCAAGCACTTCTATCTCAGCTTCTGTCTGATTAACTGTCTTATCTGTATCGGCCAGTATTTCTTTCAGCTGTTCATCCTGATATTTCAATACATTGTTTATCTGCTGCTGTCCCTTAGTATATTTGAATCGCCCCATAGTCATTCCTCCTTTTTTGACATGAGCTCTTCCCACAACATGGACTTGTATTCTTCTCTTTGTTTACGACCTTTTATGGCCGCTATTTCAGCCTGATGTTTCTTTATTTCTTCCATATAGGCCTTGTTCTTTTCTCTTTCTTTTTTTAGCGCTTTCTTAGCTCTCCATGCTTTGAACGCCATGAATAAACCAAAGCTGCCGCCTATTGCACCGATAATAAATCCCATTGACCCATTATCGCTTGAAGAGGGAGTGTTGTTTTGAACACCCTCTTGATTATCAGCTTCAATTAATTCAGTAGGCTTGTCTTCATTGCTTTCATATTTTTCATTGTTTTCTTTTTCCATATGTTCCTCCTTATGCTATTCCTAGGTCATGTTTTAAATCCTCAACTGCTTTCTGTAAAAGAATACTTAAACTAGTCAAGTAGTCTAAGCGTTCTTTATCTGCATCAACTTCCTTTTTTAATGCTTTAATAATTGCTTCATGTTTGGCGAGAGCTTCCGTATATAGTCTTTCCTTTTCCTGCTTAAGCTGTTTATACTTTAAAGAAGATGCAATCCAAACTCCGGTAGCTGCAAGTATTACAGCTGGAGTCGCCAGAACAAATACTCCTGCAACCATTCCGCCGCCAACGATAGAACCAGCAGTTGCGAGTCCGGATGTGATTCCGGCGGCAGATAATCCTGTTATACCTAGACCATATAGAGCAACAAATGAACCAGCACCGCCAATGCCAGCACCTAAGGCTCCTGTTAACACTTCTGGAATAGCACTTTCACGGATAGTACGTTCAGGGTCATCAAGAGCAGCTGACGCTTCATTTACAACATTAACAACTGGTTGTAAAGAATCAACACTTTGAAACACCATGTCTTTTTTGTCACTAACATATTCACCCATAAAAAACTCATCCTTTCTATTATGAAACATACTTATTATTCTTCTATTTCGATTGATGTCTTCAATGTTATTGGATAACCCTTATGTCTTTGTGTCTTATTAAATACATCTGCTACTTTTCACTTCGAGTCCTTCTTACAGCCATTTACATCCTCCTTTCTTGTACAAGACTTTGATTCTTGTTTTTTCGTGCCGCAGCTCACACCGAGCTTTTCTGCATACTCGGTGTTCTGCTCCAGCTTTTGCATTAACCGTATTGCTGCGATCCTGTTCTTAGTGTTCATAGGGAAACCTCCTATTTTTCTTTATAAGCATTATACCATATTATTCTAAAGCAATAAATGAATACTTTGGCAAAATAGGCGGTCCTATTTCTACTATTTCAGCAAAAAAGGAGCACCATGGTATACGCCATGATGCTCTCAAAATCATTTATCGTTTTTATCCTTATATTGTTTATACGTTTCTATATTTATCTTTTTATCAGCGATCATCTGTTCAGCCCAAAGCTGTAATGTCTCAACTGTTATCGAGATCTTTTCTAACTCATTTTGGATTCTTACGAAATCTTTGACCTCATCATTATCTATTACTCCGTCAGCTGTTATTTCGATAAGCCGTTCTTTCTTTTTATCAATAGCATTCAATGAGGCCAGCATTTCAAGAACTATTTTAGAAAGATCCTTTATATGTACTTCCGGTACATATTGTTTTCCGATAGGACACTCATTAGAACAATAATAATTGAAAAGCTCAGGTTTCTTATATCCTTCTGCCATAGCAAGCACTTCATCCGGATGGGGATAAACTTTTTCATTTTCTATCTTTTCTATTCGTTCGGGCGGGATAACTGCAAGTATTTCACTTGCTTTTTCTCTTGAAAGCCCAAGCTCCTCACGCCGGATATGATATATATTTTTGTCCTTTTTCTTTGATGTTCTTCCCACGATAAGCATCCTCCTTTGTAATAGAATACAAAGTATGTTTTCTGTTCCGCTATTCTTTTTCTATACGCTCAACAACATCTCCCGGCTGCATATCGAGCATTTCACATATGACATCAAGATTCTTCAAGGTCAGCGAAGTATCCTTACTTCTTATCTTTTGGATAGTTGACTCTGAAAGGATCTTATTTTTTCTAAGATATGTAGTGTTGTAGCCTTTTTCTTTTAAGGCTTTCAGTATATCGATTCTAAATATGATCATATGTATCGCCGCCTTGCTAAAGCACTATTATTAGTGTATTATTAACAAACGCTAAGTGTAATTAGCACGATATTTCGTGTATTATTACGCTAGACTTTGCACGAATTATAGTGTATAATATCTGTAGTGAAGAACAACCACTCAACTTCACAAAACCATTATACCACATCACAAAACGAGTGTCAATAAAGAGAGAGGAGGGCAGATGCCGATGCAATAAAAACGCAAACCAAAAACAACACCCACAACAAACATAGAAAGACAAGGAGAAAAAGACAATGAGTGAATATAACAAAATAAACACAGAAAACATTGAAGACAACACGATACTCATCTATTTCGACGGCAAAGATGACATGAAGCTTGCCGGAGATTACAGAAAGCTTTTAGATAAGAACAAGTATATTAAAGCTTCTATCAAGCACGGGCGCTTAGCTCTCACAACCGTTGACAATATTGAGTTTACTGATGACAAATGCACTTTCTTTCCTCATATCAGCGATTGCGAGTTTCAGAAATTTATGCTCAACTACTGTATCCTGAAACACGTTCCGGGGGTTTGCTTAAAGGAGACCGGAGATGAGTTCATAGACCTCAGATACACCGAGGCTGATTTTGAGAAGATAGTTACAGACCTCGCTTACCTGCCGGTGTACAATGATAAACCGGCGGAGATCTCAAATATCACCGACATTTATTTCAATATGAACGAGTATGCCCCGAAAGACTGCACTATAGAGTCGCTGCAATGCGTCATTAAAAGAGGAACGCTTGCCGATATGATGCGTGAGCTCAAAGAATGCAACTTACCCGACCAAGAAGACTTTATCGATGCGCTGATAGATCGATATAATGATCTGATCGATAAGGCTGCAAGGTGTGCGTATAGGAGAGGATTCAATGCCGGGACGATCATCACGAATGGTATACTCGCTATGCCTGCGGGAAAGTGCAGAATTGAGATAGATGACGATGAAGATAGAATAATTGAAAGATACAAGCTTGATGATACCTGTATTTTTGAAGAAGATGATGAATAATGATCGGTGAGCTATTCTGTTTCGCCTCGGAATGAATAATTCCGAGGCGTTTTTCGTCAAGAAGACATTTTCTAATTGTAAATTTTTAATGAACAAATTTCGACATAAACCACAATATATAGAATAAGACTGACATCTTGCGTATATATATAGATCTACTCTTTAAAACCTTCTCTTTTTTCTTCATTCTTATTTTTATCTGTATAAGTTTTTAACTATAATACTGACAGAGATTGATAGTGACAAATGGAGCTTACAAAATTATTAGGTCATCTGCAACGGAGTTATTGTCTCAATGGAGTTTTTGATTGATAACAGCAGATGATCAGGCGGAGAGCAAAACGAAAAGGCTCGTTTAATATCTCCGCCGCCCATAGCAGTTTACCGATGCATTTATGCTAGGTAAACTGCTATGCAGCCAAAAATGCAAAAAAGAAACAGACCCTCACTGTAAATATTTTTGCATTTCGCACGGTTGGGGCACGAACGCCCTTTAGCGTCAGAGAGGCGCACTTAGCGTGAATCGGTTTACCGAGAATACGAAAGGAGAGTTTATTATGAGTAAACCCAAAAGCATTAAATATCAGGTTCAAGGCGAGCTTATGAAAAAGCTTGCGATCGGAAAGTCTCATCATCAGGCAAAGCTTCAAAGTGAGGACGGAGTGTCTGAAAAGATACACTCATGGACTACGTACAAAAACTATGTCAAGCACGCCGTTGCTTTTGGCAAGTGGGTCAAGTCGATATTTGGTATCAAGGACATCAAAGACATGAAACCTTACGTCGGTATGTATCTTAATCTTAGGATAGGCGAAGGCTTATCTGCGTGGACGGTTGCGCTCGACGCAGCTGCGCTCGCAAAGCTCTATGGCTGCAAGTCAACAGATTTCGGAGTCAAGCTGCCAAAGAGAGAAAGAGCAAAAGTAAAGAGATCAAGAGGCGAAGTAAAAGGATTCAAGGAGGAAAAATATATGGAGACAGTTGATTTTTGCAAAGGCTCAGGTGTGAGAATACACGAGCTTAAGGCTCTGACAAAAGCGGACGTTTTTTATCAGGGCAATACACTTTATGTCCATGTCAGACAAGGTAAAGGCGGCAAGTCACGTAACATCCCCGTGAGAAAAGAATACGAGAAAGCTGTACTTGATGCAGCAGGAAAAATCAAAGATGATAAAGAAAAGATATTTAATAAAGAAGATATACCAGTAAGATTTCCTTGTCATAAGTACAGAGCAGAGTATGCAAAGGCTCAGTATATGAAAATAGCGAGAGACATATCCACGATACCTGATAATGAAAAATACATCTGCCGTAAAGACAAGGCGGGGCAGGTATACGACAAGGCAGCTCTGCACGCTGTTTCAGTTATGCTCGGGCATAACAGAGAGTGCGTCGTGGTCGACCATTACTTATATTAACTATTGCGGTTTTTCACAAACCGTGATATATTGATATTCGTCCGAGGCGGATCAGTCGCCGAGAATATCGAAAAATCTTTACCAAAGCAATAACACACATAAAGGAGACAACATAAATATCATAGACTAAAAAACAGCAATTACACAACATAGCTCCTTTAACACTGTAATAACACAGCGATTCAAAGAGGGTGTAGTCTATGAAGACTATACATGATCTCAGGTCCGAGATCACTGACGGAAAGCAGAAGATCACCTATAATAACACAAAAAACGGCGTTGAATACTGCGTGACGCTTGTGTTTTCTGCCGAAGGCAACGGACAAAGGGATATTTTAAAGAAGCTTAAAGCTTTGATCGAAAACGATATTCGCAGACAACTCAAAAATTAAACCGGGACAGTGCCACCCGACCGGCGCTGTTTCGGCATCGGTCGGTTTGGCATATCCTTAAGAAAGGAAGGATAATATGTCAGACGGAAAATTAACTGCTCTGTACAGTCGTCTCTCAAAGGAGGATTTCAACTCGGGCGAGAGCAACAGTATAGAGAATCAAAAACACATCCTACAAAAATATGCAGAGGAAAACGGCTTTGAAAACACAAAGTTCTATGTTGATGACGGCGTTTCGGGCGTTAGTTTTGACAGACCCAGTTTTAATCAGATGATGGAAGACATCGAATCGGGGAAAGTCGGTACGGTGATCACTAAGGATCTCAGCAGGATCGGCAGAGACCACGTTCAGGTCGGCATGCTGACCGAGACTAAGCTTCCAAGCATGGGAGTCAGATTTATCGCAGTAAACGACGGTTATGACACAGCGGATCCTAACTCAAATGCGCTTGCGATCGCACCGTTTTACAACATCATCAACGAGTTCTGGGTGCGTCAGACAAGCCAGAAGGTGAGGGCAAGCTACAAGGCCAAAGCCGAAAGAGGCGAGTGGGTAGGAACGAAGGCACCATACGGATACATGAAAGACCCTGCCGCTCCGGCAAAGCATCTTGTTCCCGATCCCGAAACTGCTCCCGTGGTAATGATGATCTTTGATCTGTGTGCTCAGGGCAAGAAGATATCGGAGATTGCGGAAGAATTAAAGCAGAGAAAGATCCCCACGCCGAGCTATTACTATTTCCTGAAGCACGGCAAAAAGATAGCCGCTTTCAGCGAAGAGTATCCTTACACCTGGGCGGTCAGGACTATCGCTGATATTCTCGGCAACTCCGTATACATTGGGTATACGCAAGCGCTCAAAACAGAGGTACTGTCTTACAAGGTGAAAAAAAGACTGAAAAACTCCGAAGACAAGCAGATCATAACGCCGGACACCCACGAAGCGATAATCGACCAGGAGACCTGGGAGATAGTTTCGCAGATAAGGTCGAACAGAAAGAGAGTAACGAAGTCGGGCTACAGAAGCATTTTTTCAGGACTTGCGTACTGTGCCGACTGCGGCGCAAAGCTGACACTCAAGAGCGGATCCGGCAAGAAGACCGAGCACCACTATTTTCTCTGCTCGAGCTACAGAAGCAAAAAGGGCAGACCCTGCACCATCCACAGCATCAGAGAAGATATACTTTGCGAGCAGACGCTTGTTGCGCTGAGGCTTGTGACAAGTCTTGCGGTCAACTATGAGGAAGAGTTCAGAAAGCTGGTAACGGACGCATCGGAAAAAGAGCTGAAAAAAGAAGTCTCCGATGGCAAAAAGAAGCTTACGAAAGCGCAAATACGTTTATCCGAGGTGCGCAGGATCGTCAAAAAGCTCTATGAGGACAACGTGAACGGCAAGATCAGCGATGATGATTTCAAGGATCTGAACGCCGATTACTCCGCCGAGAGAAAGACCCTTGAAGCCGAGATCGCAAAGCTTGAAACCGAAATATCTGCCATTCAGGAAAAAGCCTCGGGAACGGACAATTTTATTGGTCTTGCAAAAAAGCATACAGATATTTCGAAACTTAGCACCGAGGTAGTTAATCTTTTCATCGAGAAAATATTCGTTCATGAAAAGGTGAAAGCCGAGGGCAAGATTTCTCAGAAGATCGAGTTTGTGTTCAAGGGAATCGGCAAAATCAATATCGGCGGACTTGAAGAATAAAAGAATATCCCCGCTTTTTCAGCGGGGACAATAGAATTGATTGAATTAATAGGATATGTTCCTTAACGGATGTGTCGGGGGCGCCGCCCCTTGGATCCCTGCGAGCCTTTGAAAAGGCTCGACCTAAACTTTTAACTCCCTGGCGGATTTTTATAGCTTTGTTATGTTAAAAAAAAGGGATTGTATTTGTGGTCGGTTTCGTGTATAATAGTCTTGGTGATGTTATGAAACAGTTTGTTATAAATCAAAATGACAGCGGTCAGCGTGTGGATAAGTTCCTCCAGAAAGCTGTCCCCGACCTGCCGAAAAGCCTGATGTATAAATATATCCGCTTAAAACGCATAAAGCTCAACCGCAAGCGCTGCGAGATAAGCACAAGGCTCAACGAAGGCGATATCCTCGAGCTGTATATAAACGACGAGTTCTTCTCCCAGAACCGCCACAGCCATACCTTTTTGTCGGCTCCTGCCGAAGCCTTTATCATCTTTGAGGACGATAATATCCTCATCTGCGATAAGCCATCCGGCCTTGTTGTCCACGAGGACGAGAGCGGCAGCGCCGACACCCTGATAAACAGGGTGCTGCGCTGTCTTTATGAACGTGGCAGCTTTGACCCTGACAAGGAAAACAGCTTTGCACCTGCTCTGTGCAACCGCATCGACCGCAACACTCAGGGGCTTGTCATCTGCGCCAAGAACGCCGAAGCACTAAGGATAATGAACGAGAAGATAAAAAACAGGGAGATGGAAAAGGAATATCTCTGTGTCTGCATAGGGATACCCAAGGAGAAGAAAGCCGAGCTCAAGGCCTTTTCAAGGCGGGACAAAAAGACCAAGACAGTTACTGTCTCGGACAAGCCCCTGCCCGACGGAAAGACTATGATAACACGCTATGAGGTGATATCAGAGAACAAACAGGAGGGGCTGTCGCTTCTGAAAGTCAGGCTGATAACCGGGCGCACCCACCAGATCAGGGCACACATGGCCCATATAGGTTATCCCCTGCTGGGTGACGGTAAATACGGAATAAACAAGCGTAACCGTGAGTATAATGTAAAGACACAGGCTCTCTGCTCATATCGCCTGACATTCCGCTTCAAGGGTGAGCCGGGCTGTCTTGAAGACTTGAACGGCAGGACTTTTACGGCTTCACAGCCATGGTTTGTGAAGAAGTGGTTCCCTGAATATGGAAACGGGCTATAGTCAAGTTGTACTAAGATAGTGTCGCTTATTTGTTTGAGTGTACAAAGATTATCGTTTTATGTCGAAAAAAGGGATAATTTGTAAGTTTTTGCTTGCAAAGTGAGCCGGGATGTGATATAATTTATGTCAGATTTTGTGCGCCGGAGATTGCGCACTGTTTGGAGGATAATGTTATGATCGGCGATCTTCATGTTCATACGACTCTTTCGGACGGTTCGTTCGGTATCGAAGAGGTCATCGCTCAGGCTAAGAGAATGAAGCTTGACTGTCTTGCGATAACGGACCATGATACTCTGTCTTCTTCGAGCCGCTCGCAGATACTTGCGGAGAGGTATGATATAAAAGTCATCCCTGCTGTCGAGCTTTCGGCATGGGACAAGAAAAGAAATACCAAGGTACACATCCTTTGCTATGCTCCCCAGAAGCCTGACAGGCTGGAGGGACTTTGCCTTAAATCCTGCCAGATCAGGACCCAGTGTGCAAAGGATATGATCGAGAAGGTTATGAAGAGATACCCCATCCCGCAGGATGCGTTTCTTAAATACACAAAGGGCTCGAAGAGCATCTACAAGCAGCACATCATGAGAGCGCTTGTGAACTACGGCTATGCTACCGAGCTTTACGGCTCTGTCAATGAGAAGCTTTTCTCCTATCCCAGAGGCGAATGCCTGGTGACAAGAGAGTATCCTGATGTTAATTTCGTATGCGACCTTATCCACTCCTCAAAGGGCGTGGCTGTTATGGCGCATCCCTATATGTTCAACAACATTGAGCTGCTCCATGAGCTGATCGGGGCCGGCAAGCTTGACGGTATCGAGTGCTATCACTACTCTGCTACTAAACAGCAGCAGCAGAAACTTGTGAGCCTTGCCAGGGAAAATGATCTTATCATCACCGGCGGCTCGGATTTCCACGGTCTTTATAACAGCACGATGACCCACATCGGCAGCAGCACCACGGATGAAGATAACCTGGACAAGCTTATGAAGCTCATCCACCAGAACTCACAGAAGGCCAGCAAGAACACAGCTGCTAACGCCGCTAAGTGAAGAGTGAAAAGTGAATAATGAATAATTAGGGTATCGCCTCCGGCGATGATATAAATATCATCTTCCGCAGGCCGATACCTCTTTTTTTCCCTTTATTGTGACCCGGCTTTATCTGTGCCATTGTTCATTGATATTCTATTGATTTTTGATGCGCAGTATGGTATACTATTTTAGTAATATTAGTAAAACTGAAAGGAAGTTTTTAAAATGAACGTTATGGAAGAATCTTTGCAGCTGCATAAGGAATGGAAGGGCAAGATCGAGGTCGTTACAAGGACTAAGATCGAGAACGCAAAAGACCTTACCCTTGCTTATACTCCCGGTGTCGCACAGCCCTGTCTCGAGATCGAGAAGGACCCCACACTGTCCTATGAGCTGACAAGAAGAGCTAACCTTGTTGCTGTTATCACCGACGGCTCCGCTGTATTAGGACTTGGTGATATAGGCGGACTGGCAGGTATGCCCGTTATGGAAGGCAAATGTGCGCTGTTCAAGGCGTTTGCTGATGTTGACGCCTTCCCGATCTGCCTTGACACTAATGACGTTGACACTATCGTTGATACTATCGCTCATATCGCAGGAAGCTTCGGCGGTATCAACCTTGAGGATATCGCTGCTCCCAGATGCTTTGAGATCGAGGCAAAGCTCAAGGAGAGACTTGATATCCCCGTATTCCACGATGACCAGCACGGTACTGCTATCGTTGTGGGCGCCGCTATGCTCAATGCCTGCAAGCTGACAGGCAGAAAGATAGGCGAGCTCAAGGTCGTTATGAGCGGTGCCGGTGCGGCAGGCTGCGCTATCGCTAAGTTTTTGCTTGACCTTGGCGTCAAGGATATCATTATGCTCAACTCCAAGGGCATAATCTGTGAGGGCGACGACATAAAGAACCCTGCACAGGCTGAAATGGCTAAGATCACTAACCGTGAGCACCTCAGAGGCGGCCTTGCGGACGCTATGAAGGGCGCTGATGTGTTTGTCGGCGTTTCTAAGCCCGATCTCGTTACTCCAGAGATGGTAAATAGCATGAACGACAAGCCTTTTATCTTCGCTATGTCAAACCCCGTTCCCGAGATCATGCCTGATAAAGCAAAGGCAGCAGGCGCTTATATTGTGGGTACAGGACGTTCGGATTTCCCGAACCAGATAAACAACGTCGTTGCTTTCCCCGGCATCTTCAAGGGCGCTCTTGCGGTAAGAGCCTCCGACATAAACGAGGAGATGAAGCTGGCTGCTGCAAGAGCTATCGCTGATTGTGTGAGCGACGAGCAGCTGAGCGTTGATTTCATCCTGCCCAACGCATTTGACAGAAACGTTTCGATCAAGGTGGCTGAGGCTGTTGCCGAGGCTGCAAGAGAATCAGGAGTTGCAAGGATATGACGAATTACAGCTTTACACCCAAGGGCGTATGCTCGAGGAAGATAGATATCGAGCTTGACGGCGAGACTATCACTAAGATAAAGTTCACAGGCGGCTGCAACGGAAACACCCAGGGCGTTTCAAGGCTCTGCGAGGGCATGAATATCCACGACGCTATCGCAAAACTTGAAGGCATCGACTGCAACGGCAGAGGAACATCCTGTCCCGACCAGCTGGCAAAGGCACTGAAAGAGGCTCTTTAAATCAGGAGATGACTTTTTTGTCTGTATAGCGGCCGGGAGCTACTGTCCCTGTGCTGCGTAATGTGTTTTGAAAAAAACTCATTTTTCTATTGCCATTTTGCGTGGTGACTTCGTATATGATAACAGAGAGCGGAAAGCTCTGAAGAATAAAGCGATGTATCTTTATAAGGAGGAGATCACAATGACAGACAAGGAGTTCAATATGCTGCTGGAGAGCCTGGAGATCGACGAGGAGCAGCTGGCTAATATTTCGGGAGGAGGAGTCCTGGCAGCGACCAAGGAGGCAGACATCCTCGCACAGCTGAGTATACCTGCCGAGACCCTGAGACAGCTTCCCTTTGAAGCTGTAAGGCCTTTTATCAATAACGGCACTCTCACAAAGGAAAATCTGAGGGAGATCCTCAAAAAGAAAGTATAATAAAAAAAGCAGGACCGCTTCTGTTCTTTATGACGGGAGCGGTTATTTTTGTAGTCCCGCATTTGTAAAGAAATTATGAACAGTTGCCATTTTTCTGTTTTCGGTCGTATAACATTACAGAAGCGAAAAAACGCTTGACAACAAAAGGAGGAAATAAATATGAAAAAGACTAATGAAATGATCAAGGCAGATATGCTCGAGAACGTAAACGGAGGATGTGTATATCCTAACCTTTATCCAAATCTTGAAATGGAAGAGAAGGAAATTTCCCAGGTAACCGGACCTGTTATAAATCCCGAATTGCTCAACCGCTGGATGAACGGGCAAAGGATCCCTGTAATCAGGAACAGAGATACAATAAGAGAGTGGAAACCCGATTATGTCAAGCTCAGATAAAAGAATATACGGAGACTAACAATGGATGACAGTACGCTTTCAATCGATATAATGGAACAGGCCTGCGGCGGCAGTAAACAGGATGTTGACATTTCAAGGTTCAGGGGCTGGAACTATTCTCTTTCAGAGCTTCTGGCTCTGGCCGAGGAAAGGCTGGCAGGAGAGACGGCTCCGGCCGGAGCGATCGCCGCAAGCAGCACTCCTTTATTCTGATAAGAATTCACGCATCGGATCAGAATGACTCACGCATAAAAAAACTATCTATTGATCTTTGAAGGGAGGAACGAACAATGAAAACTATCATAACACAGGCGCAGAAAAAGATCAACTCAAAACACAGCACTCACATCGCTCCCTGCCTTTTAAGGCAGCGGATAAGCAAGACCGATCCTGCCATGACCATAAGACAGATCAAAGGGCGCAAAGCCGGATAGAAAACAGCACTCCTTATGGGTGCTGTTTTTTGTCTTTAAAAGCACAATACACAACAAAAAGCAGCACCGCCCTTTTCGGACAGTGCTGCTTAGAAGCTTTTAAAGATTATTTGTTTAAAGCCTCTTTTGCCTTTGCAACGATATTCTCTGCGCAAAGACCGTACTGCTTGAGAAGCTCTACCGCAGGACCGGAATGACCGAATTCGTCGTTTACACCGATCTTTACAAGTCTTGCAGGCTGTCTCTGTGCCAGAACATCGGCAACAGCAGAACCCAGTCCGCCGATAACGCTGTGCTCTTCAACAGTCAGCAGAAGACCTGTCTTTGCAGCTGCTGCCGCAATAAGATCTTCGTCGATAGGCTTGATGGTGTGGATGTTTATAACACCAGCGTCGATGCCCTCGGCAGCAAGTGTCTCGGCTGCCTGGATCGCCTCGTATACCATAAGGCCGGTAGCAACTATTGTGATGTCCTTGCCCTCACGAAGTGTGATGCCCTTGCCGATCTCGAACTTATAGGCAGCGGGATCGTTGAAAATGGGAGCGGCAAGTCTGCCGAAGCGCATATAAACAGGACCCTCGTAATTGATAGCTGCCTCAACGGCTGCCTTTGCCTCAACATCGTCAGCAGGGTTTATAACTACCATGCCGGGGATAGTTCTCATAAGAGCGATATCCTCGTTGCACTGGTGAGTAGCACCGTCCTCGCCGACGGAGATTCCAGCGTGGGTAGCGCCGATCTTAACGTTCAGGTGAGGATAGCCGATGGAGTTTCTTACCTGCTCGAATGCTCTTCCAGCTGCGAACATAGCAAAGGTGGAAGCAAAGGGGATCTTTCCTGTTGCTGCCATTCCTGCTGCAACGCCCATCATATTCGACTCTGCTATACCGCAGTCGAAATGTCTCTCGGGGAACTTCTTCTTGAATATGCCTGTCTTTGTGGCAGCTGCAAGGTCTGCATCAAAGACATAAAGGTTCTCATACTTATCTCCAAGCTCTGCCAGAGCCTCGCCATAGCTTTCTCTGGTAGCCTTCTTCTGTAAATCTGCCATAGTCTTAACCCTCCAGCTCTTTAAGATGCGCTGTCAGCTCTGCAACAGCCTGATCGTACTGCTCCTTGTTGGGTGCTGCACCGTGCCAAGAAACGTTGTTCTCCATAAAGGATACGCCCTTGCCCTTAACGCTCTTCATAACGATAACGGTGGGCTGACCGCTTACGGTCTCTGCCTCGTTGAAGGCAGCCTCGATAGAATCAAAGTCGTGTGCATCGCAGGCTACTGCGTGCCAGCCGAAGGCCTCGAACTTTTCAGCTATAGGATAGGGGGACATAACGTCCTCTACCTTGCCGTCGATCTGGAGGCCGTTGTTGTCAACGACAGCAACGAGGTTGTCAAGCTTGTAGTGAGCCGCAAACATAGCTGCCTCCCAGACCTGACCCTCTTCGATCTCGCCGTCGCCGAGAACGGTGTAAACCTTGTAAGTGTCGTTAGTGAGCTTGCCCGAAAGCGCCATACCGCAGGCAACGGATATGCCCTGACCGAGAGAGCCGGAAGACATATCTACACCGGGGATGGTTATGCAGGGGTGACCCTGTAAAAGTGCGCCGATATGACGAAGGCTCTTGAGCTCGTCCTTTGAGAAAAAGCCTTTCTCTGCAAGAGTTGAATAAAGAGCGGGAGCTGTATGACCCTTTGAGAGAACGAACCTGTCTCTCTGGGGCTCATCGGGCTTGTCGGGATAAACGTTCAGCTTTGCAAAATAAAGATAAGTCATCAGATCAGCTATCGAAAGCGAGCCACCCGGATGACCGGACTTTGCATTGAAAACGCCCTCGATGATCCCGAGACGGATCTTTGCAGCTGTTATCTCGAGCTGCTTTTTAAGTGTTGCGTCCATAAAATACGACCTCCAAATCAAAAATCTATCATACCTCGGATGAGGCTGTTTACTTTTTCTCCGGCATAAGTCTGCCGTTTATGATGTCTTCTATAACATCGGCTATAAAGTCCTCCTCGCAGGAAGAGGGATAGACCCTGCTGCACACAGCTTTAACATCGTCAACTGCATTCGAGGGGCAGACGGAGATGTCAGCCGCCTGTAAAAGCTCGATGTCGTTGTTATAATCCCCTGCCGCAATAAAGAGCATATCCTCCATGTGACAGCGCTTACGCATAGTATCAAGGGCAGAGCCTTTGGATATGTTCTGCGGGAGTATCTCATAATACTCCTTGCTGGATCTGACGAAATCCACTCCTGTGTAGCCCTTGCTCTCAACGAAGGACATAAGCTCCTCCATTCTCTCGGGCGGCAGTGCAAAAAGCACCTTGTACCACTGCTTCGAGGGTATCTCGTCCACAGGGCAAAGGACAGGCGTCACCTTGCATATCTCGTTGTGGACAGCCTCCATATCCGTCATCTGGGGGACATAGACCTCCTCCAGCGCCAGGACCTCACAGCCCACCCAGGGGTGTGCATCGATTATCTCCCTTGTGATATCCCTTGCCGATTGGGGCAGATAGATATCGTATATCTGAGTCTTTGAGCCTATGTCATAGACCATTCCGCCGTTTGACATTATTATCGGCGCATTGACCCTGACCTTATCAAAATACTGGTTAGCCGCCTGAATGGCTCTTCCGGTGGCTATGGAAAAGCGGCCGCCGAGAGACATAAAGCGCTCCACAGCTTCAAGGGTACGTTTGCCGGGTATCTTTGATGCAGGCAGGAAAGTGCCGTCCATATCGGTTATAAGAAGTATCTTTCTGATATCAAAACTCATTTATTACTGTCCTTTTTCAAGGCGGTCAAGCACCTTTTTGAAATAATCCGGGAGCTCACTGTCAAACTCCATATACTCCTCCGTTTGCGGGTGGATAAAGCCTATCTTTCTGGCGTGGAGACACTGACCCTGCAAGCCCTTGACAGCCTTGCCGTAAACATCGTCGCCGTATACCGGGTGACCCTTATAGGCACAGTGGACTCTTATCTGGTGTGTTCTGCCTGTTTCAAGGCGAAAACGCATATATGAATAGCTGCCAAGTGTTTTCAGAGTCTCATAATGAGTAACAGCGTGGCGGGAGTTTGTCTCGGTGACACACATTTTCTTGCGGTCATACTTGCTCCTGCCGATAGGGGCATCTATCGTTCCCTCGGGCGGATCAAAACGCCCCACACAAACAGCTTCATATTCTCTTGTGAAGCTGTGCTCCTTGATCTGCTCAGCCAGGTGCCTGTGAGCGGCATCGGTCTTTGCAACGATGAGCAGACCGCTGGTGTTTTTATCTATCCTGTGGACTATCCCCGGGCGGATAACGCCGTTTATCGAGGACAGCTGTCCTTTGCAGGCAAACAGCAGAGCGTTTACAAGGGTGCCGTCGGGGTTGCCGTTGGCAGGATGGACGACCATTCCCTTTGGCTTGTTTACAACAAGCAGGCTGTCGTCCTGATAGACGATATCTATAGGGATATCCTGTGCCACAGCTTCAAGCTCCGTGGGGTCGGGTATGGTGACCTCCACCTTGTCGCCCTGTCTCAGCTTATAATTCTTTGCCTTAGCCTCACCGTTTACAAGCACAGCGCCGTCAGCTATAAGAGACGCCGCTGCAGAGCGTGTCAGCTCCTCACAGCTGTCGCTGACGAACCGGTCAAGGCGCTCGCCGGCGCTTTCGGCTTCAAGTATCAGGCTTTTCATCTTTTGTTTCCTCTGCCGTCTTTTCAGCCGCCGCTTCGGGGGCTTTTGTCTTATCCTTGCCGCCGCTTAAAAACAGCGCACAGAAGCAGAAAAGAACGGCTCCCACAACAACGCAGATATCAGCGAAATTGAATATCGGAAAGCTCACCGGCTCGAACTTGATATAGTCAACGACCTCCTTGAGCCTTATGCGGTCGATAAGGTTGCCTACACCGCCTGCCACCATGAGGGCTATGGAGAAAAGCTCCAGCCTGCTGCCCTTCCTGATACGGTACATATACCATATCGCAAAGGCGCAAACAACTATGGGCAGACCGATAAGGAACCAGGTCTTTCCCGACATCATGCTCCAGGCAGCACCGGAATTTCTGATGTGCTGAAGACTGAATATCTTTGTGTCGCCAAAGGCTATGACGCTGACAGGCTTTGCTTCAAGCGCCAGGTTTTTGACAACAGCATATTTAATAAGCTGGTCGGCGCCGATAAGCACCGCTATAACTGCAAGGGCAATAAAAAACATATACACACTCCGGGCAATACCGGGAGCCTGTGCCCCGCAGTATCGTTTATTCAGTACAAAAAGGCTCTGCATAACAGAGCCTTAAATATTTATCAGTTGTGCTTACCGAACTGCAGATCGTTGAAGTTCTGCTTCGGGATAACGGGATCAAAGGATCCTGTGTTGAGTATCTTGTCGATGTTCTCCTGATTGCTTACAGGAGCAGCTGCCGCAGCAGGTGCAGCCTCGGGCTCGGGAGTGAAGGTGACCTCCTCAGCAGGTGCCTCGGGCTCCTCCTCATAATACTCCTCGTCCTCAAGCTCGTCAAGGCTTGCCTCAAATTCCTCAAGCTCCTCGGGAGTCATGGTGGGCAGCTCCATTACAAGTCTTATCTGCTTATTATAAAGCTCGGTCAGGTTAGCCTTGAAGTATGTCACCTCTGCCTGGAGGCTCTCATAAGCTTCAAGCTCCTCGTCGTATGCGTTTCTGATCTCTTCGAGCTTTCTCTCGGTGATATCTGTGTTCTGCTGGATGAGCTCGGCACACTTTGCCTTGTGCTCCTTTACTATTCTCTCGCATTCAGCTGCGCTCTGCTCGGAAAGCCTTACCTGCTCGCTCTTTGCGCTCTCGAGCATCTCGTGAGACTGAGCCTTTGCGTCAGCGATGATCTTTGCGGATTCCTTATGTGCCAGCACCAGTGAAGAACGAATAGCTTCCTCGTCAGCCTTATATGCTGCCAGCTCTTCGTTGAGTCTTGCGATCTCTGCCTGCTGGTCCTTGTTCTGCTGCTCATAAGCTGTAACTTCTCCTGCAAGCTGGGAAAGGAATGACTCTACCTCCTCGGGGTCAAAGCCGTTCTTTACGGTGCTGAAATTGATTCCTTTGATGTTTGCTGCACTTAACATGATGTGTACCTCCAAATTTCACACAAATTTACAAACAGTTATGTGTATTCTATCTTTTTTTGAAACGCCGTCAATGCTTTTGAAAAGAAACTTCCCATACCCTCTCACCGAGAATCGGCAGCCCTCCGAAAGCTTTGTATCAGGCGAATATCTGGTTAAATGATCGACGGCTATGCCTGTGGTCTTAATAAGCCTTGCACACTTTTCACGGCTGAGTCCAAGCGCAATGCTTAAAACGCAGTCCGCTCTCAGCGATGCCGCAAAGCCTGACTTTTCAACGGTCTCGGGCTCCTTCACCGCCAAAGGATCAAACCCCTCGGTGACTTTTACACCGACTCTGCCTATCTTCTCAATGCTCATAAGAGCCGTCTGCGCCGCCGCATCTCTGAGGAAAGCAAAGCTCCTGCCCTCGCCCACAAGAATATCCCCTACGCTGTCACGCTTTATCCCGAGACTCATAAGCGCCCCCAGGATATCTCTGTGAGAAAGCCTGTCCTCCTGCCTGTAGCAAAAGTTCAGCGCCTTCATCGGAAAGTCCTCGTGTGTTACCTCCTCATAGGGCGGATAAACACAAAGCATATTTCTCTCTGCGTCCTCATAGCCTCCCCAGAGCAGATAACGCTCAAACCTTTTTGAAGCGCACAGACGCCTGACAAGCTCGCTCTGTCTGTCATCAAGAAAAGCGGAAAAGCTTGTCTTATACCTCTCCTCCGAATGCTCGATCCACTCGCTCACCCGGTCAAGCAGGTAGACATCCTCGTCCTCCAGACCCTGCAAAAAAGCGTAGTCGTTCTTAGACATTATCAGAAGCTGTAGCCGTTGTTCTCAAGCTCGCTCATAAGATCAACGCCGCTGAAGCCGACGTTTCTCGGCATGATAGCAAAGGTCTTCTGAGCCATCATCTTGATATCTGCGCCGTTTGCATAAGCAACGCCGGAGATAAAGTCGAGTATCCTCTTTGCGTCCTCGCTCTTTACTGTCTCCAGGTTGAGGAGAACTGTCTTCATCTCATTGATATCATCGCCTATGGACTTTACCTCGGAAAAATCATTCGGTCTTGCCAGAACGATCTGAAGTACGGTTTTCTGTTCCATCTTAGTCTGCCTTACAGGCTCGGGTGCAGGTGCTGGTGCTGCCTGCTGTACCGGCCTTGTCCTTTCTATAGTTTCAGCTCTGCTTGCTGGTATACCGCTGTAAACGGGAGAGGATGCATATATCTCCTCCTGCTCCAGCTCCTCCTCGCCGACAAACAGATTCTTAAAGCCCTGCGCAAATTTGCCCATTTCTAACCCTCCAAGTATTTTCTTGCTCCGAAGAGCTTGGTTCCTATCCTGACAAGATTTGAGCCGTGCTTTATAGCAAGCTCATAATCTCCCGACATTCCCATAGACAGAGTCTCCATAGAGACCCCCGGGATATTCTCCTGCTTCACTCTCTGGAATATGCCGTTCATTTTCTCGAAGACCTCTTCTCCCGAGCCTATGGGCGGTATAGCCATAAGGCCCTTTACCGACACGTTCTCAAGCGCCGAGATCTCCCTTACCAGCGCCAGCACACCGTCTGCCGAGACGCCGCTCTTCGTCTGTTCGTCCCCTATGTTCACCTCGACGAGCACATCCATCTTTCTGTTTATCTTAGCTGCCTGTCTGTTTATCTCGCCAGCCAGTTTTATGCTGTCCACTGACTGTATCAGTGCGACCTCGCCGATGATGTATTTGACTTTATTTGTCTGTAAGTGTCCAATAAAATGGACTTCACAATCCTTGTCGTAGAATTCCTTCTTTGAAAGGAACTCCTGGACCCTGTTTTCGCCCAGAAGCCTGGCTCCAAGCGACGCTGCAAAGTTTATCTTCTCGGGTGCGACGGTCTTTGTCACCGCCATCATACGCACCGTTTCATCGCTTTTTCGCCATTTCGCTCTGGCGTTCTCTATATTATAACATATTTCTTTATAATTTTCAAGGACATCGGGAAAATAATTATCCGCTGTTTTCACGGGACCCTGAGACATCAAGCTGTCTTGCCTCGTCATTTGTTACCACCTCTAACAAGATCTGATCGTACAGGAGAAGATAGTCCTCCTTGGCGGTGTTCTTTGAAAGCACAAAGTCATCGCCCTCATAGATAACATCTATCTTCTTGAAGGTTATATCCTTACCGAGTATAACGTATACGCCCTTGTCAAGCCCCCTGAACCTGATAGCGTCCCTGGGGACCTTGATGCCCTGATACTCGTCGAATATCAGTTTAAAGGACTTTACTCTCGACTCCACCAGAGTCTCATCGAGCCTGTCACAGGAGAACACAACGAGCATCTCATTGTTCTCGCCCGTGGTCTTCGCCGAAACGACCTTCACATCATAGATATTCTTTGAGGAATTCGTAGCCATCTGCAAAACTGCGCCGTCGGTTATCCTGGGATCTGCCTCGATAACGCCTGCTATATAGCAGGAATAATCGGTAAACATCTTGCCGATAGCGTTCTTTTCCGGCTCACGCTTTTTCTTTATAGCGTTCTTGACATCCTTCTCGGTGAGATAAGCTATATCCTTCTTTGAAAGCTTATCCTCATAGCCGTCAGCATAGGACACAAAATAGCCTGTAGTCGATGCCGTTATCCTGCCCGTTGCCTTCGATGCGTTCTGTGCCAGAGCGTTTCTCTGGTCTGTCAGTCTTTTAAGCGTGCTGTCATAGTTGTCATCTGTCCCGGTGGCTATGCTGTAGATGTTCAGCGCCTGGGACATTGACTTTTTCGACCGGCTCACCGCCTCATAATCCTGAGACACGATATTTGCAAGAAGCGTCTTATACTCCTTATCAAGATTCTGCTTTATCGTTTCCGGCTGTACCGACTGGGTCAGACCCGGATCCTGAGAGGTCTTGAGTGCTTCTATCTGCTCATCAAGAGCCGCTATCTTGTTGTTTGTCACTATCGCATCATCCGAAGGATAGACCTCAGCAACTGTGTTGCCTACCGAGATCTTGCTCCCGTCCGGATAAGCATAATCAAGCACGCCCTCACCGTCATAGGTTATAACTGTCTCGTCCCTGATGATGACTCCCTTGAATGGGATGTCCTCATTTATCGTGACAAGCACTGCCTCCTCGGTGTCGTGGCGGTCATGAAGCCTGTAATATATCTGATTGCCGATGGTAGTCAGGATAAAAACCGATAGCAGACCTGTGATGATCTTTACGGTCAGTGATTTCATAGCTTACCTGTCAGCCCTCCGTATTCGATGCTGCGTCAAGGATGTTGACGGGCTTCGACGGAACTATCGTCGAGATAGCGTGTTTATAAACAACATTCTGGTTGCCTGCACAGTCAAGCACGACAACATAGCTGTCAAACCCTCTTACCACGCCCTTGAACTGGAAGCCGTTCATAAGGATGAAGGTCGCAAGTATCTTTTCTTTTCTGATCTGGTTCAGGAAAACGTCCTGAAGATTTATGTTTTTATTCATTTATTTGTCCTCCGTTCGTTTTTACACAAGGATACATACTATCAAATTATATTATAACACATAATTTTTGATTTGGCTATATCATTTTCAATTTTTTCGATAATTTTTTTCAATTTACACAAATTATCCCGTTCAATCCAGCAAATTCCGTCAACACGTCTAAACCAGGTGAGCTGTCTCTTTGCATAATGGCGTGTCTCGAGCTTTATCTTGTCTATGCAGACAGAAAGCTCGGCCTTATCCTCAAAATAAGGTATCAGCTCCTTATAGCCGATAGCCTGGGCACAGGTGGCAAGCCCTCCTGAGCTCCACACTGCCCTGCACTCCTCCACAAGGCCCTGCTCCACCATTATATCAACACGTTTGTCTATGCGCTCATAAAGCAGCTGTCTGTCGGAAAAGGTCAGGCCATAGACAAGCGCATCATAGGGGGAGGGCTCCCTGCGGCTGTTTCGCTTATGCTGTGAAAGGGGGATGCCTGTTTTCTCATAGACCTCCAGCGCCCTTATAAGGCGTGGGGTATTGTTCTCGTGGACAAGAGCGGCTGTCTCCGGGTCAGCGGCTTCAAGCCTTTCCCACACGGCGTGAGCGCCCCTGTCCTTTATCTCTTGCTCTATGCGGGCTCTTATCTCCGGGTCACCTGCGGTATCATCAAAGGTTATGTTATTCAAAAGCGAGCTTACATAAAGCCCTGTTCCTCCACAGACTATCGGAAGCTTCCCACGGGAATAGATGTCTGCTATCCTCTCTCTGGCAAGCTTTACATAATCCGCCACAGAAAAAGGCGTGTCGGGAGAAAGAAAGTCCATAAGGTGGTGAGGCACCCCCTGCATCTCTTCAGCGGTGGGCTTTGCGGTGGCTATGGCAAGGCCCTTGTATATCTGCATCGAATCGGCGGAGACTATCTCGGCACCGTATTTTTTTGCAAGCTCGACCGAAAGCTCGGTCTTTCCCGAAGCCGTAGGCCCGGCAATGACCAGCAATGGGATCTTATCCATTCGTTTTCTCTCCGTTCCCTTGTGAGGTGCTGCGTTAGACTATTCGTCTGAACTGTTTTTCTATGTCCCTTTTGCCGAGCTTTATCATCACGGGTCTGCCGTGGGGGCAGTATCTGATGTCGTCGTTTTCGTAAACGTCGTCAAGCAGGGTCTGCAGCTCGGCTAAGCTGTTGTTGTCGTTTGCCTTGATAGCCGCCTTGCAGGCAACAGAATGATAAAGATCGTCAAAGACCTCGGACTGGGGATTGAGCTTGTTTTCCATAAGGTTTTTCGCAAGCTCGCACAGCACCTCTGTGGGGTCGTTGTCCCCGAGGATGATAGGTACGCCCTTGACCGCAACGGTGGGTGCGGCATCAGGCTCGACCTCAAAGCCCAGGGTCGCTATCTTCTCCAGGTTCTCGCACACCGCATCGTATTCGGCGTAAGACAAAAGCACCGTTATAGGGTCTAAGAGTATCTGGGGCTGGAGGTTGTTTGCGTCCTCCTTTATCTGCTCGAAGATATATCTCTCGTGTGCGGCGTGCTTGTCCATAAGGATCATCTCGTCGCCGCACTGAGCCACGACAAAGGTCTTGAAAAGCTCGCCCACAACAACGGGCTTGGGGCTTTCCTTTTTGGCATACTCTATCGTGACAGGCTCAGGCTTTTTCTCAAAGCTCTGAGCGTTAATAAATTTATAGCCGCTGTCCTCCGGAAGTATCGGCTCTGTGACCTTCACAGCTTCCGGTTCGGGGGGCTCTGCGTCCTGCACAGGGGGCAGAGTGTCCGGCTCCGGGGTTTTCACATCTGTCTTTTCAAGGTCTGAAAGGAAGATATCCTCGCCGCTTTTTGCTCTCTCTATCTGCTCTGTATCGAGCTTTTTAAAGCCAACAGAAACAGGCTCCGGCACCGGGGCTGTGGGGGCAGGCGGAGCAGGCGGCTCGGGCTTGTTAAACCCGGGCGCTTGTTTTGCCGGGGGGACAGGCCTTTGCACCGGCTGAGAAAAGCGCAGCTGTTCGCCGGTGTCCTCGGGCCGGACGCTGTAAAGCTGACGCTCCGAGAAATTGCGGGAATTGTCAAGCTTCATGCGGTTCGGCGCATCAAATTTCAAAAGTGCGTTTTTGACAGCAAAGAACACAGCCTCGTGCATAAGCTTCTCATTGGAGAAGCGCACCTCGGTCTTTGCCGGGTGAACGTTGACATCCACAGCGCCTGCCGGGATATCCACGAACATAACGCAGGCCGGGAATTTTCCCACCATTATCTGATTGCGGTAGGCTTCCTCAAGAGCCGAAGCCATGGCACGGGACTTGATATATCTGTGATTTACAAAGAAATTCTGAAATCTTCTGTTGGGCTTTGAGGACAGGGGCTTGACAGTGAAGCCCGTTATGTGCATACCCTGATAGGTGTGGTCGACCTCTATCATGGACTCGGCAAACTCTCTGCCGAAGACCGCATAGACCGCCGAGAAAAGCTTGCCGTCGCCGGCTGTAAGAAGCTCGGTGCGGTTGTCACGGATGAACTTGAAGGAGATCTCCGGGTGGGAGAGCGAAAGCTTCGAGACCAGGTCTGCCGCAGCGTTTGCTTCGGTCACGTCCTTTTTGAGAAATTTAAGCCTTGCGGGGACGTTATAAAAAATGTCCCTGACCGTAAAGGTCGTGCCGTCCGGACAGCCGCTTTCCTCATAGGCTGTCTGCTGTGCGGCTTCTATCGCATAGTGGGTGCCCAGGTCGTCCTCCGGGCGTTTGGTAAGCACATCCACCTTTGCCACGGCACAGATGGAAGCCAGCGCCTCTCCACGAAAGCCCAGGGTCATTATGCTGTCAAGGTCCTGCTTTCGTGTTATCTTGCTGGTGGCATGACGAACAAAGGCAACGGGCAGATCCTCATAGGTTATGCCCTTGCCGTTGTCGGTGACTCTTATATAGGTCCTGCCGCCGTTCTTGATCTCGACGGTTATGACCGATGCGCCTGCATCTATGGAGTTTTCCACCAGCTCCTTGATTATCGAACAGGGGCGGTCAATGACCTCGCCTGCGGCGATAAGCTCGGAAACTTCCTTTGATAAAACTTTTATCTCGCTCATTTAGGATCCTGTTCTATGACCTAGATATATTTAACAAGGTCTGTCATGAATGCTCTCAGCTCTTCGTCCGAGAGCTCGTCTATATTTGTCTTTCTTATCTTGTCAACTATTATGCTGTCGGTTATGCGCTCAAAGCTGACCTGGAGGTCTTCCCTTGCCGCATCCGCAGCCTTCTTTTCACGGTCGGCACGCTCCAGCTCTTCAAGGAGCTCGTCCGCCCTTGTGATTATCTTCTTCGGCAGCCCTGCCAGCTTTGCTACCTCTATTCCGTAGCTCTGGTCAGCACCGCCCCTTACTATCTTTCTTAAAAACCGTATGCTGGAGCCCTGTTTTCTTACGGACACGCTGAAATTGACAACGCCCTTCATCTCGTTCTCAAGAGAGATGAGCTCGTGATAATGGGTCGCAAACAGAGTCTTGCAGCCGAGCTTTTTGCTGTTTAAGATATACTCCGCCACAGACCTGGCGATGGAGATACCGTCAAAGGTCGAAGTTCCTCTTCCCACCTCGTCAAGGATGACAAGGCTGTTCTTGGTGGCGTGCTTAACGATATCCGCCACCTCGCTCATCTCCACCATAAAGGTGGACTGGCCGGCGGTCAGGTCGTCGGAGGCGCCTATCCTTGTGAAGATCTGATCCACCACCGAAAGCCTTGCGTATTCAGCAGGAACGAAGGAGCCTATCTGAGCCATAAGGCAGATAAGGGCTATCTGTCGCATATAGGTGGATTTACCGGACATATTGGGGCCGGTGACTATCGCCATGCGGTTCTCAGTAAGGTCTAAGTAGGTGTCATTCGGGACGAAAACCTCGTCACGCTGCATAAGCTCGACAACGGGGTGTCTTCCCTTTTTTATCTCGATAACGCCGTCCGCTGTGATCTGGGGACGGGTGTAGTTGTTGTTAAGGGCTGCCTGTGCGAAGGAGCACAGCACATCCACCTGTGCCACAGCGTTTGCGGTCTGTGACACCTGTTTTATCCTTGAAGCCGCAAAAGCGATTATCTCGGAGTAGATCTCCTGCTCCAGGGAAATTATCTTGTCGCTGGCACCGAGGATAGTGTTCTCGGCGTCTTTTAATTCCTGGGTTATGAAACGCTCGCAGTTTGCAAGGGTCTGTTTTCTTATATAGGTCTCGGGCACAAGATCGTAATAGCTCTTTGTGACCTCGAGATAATATCCGAACACACGGTTATAGCCGACCTTCAGGGTCTTTATGCCTGTTGCCTCACGCTCACGCTCGGCTATGGAGTCGATTATCGCTCTTCCGCCGCTTCTTATCTCTCTCAGCTCGTCCAGCTGGGCGTTGAAGCCCTCACGGATGACTCCGCCGTCCTTCACATTGACAGGCGGCTCCTCGACTATCGCATTGCCCACAAGGTTCGAGATATCTTCAAGAGTGGATATCTTCTCGTCGCAGGAGCGGATAAGCTTTGAAGAAAAGCCCGAGAGCATATCCTTTAAAAGCGGGAGCTTCTCGGCAGTGACAGCAAGGCTGCGAAGGTCCCTTGGGGAGGCAGTTTTATACATGACCCTTGTCATAAGTCTTTCAAGGTCATAGACACCGCCCAGTATCTCCTTTATCTCGGAAAGCTCCACAGGAGAATCGCAAAACTGTTCAACAGCATCGTGCCTCTCCATTATCCTGACAGGATTGACAAGGGGCTGCTCGATATATGAGCGGAGCATACGCCTTCCCATTGAGGTCCTGGTGTTGTCGAGCACCCAGAGAAGAGAGCCTTTTCTGTCCTTGTTTCTTAAAGTCTCCACAAGCTCAAGGTTTCGCCTTGCGCTGTAACCCACTGTCATCATCGGGTCGCCCATGTGGAGCCTTACATCTGAAAAGCGGCCTACCAGCTGCTTCTGGGTCTCGTGGATATAACAAAACAGTCCGCAAAGAGCCGACTGCTCGGGAGAGCCCGGAATGAGCTGTGAGTTAATATCGTCAAAGGTCTCCTTTGTCATCTGCGCCGACACCTCCTCGGTGTGGCCAGACATATTCAGAGACTCGCTCTCCAGCACCTGACGGCGGCAGTTCAGGCGAAGCTCCAGAAAGTCCATAAGGTCCTTGTTCTCGTCGGCATCGGAGTTTAAAAGTATCTCCGAGGGAGAGAAGCGTGAAAGCTCGTTTATCACACGGTCGGTCTTCTCCTTGCCCTCAAAGGCAAAAAGGTGTACCTCGCCCGTCGATATGTCCGCAAAGCAGAGCCCGCAGCTGTCTGTGTCCTTAGCATAGCATATACAGCAAAGGAAGTTGTTCACATCATCCTCCAGCATCGAGCTCTCGATGAGAGTTCCCGGAGTGATGACACGGATGACCTCACGGGGGACCATTCCCTTGCAGGTCGAAGGGTCGGCGGTCTGCTCGCAGATAGCCACGCTCTCGCCGGCTTCCACAAGCTTCTTGATATAGGTCTGTGCCGAATGGTAAGGCACGCCGCACATAGGCGCACGATTAGGCAGACCGCAGTCACGGCCGGTAAGGGTGAGCCCCAGTATCTCGGATGCGGTGAGCGCATCGCCGAAAAACATCTCATAGAAGTCTCCCAGCCTGTAGAACACAACGTCATCAGGATAGCGCTCCTTTACATCGAAGTAATGGAGCATCATGGGAGACAGATTTCCAAGTGCCTTTACCTGCTGCGGGGTAAGCCCCTTATAGGCAGGCTCTGTGCCGGATGTTGTTTTTTTATTGTCAGCAGCAGCCAAAGCTGTCACCTCTTTCTATCTGCTCTTTTATTTTATCCTTGCAGCCTTACGAACAGCCGGCGCAGCCGGAGCAGTTGCCCGAGCAGGACGCAGGGGGCGTTTCAGGGCAGGTCTCGGGGTCTGCGCCCTCGGAAGCCTGGGTGATTATGTAGTTCACACTTGTGATGAGTTTTTCAAGGTCTGCCTTGGCCTGGTTGAACTCCACCATCTTGGGCATCTCCATTATGTCCTTATACATCTGCTGTATCTCATCATTGAGCACCTTGATAGACTCGGTGTCCTTGCTGTCCTTTCTCAGCTCCTCGCCAAGCTGGGAACGCTTGAGATTGAATTTGCCTATCTCGTTCTGAAGCTCGGTGTCGGTGTCGTTAAGGGTGCAGGCATCCATGTATCTTGTATACCTTTCATCCTCCTGGATAGCCTTTCCAAGTTCTCTTGCCATTTCGATTACGTCCATGTTCATTCCTCTTTCCTTTAAACTTTGCAAACAGCACCCGGTGAGTGCCGGTATTTTACAAAACGGTTCCTTCAAGCGCCCAGTTCATAGCCTTTACTATCCGGACATTCACAAACTGTCCGATAAGCTCTCTGCCGCCCTTGAACTCGACTATGATATCCTCGCCGCTCTTTCCTGTGAGCCAGCCCTCGCCCTTGCGGCCGTCGCCGGAAACAAGGACTCTGAGCTCTCTGCCAACAAAGCGCCCGAGCCACTCTGAAGTGACCTCACGCTGTTCTAAAATGAGCTCTCTCAGCCACAGGCCCTTCTGCTTGTCGGAGATATCGTCAGGCAGCTTTGCGGCCGGCGTGCCGCTTCGGCGTGAGTAGACAAAAGAATAGATGTTGTCATACTTCACACGCTTTATAAGCTCCTTTGTCCGGCAGAACTGCTCATAGGTCTCGCCGGGAAAACCGACGATGATGTCGGTGGTGAATGAGAAGTCCGGAGCCTTTGCTCTGGCATAGTCGATTATCTCCATATATTTTTCCACCGTGTAGCGGCGGTTCATAGCTTTTAGTATCTCATCGCTGCCGGCCTGGACAGGCAGATGAAGATGCTTGCAGACCTTGTCACATTCAAGTATCGTGTCGATAAGGTCTCGCCCTGCGTCCTTGGGGTGGCTGGACATAAAGCGGACTCTGAAATCGCCCTCTATCCTGTTTATCTCACGCAGGAGAGATGTAAAGCCATAGCTGTAGGAGTTTACGTTCTGTCCCAGGAGCATTATCTCCTTGTAGCCCTCTGATACAAGCTTTTTTACCTCGGCAATAACATTCTCGGGCTTTCGGCTGCGCTCACGGCCACGCACATAAGGTACTATACAGTAGGTGCAGAAGTTGTTGCAGCCATACATTATCGGCACAAAGGCCTTTACCTTGTCGTCACGAAGCTGGGTGAGCTCCTCGTTTATATCGCTGTATTTGTCGGTCTGGTTAAACACACGCTCGTGCTGTCCCATGACCTTCCAGAGCATCTGATAAAGGTCGTTATAGGCAAATGTGCCGAACACCAGGTCAACATAGCGGTAGCTCTCTTTGACCTTCTGCGCTATATGCTCCTGCTGGGCCATACATCCGCAGATGCCGATGATAAGCTCGGGGCGTTTTTCCTTGAGTTTTTTGAGCTGACCGATATTTCCGAACACCCTGTCCTCGGCGTTCTCCCTGACAGCACAGGTGTTGTAGATTATAAGCAGAGCTTCCTCCGGCTCCTCGGTGAAGCCAAAGCCTATCTTATCGAGCAGAGCCTTTAGCTTTTCGCCATCGCTGACATTCTGCTGACAGCCGAAAGAGCGCACCAGCGCCAGGGGTTTTCTGCCGTTCATCTTATAGAATTCAAGCGTTTTTTCAAGGAGCAGCTCCTTTGCGCCTGAAATATCTTTGCTTTCCTCGAAAGGCACAAAAGCGCCTCCTTTCGCACTTATATCCCTCGTTGCCGCAGGCAGGGAACGATCTCCCCGTCATCCGACAACAACACATAATAATTATATAACTTTTCTCCCCTTTTGTCAAGGCAGGCGTGTACGCCTGCACCCAATTCCCCCACCCCGCCCGGTTGGGTGCGGGCTTGTACACAGCTGCCGCCCTCCCCGGAGGGGAGGGGGTAGGCTTTGTCTAAGCTTTTCAATAGTCACACTGCGTGAACCTTGGAAAAGAGTTGTTCGTGAAATGTCCGTTAATAAAGCTAAGTTGATAGCTTCAAAAAAGTAAAAAGCATAACAAAATTCAGCCCCGAGCCAGACAAATCTTCGGCTTCGCACAAGGTACGGGGCGAGGGACATGGGTCCAGGCGTACACGCCTGGTTGCGAGCACTAAGTCACATTATTGTTCTGGCTGCTGTTGCAGCCGCACTGCTCTATGCCCTGGGGGAAGAACTCGTTTGTGGGGAAGCTTATCTTCGAGAACATCTCGCAGGGGGTGTCGTCGCTGGCCTGACACTCCTTGCCGGGGATGCAGTAGTCATAGCTGGGCAGAAGCATCGAAACTGGTCTTGTGAGCTGGATGATGGAAAAGATACCGATAGTTATGCTCACCGCTGCGTCCTGCTCGCCGGCGGCCGGAGTGAAGCTTACGCTCAGGCACATAGGCTGGGCAACATTGACCGTTGCCGTGGGCAGAGTCGAGGTGCAGCAGGCAGCACAGCCCGAGACCTGCGCCTCTGCGGGCTGTGCAGGGTCGAAGCCCGAGGAAAAACGCTTTGTGCCGGCGTCGCTTCCGTAAAGGATCACCGTCTTTGTAAAGGTGGCCTCGCCGTAGATCACCGTGGGTGATGTGCTGTCGGCGGTGTAGGCGTCTATCTCCGCCCGGAAGGTGTAGGTGCAGTCAACAGTGAAAAAGCCACGGTTGAACGCCACGGGAGTAACGGTGAAGTCCGCCTGGGTCACCTCGATGCACTTGGTCTTGACGTAGCTTGCCGCATCAAGGGTAGTCTGGGCGGCAGTGTCAAAGGTCACAGCAAGGTCTTCAAGGCAGTCCTGAGACGAGCACGAATCGAACACCCGCATAGCTTCAAGGCACACTGCCTCTTTGAAATTTGTATTCTGATTGTTTGGCATATGGATCCTCCTGACATAAGTATTGTGGAAGCTTTTCATACTTCACTATATCTTATTCAGGTCTGCTCCGTTTTGTGCAAAAAAACTGCACACCCAAAAATAGTGAATAGTGAATAATGAATAATGAATAGTGAATAGTTAAGGTATCGCCTTCGGCGATGATAAAGTTTTCTGTCAGGCGCTGCATGAAGGAATGAAAAGGCACATTTGTCGCTGTTTTGACAAATGTGCCTTAAAAAAATTCTTTATAACGCCTGATCTTATTTTTTCCGGCGGGTATCCGACATTATGCACAGCCCGCCTATGCAGCCGCAGATCAGGCCAATGTAGAATACCGTGCTGTTATAGGTCACGGTGGGGTCGCCTTCAAGATAGAATACAGCGATAGTGTCCCCGGGCTTTGCGGCCTTTTCAAAGCTTGTCCGCACGGTATAGTCATAGGTCTTGCCATCGGCGGTGTAGTCATAGTGATTGATATAGGTCTTTCTGGCCACGGTCAGCTCTCTGAACGTTCCTGTTGTGCGAACACCGCAAAAACGGATATAGAGACACAAAAGAACAGCCAGCAAGCCTACAGCCAGGAGAACTATGCCGAGTATCCTGAAAAAGCCTGCCCTGACTCTTCTGTCATATCCTGTCTCATTGTTTCGATTCATAAGCTGTTCAGGTGTTCTTGTCGGTGGTCTTGAACTGCTTGAGGTTTCCTATCTTTTCGTTTCTCTCATCAAGCACCTTCTCAACATCTGTCCACTCGAGCCCCTGATTTACAGCCAGCACCATTACATGGTAAAGAAGATCGTTTATCTCGTTTTTGAGCTCGTCGTTATCATTATTCTTTGCGGCGATTATAGTTTCGGATGCTTCCTCGCCTATCTTCTTGCAGATCTTGTCAACGCCCTGCTCATAGAGATAGCAGGTGTAGCTCTTCTCGGGAGCCTGCCCCTTGTCAAACATCTCCTTGCGCATTTTCAAGACCTCAAATATCTCGTGGTATACGTTCATCAGTTCTCCTCCTCGTTATACATCTCATTGAAAAAGCAGCTGTAGCTGCCCGTGTGGCAGGCTACACCCGTCTGCTTGACATTTACAAGCAGAGTGTCATCGTCGCAGTCGGAATAGATGCTTATCACCTTCTGGAGATGACCGCTTGTTGCGCCCTTGTTCCAGTATTCCTGCCTTGACCTGCTCCAGAACCAGGTGTAGCCTGTTTCAAGCGTCTTTTTCAGGCTCTCCTTGTTCATATAGGCAAGCATAAGCACGGTCTTTGTATCGACCTCGTAGCAGATAGCCGGGATAAGCTCGCCCTTTGCAAAGTATTTATCAAGATCGTTAAGATCAACTTTTATCCTGCTCATATTATCTCCTTTATCCATCTATAACTGCCACCTGATAATCGTCCTCATAGATTATCTTTCCGACATAGTCCGTGAACACTATATCATAAGGCACACTGTATTTATCAAGAAGCGACATAAGCACCTCGGCTTTTTGTCGCATATCTTCATACTTTTCTGTCTTGAAATAGGTTATCGCACCCTGTGGATTATCGTTGTTGTCACCATAGAACGGCGGCTCGGGAAGATTCCTCTTGAACCAGTTTTCTGTCTGTTCAAACAGCTCACAGTCCTCTTTCGAGTAAACTCCGTCCCTGACCCTTCGCCAGTTAAGAATAAAGACCCCGACAGGCTTGCCTGTCCTGTAAGCAAGCTCACGCCCCTGTATACGCATATACTTTTTCATCTCACGATGATGCCCTTGCTGCGGCAGTCATCCTTGACCTGTCCGACCGTCAGCTCTTTGAAATGGAAAAGTGAAGCCGCAAGTGCTGCCGAGCAATCGGTCTTCAGGAAGGCCTCGGCAAAGTCGCCGAGCTTTCCTGCGCCGCCGGAGGCGATAACAGGGATGGAGACCGCATCCACCACAGCTTTGAGCATAGGCAGGTCAAAGCCGCCTCTAACACCGTCAGTGTCAATTGAGTTCAGACATATCTCCCCGGCTCCCAGAGCTTCACACTGCTTCACCCAATCTATAAGGTCGATACCCATATCTATCCTGCCGCCGTTGATATAAACTGTCCATTTATTCGGACTTATAGCCTTAGCGTCCACGCCCACGCAGATGCACTGGCTCCCGAAGATATCAGCGCCGTCTTTTATAAGCTGTGGATTCTGCACAGCCTGTGAGTTGACGCTGACCTTGTCGGCTCCTGCACGCAGGGTGTTCCTTATATCGTCAACTGTCTTTATCCCGCCGCCGACAGTCAGCGGCACGAACACCTTTTTAGCCGTCTCACGGACAACATCGAGGATGACTCCCCTGCCCTCGTGAGATGCGGTTATGTCATAAAAAACTATCTCATCTGCGCCCTGGAGGTTATACTCATAGGCGCACTCAACAGGGTCGCCTACCTCCCTGATGCCCTCGAAGTTCACGCCCTTTACCACCTTGCCGTCACGGACATCGAGACAAGGGATTATTCTTTTTGCAAGCATATTATCCCTCCCTGAGCGACACGAAGTTTTTGAGGATATCAAGGCCTGTCTGTCCGCTCTTTTCGGGGTGGAACTGACAGCCGTAAACAAACTTTCCGTCCGAGACTACCGCCGGTATCTTCGAGCCGTATTCAACATAAGCATTAAGCGCTTCATCCCCGCAGTAAGCCTGATAGGAGTGGACAAAGTAAACATACTCGTCCTCGCCGAGGCCTTCAAACAGCGGACACTGTCTGTTATACTCAAGCTTGTTCCAGCCCATGTGGGGGATGACGAGCCCCGTGTCCGGGATGCGGTCAACATAGCCCTTTATAAGCCCCAGGCCCTCACGCTCGCCGAACTCAAAGCTTTTGTCGAAAAGCAGCTGCATACCGAGACAGATACCCATAAAGGGCTTCTCTGACGCAGCCTTTTTTACGGTGTCCACAAGGCCGCTCTGCTCCAGCTTGTCCATAGCCCACTGAAAGGCGCCCACACCGGGGAGTATCACCTTGTCAGCCGAGAGTATCTCTCCCGGGTCGGAGGTAAGAGCGCTTTTGACACCAAGAAAATCCAGCGCATTCTTTACCGAGAAGATATTTCCTGCGCCATAGTCGATAATTGCGATCATTCCAAAACTCCCTTTGTCGAAAGGACTGCTCCGCCCGAGAGCTTTACTGCGTCTTTAAGAGCGTGTGCGCAGGCCTTGAACATGGCTTCTATTATGTGGTGGTCATTCTTGCCGTAAAGCTCATTTATGTGGAGCGTTATGCCGGCATTGAAAGCAAAGGCTCTGAAAAACTCCTCGGTAAGGCAGGTGTCAAACTCGCCCACCCTGTCATCACTGAAATCTCCGCTGAAAACGAGGAAGGGTCTTCCGCTTATATCAAGAGAGCAGAAGCAAAGGCTCTCATCCATAGGCACAAAGGCGGTGCCGTAGCGGCTGATGCCTGCCTTGTCGCCGAGAGCTTCGGCAAAGGCTTTGCCAAGACAGATGCCTGTGTCCTCCACCGAGTGGTGAGCATCCACATAAAGGTCGCCCTTGCATCTTACATCAAGATCTATCCCGCTGTGAACGCCGAACGCTGTGAGCATATGGTCAAAGAAGCCTATGCCCGTGTCGATATTGACTCTGCCCTCGCCGTCGAGCCTGACAAAGATCTCGATCTCTGTTTCCTTTGTTTTTCTGCTGATCTGTGCTGTTCTCATAATAATCACCTAGATCTTTCCCATATATACTGCCGCCGTCAGCTCTATCGCTGACGCTAAGAACGCAAGGGTCAGAAAGGCAAGCGCTGTCCTTCTTCTCCTGCGGCTGTATTCCTTAACTATGATAACGTCGCTGCCGGGAGCTTTCTTCTTGCAAAGGAGCTCGTTATTGTCTGAAGAGAACATCCTGTCAAACGCTGCTCCCTCATATTCTCCCCTGCTGACACAGCGATAAGTCTCGCCGTTTTCTTCAAACTCCAGCACCGCTCTTATCGCCTCGCCCTCAAGCTCCTGTCGCTTTTCAAGCGGATAGACGACATCCTTTTTCGCTGTCTGATAGCCCACTGCAAACCCTGCAAGGGCTGCGCTCACACGTTTTCTTGAAAAGCCCGTCACAATACGGCTTATAAACATATAGATAATGGGTGCTGCTCCTGCCGCCGCCGTGACGATGAGCGCTGCTGTAAGTCCCTGTGACATAGGTCAATCCTCGAACCTTACCTTGATAGCATTTGCGTGAGCGGTAAGACCCTCTTTTTCTGCCACAAGAACGATGTCGTCCTTAGCTTCTCTTAAAGCGTCCTCGGTATAGTAGATGAAGCTCGAACGCTTCTCGAAGCTGTTTACTCCCAGAGGCGAGAAGAACCTTGCGGTGCCGCTTGTGGGAAGAACGTGGTTAGGTCCTGCATAGTAGTCGCCGAGAGGCTCGGAAGCATAGGAACCGAGGAACACAGAGCCTGCGTTATCGAGCCTGCCCACATATTCCATGGGGTTCTCGAACAAAACTTCCAGGTGCTCGGGAGCATAGCGGTTAGCCATCTCCACAGCCTGGTCAGCGCTCTCGCAGACCATTACTGCGCCGTAGGTGGTCAGCGACTTCTCGATGATATCCTTTCTGTCAAGATACTGCATCTGTCTGTCTATCTCTTTTATAGTCTCGTCAGCGACTCTCTCGCTGGTCGTTACAAGGATAGAGGATGCAAGAACATCGTGCTCTGCCTGGGACATAAGGTCTGCGGCAACGAACTTCGGGTCTGCCGAATCGTCAGCCATAACGAGGATCTCGCTGGGGCCTGCCACCATGTCTATATCCACAGTTCCGTAAAGGAGCTTCTTTGCTGTTGCAACATAGATATTTCCGGGGCCTACTATCTTGTCCACCTTGGGTATCTGCTCGGTGCCGTAGGCAAGAGCAGCGATAGCCTGTGCGCCGCCTGCCATAAACACCCTGTCAACTCCGCACAGAGCAGCAGCCACAAGGATATCCTTGTTGGGGGTGCCGTCCTTCAGAGGAGGTGTCACCATTATTATCTCGCCGACTCCTGCGATCTTTGCAGGAACAGCGTTCATAAGCACGCTTGAGGGATAGGCTGCTGTGCCGCCGGGAACGTAAAGGCCTACCTTGCCAAGACCTCTCACCTTCTGCCCCATGATGCAGCCGTCAGCTCTTGCGTTGACAAAGCTCTGGGACTTCTGTCTCTGGTGGAAGTCTGTGATGTTTGCTATGGAATTGAGAAGCGCATCAACAAAGCGCTGGTCAGCTTCTGTCAAAGCATCGTTTATTACATCTCTTGGCACCTCATAATACTCAGGGAGCTTGCCGTCAAACTTTTCGGTATAAGCCTTTACAGCCTCGTCTCCGCCGTTTTTAACGGTCTCGATTATCTCGCTTACAACAGCTGTTACCTTCTTGTCGGTCTCGCCGCTTCTCTTCTCCAGCTGCTTGAAAAACTCCACCTCGTCGGTGCCGTTTACATATATCTTCTTTATGTCGATCATTATCGGTCTTCCTTTCTTTTTACAGGTTTTTCACTATAAGACCCACAAGCTCCTCTATCTCTTTCTGACGAAGCTTCAAGCTTACGGTATTCACTATGAGCCTTGCGGAGATAGGGCAAACGTCCTCATAGACTTCAAGGCCGTTCTCCTTGAGGGTCGTGCCCGTCTCGACGATATCGACTATACCGTCAGCCAGCTCCAGCAGCGGTGCCAGCTCGACAGAGCCCTCGATCTTGATTATCTCAACGTCCATGCCCTTTGCTTCAAAAAAGCGCCTTGTGATATTCGGATACTTTGTGGCAACGGTCTTTACTCCGAAGCCGCTATAAAAATCGTTTCCCTTTTTAACTGCCAGCGCAAACTTGCATCTGCCGAAGCCGAGGTCCACCATCTCAAAGAACTTGCCCTGCATCTCCATAATGGTGTCCTTGCCCACAACGCCTAAGTCGCACACGCCGTGCTCAACATAGGTGATAACGTCGTTTGCCTTTGCAAGCACGACCTCAGCGTTTGCATCCTTTATCGGAAGGATGAGCTTTCTTCCCTTTTCTCTCACAGCGGTGCAGTCAAAGCCTATCTTCTCGAGCAGTCCCACTGTGTCCTTTTCAAGTCTGCCCTTTGTGAGGGCTATCCTCAATGGTTTGGTATTCATCCCTTTATCTCCTTATCCTACACTTGTCTCTGTGATATCGTCTGCTACTCTGATGACTTTCTTGATACCCCTGTCCTTTGCATAGTCAAGGGTCTCCTCAAAGGTATCAAAAAGCGAATTCTCTACACAGCTGCCGGCGCTTACAAGCTTCTGTGCGTAGCTTATTGCCTCGACAACATAGCCCTTGTCGCCGTAAACTATCGCATCGGGAGTTTTGAGCTCGCTCTTCTCGCCTATGCGGCTCAGATGCCTTGCCACAGCTCCCACATTTATGCCGAAGCCCACAGCCGTACAATCCTGGCCGAACTCGCCTATCAGCCCGTCATAGCGGCCGCCCTTCAAAACGGTCTGGCCTATCTCGGAAAGATAGCCCCTGAACACTATCCCGGTGTAGTAAGCTGTATGCGAAACGATACCCAGATCCACAGAGATCTTGCCCTCGAAGCCCAGAGCCGACAGGCGCTCGTATTCCTCACGGAGGTCCTTGAGTATCCTGCTGATCTTATCGTCTGTATATATCTTCTCTGCCCTGTCAAAAACCTCGGCGCCGCCGAAAAGAGCGGGCAGCTGTTTCAAAGCATTGGTAACGGCGTTGTCGCCGACCTCTCCAAGCAGGTCATTGAGGGCAGGATAGTTCTTTGTGGAAATGAGCATCCTTATGTCCTCACGCACACCCTCATCAACATCAAGCTTTGCCACAAGCTCCTTGAAATAGCCTATATGTCCAAGCTCCAGCCTGAAATTTTCCCTGTCAAACTCGGAAAGCGCTGTCACAGCCGTACACAGCACCTCATAGTCTGCTCTCTTGCTGTTGCGGCCGCCAATGAGCTCTATTCCTGCCATAACGTTCTCGTCGGTCTTGCCCTTTAAAAGCGCATTGTTCTGATAAACGCTCTGGCTGTAAAAAAGTCTTAAAGGCAGCTGCGCATCCTTGAGCCTTGTTGCCACGAGCCTTGCTATCGGGATCGTGGAGTCGGGGCGCATAACTATGAGCCTGCCCTTCGAGTCGGTCATCTTGTAAAGGTTCTCCTGCATGAAGTTGCGGCTGCTTCCGCTGAAAACATCGTAGAACTCTATCCCGGGTGTAACGACCTCGCTGTAGCCGAGCCCCGAGAAAAGCCCTGTAAGCTTGTTCTCGACCTCTCTTCTTGCCTTGCATTCTTCAAACAGAAGGTCTCTTGTTCCCTCGGGGGTTATAAGATCGTATCTTTTCATACTGTTTCCTCTCATTCACTTTAGCGTAGTAAACTATTACCATAGTATCATAGCACTATGGTAACATATTCCGCCGGATTTGTCAACAGCGAAGCCGGAGCTTTTTAGCATCTTTGTAGGAACGAACCATTAAAACAGCGTGAGCTGATTGGATTTAGGCATATCGCCGAAAGCGTTATAGCGCTCGAGCGTATCGATAACGGCACTTGAAACACCGCTCTGCTGCTGGAATTCCTCGATGGAGATAAAGTCTCCGTTCTGCGCTTTTTCATAGATGCTCTTAGCCGCACTCTCGCCGACACCGTCGAGCGCCACAAAGGGCAGCCTCAGCTTGTCGTCCTCCTCGACCTGGAAAATGGTTGCGTGAGACTTGTGGATGTCCACAGGCAAAAAGCTCATCCCACGGGCAAGCATCTCGTTTTCTATCATAAGGATATCGAGAACATCCGAGTCCTTGCCGCTGAGCTCGTCCTTGGGTCGGGACGAAAGCTCCTCTATCCTGCTCCTTACTACATCCTTGCCCCTTACTGCGCTGTCGGCATCAAAGTCTCCGCCCTTGACAGTAAAATATGTCGCATAGAAATATATCGGCATATGCACCTTGAACCAGCACAGCCTTATCGCCGCAGTAACATAAGCGGCGGCATGGGCCTTCGGGAACATATACTTTATTTTCAGACAGCTCTCGATATACCACTCCGGCACATCGTGGGCTCTCATATCGGCTTTCATCTCCTCGGTCAGGAGCTTTGGTGCCTTGCCCTTACGGGTTATCTCCATTATCTTGAAGGCAAGCTTTGGCTCGAGCCCGTGATAAAGAAGATAGGTCATGATACTGTCTCTCGTTCCGATAACATTGGAAATGTCACAGGTGCCGTTTGCGATGAGCTCCTGTGCGTTTCCGAGCCACACGTCCGTTCCGTGGGAAAGGCCGGATATCTGCAAAAGGTCCGAGAAATTCTTGGGCTTGGCATCAAGGAGCATCTGTCTTACGAAGGGCGTTCCCATCTCGGGGATACCCAGAGTTCCCGTCTTGCAGAGGATGTCGTCCTCTGTGACGCCCAGAGCCTTCGGGGATGTGAACAGCGAATAAACGTCCGGGTCCGACATGGGACAGGCGTTTATGTCCATTCCGGTGAAGTCCTCGAGATATTTATACATCGTCGGGTTATCGTGGCCGAGCTCGTCGAGCTTCAGGATAGTGTCGTGCATAGAGCGGAAGTCGAAGTGGGTGGTGACCATGTCCGAATCCGTCTTATCAGCCGGGTGCTGGACAGGGGTAAAGTCCGTTACCTCGTAGTCACCGGGGATAACGACCATTCCGCCCGGGTGCTGAGAGGTCGTTCTCTTTACTCCGCAGCAGCCGAGCTTGAGCCTTTCTATCTCCGCCTTTGAGACTTTCAGCGGAGCGTCCGGGCTGGGCTTGCGCTTTTCAAGGTATTTCATAACATAGCCAAAGGCTGTTTTTTCCTGTATCATGCCGATAGTTCCGGCCTTGAAAACGTGATCCGAGCCGAAGAGCTCCTCTGTGTAGCGGTGAGCTCTTGCCTGATAGTCGCCCGAGAAGTTAAGGTCGATATCAGGAGCCTTGTCTCCGTCGAAGCCGAGGAAGGTCTCGAAGGGGATATCGTGGCCGTCACGGTGAAGGTCATGGTCACAGCGTGGACATTTCTTTGGCGGCAGGTCGAAGCCCGAGCCCACCGAACCGTCGGTTATGAACTCGCTGTAATTGCACTTGCGGCAGACATAGTGTGGCTGGAGAGGGTTTACCTCGGAGATGCCCGACATCGACGCCACGAAGGACGAGCCGACCGAGCCACGGGAGCCCACCTGATAGCCGTTCTCGTTTGAGTTGGCCACAAGCTTCTGTGAGATCATATAGAGCACGGCAAAGCCGTGTTTTATAATGGACGCAAGCTCACGCTTGAGTCTCTGGAAAACTATATCAGGGATATGTCCCTCAAAATACTGCGAAACATCAACATCCTCGCCCTCGGGGACCTCTATAGAGTCGGGGTCGCAGTCGCCGTAGATAGAGCAGCACTTTCTCCAGCAGATTATCTGGAGCTGATAGATAGAACCCTCGATCGAGGGTGTATAGGTGCCGTCGGGGAAGGCTTTAAGGTCGGGGTCGCACATATCCGCTATCATATTCGGGTTCTTGACCACTATCTCAAAGGCCTTGTCCTCGCCGAGATAAGCAAAGTCAGACAGCATCTCCTGAGTGGTCTTAAGATAAAGGGGCGGCTGCCTGTCGCAGTCGGTATAGCCCATGGAGTCCTGGATAACGGCTCTGAAAGCCGCATCCGTCTTTTCCATAAAGTGTACGTCACCTGTGGCGCACACAGGCTTGCCCAAAGCTTCCGCTATTCGGATAACGGTGCGGTCAAGCTCCTGGAGCTCCTCATTGGAGTTGACTATCCCCTCTCTGAGCATATAGGCGTTGTTGCCGATAGGCTGTACCTCGAGATAGTCATAGAACGAAGCTATCTGCAAAAGCTCCGGCCAGGGCTTTTTCTCCATAATGGCAGTGAAAAGCTCGCCCTGTGAGCAGGCGCTTCCTATGATAAGACCCTCACGGTGACGGGTAAGCTCCGACTTGGGGATACGGGGACGGCGCTTGAAATATTTCAGGTTCGAGTCTGATATCAGCTTGTAAAGGTTTTTAAGGCCTGTGTTGTTTCTCACCAGGATTATCTGGTGGTAGGCCGGCTTCGAGAGCACATCGTCCTCGTCCGCAAGCAGAGAATTGAGCTTGTCAACGGTAACATCAACAAGGGGATACTGCTTTATAAGCATCTCTGAAAGCCTGATAAAGATCTTAGCTAAGGTCTCTGCGTCATCGCCGCCACGGTGGTGGTTGAAGTCGCCGAAGCCAAAATGCTCTGCCACCACATTGAGCTTGTGCTTTTTAAGCTCCGGCAGCATTATCTGTGACATAGGCACAGTGTCTAAGTGTGAAAATTCAAATTTTATATCCAGCTGTCTGCAAAGGGACGACACGAACCCTGTGTCAAAGCGTGAATTGTGGGCGCAGAGCACGGGCTTCTCGCCGCAGAACTCTATAAAGCGGCGCAGAGCTGTCTCCTGCTTTTCGGCGCCCTTTACCATATCGTCGGTTATCCCTGTCAGCCCCTGGATAAACTCGGGTATAGGCCCCTCGGGGTCCACCATTATATCAAGGGTGTCAACTATCTCAAGACCCCTGACCCTGACCGCACCTATCTCGATTATCCTGTCCTTTTCGGGGTCGGTGCCTGTGGTCTCAAGGTCAAAGCAGATTATCTCGTCTGTCAGTCTCCTGCTGTCGATGCCTGTGAAAATGCGCTCGTCGTTGTTGACCTCGTATGCTTCCACGCCGAGGATAAGCTTGAAATCAGAGCCGCCCTTGCGGATGCCCCTTGCGGTGTTGACCGCCTCCGGGAACGCCTGGACACAGCCGTGGTCGGTTATGGCTATAGCCCTGTGGCCCCAGCCGAAGGCCTTCTCCACCAGCTTTGAAGCCGGCGTCATAGCGTCGTTCTGAGACATATTAGTATGGCAGTGGAGCTCAACTCTCTTCTGCTCGCAGGTGTCCTTTTCCTTTTCGTGCTTGACAGACATAATGGTGTCGGGCATGAAATAGATGTTATGGTCATAGCTGTCCTCTTCAAGGTGGCCCCTCATAAGCAGAGTTGCGCCCTCCTTTATGTAGCCCGAGAGCATCTGCTCGAGAACGGCTTTTTTAAGGTTCTTGGATTTCTTGAAGGTGTTGTTTGAGCCCAGGAGCTTTACAGAGAAGGATGAGGTATAGTCAGTGATGAAGAAGGTAGCTATAAGCATACCGTTCTTTGTCTCCCTTGTCTCGGGCTTCGAGAAAATATCTCCCCAGACGATGACATCGCCGCTGTTTTCATTGGCGTCAGCCATTTTTGTAAGCTCGCTCTCGGAGCTGAGGGGCGCACCCATAAGCACAGCTGAGTCATCGCACAGAAGCGAAAAACGGCGCAGGTCGATAGTAGCCGTCCTGAAGTTCACAGGGCCGCTGCCGTTGTCTTTGAGCCTTGCGGGCTCGGGCTGCTTCTTAGCGTTTTCTATAAGCTTCTTTGTTTCGGGTCTTGCATCCAGCTCCTGCTTTTTGCGCTCGTCGTTGGCGGCCTGGTCTGTCTCCAGAACGCCCTCAAAGCGGACAGAGGCAGAACAGGAGAACATCTCCCTCACAAGCTTTGCAAACTGGTGCTCCGCACCTACCTGCTGCAAGAGGTCGTAGCCGCCGTTTTTAAGCTCCACCACAAAGGTATTGTCCTCTTCAAGTCTGGCTTCTGCGCCGTTCAGAAAGCCGTTGACCAGCGGACAGCGGCTCTTTAAAAACAGGCAAAGCTCGCCGAAATAATCGGCGCTCAGCTTGTCGGGAGCGTATTTTGGCAAAAGCTCGAAGCGGGAGAGCCCCATGACCCGGCGCATATCCTCACGAAATTTTGTCACCGAACCAAAGCTCACAGGCCTTTCAAAGGCGGCGGTCACAGTTATGCCGCTGTTGTCGCCGTCAAGCTCGAGCTTGAGTATCTTTCCGTTTTCCAGCTCCTTCGGGATAAGCGCATTATATTCCTCAAAGAGCGTCATTATCGTCTGTTCTGTCATTTATTATCTGTCCTTGATACTTATTTCTTTCTGCCCAGATCCTCACTGCCCATAGAGTAGCCCGAGGCTGTCTTTTCACAGGTCACCAGCATCTGATACTTTTCTCCCTTTGGGTTCTCAAAGGTAAGATGAGCCTCTCCGTTTTCCTTGAATTCGACCCTCACCCAGCAGACCCCGTCATTTTCGTAAAGCTCTGCTGTGATGTTTTCATTGTCGGACTCAACGCTTGACTTGTCCATATTATCCACGGTTATGCCGTATTCGGCGTTTACTATCCGCTCACTGACCCTGCCTGAATCTGAGTTTATCACAAAGGTGTAAACGAATATCCCGACTATTATTACAGCGGTAAGTGTGCAGGCGATTATCCTTGCACGCTTGGTCCTGAGTATCCCGAAAATAAACACGGGGATGAGCCCCAGGATAACTATCGCCGAGAGCAGGCCGTCCGGGAAGCTGGTGAATGCTCTCTTTGCAAAGCCTGCGCCCTCCAGCGCCATAAGAGCCATACCGCCCGAGAGGATAACAGCCGAGAGGATGTTCCCCTTCTTGCAGAACCACGCCGCAAAGCCTGCCGGGATGGTCGCAAGGGTTAACTTGAACCAATAGGGATAGTAGCCGAAAAGCTTCCACCCCATATCGGAGAACGGCACCTGGATAAGGTAGACCAGCGGCTGGGAGATGAGAAAGAACACAAAAACCTTTGCGGCTGCCTCCCAGGGGGTCTTGCAGTTGAGGATCACTATCAGCGCAGGGAGCACCCAGGGCGACATAACGACAGCGATATCGTGGAACGAATTGCCGTCGGGAGCAAGAAGCGCACAGAGCGCTGTATATACACCCATTATCACCGCAAAGATGATCACTCTCGGCCAGGTCATTTTAAGTCCGCCGAATACCTTATGAGTCAGTTTATTAAACAATCGATATACTTCCCTTCGTTTATTTTACAGTTTTTCTATCTCGGCAAGCAGAGCCGTGAGGGCATCCTTCTCGTCAACGGTGCAGAGCTTCTCGCCTTTTTTGAAGATAACGGCCTTACCCTTGCCGCCGGCTATGCCGATGTCGGCTTCTCTGCCCTCGCCTATGCCGTTGACTATACAGCCCATAACGGCTATCTTTATGTTTTTGTCAAGGTGCCGTGTGGCGTCCTCGACTCGGTTTGCAAGACCTATCAGGTCTATCTGTGTGCGTCCGCAGGTGGGACAGGAAACTATCTCTACACCGCTGCCCTTTCCGACGGCTTTGAGTATATCCTTTGCCGCCGCTATCTCCTTGACGGGGCTGTCAGTAAGGCTGACCCTTATGGTCTCGCCTATGCCGTCCACCAGCAGCGAGCCTATTCCGGCGGCTGATTTTATAAGACCCATTCTCTCTGTCCCGGCCTCGGTAACGCCGAGATGCAGAGGATAAGCACAGCGCTCACGGCAGAGCCTGTAAGCCTTTATCATCGTTGGGACATTGGAGGACTTGATAGAGATAACTGTGTCCTCAAAGTCAAGCTCTTCAAGTATCTTAACGTGGCGCATAGCGCTTTCGACCAGTGCTTCGGGAGTAGGAGAGCCGTAGCGCTCCAAAAGCTCCTTTTCCAGAGAGCCGCCGTTTACGCCTATCCTTATGGGGATATGCCGTCTTCTGCATTCGTCCACAACGGCCTTGGTGTTCTCACGGTCGCCGATGTTCCCGGGGTTTATCCTTATCTTGTCTATGCCTGCCTGCGCAGCCGCAAGAGCAAGGCGGTAGTCAAAGTGGATATCCGCCACCAGCGGCACCGATATCTTCTCTTTCAGCGCAGGTATGAGCTTGACCGCATCCATATCAGGTATTGCGGCTCTGATTATCTCGCAGCCTGCCTTTTCGAGCTCCACAGCCTGCGCCACCGAGCCCTCGATATCATGAGCCTCGGTGTTGAGCATCGACTGTATATATATGTGGTTTCCGTCAAAGGTGTAGTCACCTAGTCTGACAGGGTGTACGTTTATCATAGTCTTTTCCTTTCCTGAAATATCAGTACTTTTCCGTGCTTGTCCGTGCATTTCACTTGGCGGTTTTCACCCCTGTAGAGATGTCTGTCCGAAGGGGTATGGGAGCACGCATAAGCTTCGCTTACGCTGGGGTGAATGTCCACCCGAAGGGGTATGGGAGCACGCATAAGCTTCGCTCACGCTGGGAAAGCCCCCATTTAAATCCGTCGGCGAAGCCGACACCTTTCAATCGCACGAAGCCTGCCTTCTGCACTTAGAAAAAAGCAGAACCACGCTCTAGGTTATCCGTTTATCCACAAGCACTCCGTCAAGCCGCAAGCGACTTGAGGGAAAATGGTTCTTGCTTCTCACAAGGGGAAGCCCCTCTTGCAGGGCTTCCCCTCTTCAAAAACAGTCCACCGGACTGTTTTTGAATTCACCCTTTTCGAGCGCCTCCGGATATAAGGGGTGTTTCGCCCTCTGCGGAGGGCGACCAGGGGCGCCGCCCCTGGACCATGCCAGCGCCCAGGTCGGCGCTGGACCCGCCCTGGACACCCTGGCGGATTTTTATCGCTCTGTTGTGTTTTTCAGCTTTGTGCGTTGATCGCTCAGAACAGCTTGATTATATCGCTCACCGTGATGACCGCCATGAACAGCAGCAGCGCAGCCATTCCGATAAGATGCACCATGCCCTCCTTCTCCGGCGGCACCGGCTTGCCCCTTATTCCCTCAACTATCAGGAATACCAGCCTTCCTCCGTCAAGCGCCGGCAGCGGCAGTAAATTGAATATACCAATGTTTATCGAGATGAACGACGCCAGCGACAGCATTGTGTCCATAAGCGCCGACCAGTCTATCTTGCCGGTCTCCTCGTCTGTCTCGCTCTCGACAACCTGGTTCATCGAATCAACTATCCCCACAGGACCCGAAAGGTCCTTCAGAGAATACTTTCCTCTTATCATATCAAACAGCGTTATATAGATCAGCCTGCCGTCCGTGGCCGCCGTCTTGAAGGACTCGGCTATAACAGAGCCCACCGTCAGCTTCTGGGGATAAACAAGAAAATCTATGTGCATCATCTTGTCGCTGACCGCAAAGCTTACGTTTTCAAGCTCCACCTTCTTGCCGTCACGCAGCACCACCATATCGAACACGCTGTCCTCATCGTTCTGGAACTGGTAGGATATGTCCATCGAGGTGAAGATACGCATACCGTTTATCTTTATTATCTCGTCGTCCACCTCAAGCCCTGTCTGGTGAGACATCGCCTGGTCGTTTTCAAACCGTGCTATCTTTGTTGTGGTGATAGCGTCCATACGGCAGGTGTTTATGATGATTATGATAAGCCCCAGCACAAAGTTCATAAACACGCCTGCGCACACGATGATGATGCGCTTGTAAAGCTTCTGCTTGCCGAAGGAGCGCTCGTCATCGCTTCCGTTGTCCTCGCCCTCCATAGCGCAGTAGCCGCCTATGGGGAACAGCCTGAGCGAATACTGTGTGTCGCCCTTTTTCTTCTTGAAGATCGCAGGCCCCATGCCTATCGCAAACTCGTTCACCTTGACGCCGCTGGCCTTTGCCGCAACAAAGTGGCCAAGCTCGTGGATTATGATTATCACTTCAAAAATGATTATCGCAAAAACTATGCCCATTGTTTCGCCTTTCTGATGTTCTTTATCTGCCGAGAGTCTCTATGAGCTTTGCTGCCTGCTCTCTCGCAAGGCGGTCAGCCTCAAGCACATCGCTCTCGTTTTCTATCTCTTTATATTCTGCATTTTCGCAGACAGTATTGACTATCTTTCCAATATCGAGGAAGCCTATCCTGTTATCAAGGAAGGCTGCCACCGCCGCTTCGTTTGCGCCGTTTACCGCCGCCGGGAGAGTTCCGCCCTTTCTTATCGCCTTTATGCAGGCCGACAGACACTCGAAGGTCTCGGGGTCGGGCTTCTCGAAGGTAAGGCTTCCCAGCGCCGTCAGGTCGAGCCTTCCGGTGTCGCACTCGCACCTGTGAGGATACAGAAGCGCATACTGGATAGGTATCTTCATATCCGGCACGCCCATCTGGGCTATCACCGAGTTGTCCTCGAACTCTATCGCCGAATGGACAACGCTCTGCCTGTGGACAACTATCTCTATCTGGTCGGCGCTGATGCCGAACAGGTGCATAGCCTCGATAAATTCAAGTCCCTTGTTCATAAGGGTAGCAGAGTCGGTGGTAATCTTTCTGCCCATCGACCAGTTAGGGTGAGCAAGCGCCTGATCTATCGTGACGTTCTCAAGCTCCTGTCTTGTTTTCCCGAAAAACGGTCCGCCCGAGGCTGTTAAGATAAGCTTTTTTATCCTGTTGCCCTCGTTTCCCTGAAGCGCCTGGAAAACAGCGCTGTGCTCGCTGTCAACGGGGTATATGGGGACATTTCTCTCGTGTGCTTCCCTCATGACAAGGTCGCCGCCGGCAACAAGGGTCTCCTTGTTCGCAAGCGCCACAGCCGTGCCCTTTCTTATGGCCGCCAGTGTCGGCTCGAAGCCCACCATGCCCACAACGCTGTTGAGCATCTTGTCGATGCCGTCCATTGAGGCTATCTCTTTGAGGCCTTCCATGCCGCAAAGGGTCTTTATGCCGGTGCCTCTGAGGTATTCATCAAGCTCTGCTTTCTTGTCCTCGTTATAAATGCAGGCACAGCTGACCGAAAGCTCCTTTGCCTGCTGCGCCAGCTTTTCGGCGCTGTTTGCGGCAGCGACCGCCTTCACCTTAATGTTATGCTTTCTTGCCACATCCAATGCCTGGGTGCCTATTGAACCGGTAGAACCTAAAATTGTGATACACTGCATTTTATTATCTCCCATTGATTTTTTGTGTCAAACGTTGCGTATCTCTGCCTTGAATCAACGCTGCGAAAATATTGATAAGCCTGAATACTGGCTTCCCCCCTCCCCGAGGGGAGGGCAAAGCAAGCTATTTATTTTCACACAGCCCCGGTGGGTGGGGGCGGCGGTGCAGGGGCTCGCCCCTGGGGGGGCGGCGGTGCAGGGGCTCGCCCCTGCTAAACAGAGGAAAGCATATCCCCGACCGAACCTTTGCGGCGAAGCTATGCTTTGTAACTGTCCAAAAAAGCGGACACCTCTATATTATTTGAGTATCAGTCCCTGGGTGGTCATGTAGTACATGAAGGGTGCCACCAGCAGGACGCTGTCAAAGCGGTCCATAACACCGCCGTGACCCGGCATTATGTTGCCGTAGTCCTTTATACCTGTCTGTCTCTTGATAACGGAAGCTGTCAGGTCTCCCACAAGGCCGAGCAGCGCCGCTATCATTCCTGCGGCAAAAACGCCGATGTAGTTTACATCCTCGCCCTTGAGCATCTTGTCATAGACAAGGCTGATAACGAGCATGAGCACTCCGTTCGAGAGCACTCCGCCCACAAGACCCTCGACGGTCTTCTTGGGACTTATTCCCGGGCAAAGCTTTGTCTTTCCGAAAAACGTTCCTGCGAAATAAGCTCCGCTGTCTGCAAGCCACGCCGCACAGAGAGTGATGACCAGCAGGAACACTCCGCCCTTGGGACGGGATGACAGCAGCAGCAGGGTCTGGAACGCATAGGTTATGAGCCAGGTGATGCCTATCATAAAGAAGGTCTCGGGAGCCTTCATAGTGTCGTGTTTCTTTAACAGCAGCACGCACATCGCAACGATGAACAGCCCGAAGTAGAGCCTGGAGCTGAGAAAATAGAGATGACCCTTCATCCAGAACAGCGGCAATATAACGTCCACAGCGGCATAAGCGCAGCACACATAGACCTCAGCCGGATGGCGGTTCATCTTTGTTGCCTTGAATATCTCCGTCAGTGCGACCACCGAGAGGAAACCTATGGCAATATTGAATATAAACGTATCATGCAGTATCAACAGCACAACAGCGACAACTATCGCTACCGCTGCCGAAATTATTCGTGTCTTCATTCAGACACCTCCGAATCTTCTGTTTCTTTCGCTGTAAGCGATCACAGCTTTTTCAAGGTCCTCGCCCTTAAAGTCGGGCCAGAGGATATTTGTATAGTAGAACTCGGCATAAGCCGCCTGCCAAATAAGGAAATTTGAGAGCCTCTGCTCGCCGCTGGGCCTTATAACAAGGTCACAGGGGGGGATGTCCTCGGTGTAAAGGCGGCTCTCGAGCATATCAGCGGTTATGTCCTCCGGTTCAAGCTCGCCTTTTTTGACCATTTCTGCCAGCTGTCTGCAGGAATGGACGATATCGTCCTGACCGCCGTAATTGATAGCCAGCACCAGCGTCATCGAATCGAAGTCCTTCGAGTCCTCCTCGACAGAAGCCATTTTCCTTTGCAGGTTTTCCGAGAGCATAGTCCTGTCGCCGATAAAGCGCACACGGATATTCTCCTCGATAAAGTCTCTCACCTCATCAAGATATTTCTCGAACAGCTCCATTATGGCATCGACCTCATCCTTGGGGCGCTTCCAGTTCTCGGTGGAGAAAGCGTAGTAGGTTATATAAGATATACCGCAGCGTTTGGCGTGGCGGGTTATCTCACGAAAGGTCTTGGCGCCCTCTCTGTGGCCGAATTTACGGGGCAGCCCTCTTTTCTTTGCCCACCTGCCGTTGCCGTCCATTATCACGCCGACATGGCACGGCACCTGTGTGCCCTCGGGGAAAGAAACTGTCTTTGCCAACTAGATCACTCCATTCAATTCTTCCGGTGATTTATCACCCTTGTAGAGATGTGTAACCGAAGGTGTATGAGGGCGACCGGAAAGCCCTCATTCAAAATCGTCGGCGAAGCCGACACCTTGCAATCGCACGAAGCCTGCCTTTTGCACTTAGAAAAAAGCAGAACCACTCTCTAGGTTATCTTCTTGCTTCTCAAAGGGGAAGCCCCTCTTGCAGGGCTTCCCCTCTTCAAAAACAGTCCACCGGACTGTTTTTGAATTCACCCTTTTCGAGCGCCTCCGTATCAAGGGGGATTTCGCCCTCTGCGGAGGGCGACCATGGGCGCCGCCCCTGGACCCTGCGAGCCTTTGAAAAGGCTCGACCCAAACTTTTGATCCCCTGGCGGATTATTTCAGCTTTTTTGCGTATTTTAGCTTTGTTGTGTTTTTCAGCTTTGTTTCGTATTCCGCCAGAGGCAAAGCCGTGCGGCGAGCATCACCGGAGGTGATGCTTGGTAAAATACACTCTTACAAGCTGAGTACTTCCTGCTCCTTCTCGGAAACGTAGCCGTCGATCTCCTTGATGAACTTGTCGGTCAACTTCTGGATGTCGTCCTCGCCGTCCTTCTGCTCGTCCTCGGTGATCTCGTTGTTCTTCTTCAGCTTCTTTATCTTCTCGATAGCGTCTCTTCTGATAGAACGTACTGCTACCTTGGAATCCTCGCCCATCTTCTTTACGTCCTTGACGATCTCCTTACGTCTGTCCTCTGTCAGCTGAGGGAACACGAGTCTCAGCACCTGTCCGTCGTTCTGCGGATTGATGCCCACGTCAGATGCCTGGATAGCCTTCTCGATCTGCTTGAGGATAGTCTTGTCCCAGGGTGTGATGACCAGTACCCTTGCCTCGGCAACGGAAACAGCCGCAACCTGGTTTATAGGTGTGGGTGCGCCGTAATAGTCAACAGTTACCTTATTGAGAACATTGGGGTTTGCTCTTCCTGCTCGGATAGTCGCAAAGTCGGAAAGGAGCACATTTACGGTCTTTTCCATTTTTTCCTTAGCTCTGTTCTTGATCTCTTTCATATTTATCCTCCGTTCATTATATAAGATTCAGCCGATCACATAGTATTGCTCTCGCTGCCTGCGGCAGCTCGGGGCTGTGCGCAAAAAGGTATTCTCCCCTGCGGTGGAGATACCGTTTTTTCCGCAGTTTACGATCGCCTGTCATATGGTCGTGTGTTATCGTTTATCAGCCCTCATAGTCTCCGCTGCCCTTGATAAGGGTGCCGATGTCGGCGCCCATGCAGGCATCAAAGATATTGTCGGGTCTGCCAAGGTCGAATACAAGGATAGGGATATGGTTGTCCTTGCACATCGTAGCGGCAGTCATATCCATAACATGGAGCTCCTTCGAGAGTATATCGTCAAAGGACAGCTGATCGTACTTTACAGCGTCATCATATTTCTTTGGGTCCTTATCATAAACGCCGTCCACCATTGTGGCCTTAAAGAAGATATCCGCCTCTATCTCGGCAGCTCTCAGCGCTGCTGCTGTATCTGTCGAGAAGAAAGGCATTCCTGTGCCGCAGCCGAAGATGCAGACCCTTCCCTTCTCGAAATGTCTCATCGCACGGTTGCGGATATAAGGTTCGGCTATCTGGGGCATAGAGATAGCGGTCTGCACCCTTACCTCGAGACCCACGTTCTCCAGACCGTCGGCTACTGCCAGCGAGTTCATACAGGTGGCAAGCATTCCGATATGGTCGGCTCTGGTGCGGTCCATAGCGCCGCTTGAACGGCCTCTCCAGTAGTTGCCTCCGCCTACGACGATTCCGACATCAACGCCGGCGTCAACGCATTTCTTGATGCTTTTTGCAAACGAGTTGATCACATCAAAGTCGAGACCTGTCTTCTTGTCTCCGGCGAGTGCTTCGCCGCTCATCTTGAGGAGTATCCTCTTGTATTTAGGTGTATCAGCCATAGAAAAAGCTCCTTTTTGAATAAACTCAGAACACACGTTCGCACCCCGTCCCCCACGAACAGAGCGCAGCGCATATACTTATAGTTATTATACTATATATAAAGAAAAAAGTAAAGGGTTTTCGCAAAAATTTAAAACAAAAAAAGCCCCGCACCATGCGAAGCCTTTTCCTTATGCGCAATATTTGCAATCAGTCCTCAACGACCTTGATGACCTCAACGCCCTTATAGAAGCCGCAGTTCTTGCAGACTCTGTGGGGTGAAGTGAGCTCGCCGCAGTTAGAGCACTTGCTCAGTGCGGGCGCATCAAGCTTCCAAACGTTGGAACGCCTCTTGTCTCTCCTTGCCTTGGAGACCTTTCTCTTCGGTACTGCCATTTTAAAAACCCTCCTCCCGAGTGTCGATTATACAGTCTGACAGCTCAGCTCTCTTTTCGTACTACCAGCCGAAAATGCCCTCACAGTCCTCACTGCACAAGAGCTTTCTCGGCATAGCCTCAAGAATATCCTCCGTCAACACGTCGGTTATATCGACCTGTTCGCACAGACATTTGACCTCATCGTTCTTCTTGCGGGCAAATTCCCACAAGGGATCGTATCTGTAGTCTATCTGCACCAGTGTGTGGCTGAAGTCGAACTCAAAAAAGCGCTCGGTCTCCATCATACACCTGTGACAAAAGAATCTCCCGTCAAAACTGACATGGGCCCTGACTTTCAGCTTTTCGCCGTTTTGCGAGACATGACCTTCAAACTTGATCGGTTCAGACAGAATGACAGGCAGAGCAAATATCTCTTCGGGGTGGATATGGCCGTCAAAGCCATAGCCCAAAATCTTCCCTTTGAGGATGTCACTCAGAAACAATACCATTCTCTGCACCTCACAATATTACGATTATAACCTATTTTCTCCGTTTTGTCAATAGCTAAATGTTAAAAATTTGGGTTTTATGAATTCCCAAAGCAGCTTGAGGAGAGATCGTTCCTGCTTCTCACAAGGCAAAGCCCCCCTAAGTTTAGTTATCACCCCTGTAGAGATGTGTGGCCAAAGGGGTTGGGGTGTGACCCCGAAGGGGTATGGGAGCACGCATAAGCTAGCGCTTACGCTGGGAAAGCCCCCATTCAAAATCGTCGGCGAAGCCGACACCTTTTTTGCACGAAGCTATAATTTACCACTTGCTTATATTTGAACCGCAATTTAGGTTCGTTCGTCAAGCCGCAAGCGGCTTGAGGAAAGCTTGTTCTTGCTTCTCACAGGGGAAGCCCCTCTTGCAGGTCGCCCCTCTTGAAAAAAGTGTCCACCGGACACTTTTTTCAATTCACCCCTGCCGAGCGCCTCCGTGGGCAGGGGGGTTCGCCCTCTGCGGAGGGCGACCGAGGGGCGCTGCCCCTGGACCCTGCCAGCGCCCAGGTCGGCGCTGGACCCGCCCTGGACACCCTGGCGGATTCTTATCGCTTTGTCGTTAAACGGACAGTTCAGCTATCTCCCAAGGTTCACGCAGTGTGCAACTGAAAAGCCTAAAACAAAGCTATCCCCCTCCCCTCCGGGGAGGGCAGGGGGAGTTATTAGTATTGCACGTTCCCCGATGGGTGGGGGTGGCGGTGCAGGGGCTCGCCCCTGCCTATTTCAGGAATGCTCTTACCTTTGCGGGGAGCTCTTCGGCATCAGCCGAAACAGTCATCGTCACGTTGACGTCCTTGGTAAGAATAGCCAGCTTCTCGAGCATATCGCCCAGAGCATCGTAGTCTCTTCCGCCGATCTTCAGTATACCGTCAACGAAGATCTCCTGAATATCATAATTGCTTGCAAGAAAACCTGCTGCAAATCCATAGAAGCAGTCATAGCTGTTGATGCCGTATTCCTCAGCGTCTGCAAGTCTTACCTTGTGAGGCAGATCATACGTCAGCTGCATTCCTCTCTCTATGCAGACAACATTACCTGTTGCGCTCTCGGCAGCCTTCTTGATAGCCTCTACGAGCACCTTAGTCTTGCCTGTACCTTTTTTTCCTGGAATTAAATTGATCATAAAATCTCTCCGTTCCGCTTAATAGCTATATTTCAAGAGCTGCATAATGCCGCTCCGATCACCAAAATCTTAACCCAGCTTCTCCTCAAGAGCAGCCTTTGCGTCCTCATAACCGGGCTTGCCCAGCAGAGCGAACATATTCTTCTTATAGCTCTCGACACCCGGCTGATCGAAGGGGTTCACACCCAGCATATATCCGGATACCGCACAAGCCTTCTCGAAGAAGTAGATGAGCTCTCCCAGTGTCTCCTCCGAACAGTCATCAAGCTCGAGCACGATGTTAGGAACGCCGCCCTCAGTATGAGCAAGGATAGTTCCCTGATAAGCTCTCTCATTGACAACGCTCATATTCTGTCCTGTCAGGAAGTTGAGTCCGTCAAGGTTAGCCTCGTCAGCCTCAAGGAAGAGGTCGCTCTTGGGCTTGTTTATATGTACAACGGTCTCGAACATTATCTTCGAGCCGTCCTGGATGAACTGACCCAGTGAGTGAAGGTCGGTGGAGAAGGTAGCGCTTGCAGGGAAAATACCCTTTGCGTCCTTGCCCTCGCTCTCGCCGTAAAGCTGCTTGAACCACTCGCCCATAAGTGTGAACGAGGGATCATAGGAAACGAGCATCTCAACGCTCTTGCCCTTCCTGTAAAGGATGTTTCTGATAGCAGCATAGATATAAGCGTCGTTGCCGTCATCCTTGCCGTATTTCTCCATACCCTTTGCAGCGCCTGCCATAAGCTTGTCTATATCGCAGCCTGCAACAGCTATAGGAAGAAGACCCACAGCAGTAAGAACGCTGAACCTTCCGCCGACATCATCAGGAACTACGAAGGTCTCATAGCCCACCTCATCGGAAAGCTGCTTGAGTGTTCCCTTAGCCTTGTCGGTAGTTGCAAAGATCCTGGTCTTTGCCTCCTCAGCGCCGTACTTGTCCTCGAGCATCTTCTTGAAGATACGGAAAGCAAGAGCAGGCTCGGTAGTCGTTCCGGACTTGGATATAACGTTCACGCAGACATCCCTGCCCTCACAGATGGAGATGACCTCATTGAGGTAAGCAGGATTGATGCTGTTGCCCACAAAATAGATATCGGGCGTATCCTTTTTCAGGTCATTGTAAAGGTTGGACTTTAAAAACTCGATAGCAGCTCTTGCTCCGAGATAGGAGCCGCCTATACCGATAACGATGAAAACATCGCACTTGTCCTTTATCCTCTCGGCAGCCGCCTTGATGCGTGCAAACTCTTCCTTGTCATAGTTTACGGGAAGATCCACCCAGCCCAGAAAATCAGATCCGGGGCCGTTCTTTGCCTCAAGCAGAGCGTGAGCTGCGCTTACCTGCGAAGAGATAGCAGAGAGCTCATTCTCGCCCACAAAGCCTGCGAGATATTTTGTGTTAAGCTTCATTGACATTTAAAAATTACCCTTTCCTTAAGACCGCACGCAGCGGTCATTTGATAAGCGCAGGGTCAGAAAGCATAGTGCTCCCCACCCTCAGCTTTTAAAACAATTATACTATATCTTTTCAAATTTTTCAAGTGATTTGAGAAGCGATTTCATTCTTTGTGGATTTTTAACAAATTTTGTTCAAAAAAACCGTCACATCGCCATCCGGTAACATCCTGTTCATTAAGCTATACCGTGATTTGCGGACATAATTTCATAATTTTTCAGCAAATTTTCACAAAACTCTTGACAAATCATTTTGGAAAGTGTATAATAAACACAACGAAAGGCACGGGAGAACAAAAAAGTCCCGGGCGAACAGAAAGGATGATCGAAAATGATATTGGCGACTTGTCAGAACATCGGAAAAGACTATGAGGTACTTGGACTCGTACAGGGCGGAACAGTTCAGTCTGTAAACGCACTCAAAGATATCGGCGCAGGACTCAAAAACCTGGTCGGCGGCGAGCTCAAGAAGTACACCGAGATGCAGGAGACCGCCAGAAAGATAGCAAACGAGAGAATGATCGCAGAGGCACAGGCTCTTGGCGCCGACGCTATCATCTGTGTACGTTACGGTTCATCCTCCATCACTCAGCAGGCTTCCGAGGTCATGGCATACGGCACTGCTGTAAAGTTCAAATAAGATCAGATAAGAAATTCCCAAGCTATATCCCAATAGCGAGCTATAAACGCCCTTGCATCTTGCAAGGGCGTTTTTTTGCGTTTAAATGTGCCCTCTCCGTTAAACGGACAAATCAGCTATCTTTCAAGGTTCACGCAGTGAGCAAATGAAAAGCCCACACAAAGCTATCCCCCTCCCCTCCGGGGAGGGCAGGGGGAGTTATTAGTATTGCACACCCCCGGATGGGTGGGGGAATTGGGTGCAGGTGCACGCACCTGCCCTGCCGGTTATTCCCTGTTTTTGAGTACTTCAGCAGGTGTTATCCGGTCAAGCTTTCGTGTGAGCATCGCACTGCTTATAAAGTATACTGCAAGTACCGCCCCGTATATGATAAGGTACAGATAGGGCGGAAAACTAAGCTTCATCGAGCTTGCAACATTCGGGATAAAGCTCGGATAGATCCCGTCGATCATGAATTTGGATATGGGTATGCATATCAGCGCACCTATTGATATAACAGTGAGATTTCCGTTAAGGTAAAGGCTCCTTATCTCCCTTCGGCGGTAACCGAATATCTTTATCAGCGATATTCCGTATGAGCTTCGGTCTATCATTACGCCCATCATCAGATACATCACTACTGTAAATATCACAGCGCCTGCTATCATCAGCGTCATTATCAGCGGTCTCATCTGCTCCACGAACACGCCTGCGCTCTTTTCAACGTCAGCTTTGCTTGTCACGCTGTACAGTCTGCCGCTGTCTATATCAAGCTCCTTGTCCGAGAAAACTGCGTTGAAATAGTCCTCATCCTCGCCGAACAGCTCACGCATAGAGCCTATGTCCATTAATATCGTGAAGCCCGGGGCATACTCCGTAACTCCGGTGACTGTGAAGCTGTAATCAAGGTCTGCCGCCATATCGGTAAATGTCACCCTGTCGCCTGTCTCATAGCCGTAGCGCTCGACAAGCGAATTGTTGATGACAGCCTTGTTCTTGCCCTTTTCGGGGCGTGCATCAAAGAATTTGCTTTTGTCGTTCAGACCTATAACGGTCACATCAAGGGTGTATCCCATGCAATCGGTGGAGAGAGTTTTGATATATGCGCCCTCGCCGCCTTCGGGCACCTGCTCATCGGGATACTTGTAGAGATACATATACCCGTAACCGGTATCGGCAACATTATCAGTCTTGACCGCCTGACACATAACATAGCAGTCGATGCCCAGCATGACTACAAGCAGCGATACCAGCATACCAAGCACGACCGTCACAGCCGAGCGCAGCTCACGAACCATCTGTCTGACACGGAACATTGTGATAAAGCTCCTGGTCTTTATGCTGAAGCGGCGGTAGTTTGATGCGCTCTGCTCGTTTTTGATGAGCGAGAGTGCTGTGCGTGAGAGCTTTTTGTTTATGACAAGTGCGTTGACAACAGCAGAGATCAGCGGAGGCAGCACAAGGCCGTATATGATAAGATAAGGCGCATAGTATGTTTCATAATCGGGCACAGAGAAATAAGAGTTGATGCCTTTTATATGTATTCCTATGCCGAGCGGCGAAAAGCCAAGAGCCGTTCCTGTAACACCGCTTATAAATGCAATGATCGTCGGCAGCGTTATGTAATGTCTCAGCAGGTCTTTCTTTTTAACGCCCAGCGAATACAGCGCACCTATGACGGGCGCTTCGCTCTCTACACGGTGAACGACAAATACGGATATCACATACCCGAAAAGCGCAAGCAGTATTATGCCTGCAACAAGTCCTGCGTTCTTGTCCATAACCACATCACCTGCGGCGCCTTCAATACGCTCGTTGTCTTCACGAGGGACGAAAGAGATAAGATTATCAATGTCGATATCAAACACTCTGTCAAGCAGCTCTCCGGTGCTTTGCTGCAATCTGCCGACACCCTCCGAGAGCTCTGCCGAGCCTTTGGCGGCGGGCTTCAGCTGTTCGATCTGCTCACTCATTTCTGAAAGTCCGTCAGACAGCTCGTCTGCACCGCTTTTGAGCTCGCTCATGCAGTTTTCAAACTCACGCCGCTCGGCAAGGATGCCATCTATCGTTTCACGGAAATACTTGTCTTCGACCTTTGTGTAGTCAAGCTCTGTTGACTTTATCTTTTCTTTCAGTTCATCATTCGTTACACCGCTGCCCAGCTTGTAGGCATATACGTATTCCTCGGCAGGCAGGCCGCCTCCCGAGCGCACGCTGTCATAGCACTCGTTTGTTACAAATATCAGCCCGAAATACTTCGACTGGACCGCAGTATCGGCGAACTTGTCCTTGGGCTGGTCATAGTCGGGCACACAGCCTATGCCTGTTATCTTGAAATCATATCCGCCGGCTTTTATGCTGTCACCGACTTTTATCCCGTTTTCATCGGCGTAGCGCTTTTCGATAACACACTCGCCGTCAGCTTCGGCAAGACTGCCCGTATCCAGTATAAGCTTGTCGATCCCGGTGCGGTTTCTGAACATTCGCAGCTTTTTGTTCTCGTCAACAGACAGGTCTGTATAGAACTCTTCCTGTATCTTCGTGCCGCCCTCTGAGATAACGCTGAGCTCGCTTTCGGTGAGCGGCAGGAACACCGTAAAGAAGCCGTCCTGAGTATTAAACTCTGTGCGCTTGTCTTCTGTGCCGTGCAGCACAGTCTCGGCTGTGCCCACTATCCTGACGACCAGATATATTCCCATAGTGATGACAAGTATCAGCGCCAGATACCGTCCCCACCCTGCCCGCAGATCACGGGGCAGACGCTTTCTGAGCACCCTGTTCATTATAAGTCCTCCAGCTCGGCGGCAGGGATCATCGTTTCATTCTCATAATCCTTGCGTATCATGCCGTCTTTGACGATTATCACCTTGTGTACCATATTCTTGATAGAATTGTTGTGGGTCACTATAAGCATTGTTGTGCCGTATTTTTTGTTCACCTTTTCAAGAAGGATAAGTATGTCCCGGCTGGTCTTTGAATCAAGCGCACCTGTCGGCTCATCGCAGAGGAGGAGCTTCGGGTTTTTGATGAGCGCCCTTGCGATAGCGCAGCGCTGCTGCTGGCCGCCCGAAAGCTGTGCAGGAAACTTGTTCTGATGCTCGGTAAGCCCAAGCACATCAAGAAGCTCGTCCATATCAAGCGGGGAATCTGTCAGATAGCCGCAGACCTGTATATTCTCACGAACTGTCAGGTTTGGCACAAGATTATAAAACTGAAAGATAAACCCCAGATAATCTCTGCGGTAATCGGAAAGCTCTGTGGGTTTAAGGCCGAATATCTCCTTTCCGTCTACCTTTACCGAGCCCGAATCCATATTGTCAAGGCCGCCTATACAGTTGAGCAGCGTGGATTTTCCGGAGCCGCTCGTGCCCTGGATAACACACATCTGCCCACGCTCTACCGATGTGCTCACACCCTTAAGAACCTGAATATAACTCGTATCTTTTCCGTAGCTTTTCTTTACATCCCGTATTTCAAGAAACATATCCGTTTCTCCTTTCCAAAAAGTTAGTTTCGGCTAACTATATGTCAGAACAAAATGCGGAGCACTTTCGCATCATACTTCGTTTTCAAGTGAATACTCCATCCAGTCATTTATCAGCATATCCATCACGGGCTTGATAAAATGAAGAGCGCTCTCCCTATCATTTTCGTGCTGTATCATATGTATAAAGGCATTTATCTGAACATGGCAGAGCCAATGCAGCATCTTTTTGTTGACACACTTGCCGGGCGTTACCGAAGCGTATTTTTCGGCAAGAGCGATATATGACAGGTCAAGCCTGTTTATCAGCCCGTCAATAAAGCCCCGCCATCATCATTATTCCGCAGAGGACAGTTATAAGCATATCATCATTCTCCTTTCAGGATACAGGCTATTATACTCATCTGCCAAAAAGCCCCTTTTTCTCATAAGGCTCACACATAAACCCCGTCACCTTGTAGCCGCTGTCAGCAAGTGCAGCTTCTGTCTCCTCCCGGGTTAGGACACTCTTGCTTATGATGACGGTCTCGCCCTTTTTATGAGATGATGTCACCTTTTTCACTTCGAGCTTTTTACGTATCGCTTCATTGATATGTGCTTCACACATACCGCACATCATGCCGTCGATTTTAACTGTCGTTTTGAACATTTTATCCCCTCACTTATCTGTTTTGCCGCTTTATCAGTTAGCTTTAGCTAACCATAGTATAACACACATACCGATGCCTTGTCAAGTTTTTTCCCCCTCCCCGACCGGTTAAACGGACAAATCAGCTATCTTTCAAGGTTCACGCAGTGAGCAAATGAAAAGCCCACACAAAGCTATCCCCCTCCCCTCCGGGGAGGGCAGGGGGAATTTATTAGTTCACACAAAACCCCGATGGGTGGGGGCATTAGCCGTGCGGCGAGCACCCCCCTCCCCTCCGGGGAGGGCAGGGGGAGTTATTAGAATTGCACACCCCCGGATGGGTGGGGGAATTGGGTGCAGGTGCACGCACCTGCCGCCCCTGCCTAGAAGCCGAGGATGGATTTGAAATCAGCGGCGATCTTCTGCTCCAGTGCGGAGGCAGCCTCTCTGCTTTCGCCGATAGTCGTGTAGTATGCCTTGATCTTCGGCTCTGTGCCGGAGGGTCTGATGATAACGCTTGCTCCGTCTTCAAGCCTGAACGCAAGCACATCGCTCTTGGGCAGCTCGATAACGGTCTTTTCACCCGTCGCAAGGTCGGTCTCGGCGCTTTCAAGATAGTCGCCTACCTTCTCGACCTTCAGTCCGCCGATAGCCTTGGGCGGCTCTGTTCTGAGGGAGGTCATTATCTCCTTCATTCTCTCCATACCGCTTGCGCCCTCACACTGGAAGGAGCTCTGTGTGTGTACATAGTTGCCGTACTGAGCATAAAGGCTCTCTCTTGCCTGGAGAAGGCTGATGCCCTTTGTGCGGTAGAACGCCGCCATTTCACAGATGAGCATAGATGCCACAACTGCGTCCTTGTCTCTGACATAGGAGCCTGCAAGATAGCCGTAGCTCTCTTCAAAGCCGAAGATATATCTGTCGTCCTCTCCGTCCTTCTCGAGGAAGCCTATCTGCTCGCCGATGAACTTGAAGCCTGTCAGAACATCACGAAGCTCAACGCCGTATTCGGCAGCTATCTTCTTGCATATATCCGTCGTAACGATAGTCTTTACTGCCACAGGTCTCTCGGGCATTGTTCCCAGAGCTGTTCTCTCCTGGCAGATGTATTTAAGGAGCATAGCTCCCACTTCGTTTCCTGTGATGAGCACATACTCGCCGTCCTCGCCGGGAACAGCTATACCAACACGGTCACAGTCAGGGTCGGTGGCAAGAAGCAGGTCAGGCTTAACTTCTGCGCAAAGCTCGAGGCCCTTTGCCAGCGCTTCCTTTATCTCGGGGTTCGGGAAAGGACAGGTCGGGAAATTGCCGTCAGGAAGCTCCTGCTCGGGAACCACTGTAACTTCCTTGATGCCTATCCTCTTGAGTATCTCTCTTACGGGCTTGTTGCCTGTGCCGTTGAGAGGAGTATAGACCACCTTGAGGCCGCTGTCAGCAACGAGATCGGTGTGGATGCCCTGCTCGAGTACCTTCTTGAAATACTCCTCGATGATATCCTGACCGATGTAGGAGATCATACCGCTCTTTACGCCCTCTTCATAGTCCATTACCTTAGCGCCGCCAAACATATCAACAGCGTTTATCTTGGAGATAACGGTGTTTGCAACGTCCAGAGTTATCTGGCAGCCGTCCTCGCCGTAGACCTTATAGCCGTTATACTTGGCAGGGTTATGCGAAGCTGTTATCATGATACCTGCCGAAGCTCCGCAGGCTCTTACAGCCCATGAGAGCATAGGAGTAGGCATAAGCTCGGTGTAGATATGCACCTTGATGCCGTTTGCGGCCAGAACAGCGGCAGCCTCCCTTGCAAACTTTTCGCTCTTTATCCTGGAGTCATAGGAGATAGCCACGCTGCCGTTCTCGAAGGAGCCGTTGACATAGTCAGCGAGACCCTGTGTAGCTCTTCTTATGGTGTAGACATTCAGTCTGTAAGCGCCTGCGCCGATAACGCCGCGCAGACCGCCTGTACCGAATTCGAGATCACGGTAAAATCTGTCCTTGATGGCTTCGTCGTCGCCCTCGATGCTTTTGAGCTCGGTTATAAGGTCGGGGTCATCCACGGCCTTTTCGCACCACAGCTGATAGAGTTCTTTTTCTGTCATCAATATCACCTCATAAATATAGTATAGTAATTATAGGCGTAATTTTCATACACGATCATTATAGCACACCGCCCCGTTTTTTTCAATACCACATTATCATATTTTAGTTTTTCTTCATATTCTAAACGTTTACGCCAGGGGCGAGCCCCTGGACCGCCGCCCCCACCCCGCCAAGTTTCGTGCTGGCTAGTAGATAGCCGCCGCCCTCCCCGGAGGGGAGGGGGTAAATCTCGAGCATACTTTTCACTTTGTGACACTGCGTGAACCTTGTGGGCGAGCTGAAATGTCCGTTACACAGCTTGGTCGTTGAACCAGACAGAGGCAAAGCCGTGCGGCGAGCACCGACCAGAAAGCCGCCATTCTAAATCCGTCGGCTTTACCCCTTGGAGATTTTTACCACTGTAGAGATGTGTGACCGAAGGTGTATGAGGGCGACCGGAAAGCCCTCATTTAAAATAGCGTCGGCGCAGCCGACACCTTTTTTACGCACCAAAGCCTGCCTTTTGCACTTAGAAAAAAATAGAACCACTCTCTAGGTTATACGTTAATCCGCAAGCATCCGTCAAACCGCAAGCGGCTTGAGGAAAGTCGGTTCTTGCTTCTCACAGGGGAAGCCCCTCTTGCAGGGCTTCCCCTCTTCAAAAACAGTCCACCGGACTGTTTTTGAATTCACCCTTTCCGAGCGCCTCCGTGGGCAGGGGGTTTCGCCCTCTGCGGAGGGCGACCAGGGGCGCTGCCCCTTGGATCCCTGCGAGCCTTTAAAAAGGCTCGACCCAAACTTTTAACTCCCTGGCGGTTTTTTACAGCTTTGTTGCGTATTTCAGCTCTGTTGTGTTTTTCCGCTTTGTTGCGTATTCCGCCAGGGGCAAAGCCGTGCGGCGAGCACTCGCCCTCTGCGGAGGGCGACCGAGGGGCGCCGCCCCTGGACCCTGCCAGCGCCCAGGTCGGCGCTGGACCCGCCCTGGACACCCTGGCGGATTTTTATCGCTTTGTTGCGTATTTTAGCTCTGTTGTGTTTTTCAGCTCTGTTGCGTATTCCGCCAGGGGCAAAGCCGTGCGGCGAGCACTGGGGGAATTGGGTCCAGGCGTACACGCCTGGTTTGACAACTATAACGAAATGTGTTATAATGATTTGGTATGACAAAATTTATCCAGAAGGAGGCACGCTTATGTCTTTGCCGACAGTTGCCGTTGTGGGCAGACCTAATGTTGGAAAATCTACCCTCTTTAATAAACTCATCGGTCAGCGCCTTTCTATCGTCGATGATACCCCCGGCGTTACCCGTGACAGGATCTACTCCGAATGTGAGTGGACAGGCAGAAAGTTTATGCTCGTCGATACAGGCGGTATCGAGCCCGAAAGCGACGAGGTGATCCCCGTTCAGATGCGCCGCCAGGCCGAGATCGCTATCGCTTCCGCTGATGTGACTATCCTCGTCACCGACGTTACCTGCGGCGTTACCGCTACCGACCAGGAGGTCGCTTCTATGCTTCTCAAAGCCGGCAAGCCTATCGTTCTCTGCGTCAATAAGTGCGACAGGGTGGGCGACCCGCCTATGGAGTTCTATGAATTTTATAACCTCGGTCTCGGCGACCCCTATGCCGTTAGCTCCGTTCACGGCCACGGCACCGGCGACCTGCTGGACGCTGTTGTTGATATGCTCCCCGAGGAGCACGAGGACGAGACCGACGACGGAAGCATAAAGGTGGCCTTTATAGGCAAGCCTAACGCCGGAAAGTCCTCGATAGTGAACCGCATCTGCGGCGAGGAGCGCACCATTGTTTCCGATATCGCCGGCACCACCCGTGACGCTACCGACTCCTACTATGAGAGCGAGCAGGGAAAGTTTGTGCTCATCGACACCGCAGGAATCAGACGAAAGTCCAAAGTTTTGGACAGTATTGAAAAATACTCAGTCCTCAGAGCCTATATGGCAGTGGACAGAGCCGACGTAGCTGTGGTGGTCATCGACGCACTTGTGGGCTTTACCGAGCAGGACTCGAAGGTTGCAGGGTATGCTCACGAAAAGGGCAAGGCGTGTGTTATCGCCGTGAACAAGTGGGACGCACTGGAGAAAGAGACCAACACGATGAACGAGTTCCGCAAGAAGCTTGCGGACGACCTCAGCTTTATGAGCTATGCGCCGATAGTTTTCATATCGGCGAAGACGGGACAGCGCATAGACAAGCTGTTTGAGATGATAAAACACTGTGCGGAGCAGAACGCTGTCCGCATACCCACGGGCAGGCTCAACGAAGTTCTGGCTTACGCTACCGAGCGGGTACAGCCGCCGTCTGACAAGGGCAGGAGGCTGAAGATCTACTACATGACGCAGATCTCGACGAAGCCGCCGACGTTTGTGAGCTTTGTCAACCGTGCTGAGCTGTTTCATTTTTCATATCAGAGGTACATTGAGAACCAGATAAGGGAGACCTTCTCGCTTGACGGCACTCCGATAGTTTTCAAGATAAGAGAGCGTGGCCGTGACGACACGAAGTGACCAGGCGTGTACGCCTGGACCCAATTCCCCCACCCATCGGGGCTTTGTGTGAACTAACAGCTCCCCCTGCCCTCCCCGGAGGGGAGGGGTTAGGCTTTGTGAGGGCTTTTCAGTTGCTCACTGCGTGAACCTTGAAAGATAGCTGATTTGTCCGTTTAACAACAAAGCTGAAAAAGTTCGCCAGGGTGTCCAGGGCGGGTCCAGCGCCGACCTGGGCGCTGGCAGGGATCCAAGGGGCAGCGCCCCTGGTCGCCCTCCGCAGAGGGCGAAACCCCCTGCCCACGGAGGCGCTCGGCAGGGGTGAATTGAAAAAAGTGTCC
>CADCFQ010000006.1 GCA_902800795.1 uncultured Ruminococcus sp. | reverse complement strand
GGTGTTTTTAGTCGGAGCTCCGCTCCGAACGAGACTCTGTCTCGTGCTCTGGTCGGGGCTTTGCCCCAACACCCCACCAGCCTCTGGCGCAAGGCTGGATCGTGCGCTTTTTAATACGCCGGCCTTTCGCTTAGATGTTGGATGTGATCTCGGGGCATTTCTCTGCTTGATAACGTTGCTTCGGGAAAAGCCAAAACAACAGGAAAGTCACCGAGTAACAAAACTCTCCGCTTTCGCTCGGTGCGCCATTGATCTCATAGAATTCAGAACTGCAAGGACCATAACACCTACGTCAGCAAAGATCGCCAGCCACATATTCGCTATTCCAAGCGCCCCCAGCAGCAGACAGCCAAACTTGACTGCCAGCGCAAACACGATGTTCTGATATACTATCCCAATACACTTCTTCGAGATAGCTATCGCCTCGGGTATCTTTAACGGGTCGTCATCCATAAGAACGATGTCCGCAGCTTCAATAGCCGCATCGCTTCCCATAGCTCCCATAGCTATACCCAGATCCGCCCTGGACAGCACCGGCGCATCGTTTATGCCGTCACCTACAAAGGCAAGCTTTGCACTCTCCTCCGAGAGCAGCTTCTCAACTTCCCTGACCTTCTGGTCAGGCAGAAGCTCGCTCACGTAATCCGTAAGTCCAAGCTCCGAAGCCGCCTTAGCGGCCGCCTTTTCGCTGTCGCCCGTGAGCATAACGAGCTTGCTGACACCCTCCTGCTTCAGGCGCTCCAGCGCTGTCTTTGAATTCTCCTTCGGCATATCCGAAATAACTATATGGCCGCTGTAGCTGCCGTTGACCGCAATGTGGATAACTGTTCCCACACTGTGGCAGTCCTTGTACTCCACGCCCAGCTTCTGCATAAGCTTTGTGTTTCCCACAGCCACCTTATCATTGTCCACAACAGCCGTTACCCCGAAGCCGCTTATCTCCTCGATAGCGCTCACACGGCTGCGATCTATCTCCTTGCCGTAGGCACGCTTTAAGCTCAGGCTTATGGGATGAGAGGACGAGCACTCGGCAAAAGCCGCATATTCAAGGAGCCTGTGCTCCTCAAAGGCGTTGTGATGGACAGCGCTCACCTCGAAAACGCCCTTTGTCAGCGTACCCGTCTTGTCAAAAACTATGGTCTTGACCTTTGAGAGAGTCTCAAGGTAGACCGAGCCCTTGATAAGGATGCCCTCACGGCTGGCACCGCCAATGCCGGAAAAAAAGCTGAGGGGTATGCTTATCACCAGCGCACAGGGGCAGCTGATGACAAGGAATGTGAGCGCTCTGTATATCCAATCCGACCACATAGCACTGCTGCCGAAAAGCAGCCTGATAACAGGCGGCAGAACAGCCAGCGCCAGCGCCGAAAAGCACACCGCAGGAGTATATACACGGGCAAACTTTGTTATGAATTTTTCAGACTGGGATTTTTTAGCGGAGGACTCTTCCACCAGCTCCAGTATCTTTGTGACAGTGGACTCTCCGAAAGGCTTGGTGGTCCTTATCTCGAGGACGCCGCTCTGATTGATACATCCGCTTACGACCTCGTCCCCCTCGGAAACATCACGGGGAGCGCTCTCGCCGGTGAGAGCCGAGGTGTTGAGGGCAGATGAGCCCTTTACTATAACGCCGTCTATCGGTATCTTTTCGCCCTGCTGGACTATTATGATGCTTCCCGTCTCCACTTCGTCGGGGTCTGTCCTGACAAGCTTTCCGTCCTGCATGATGTTTGCATAGTCGGGCCTTATATCCATAAGCTCGCTTATGTTCCTGCGGCTCTTGCCGACAGCCAGACCCTGAAAGAACTCTCCCACCTGGTAGAAAAGCATGACCGCAACCGCCTCGGCGAAATCTCCGCTCTTTGAGTATATGGCCAGCGCCGCCGCACCCACAGTTGCCACTGTCATAAGGAAGTTCTCATCCATCATGCGGCCGTTCTTTATCCCGAGCACGGCCTTTCTGACGATGTCATAGCCTATGATGACATAGCAGATAAGGTAAAGCACGCCGCTCAGCCACAGAGGCATTTTAACTATGTGCCCGACAATCATGAGCACGGTGAACATCACCGCCGCTATGATTATGCGCACAAGCATTTTCTTTTGTTTTTTCTTCACTCTATCAACTCCCGGGGCTCGCCGCTCAAAGCTCTATCTCGCAGTCAGGTTCCACCTTTTTGCATTGCTTGAGAACTTCTTTCATTACCTTCTTTTCGTTTGCGCCCTCTGCAAACTCAACAGTCATCTTCTGTAAAACGAAGCTCACATTACAGCTTGCAACGCCCTCGACCTTGGCAGCGGTCTCTTCCATAAGAGCAGCACAGTTTGCGCAGTCAACTTCTATCTCATATTTCTTTTTCATGGTTCTTCTCCCTTTCGACAAGTATGTTTCAAAATTTACAATTAAACGCTTGTTTAATTGTTCTGCTCATAGTATAATACACTCGGACAGATAAGTCAATCATCTTTTCGCCGTTTCTTCCAAAAAGGCGAAAGGTTTTTCTAAAATGGAGAACAGAAAGGACAGGACTGATATGAACCACGCAAAACTGACAGATACCGAGAATTTCGCATCGGCGGCCGAGATATTCAAACAGCTTTCGGACATAACGAGACTAAGGATATTCTGTCTTCTGTGCCACAGGGAAGCGTGCGTGTCGGCCATATCGGAGCTTATGCAGATGAACAGCCCTGCGGTGTCGCACCACCTTAAACAGCTAAGGCTCTCCGGGCTGATAGTCGGCAGGCGTGAGGGCAAGGAAGTTTACTACAAAGCCTCCGACAGCGACAAGGCGCAGACGCTCCACACCGCCACCGAGAAGATAATGGAGCTTTGCTGTGTTGAGGACGAGCCCCTGACAGCGGCCGCCCAGGACTACCCTGACAAGGCGGCTCTTGCCCACAGCGTACACGCATACCTGCTGGAGCGGATAGGCGAGAGGATAACTATCGAGGAGCTGTCACGAAAATTCCTGGTAAACCCCACCACCCTCAAAGAAAGCTTCAAGGCGGAATACGGAAACTCCCTGGCGGCACACATAAAGGAGCACCGCATGGAGCAGGCTGCCCACCTGCTCAGACACACATCAAGGACGGTATCGGACATCGCCTCGGCGGTGGGCTTTTCCAGCCAGAGCAGGTTCTCCCAGGCTTTCTGCAAGGCCTACGGCGTCCTGCCGGTAGAATACAGAAAAAGGAGCTCCGAGAGCACGGCTTCGTCCTGCAATGAATAGCGAAAAACAGCACGTTACCCGAAAGAGTAACGTGCTGTAATAATTTCTTTGGTGTGTGGGAGGACGGGTGAAAAATAACCTCTCATCAGGTCAGCCCGTCAAAGCCGTTGCCGGCTTTTCGGCTTTGGCGCATAGCTGTGTGCTTTTCCTTGCTTCTCAATGTACCGTCAAGCCGCAAGCGGCTTGAGTCAGCCCTCTGCCGTGCTTCTCAAAGGGGAAGCCCCTCTTGCAGGGCTTCCCCTCTTCAAAAACAGTCCACCGGACTGTTTTTGAATTCACCCCTTTCGAGCGCCTCCGTATGCAGGGGTGTTTCGCCCTCTGCGGAGGGCGACCAGGGGCGCCGCCCCTTGGATCCCTGCCAGCGCCCAGGTCGGCGCTGGACCCGCCCTGGACACCCTGGCGAACTTTTTCAGCTTTGTTGTTAAACAAACAAATCAACTATCTTTCAATGTTCACGCAGTGCGCAACTGAAAAGCCTTAAACAAAGTTAACCCCCTCCCCTCCGGGGAGGGCAGGGGAAGGTTTTAGTTCACACAAAGCCCCGATGGGTGGGGGCATTAGCCGTGCGGCGAGCACCGCCTGGTTAGGCGCTTTGGGAGGTGTAGAGGGCGTAGTAGGCACCCTTTTTCTCCATGAGCTCATCATGGGTGCCGCTCTCGGCTATGCCCTTTTCGTCAATGTACATTATCCTGTCACAGTTGCGTATAGTGGATAAGCGGTGCGCTATGATAAAGGACGTCCGCCCTTTCAGGAGCTCCGCTATTCCCTGCTGGAGCAAAGCCTCGGTCTTTGCGTCTATCGAGGATGTCGCTTCGTCCAGCACAAGTATCTTCGGGTCGCTCAGAAGCGTTCTCGCAAAGCTGATAAGCTGCTTCTCGCCGCCGGAAAGCTTTGAACCACGCTCGTTGACCTGGGTCTCGTAGCCGTCCTCCATAAGCGTGATGAACTGGTCGGCGCAAACCGTCTTTGCAGCTTTCACGACCTCGCTGTCCTTGGCATCCAGCTTGCCGTAACGGATGTTGTCAAGGATGGTCCCGCTGAATATAAAGCTGTCCTGGAGCATTATCCCCATCTGGGAACGCAGGGACTTGAGCGTTACCTCGGATATGTCCTTGCCGTCAACGGTTATGCTGCCCTTTGTCAGATTGTAAAAACGTGAGATAAGGGAAACTATCGTTGACTTTCCTGCTCCCGTGGGTCCTACCAGAGCCACGCTCTCGCCGGCCTTGACATCAAAGGAAACGTGCTCGATGACGTTGTTGTCCTCTTCATAAGCAAAGGTAACATCGTTGAAGGATACCTGTCCCGAGATCTCGCCGATATCCTCTGCGCCTTCCTTGTCGGAGACAGTAACAGGCTCGTCGAGAGTCTCGAATATCCTTTCGAGATATGCGATGTTGTTGATAAAGTTATTGAGTATATTGGAAAGGCTCATTATAGGCTGCCAGAAGCGTGAAGCATAGCCGGTCATTGCGGCCAGAGTTCCCAGGGACGCCGTTCCTGCCGGCAGCACCAGAAGCCCCACAGCGAACATCGCAGCCCTGACAAGGGTCGAGATATTGTCGGTGGTGGGCCACACAAGGTTTGAAAGCCTTACCGCCTTCATCCAGCTTTTGCGGTATGAGGTATTGAGCTTGTCATAGATCCCTGCGTTCTCTTCCTCACGGGTGAACACCTGGGTTATCCTTGCGCCGACAATATTCTCCTGGAGATAAGCATTCATATTCGAGCTCTTGTTTGAAACGTCCTGCCATGCCTTGCGCTGGTGCTTTTTGATAGCGAACATCAGCGCCATAAAAAGCGGCAGTCCCGACAGCGCCACAAGAGTGAGCCTTACATCGACTATCAGCATGAAGATAAGGATGAACACCATATTAAGTATCTCCATAATGAAGTTGATGATACCGTTGGAGAGCATATCCGAAACGGAGTTGACATAGTTTATGACTCTTATGAGTATCTTTCCGTGAGGCCTGTCGTCATAGTAGGTAAAGGGCAGCTTCTGAAGATGCTCGAAGAGGTCCTCTCTTATATCGAAGATTATGTTCTGACCCACAACGGTCATTATCCTTGACCTTATGTTTCCCAGCACAACGCTCAGAAGCGTGCAGCCAAGCAGCAGCGCTGCCAGCCCCACGAGCTCCGCTATCCTGCCTTTTGGGATAGTCACATCAAGGGCTCTCTGGGTTATCAGCGGCCCTATAAGGCCTGCTATGGCCGCAAGGATGCTTATGGCAAGAGAGAGTATCATCTTTCCTCTGTATTTTTTGATATACTTGAACGAGCGCTTCAAATGACCGAAGTCAAAGGGGGTCTCAAGCTGTTCGTCAACGTCGTATTTGTTGCGTGCCATTATGCCCTCACCCCGCTTTCTTCGGCGGCGCAGTTTATGCCGCTCTGCAGCTCATATATCTGTCTGTAATAGCCTTCCCTTTGGATAAGCTCCTCGTGAGTTCCGATATCCGATATCCTGCCGTCCTCGAGGATGATTATCTTGTCTGCATTCTTCGAGGAGGATATCCTCTGTGCTATAACTATCTTTGTGCAGGGGAAATCAAGCTTTTTGTCAAGGCTCTGCTGGATAAAGCTCTCGGTCTCCATATCCACCGCCGATGTGGTATCGTCAAGGATGAGCACCGAAGGCCTAACTGCCAGCGCACGGGCAAGTGATATCCTCTGCTTCTGTCCGCCCGAAAGTCCCACTCCACGCTCGCCCACGATAGTCTCATACTTCATAGGCAGTTTTTCGATAAACTCGGAAGCCGCCGCCAGCTCGGCACAGCGTTTTACATATTCCTCCTCCAGCTCGCTGTCGCCAAAGGCGATATTCGAGTCTATCGTGTCGGAATACAGCAGAACGTCCTGGGTGGCTATACTTATGTTTTTTCTTAGTGTGTGGAGCTTGTGGCGCCTTACATCAGTGCCGTCCACAAGCACTGTTCCCTCGGTGCATTCATAGAACCTGGGGATAAGGTTTATCAGAGATGTCTTTCCGCTTCCGGTAGCACCCATTATAACAACGTGCTCGCCGGCATTTATTTTGAAATTCAGATCCTTGAGTATGGGCTTGCCCTTGATGGAATAGGAAACGTTTTTAAACTCGATATCTCCCTTCAGCCTTTCCTCGTCCTCCTTGGCATCGCTGCGGTCAATGATCTTAGGAGCCTCATAGTAGATCTCGATTATCTTTCCTGCCGAAGCCATGAAACGGAAAAAGTCATTGACATAGTTGCCCATGTTTCTCATAGGGTTGCTGACAGCCCACAGGAGCCCCGAGATAGCCACATACTGTCCCATAGTCAGGTGCTGCTTTATCATGAAGATACCGCCTGCCAGCAGAAGGATCACCGCAAGGGAGCCTGCGGCAAAGTCGATCATCGGCTGATATCTGAGCCATACCTTTGCAGCCTTGATGTTGGCTGTTCTGTACTGCTCGTCCTTTTCACGGAACTTCTCTATCTCATAGTCCTCCCTTGCAAAGGCCTTTACCACCCTGTTGCCGGAGATGTTTTCCTGGGCGGCGGTGTTGAGCGAGGACGAAGCCTCTCTTACCTTGCGGTAAGCGGGACCCGCACGCTTTGAGAACTTTCTTGTGACAATAAAGATCGCAGGCGTCATCGCAAGGATGCAGAAGGCTGTCCTTACGTCTATCGAGAAAAAGTATACCATTGATGCTGTGAACAGCGCTATGGATTCGACACAGCCCTTGATGACCCAGGACACCATGTGCCTTACCATATCAAGGTCGCCTGTGAGCCTTGTCATAAGGTCGCCTGTGCGGTAGCGGTCATAGAAGTCCATATCCTGGTTCTCGATCTTTCGGAACAGGTGCGTCCTCACCCGGTAGATCATCCCCTGGGACGCAGTTTCGTAATACATATTGCAGGCATACTGGAGCACAGTTCTAAGCAGTGTGAAGCCCACCATACCCACCAGGAGCCACCACAGCAGGCTCTTCTGATTTTTAAGGTTTTCCAGCGCATTGTCGTTGGAAATAAAGGTATCGATTATCTTCGACTGGAAATAAGGCGATGTTATATACATCACATTGCAGGCTATCGACAAAAACAGCGCCGCTATATATGCCGCTCGGCTGCCTTTCATATTCTTCCAGAGCCATCTTAACTGAAACACTTTGCTCTCCCTCCCCGGGTCATACACATTCTTTTCTTCTCGGGTTATTATAGCACTGTTTTTTCCCGAATTAAATAGAATATGCTATAATTTATTTAACACATCCTATAAACAGCAGAGCGTCTGGGCCTTTTCAGGAACGCCGAAATATCCCCTGCACAGAATTTTAATATTTCATCAACACTGTGAACGTTTTCACTCACAGTTTGATATTTTCTATAATCCTGCGCCGTCAAAGGACCAACACACCGCAAAGCGGTCTCTCAGGGGGCGTGAAAGACTCTGTGAAATAAAAACAGCTTTGTAAAAGAAAAAAACAAATTTTCCTCTGCTTTAAAATGTGAACGCCAAAAAACACATAGATAAGCACTTTTAAACGTTTAACAGCGTGCTTTGCGGATTTAGTTAAAAAATAAAAATTTATCAATAAATGTATTAAAACCTTGACTTTTAACGTGGTTTGTGTTACTATATTTAAAACAGTGTGTGAATTGAGACGGAAGATGTTGGTTTTTACTTTATTTGGAAAAGATACACTTTCAGGCACACAGTTTTTCACACGATATCGGGTATATCCGAGGTTTATTTATATTCTATACAAGGAGGAAAGAATATGACTAGAACAATGAAACGTGTCGCAGCTGCGGCAGTTGCTCTGGCTATGGTCTGCGGCTATGCGCCGTCTGTGCTCAACAGCGTTGACCTTTTCAGCACGACCAGCATCACTGCATTTGCAGCGCAGACGACAAGCTCGTTCTCACCCAGAACAGCAACCGGCACATCTGACGGAGCTGTTGCGCTCACCGGTGCAGGCTACAGCCAGAACAGGCTCAGAGCAGGCTCACACGTACTGACCTGTGCAGGCGGAAAGATATACAGCGTCACAGTGTCTAATATGAACGGTGCGATCGCTAATAACAACACAGGCTGGACAAGAAACGGCACCAGCGATGTATGGACCAGCACAGACGGAGCCGAGAGCATGGGCTTCACTCTGAATAACGCTACCGGAAGCCGGGATATGACCATCTCGGTCACCTATGAGCCACCCGTAAAGGTAACAAACATTTCGCTCAATAAGACCGCAGTTACTCTCAGAGCGGGACAGACCTTCCAGCTTGAGCCTACGCTCACACCTGCGGAAGCCACAACCACCGACGTTACCTATACTTCCAGCAACACAAGACGTGCTACTGTATCGGAAGACGGTGTTATCACAGCAGTGTCAAGATCAGGATCAGGCGGCCAGAACACAGCGACCATTACAGCAAGGGCCACAAACGGCACGACATCTACATCTGATGATGCTACCGCTACCTGTCGTGTTACGATCTATAATAAGCTTGATGTTTCAAATCTTTCTGTCGGGCCCATAGCTGAACCCACCTATGACGGCGAAGCAAAGGAGCCCGAGCTCGTTCTGACAGACACTCAGACTAATTATACTCTGGTAAAGGGCGTTGACTATGATGTAACATATTCCAACAACGTTAACGCTTCCACCAGCACAAGCCCTGCTGTTGCCACTATAACAGGCAAGGGCGGCTATACAGGCAGCAGAAATATAAACTTTACTATCAAACAGGCAGACGTTACACCTACGCTGACCGTAGCAGACTGGACCTATGGCGAAACTTATGGTCAGGTAAGCTTTAACGACCCTGCCAACAGATCAGGCGATGCTACATTCTTTATAGCTAAAAAGGGAACTGACGACTGGGAGCCTATTCAGAATTTTGACGGAAGTGCCGGCGAGTATACCATGAAGGCTGAGCTTCCCGCTACACAGAACTACACTGCTGACACGGTAACAGATGACTTCACGGTCTCACCTGCTGCTGTAACTATCACAGCTGATGACCAGAGCTCGACCTACGGTGAAGCTCTCAATAATCTGTCCTACACTATCAGCGGTTCCGAACTTGCAGAAGAAGAGCTTGATTTCGAGCTTAGCACAACTGCTACATCGACCTCCAATGCGGGCGAGTATCCTATCACAGTTTCCTATACACCAAACAGCAACTTTAGTGTTACTACCGTTCCCGGTACCTACATTATCAACAAGGCAGGCCTCACCGTAACAGCTTCCGGTTATACCGGTGACTATGACGGAAAGGCTCACAGCATAACTGTTGATGTTGGTGACAGTGATGCAACTGTTTACTACGGCCCTGTTCCGCTCGACGAAGAAAACTATCTTGAAGAAGGAAGCACAGAGAATCCTTCGTTCACAAACGCAAACGAGTATAATGTATTCTTCTATGTTGTGTCCAACAACTACGCTCCCGATCCTGTAAGTGGAATGAAGACAGTAGAAATAGATCTGGCAGATCCTCTGCTGATAGATCCTGTCGCAAATGAAGATCTTTCCTATACAGGTGATCCTCTGGAGCTCGTAATTCCCGGCGAGGCTGAGTTTGGACCGGTTCTCTATGCTCTTGGCACAGACGCTGAGAACGAGCCCGAGTTCGACGCATTCAGCGAAGATCTACCTACCGCAACCGAAGCAGGAACATACTATGTATGGTACGGTACTACCGGCGACGAAAACCACTATTCCGATCACGGCCATGTACTGGAAGTTAAGATAAACAAGGCAGCTGCTCCTCAGGTACTTGCTCCCGCAGGCAAGGAAGACCTGGTAGTAAACGGCGAGGCACAGCCTCTCGTAACTCCCGGCGAGTCCGATGAGGGCACAGTTCTCTATGCTCTTGGCACAGACGATACGACAGTTCCTTCTGACGACGCTTGGTCCGAAGAGATCCCGACCGCTTCCGAGGCAGGCACATACTATGTATGGTACAAGGTGATCGGCGACGATAACCACGACGACGTTGAGCCCGAGTGCATCGTAGTTGAGATCGCAGGCGAGCAGGACGAAAGCTCACAGGATGAGAGCTCCAAGGACGAGTCATCTAAGGACGACAGCTCCAAGGCTGACAGCTCCTCCTCCAAGGCTGATACATCCTCTTCAACAACAACTACTACGACCACAGCAGCCGCTTCCACAACTAACCCCGGAACCGGTGCTACCGCAGCAGCAGGACTTACCGCTCTGCTCGGCGCAGCAGCTATAATATTCAAGAAGAAGAAGTAATAAATATTCTTCCATTTTGGAGCCCCGATATCGGGGCTCCCTTTTTTTGCGAAAAAATCTCCCGCAGCCTTAGCCGCAGGAGAGATCGCTTTATTTTGTTACCTGACCCTTGCGGTATCTTCCGAAGAAAATGCCGTCGTCAACATATTTGTCAGCCTGGGAGACCCACATGGGAAACTGCCCTGTGGCTAGGGCCGTCTGGCCGTTTAGCATACCTGTATGGAAAGAGATGTGCCGAAACTGCCTTAGCACAAGCTCCAGCCTTGTGTATTCACAGTTCTCGGGACACTCATAGAGCATATCATCCGTGAGCGAATCCAGATAATCATAGGTCTTCTGCTCCACCTGTGCCAGGTATTCAAGCAGCTGCTCATCCGAGAGGACCACCGAAGTGGGGTTATCAGGGTTGTCCATTCCCTCCTGGTGAAAAGGCGGTTCCTCATAAACGAAGGGGTTTATGAACCACTTGTCCGCAGAATGCAGAGCGTGGTATGCCCAGCGCCAGCAAGGCGCTCCGCAGCAAAGAGCATCTCTGTCATAGGTCTGGATAGAGGTCCTTATATTTAAAAAGTTCGGTTTTACCATATCCTTTATTATCATACAAAGCTCATTCATGGGTTTTACCTCCTGTCACTTTTCCGATCAGCCACCTTAAAACGGCCGATATTTGCTGTAATCTCATATTACTCTTTTTTACAGCTTTTGTCAAGCAAAGAAGGAACAGCCAAGCCAAAAAAACGTAGCGGCAGGAGCCCCGTCATCCGAGGCCCCTGCCGCCGTTTTTCAAAATATGTACCTTTATGAGTTTACTTTTCAGGTCGCAGGCTCCATTTCCTCGTCGTAGTTCTGGAGCGCATCGTAGCCCTGCTCGCCTGTACGGACCTTTACAACGTTCTCTATCGGATAGATGAACAGTTTGCCGTCGCCGTAGTGTCCGGTATAGAGAGCCGAGCGTGCAGCATCGACCACTGTGTTTACAGGAACTGCACAAACAACGATCTCTGCCTTTACCTTAGGCAGCAGGTTCATCTCGATGGTAGTACCTCTGTAGTAGTGGCGCTGACCGTTCTGCATTCCGCAGCCGAGAACGTGAGTGATCGTGATACCTGTTACGTCGATAGCTTCCATTGCCTGGATGAAATCCTGGAGCTTCTGCTCCTTGAATACGACAACGATCTTTGTCATCTTGGGCTGGCTTCCCGGTGTAGGAGCTACATAGCTCTCTACCTCGACTGCCTTCTCTACAGATACAGGAGGCACATCCACGCCGACCTTCTTGACGCTCTTTGCATCGTCCTTTGTGTAGCCGTACATAGACGCATCGTTCATAGAAGGAGCGAAGTCAGCATAAGAGGATACGAGGCCGTGCTCTGTGATATCCAGACCGATGACCTCTTCCTGTTCGGAAGCTCTGAGGCCTATTGTGTTCTTTATGATAAGGAATGTGATTGTTATAGCAAGTGCCGAGAAAGCTGCTACTGATGCAAAACCGAGGAGCTGGATACCGAGCTGCTCGAAGCCGCCGCCGTAGCAAAGGCCTTCGCCCTTTATCCCGCCTGCCTCAAGCTGGATAGCATATCCGGGAGCAGACTTTGTTGCGAAAAGACCAACTGCGATAGTTCCCCAGATACCGTTCATCATGTGAACTGCTACTGCACCAACGGGGTCGTCGATGTGGAGCTTGTAATCCAGGAACCAGACACCGAAGCATACCAGGAAACCGGATACAACGCCTACTGCGATAGAACCTGCGCAGTCAAGAACGTCACAGCCTGCGGTGATTCCTACGAGACCTGCGAGGGATGCGTTGAGACACATCGAAACATCAGGCTTGCCGTACTTTATCCATGTGAATATCATTGTTGTTACTGTTGCGACCGCAGGAGCGACCGTTGTTGTCAGGAAGATAGAATCGAGCTGACCTACCTCGGAAGCAGCTGCAGGGTTGAAGCCGTACCAGCCGAACCAGAGGATGAAAACGCCAAGGGCGCCGATGATGAGGTTGTGACCGGGGATAGCGTTGACCTTGATCTCGCCGTCCTTGTTCTTGGTGAACTTGCCGATACGGGGTCCGACGATCTTGGCGCCGATAAGGGCACAGATACCGCCGACCATGTGTATAGCGCAGGAGCCGGAAAGATCGTGGAAGCCCATATCTGCGAGCCAGCCGCCGCCCCAGATCCAGTGAGCCTCGACGGGGTAGATCAGTGCGCTGATAACGCCCGAGTAGATACAATAGGATAAGAACTTTGTTCTCTCTGCCATAGCGCCCGAAACGATAGTTGCGGTAGTTGCGCAGAAGACAAGGTTGAATACGAACTGATCCCAGGCGAAATTGTCGTAGCTTGTGAAGATATCAAATCCGGGCTTTCCGATGAGCCCTGCAGCGTCCTCTCCAAGAAGGAGACCGAAGCCGATAAGTATGAACATTACTGTACCTATACAGAAGTCCATAAGGTTTTTCATAATAATGTTACCCGAGTTTTTCGCACGGGTAAATCCTGTTTCCACCATCGCAAAGCCTGCCTGCATAAAGAAGACAAGTGCGACAGCTATCATGAACCACACACCGAAAACCGTTTTATCGGTCGCTTGTGTGACTTGTTCTACGATTGCTTTTGCATCCATAAAAGATTCCTCCCTTTAATGAAAAAGAGGTGTACGAGCATCCTTGCTCATACACCTCATTGTGCAGCATATTATTTCAAGCGCTTGTAAACAAGAAAGAGCCGACAGTCTTCACGACCGTCAGCTCCTTTGCTGTTTGCAAGCTCAGTATACACCACGCCGGTGCGTTTGTCAAGTGCGTTTTTTCAATTTTGTGATTTTAAACAGCTAAAGTCAGCTTTCTGCGAAAAATCTTTGTTCAAGGATAACAAAGAACGAAAAACCCATTGACAAGCGACTTTTCTTGATATAAAATAGAAGTATAAATACAGGTGACAATGACGTTCGCTCAGAAAGGGTACTGACCCTTGGCGGACGTTTTTTTATTTTTCCGAGGAGGATTATTATGAGCGGGATCCATGAAGAATGCGGAGTTTTCGGTATCTGGTCGCCAAAGAAAGCGCATCTTGCCGAAATAGTCTATTACGGGCTTTTTGCCCTTCAGCACAGGGGCCAGGAGGGCTGCGGCATAGCTGTCTGTGAGGACGGAGTGCTGAAAGCGCACAGGGATATCGGCCTTGTTGCCGATGTTTTTGATCCGCTGACGCTTTCTTCCCTGCCCCAGGGAAACATCGCAGTCGGCCACACCAGATACTCCACCACAGGAGGAAACGAAAGACGAAATTGTCAGCCGATAGTTGTAAATCATCAGAAAGGCCGTATGGCTCTTGCCCATAACGGAAACCTTTCCAATGCAGCAAAGCTGAGAACGGACCTGGAGCTTTCCGGCGCTATCTTCCACACCACCTCTGACACCGAGACCATAGCCTATGTCATCACAAAAGAAAGACTTCGCTGCGGCTCTATCGAGGAGGCTGTCCGCAGGACTATGGACACTATCGAGGGCGCATACTCTCTGATCGTTATGTCCCCCACAAAGCTCATCGCTGCCCGTGACCCCTTCGGCTTCCGCCCGCTTTGCTACGGCGAGACAGAAGACGGCACCTATGTTGTCGCTTCCGAGAGCTGTGCTCTTTCCGCTGTGGGAGCAAAGTTCATAAGGGATATCAAACCCGGCGAGATGCTCGTGTTCTCAAAGGCCGGTGTCCAATCGATGACGGAGCACTGCGGGCTGAAGAAAAAGCACACCTGCATTTTTGAGTATATCTACTTTGCCCGTCCTGACTCGGTGATAGACGGCGTGTCCGTTCACGAAGCGAGGCTCAGGGCAGGCCACATCCTTGCAAAGAGCTGTCCTGTTGATGCGGACATCGTTATCGGCGTCCCCGACTCGGGTCTGGATGCTGCGCTTGGCTTCTCACAGGAGTCCGGCATACCCTACGGTATAGGTCTTATAAAGAACAAATACATCGGCCGCACCTTTATCTCGCCAGGCCAGTCGGAGCGTACAGACAAGGTAAGGATAAAGCTCTCCGCTGTCAGCTCGACAGTAAAGGGCAAAAGGGTAGTCCTGGTGGACGACTCCATAGTCAGGGGGACCACAGGAGCAAGGATCGTTTCTATCCTGCGTGAGGCAGGAGCCACGGAGATCCACTTCCGTGTTTCGGCACCGCCCTTCCTGCATCCCTGCTATTACGGCACGGATATCGACTCGGAGGACTGCCTGATAGCGAACCACCACACACCCGAGCAGATCGCAGAGATAATGGGCGCAGACAGCCTCGGATATCTTCCGGCTGACAGGCTCTGCGAGCTTATCGACAGCAGCGATTATTGTGACGCCTGCTTTTTAGGTGATTATCCGACTAATGTGGAGCACGGAGCCATAAAAGACAGGTATGAAATGAAAATTTCCGAGGAGAAATCGACATAAATCCATTAAATAACCGACTTTTTACCCGTGTAAAATCGTAGGTCGGTTTTTTATTCATATTTAATTCATTGACTTTACGTACCTGTTATGGTAAGTTTTTAACAGGCAATGGGGCTGTTTTACTTGAAAAAGTAAGACAGCCCCATTATGCTTTTTTGAGGCGGAGGTGATACAGTTGAAATATCAGGTACTGGTGGTCGACAATATGAATTTCGATATCCCACATTACCGCAGCATGGCTGTTTTTGCCGAGTGCGGATACGAGATATCGGCTCATACATCCGACCTTAACAAAGCTGCCACGGCGGCTGTGAACAGAGACTACGATATGTTCCTCTGTATCAACCGCCCGACCGCCGTTATTGCGGTGAACCTTTTGAAGCGCCTGCAGAAGCTGGGCGCAAACATCCCCACCGTGGTGATAAGCAAAGTCGATTATCCCAAGGATATGAGAGAATGCTTTTTGCTGGGTGCTGTGGACTATCTTACCGAGCCCATCATGGAGGAGGACATAAGAGCTTCTCTTTACAGGGTCGCCCAGGAGATAGGCCGCAAGATAATGAACGAGGAATACCTCAAGGCTATGGAGTCGGCTCTGGCAAAGATACCGGAAAAATCCGGCAGCGATCCTTTCAGGCAAAGGCTCAGGGATTTGCTGATCGACGCACAGGGTTCCGCTCTCTCGGTAGAGGCAGCATCGGATTTCTTCGGTCTTAACACCGACTATTTCAGCCGCTGCTTCAAGAGCCGCACAGGGGTGTCCTTCGGAAAGTTCTACAAGAGCCTGTCCATAGACTACGCCAGGATGCTGCTCTCCTCGGGACACTATAAGGTCAACGAGGTCAGCGACATACTCGGATATGCTTCGGCAGACTACTTTTCAAAGGTGTTCAAACGCATGACAGGCGAGCTCCCGTCACAGGTAAAAAGATGATCTGCCGATAACCCGACAAAGCGCATAAATAATAATGAATACGCTCACAAATGTATCTTTGATACTGCGTTTTGTCGGGTCGCTTTATTATCGGATGATTGTCGGAAATTTAACGGATCGCTTACATTGACTTGCATATCTGTTTTGCGGTATGATTTTTATGTGAGCGTAATTTTAAAATGGAGGAATTACTATGTCTTATGTAGACGAAATCATTGAGCAGATAACTGCCCAGAACCCCAGCGAGCCTGAATTCCATCAGGCAGTAAGAGAGGTCCTCGATTCGATCCGTCCTATCGTGGATGCCAATGAAGAAAAATTCAGAAGAGATGCTCTTCTTGAGAGACTTTGCAACCCTGAGAGACAGATCAAGTTCCGTGTTCCCTGGGTAGATGACAACGGCAATGCTCATGTTAATACAGGCTACCGTGTACAGTTCAACTCTGCTATCGGACCCTACAAGGGCGGTCTGAGACTTCATCCTTCCGTTAATCTCGGAATCATCAAGTTCCTCGGCTTCGAGCAGATCTTCAAGAACAGCCTTACCGGCCTTCCTATCGGCGGCGGCAAGGGCGGTTCCGACTTTGACCCCAAGGGCAAGTCCGACCGTGAGATCATGGCATTCTGCCAGAGCTTTATGACAGAGCTTTGCAAATATATCGGCGCTGACACCGACGTTCCTGCCGGTGACATCGGTACAGGTGCAAGAGAGATCGGCTATATGTTCGGTCAGTACAAGAGGATCAGAGGCGTGTTTGAGGGTGTTCTGACAGGTAAGGGTCTTACCTACGGCGGTTCTCTTGCAAGAACAGAGGCTACCGGTTACGGTCTGCTTTATCTGACTGACGAGCTGATGAGAACACACGGCAATACCCTCCAGGGCAAGACAGTAGTTGTTTCCGGTGCAGGAAACGTTGCTATCTACGCTATCCAGAAGGCTATCCAGCTTGGCGCTAAGCCTGTTACCTGCTCCGATTCTACAGGTTGGGTTTACGATCCCGACGGAATCGACGTTGCAGCTCTCAAGGAGATCAAGGAAGTTAAGCGTGCAAGACTTACTGAATATAAGAACTACAGACCCAACTCTGAGTACCACGAGGGCAGAGGCGTTTGGAGCATCAAGTGCGATGTTGCTCTTCCCTGTGCTACACAGAACGAGCTCGACATCGAGGATGCTAAGCAGCTCGTAGCAAACGGCGTTACCGCTGTATGCGAGGGTGCTAATATGCCTACAACTGAAGAGGCAACCAAGTACTTCCAGGACAACAACGTATTCTTCGTTCCCGGAAAGGCTGCAAACGCAGGCGGCGTTGCTACTTCTGCACTTGAGATGTCCCAGAACAGCGAGAGACTCAGCTGGACATTCGAGGAAGTTGATTCCCAGCTCAAGAAGATCATGCAGAACCTCTTCCACAACATCGACGATGCTGCTAAGAAGTATGGCTTCGAGGGCAACTACGTTGCCGGTGCAAACCTTGCAGGCTTCGAGAAGGTCCTCGACGCTATGAACGCTCAGGGCATAGTATAAGAAATATTGCTTACGGTGTTCTGACAGCACCGGAGTATACGACTAAAATTTACATAACACATGGCAGTACCGTACCGATTTATTGTGTACGGTACTGCTGTGTTAATAATGAATTTGCTGAAATCGGCGCTTAGATGAACTGTCTGTGCTTTTTCTGTGAATAATACAATGTAAGGAGTAGAAAGATGAAAAAAATACTTGTCTGTAAAGAGACCGACCCTTTAGAGACCCGAACTGCTCTTATACCCGATGACGTCAAAAGGCTCATAAGCATGGGCTTTGAGATCACTGTTGTCAGCGGAACAGGAGTTAAGAGCGGCTTTTCGGATGAAGCCTATGAAAAGGCAGGGGCAAAGATCGTCTCTACAAATGAAGAGGGCTATAAGGGCAGCGAGATAGTGCTGAGGATAATGAAGCCCGAAAGCATCGAGGGTATCGAGAGCGGCACTATGCACTTGAGCTACCTTGATCCCTTCAACGAGAAGGAGCTTCTTGAGAAAATGGCAAAGGCTGGCCTTGCTGCTGTATCTCTCGAGATGATCCCGAGAACAACACTCGCACAGAAGATGGACGTTCAGTCCTCACAGACTTCACTGGCCGGTTATACCGCTGTTATCAATGCGGCTGCAAAGCTGCCGAAGATACTTCCTATGATGGTAACACCTTCGGGAACTATCCAGCCTGCAAGAGTGTTCATTATCGGTGTCGGCGTTGCCGGACTCCAGGCTATAGCTACTGCTAAGCGTCTGGGCGCAAGAGTTGACGCATTTGACACAAGACCTGTCGTTGAGGAGCAGGTCAAGTCTCTGGGCGCAAGCTTTGTCAAGATCGACCTGGGCGAAATGGGCCAGACCGATCAGGGCTATGCCAAGGAGCTGACTCCCGAGCAGATAGCAAAGCAGCAGGAAGCCCAGGCAAAGGTATGCGAGAGATCGGATATCGTTATCACCACAGCTAAGGTATTCGGAAGAAAGGCACCTGTCCTTATAAAGAAGGACGTGCTCGACCGCATGAAGCCGGGCGCTGTTGTTGTGGATATGGCTGTTTCCACCGGCGGAAACGTCGAGGGATCGAAGCTGTTTGAAAATGTTGTTACCGAAAACGGCGTTACCATCATGTCGGGCGATCTTCTCGAGAGACAGGTCCCCTATGATGCATCCAAGATGCTTTCGGGCAACTTTACCGCTTTCCTTACACACTTCTATAATAAGGAGACTAAGGAATTTGAGACAAGACTTGAAGACGAGATCATGAAGGGCTGTCTGCTTACCAAAGACGGCGAGATCATCCACGAGAGATTCAAGTGATAAAGAAGAGAGGAGAAGAATAATATGGCTATCGGAGAGATACTTCTGCTCGTTTTTGTATTTGTTATCGCAGGCTTTCTGGGCGTCGAGCTGATTTCAAAGGTTCCTTCACAGCTCCACACTCCGCTTATGTCGGGTACAAATGCTATCTCGGGCATCACAATAGTCGGTGCGATTTCCGCAACAGCTGTAGCGCTCCACACAGAGGGAATGCTCAGCAATATCTGCGGCTTTGTCGCTATCGTGCTTGCAACTATCAACGTTGTGGGCGGTTATCTTGTTACAGACAGGATGCTTGGAATGTTTAAGAAGAAGGGGGACAACAAGAAGTGAATTGGTCTGATGTAAGCGTTGTCCTCACAACGATACTTTATATGATCTCTGCGGTGCTTTTTATCAGAGGCATCAAGCTGCTGGGTAAGGCAGACACCGCAAGAAAAGGTAACCTGATGTCTTCAGTCGGTATGCTCATCGCAGTTGTTACCGTTCTGCTTGAAAAGAAAGTTACCGACACTCTCACCGAGGGTGTTATGAAAAACGCATACATATGGTCGCTCTGCGCTATCGCTCTCGGCTCTGTTATCGGTGCCGTATGGGCAAAGAAGGTCGAGATGACCGGAATGCCTCAGCTGGTTGCTCTGTTCAACGGTTTCGGCGGTCTGTCTTCCCTGCTGGTGGCTCTCACACAGTTTATGACTGATAAGAGCATCAACGAGTTCTCGTCCGCAGCTCTGGGCCTTACTATCGCTATCGGTGCGATAGCATTCACAGGCTCGATCGTTGCTTGGGGCAAGCTTTCCGGAAAGATGTTCAAGAAGAATATCAATATCCCCGGAAAGAACGTTATCAACGCTATCCTCGCTATCGGCGGCCTTGCTGGTGTAGTTCTCTACACCCTTAGCATAGCTGATGTTGTAAGCACTGATGTCGGCAAGATCGGTATCATCATCGTTACCGCTGCTTACCTCATCCTGGGCTTCACAATGGTCATCGCTATCGGCGGCGGAGATATGCCTGTTATCATCTCGCTGCTCAATGCCTTCTCCGGTCTGGCAGCAGCTTTTGCAGGTCTTTCGATCTCCAACTCCGTTCTGGTCGTTTCCGGATGTCTGGTAGGTACTTCGGGTCTTATCCTTACACTCATCATGTGCAAGGCTATGAACAGAAAGCTCACCGCTCTGCTGTTCTCAAGCTTCGGCGGTCCTTCCAAGAAGGGCGCTGCCGGCGAGCAGAAAGAACCCAAGTCTATGTCCGTTGAGGACGCTTACCTCATTCTTGAGGCTGCAAGCTCGGTAGTATTCATCCCCGGCTACGGTATGGCTGTTGCTCAGGCTCAGCACGCTGTCAAGGAGCTTTGCGACAAGCTTGAGGAAAACGGCGCAGAGGTAAACTTTGCAATCCACCCTGTTGCAGGTCGTATGCCCGGACACATGAACGTTCTGCTTGCTGAGGCTAACGTTCCTTACGAGCAGCTCAAGACCGCAGACGAGATGAACCCTGTAATGTCCAACACTGACGTTGCTATCGTTATCGGTGCGAACGACGTTGTCAATCCTTCGGCTATCGAAGACGAGACATCACCGCTTTACGGTATGCCTATCATAAACGCTTTTGAGGCAAGAACAGTATTCGTTCTCAAGAGAGGTAAGGGCACAGGCTTCTCCGGTGTTGAGAACCCGCTCTTTACAAACGACAACACTGTAATGATCTACGGCGATGCTAAGAACACCGTTTCGGCTCTGGTAAGCGAGTTCGACGACGGCTAAGGCAAAACTTAACACAGCAAAAAAGCTGCACTTCGTAATTGAAGTGCAGCTTTAATTTTTTCACGTTCAGCCTTGCTTTAACAGTTCCGTGCAGGCTGAGATGATATCCTCATAGGTCTCCTTGAAATTGCCGGTATACCAGGGATCGGCGATGTCTTCACCGGGACGGCCTGCATACTCCAGCAGGAGCTTAACCTTGTTGTCCGGGTCGCTCCCAAGGATGCGCTTTGCGAGCCTTACGTTCCAGCCATCCATAAGGAGTATCAGATCAAAGCGGTCATAATCTGCCTTAGTCATCTGTCTTGCGGCTCTGCGCTCAAAGGGGACGCCTCTGCGGCGCAGCTCGTTTTTAGCTCCCGGGTGCATATCGTTTCCTATCTCCTCGGTGCTGACAGCCGCCGACTCGATATAGTAGTCGCCCTGCCTGCCGGCCCTGGCGGCAAGATCCTTCATAATAAATTCCGCCATCGGCGAACGGCAGATGTTGCCGTGGCAGACGAATAGGATTTTTTTCACCTCTTGGAAACTCCCTTCTTTTCTATAAATCAGCGCATTTACGCACTTTTACGCATTTTGGCTATCTTTCATATTGTTTCATATTTTCTCATATCTTCTCAAATTTTAGTGGTAAAAGTGGTAAAATCAGTGGTAAATTTTTATGTTTTACCATTGAGCAGTTCTGTCAGACGCTGCATTTCGCTCTCTGCATCTTCGATCTTGACATGAGTGTAAGTGTTAAAAGTTACACTTATGTCGGCATGACCCATTATGTATTGCAGCATTTTGGGATTCATGCCCAGCCTTGACATATTGGTGCAGAAGGTGTGTCGGCAAACGTGAGGCGTTATCCTCGGCAAAGGTCTCAGCTTTTCGGAGGAGTATTTTGCTCTTATGCGCTGCATGACCTTTTCCCAGTGCAGTGCCAGCCTCGGCATACCGTTCTTGTCAAGAAACAGAAATCCGACACAGCCGCCGATGATCGGCTCGTGCTTTGCACGCTTTCGGCCGGCGATTATCCTTTGGAACGCTGCTTCTACCTCGGCAGTCATCGGTATCGACCTGACTCCGCTTTGGGTCTTGGGATTTTCGATGATGTACTTGCCTTCGCTTGTGCGTATAAGCTGACGTTCAACGTTTACGCGTTGACTGTCAAAGTCAACGTCCGAAATAGTCAGCCCGCAAAACTCCGATATACGCAGCCCTGTGTTAAACAGGATAAATATCCCGTCATAATACTGGCAGTAGTGCTTGTCATTCTTGATGAAATCAAGGTAATCCTTCTGCTGCTTTTCCGTAAGTGCCTCTCGCGGCTCGCTGTCATTTTCAATTATCGTAGCAAGCTCAAAGCCAAAAGGATTCTTCCGTATCAGGTCGTCGTCCTCTGCCATCTGGAATGCAGGTCTCAGCACACCTCTGATAGTGTGAATAGTGCTGTAACTTTTGCCTTCCTCTCGCTGAAGCTTTATAAGCCACAGCTTGGCATCGGAGCGTCTTATCTTGTCAATGCGCAAACTCCCGAACGGGTCCTTCTTCAACAGATTGATGACTGTCTTATAGCCTGTTCTCGTACTTTGACGCACGCCTGTTTTCAGCGAGATATACCTCTCGACCAGCCGCAGCACAGTATAATTTCCACCATTCACAGCTATGTAGTCTAAAGTATCCTTTGCGACTTTCAGTTCCTTTTCCCTCAGCGACAGATCTTTTTTCTTGTCCTCCGGGTGCGGGTCAGTTGCTTCAAGCCGCCAGCTGTATACGTCCCTTTTCTTGCCGAATGCGTCAATGTAGGTATAACGGTACCTTCCGTCTTCTCTCTGGCTTTCGCCAAATCTTAGTTTCCTTTTATTCCGGTCTCTTCTATCTTCACTCAAGCTAATCTCTCCTTTCAAAGAAAGAGACCCGAACTTGCATTATTATTATAACACAGATCCGGGCCTTTTTCAATACCCTAAATCACAGCCACTCGGTCAAGAAATTCCTCAAACCTCTCACGCTTGAAAAGCACTCGGTTGCCGTTAAAGATGATGAAGTCATCACTCTTGTGCTCCTCGGCGATACTGCGAAGCTTGCCCTCGCCAATGTGGTAATACTCGGCCGCCTCGGTGACGGTCAGGGTGTAGCGTTTCCAGACGGGTATAGCTGTTCGGGCGGAATCGTCATAAGTATTGTTCAATATGTTTCTCCTTTCTTTATCTGCGCTGTTTCTTTTTCTTCACCTGCTCTTGCCGCTTGCGTTGTCTTTCTTTCTCTACCAGCTTGGAGATATAATCACCCATATTGATTAATTGACTTTACATTATACTTGTGGTACAATCAAATAGAGGTGATAATATGGCAGTTCACATATTTTTGACTAATGAGGAAAACTTTGAGATCTGTACTCGCAAAGGCTTAGTTGGTATTCCAGAACCAAACGATGGAAGAAATCAAAATAATGTATTTGATGCTATGCTTTCAAGGCTTTCAATGATTAGGGAAAATGACTATGTCTTGATGTACATAACAGGTTCAAAAGAACTTCGTGGCGTTTGGAAAGCTGACGGTTCTCCGTTCTATGACGAAATTCCTGTTTGGAATGACAGAATTTATCCATTCAGGTGTAGAATAAAAACATCTGAATACTGCTTTGATAAATCTCTGCTTTTGAATGATATTAATGACTTAAGAAACAACAATAGGATATGGACGTGGGCTCTTCAAAGGGCATCAGGCACAAATGCTATGTTTTCAATCTCTAATCATGAATTTGAGATCATTATTAACGAGTTCCTCAAAATCAATCCATTTTCTCAAAATGTTTGGAGAATTGTTGAACCTTATCCATATCATAAATCCAATCTGCTTGAAAACGTTCATGCAGAAAAGAATAAGCTAAAATATGAGTATTCTGTAATGACGTTATTAAACCATTCGTTTGCTACTGGCAAATTCAAGAATATCTTTGGAAATTATACTGATTATCTTTGTTATATTCCGACCAATTTAGGCAGAGAAATGGATATTCTTTTGATGTATGAACACCCTAAAATAAAAAATATAATTCTATCATATGATATAATAGAAGTCAAAAGAGATGAATTTGACACAAAAGCATTGACACAATTAATTGATTACGAATCATGGTTTTTACAAAAGAAGGTTTCCGGTGACATGAAAATGCTGAGAACAACTGCAATTGCTAAAGGATTCTCAGCAGATGTAATCGATTATGTTAAAAAGCGTGAGAAGTTTGAAAACAAGCCTATAAAACTAGTTAAATATGATTATAACGAAAGTGACGGCTTTACATTAGCTAATACATTGATAGATTAGCAACCATTATTATGTATTTCCCTAACCCTAACCTTTTTTGATTTGTGACCATTCCTCGGCGGAATATACTATCTCCTTGCGTCGGAGCGTTTTGTTTTTTCTTGCTATAATAATCATTCCTTTCTTTTGATAATTTTCTTTGTGTTTCCCTCGAATGAGGGCTTTCGGTTTAGGGCAGCGGGTTCCCTAAACAACGATTTTGTGGGGATATCGCAAAATCGGGATACGGATTTTTCCGGTGTACGGAACAATCTATGCTTGCTATCTGATAGCTGTGAAATTAGGGTAAAAATGAAATTTTTTAAACAGCTATACCGTTACCCGATAGGGCTGCCATTTGATTGTTGCATTTGATTATTCCTGTTAAGCGACCATTGGAAACACCTCCTGAATTATCATTCAGCCTGTATGGGCTGTTGCTGATTATGCTTCTTCGCTGCGTATGCAGCCGAAATTAAACTGCCTTCCAATAGTAAGGACAGTTTGAGCCGATTTTATAAGTGGTTTTGGGAAAGTTGTAATAATTATCTCCGTATTCACTAAATCAGCCCTTCGAAAAATGTGAGATTTGCATACAGAGTCTTCTGTAAAGCCATGACATTATTGCTTTCTGTATTATATTTATTGTAATTAAAATATCTATCAATAGTAAGCACACTTAGAGTCGTTTTAACTGACCGGTTTCAGAGATATTTTAAAAGTTTGTAATTTGTTGCAAATGAAGGCAATTGGGGTTATGTCGTTCCGTCAAATTGCATAGCGAGAGACCTCCTTCCAATAGACACTACAAAATGCGGCATATTTTTAAGTGATATTTCGCTATCACCATACAAATTCTCTGTATTCAACAAAACGGCACAGCAGAAAATGTGTGACTTGTATATCATTTATGATAAGGAGGACTCTGGCAGTTTGATAAAGAATTATTATTCATCGAAAATAAAAGCCTCTCACTTATACCTAGGATTTCGGGCGAAAAGTTAAGGCAAAACAGGGCGTGTTTACAAAATATTTAGATTTGCAATAAAATTACACCTTGATAAAACAGAAACAGGACGCTGGTTCATTTGCGAACCCAGCGTTCTGTTTTCTCATTATTTATTATTCATCAGATATATTGATTATCCATTTGCCTTGTTTCTCGGCATACTGTAGAGTGCGGTATGCTCCTCCGCTATTATGCTGCACACAGCACATCACAAGGTCGGAACGGTCTATCATACTGCGGTTGCGGACTTGTATAGCTGCCTTGGGGTGAGTCTAATCTGCGTTTATGCCATAATTATGTTGATTTTAATCGCTTTTTGTTATAGAATAATTACTATAGAATTATTCTATTGACTAATGTGTTTTGAATGATGAAATGAGAATAATTATTATGGCTTATGAGCCCCCCATAACAATTGCTGAAGCTATGCCGGATTATCTTATAAGAGCTTTTGGCTTTGGATAATCGATAAATATAATGTTTTATAAAGATGCTATGTTTCTATAAGCCGAGCAAGAGATTACCTATTTATCCTAATGCCTGATGATGAAACAGAAAATGTCGATAATCTATTGCTCATCAAGAAGATGGAGAGCATCATCAAAGAATCCGATGATTATACAGAATACAGTTCCAACGATATTGAGCAGTTGATGTTTGGAAAACCAAACTATCTTGAAGAAAACTCGTTTTCTACAAGTCATCAGAGCGTTAATGTATATGGAATCCCTGAGCAGAAATATGAAATCAGAAGCGAGGATAATGCAATAGATATACAAGTTAATAAGTCAGAAGCATAATTGGAAAGGCACTGTTGTTTTGCACAATGGGAGCACTTGTGATTTGTATAACCTTCCAAAACTCTCTTAAAAAGATCAGCTGTACGTTTTTATGTACAGTTATACATTGACAAACAAACACTGTTATGTTAAACTTGAAAAAATGATAAATGCAATTCAGAAGGTGGTATATATGTCGTTTACAGCTCATAAAAGGGAGTCAGACGGAGTTGTGCAAACTGTAAGTGAGCACTGTAATAATACAGCCTTGCTTGCTGAGTCTTACCTTGTTGACCTTGATCTGGGGAATGCAGGAAAGATAATCGGCTTATTACATGATGCAGGAAAACTGACAAGTGAATTTGATGATTATATCAATGGTATAAGTAATGCCGCAAGGGGAAGCATCGACCATAGCTATGCGGGAGCAAAATATCTTTATGATATGGCTGAGGACGATAGAACAGAAATTGCCGGTATAGGATTGGCTCATACGATAATTTCACATCATGGGCTTCATGATTGGGTAGATAATGATTGCAGGGATTATTTTAAAATCAGGACATCAAAAAAAGAAGGTTATGACCAAGTCTTAAATAATCTTTATGAGATAATTGGCGACAATGATTTGGACAAATTATTTAGTGCTGCGGCTGAAGAATGGCTTGCTGCTGTTAATAGAATAAAACCTAAAGATAAAATTGAATTTACATACTATATCGGAATGCTTGAACGGCTTTTGCTGTCGGCTTTGATCGATGCAGACAGAACAGATACTTCGGATTTTATGTCAAATGCAGAAACTCTTCATTCAACTGACAATTCAAAGTTGTGGTACTCAATGAATAATCGCATGGATGAGCTGCTGGAAAACTTTGCAAATGAAACCGGTTCAATACCAATTCAGCGTCGCAGTATATCAGATCGTTGTGCTGAATTTGCCAAGCATCAAGTCGGTGTTTGCAAGCTGATAGTACCAACAGGAGGCGGAAAGACCCTCTCATCAATGAGATTTGCTATCAAGCAATGTATGAATTTTGGGAAAAAGCGTATTTTTTATATAGCTCCTTTTATGTCAATACTTGAACAGAACAGTGAGATAATAGAAGCTTTGGCAGGGAAAGAGAATTTTCTCGAACATCATTCAAATCTTGCTGCGGAATTTGACGATGAGAATGAATACAATGCGTATCAGCTTTGTGCCGAACGCTGGGAGTCACCTGTGATCGCAACTACGATGGTTCAATTTCTGAATACGTTATTCTCGGGTAAAACTTCATCTGTTAGACGTATGCACAGACTTAGTAATGCGGTGATCATAATAGATGAAGTGCAGTCTGTGCCGTTGAAATGTACGCATCTATTTAGTCTTGCAGTCAATTTCCTGGCAAAAGTCTGCAAAAGTACTATTGTATTGTGCTCAGCAACTCAGCCTACATTTGAGAAAAACAAATACAAAATACAGTTTGATGAATCATCTGAAATGATTGGTGATAATAATATAGATTTTAAGATATTTCACAGGACCGACATCATTCCGATGCTTGAAACATATGGGTATGATTTTGAAGAGGCAGCCGAATTTTGTAAGAATAAGTTTGAAGAAAATAATGACCTGCTTTTAATTGTAAACACAAAAGCACAGGCTTTACAAATGTATAAGCTTATGAAAGAACAGATGTCAGACAGCGCTTTTATTATACATCTAAGTACAAATATGTGTCCGATACATCGTAAAAAACGAATAAATACACTTCGGAGATTATTAAGAAGGAAACTCCCTGTAATATGCATAACAACTCAGCTTATTGAAGCAGGCGTTGATATATCGTTTTCGTGTGTTGTACGTGCGATGGCAGGACTTGACAATGCGGCTCAGGCAGCAGGCAGATGCAACAGAAGCGGTGAAAAGAAAAGGATATGCCCCGTTTATATTATTAACTTTAAGAATGAAAAGCTGGGCGGTCTCATTGAAATAAAAGCGGCACAGAGGATTACTCGAAATATAATAAATAGTTCTGAAAAAGACCTGCTTTCTCCGAAGATGCAGAATGAATATTATCAGCAGCTTTTTTCAGAATGCTCTGAAAGTCTGGATTATACTGTCGGAGATAATGTTACATTGCTGGAGCTTCTTTCGCTAAATAAGAACAGGTGGGAGATACATAAAGAGACTCATTGGGAATTAGCACAGGCATTCAGGACTGCCGGTAAGCTTTTTGAGGTCATAGACCGGAATACCGAAGCTGTACTTGTTCCTTATGATAAGAAAGCAGAGAACTTAATTGCTTCTCTTAACAATGCTTTGACACCGAATGAAGCTGCAAGCCTTATCAGAAAAGCTCAGAAATACACAGTAAGCATATATGCTGGTACTAAAAAAGCATTGATTGAAAATGGAGCTATTTACAAAGCATATAATGGTATAATCATTCTTGATAAACGTTTTTACAATTCTGAATACGGGATCACTGCTGAAGGCTCGCAACGTGAAGTGCTTATGTTTTGATAAACTTACTTATACAGAAGGAGGTTAAAAAATGAAAAAATACCGTAACACAGTAGAATTCTGTGTTTATGGAGAAACGGCATTGTTCTCTGATGTTCTGACGAGAGCAGGGGGAGAAAAATTCAGTTACCCGGTACCGACCTATGAAGCATTGAAGGGTATACTTCACAGCATTTACTGGAAGCCTACGATCATATGGTATATTGATGCTGTTCGCATCATGAAGCCTATCAGAAATGTCCGCAAGGGGATTCGGCCGATAAAATATGACGGAGGAAATGATCTGGCATACTATAATTATCTTGATGATGTATGCTATCAGGTCAGGGCACACTTTGAATGGAATCTGAATCGCCCTGAGCTTGAACAGGACAGAAACGAGAATAAGCATCATAATATAGCCTTGAGAATGATAGCGCGAGGAGGCAGAAGAGATATTTTTCTCGGAGCAAGGGAGTGTCAGGGATATGTTGAGCCGTGTGCCTTTGGAAATGGCAAAGGTTATTATGACGGCATAGATATGGCGTTTGGTCTTATGTATGAAGCAATGATCTATCCCGATGAAGCCGAAAAAGATGAGGACAGAGGTTATATGACAGTCAGTCTGTGGCAGCCTGAAATGAAGGGCGGAGTGATTAAATTCATCAGACCGTCGGAAAGTCAGTATAAGCGGCATATCAAGAAAATGGATATGAAGATATTCAGCAAAGAAAATAACAATTTTATCGGGCTGGAGGAATTTGCCGGAGGTGAGCTGGATGAGCTGGACGAATGAGCTTTACAAGGTATATGAGCTTGCCGTTGATCCTGAGTTTGCTAAAAAGGGCGGCAGACCTATGCTGCTGCCGGTAGCACATAAGACACAAAATGCACAGATAGAGGTCAATGTAAGTGAGTCGGGCGATTTTGTTGAAGCGGCTATCATAAGTAAGAATGATGCTGTTACAATTATTCCAGTAACAGAAGCTTCGGGTACAAGAAGTAGTGGAATAGCACCTATGCCGTTAGCAGATAAGCTTGTATATATAGCAGGCGATTACGCAAAATATGCTGATGGGAAACGTGCAGATAATAGTTTGTTCTATTCTGCTTATATGCAACAACTGAGAAGCTGGTGTGAAAGTGAATACTCAAATACAGCGATCAAGGCTATATATACCTATTTAAATAGAGGTGAACTTATACAGGATCTTATTGGCAGTGGGATACTTGAAATTGATGAAACCACAGGCAAACTGAGCGGCAAGAAAATTGCTCCTAATGTCGGGCAGCAGGATTCTTTTGTGAGATTTATAGTCAGTGGGAAAAATGGCATTTGCCGTACATGGGCCGACCGTGATCTGTTCAATAGCTTTATAGGTTTTAATAACAGTCTGATGAGCAGCAAAACACTTTGCTACGCTACGGGCGAAACAGCTTCTGCGACCTACAAACACCCGTCAGCTATACGAAACAGCGGTGATATGGCAAAGCTTATTTCATCAAATGATGAAAATGGATTCACATACAGAGGTCGTTTTTCAAATAAGGAAGAGGCGTTATCGGTAAGTTATGATTATTCTCAGAAAATACATAATGCACTTAAATGGTTGATAGAAAGCCAGCGAATATCTAAAACAAATGAAAAGGGTGAGACTGTTTCGTTCAATCCGCTTCAGTTTGATTCGCTTACTTTAATCGTATGGAACAGTGCTTTAGGTTTTGTTCCTGATATCATAAAAAGTATTTCAGAACAGTTTCCTGATGAGATCGAACAGTACAGCAGCAAACCCCAGCTTGCAGAGCTATTCAAGAAAAAACTAATGGGTAAAAATGTTGAGCTTGAACAGAGCAAGGTAATGCTGATGGGTCTTGATTCAGCAACGAAGGGCAGGCTATCTATCTCTGTATATTCTGAACTGGCGGAATCAGAGTTTTATTCAAATCTTGAAAAGTGGCATAATGAGACCATGTGGCTCAGATATAGTGGCATTTCAAAAAGGATCGGCTATGATTCGTGCGACCTGCTCCGCTTAATAAACTGTCTTTATGGTACCGAGCAAAACGGAAGGCTGGAAGCTGATAAAAAGCAGCTCAAAGATACTATCCTAAGACTGATCCCCTGTGTCACAGAGGGAAGACGCCTGCCTAAGGATATAGTTAGGACCCTTTATAACAGAGCATCAGCTCCATTATCGTTTGATAAAAAATACAATCATACTGCAATCATAGAAAATGCCTGTGCTATGATACGCAAGGAATCAATTGACTATAAAAAAGGAGAGATAAAAATGGCTTATGACCCTGAGTGTACCGATAGGAGCTATCTTTACGGCTGTTTGCTGGCTATTGCAGACAAGGCCGAGGAGGACAGCTATGACAAAAAAGATGAGAAACGTGTTACAAACGCAAGACGTTTGTGGAATGCGTTCTCAGCACGACCCTATCAGACATGGCAGATAATAGAGGAACGGCTGCAGCCTTATCTAGCCAAGGAAAAATGGATAATGACCAAATACACAAAACATGTCAACGAGATCATGGGTAAAATGGATCCCGAAGAATTTGCAGATAACAGCAAGCTTTCGCCGATGTATCTTATCGGATATCATCATTATAATGCATTGCTCTGGCAAAAGAATAACGAAAACACTAAGGAGGAATAAAAATGGCAGTTCTTGAAAACAAAATTGATTTTTCAGTTGTATTGACAGTAAAAAACGCAAACCCTAACGGTGACCCTTTGAACGGAAACCGACCCAGAGAAAGCTATGACGGATATGGTGAGATAAGTGATGTCTGCATCAAGAGAAAAATACGCAACCGCTTGCAGGATATGGGTGAGAAGATATTCGTGCAGTCAGATGACAGATGTGATGATGGATGTGGAAGCTTAAAAATCAGAGCTGATAATAATGAGGCATTGAATAAACTTGGGAAAAAGCCTAATAGAGAAGAATATCTTAAAACTGCTTGTAAAGAGTGGTTTGATGTAAGGGCATTCGGACAGGTCTTTGCACTTAAAGGCGAAACTAAGGGCAGCGGACTTTCTATCCCAATAAGAGGACCTGTGTCCATACAAATGGCTCAAAGTGTATCACCCATCGACATTTGTACAAATAAAATAACATCATCAGTGAATAATGATAAAGATATTTTTAAAGGTGAATTAGATAGTAATCGCATGGGCGATAAACATTACGTTGATTTTGGTTTGTATGTTTTCCACGGCAGTATAAATGTTCAGCTTGCAGAAAAGACAGGCTTTTCTACGGAAGACGCTGATAAGATAAAGCTTGCCCTCGAAACGCTGTTTGAAAATGACTGCTCGTCTGCAAGACCGGAAGGAAGTATGGAGATCAGGCGAGTTTACTGGTACAAGCATGACTGCAAAACGCCTAAGTATACCTCAGCTAAGGTACATCGCTTACTTCATATTGAACCGCTGAATGACAGACCAAAATGTTTTGAAGATTTTAAAATAACGGTCGATGCACTCGAAGGATTGACTCCAGAGGTTTTTGAAAGCTGATGTACAATGAAGATGAATATCTAATGCTTTCAGGTCTGCAGCATTTTATGTTTTGCCGAAGGCAATGGGCTTTGATACATATTGAACAGCAATGGGAAGATAACTATCGTACCGTAGACGGACAGATCATGCACAGAAATGTGCACGATGAGACTTTTCATGAAAAACGTGGAGATGTTATTATAACAAGGGCAATGGCAGTATCTTCATCAGAGCTGGGGCTCAGCGGAGAATGTGATGTTGTGGAGTTTCATAAAGACAGTAAAGGTGTAGAGATATTTGGTTTTGACGGAAACTACTCTGTCACACCAATCGAGTATAAGCGAGGCTCTCCAAAAGAAACTTTGACAGATGCTGTTCAGTTGGCGGCTCAGGCAATGTGTCTTGAGGAAATGCTTTGCTGTAATATCCCTTTCGGCTATCTGTTTTACGGTGAAACACGAAGGCGTCGGATTATAGATCTGGATGCTGAGCTTAGACAGCAGGTAAAAAAAGCGGCTGAGGAAATGCATGAATTATATCGCAGAAGCTATACACCAAAAGTCAGAAGGAGCAGATCATGTAATGCGTGTTCGCTGAAAAATATCTGTCTGCCGTCACTTTATAATAATAAAAGTGCAGAAGATTATGTCAGGAAAATGCTAAGGGGAGAGTAATGCGGTGAAAAAACTGTTAAACACACTGTATGTAACTACACCTGACAGATATCTTTCTCTTGATGGGGAAAATGTAGTTATAAATAGTGATGGAAAAGAAATTGGAAGGCTGCCTCTGCATAATCTTGAAAGAATAATAACATTCGGATACAGTGGTGCAAGTCCGGCGTTGATGGGAAAGTGTGCATCAGACGGAATTGAGCTTGTGTTTATGAGCAGGAGCGGAAGATTTCTTGCAAGAGTAGAAGGTGAGTTTAACGGCAATGTTCTTCTTAGACGTCAGCAATATCGTATAGCGGATGACCCCAAGAAAAGTCTGGAAATAGCTAAATATATCATATGTGCTAAGATCTTTAACAGCAGATGGACAGTTGAAAGAATAAAAAGGGATCATCCGTTGAGGATAGATGTCAATAAATTTGATCATAGCTCATCAATACTAAAGAGTGCTGTCGAAAGAGCTGCAGGAGCTGAGAGTATTGAAGCATTAAGAGGAGTTGAGGGAGAAGCAGCTCAGGTTTATTTTTCATTATTTGATGATATGATATTACAGCAAAAAGAAGTCTTTTCCTTTAAGGGGAGAAACAAGCGCCCTCCTAAAGATAATGTAAACGCACTGCTTTCTTTTGCATATTCTTTGGCTGCAAGTATGTGTACATCGGCTTTGGAATCAGTAGGACTTGACCCGTATGTAGGCTTTATGCATACGGACAGACCCGGTAGGAGGTCTCTTGCGTTAGATATTCTAGAAGAATTCCGAGCACCGCTATGTGACAGGTTTGTAATAACTCTTATTAACAAAAAAATCATTACTCCCGAAGATTTTACCAGACGGGAAGATGGTGCAGTAATACTGAATGAACAGGGGCGGAGAACATTTTTTACCTCATGGCAGAAGCGAAAAGATGATGAGCTCAGCCATCCGTTTTTAGAAGAAAAAATGGAATGGGGTATCGTTGCTTATTCACAGGCACTTCTGCTTTCAAGATATATCCGAGGCGACCTTGATGCTTATCCGCCATTTATGTGGAAGTGAGAAAATGCTTGTTTTAATTACTTATGATGTTAATACAGAAGGTAATAACGGTAAAAAGAGACTTCGCAGAGTTGCAAAGCTATGTGTTGATCATGGGATAAGGGTTCAGAATTCAGTGTTTGAATGTGAGCTGACATCTGCACAATGCTTATTACTCAAGCAGAAACTAATGAAAGAAATAGATGATAAAACTGATAGTCTGCGGTTTTATTATCTGGGAGATGCAAAAAAAGCAAAAGTCGAACATATTGGAGCAAAGCAGACTGTAAAGATAGATCAGCCGCTTATATTCTGATGCGAATGTAAAGCTCACATAAAAACATAAGAGATTCGCACCATGAATATTGAGTATATTGATCGAAGATGAATAGCTCTTTTGCTATACATAATAGTTTTTTTTAGCAGAACTAATACAAAACTCCATAAAGTGAGTTGCAAGAATTGTATAGTTTTGCTGTCGCCTCCCGTATGGGGGGCGTGGATTGAAATTTCAGTGGGTTCACTGTTGTTGACAACCCCGACTTGTCGTCGCCTCCCGTATGGGGGGCGTGGATTGAAATAATTATAAATACACACCCTCTTGTAAAAGTCTCTTGGTCGCCTCCCGTATGGGGGGCGTGGATTGAAATTGGTGAACATACTTTAAATCAGTATGTTAAATACGGTCGCCTCCCGTATGGGGGGCGTGGATTGAAATAGATATAGGTTTAAACGGTTTTTGCGAAGTCGTGGTCGCCTCCCGTATGGGGGGCGTGGATTGAAATATCGCAAACGTGCGATTGAACACACCAAGCGCTGGTCGCCTCCCGTATGGGGGGCGTGGATTGAAATACCCAACATTTTCAAGCCCTCAACTATTTGGTCAAGTCGCCTCCCGTATGGGGGGCGTGGATTGAAATTCATAGGTTGTAACATCGCCTGTTGTGGTATCTGTTGTCGCCTCCCGTATGGGGGGCGTGGATTGAAATCCTATAAGGGCAAATGCCAAGCGCACGCCAGTCAGTCGCCTCCCGTATGGGGGGCGTGGATTGAAATAATCCAAAGCGGGACAACGGGCGCTTGATATCCGGAGTCGCCTCCCGTATGGGGGGCGTGGATTGAAATGCAACAGCCCCGAGACAGCCCCTAACCGCTCAATGTCGCCTCCCGTATGGGGGGCGTGGATTGAAATATTTGCATTTTGACCGAAATTATTTAGCATATCTGTCGCCTCCCGTATGGGGGGCGTGGATTGAAATGATGTTTTTGACTATGCTATGGATTTTTACGACCTAGTCGCCTCCCGTATGGGGGGCGTGGATTGAAATATCACGTTCTGTTGTTGGCGGTGTGGGTGTTTCGCGTCGCCTCCCGTATGGGGGGCGTGGATTGAAATATTGGGGTCTGTTGCTAGGCCTTTGCTCCCGGGGTCGCCTCCCGTATGGGGGGCGTGGATTGAAATAGATAATGTCGCCGCCATACCCATTCTTTTGCCGTCGCCTCCCGTATGGGGGGCGTGGATTGAAATCGCTTTATATTTATCGGATATTATCGCAAAATCAGTCGCCTCCCGTATGGGGGGCGTGGATTGAAATAACAGTTCCTGAAGACGCTGATTGATCTCCATTACGTCGCCTCCCGTATGGGGGGCGTGGATTGAAATATGTCGCCGCCCTCAAACATGATAACAAGCATATCGTCGCCTCCCGTATGGGGGGCGTGGATTGAAATCAAACTCTTTGCAGTCCTGCACTATTAGCTGTATTAGTCGCCTCCCGTATGGGGGGCGTGGATTGAAATATCTTTATGCCCTTGCTTTGAGCACGTTTCATCGCGTCGCCTCCCGTATGGGGGGCGTGGATTGAAATAGTTTTTCCTGGATCTGATTCCAGGTCCATCTTCGGTCGCCTCCCGTATGGGGGGCGTGGATTGAAATGTCTGTAATAGCCATAAGGCTCTCCTTTCTCCCCTGTCGCCTCCCGTATGGGGGGCGTGGATTGAAATTCTTATACGGCGCATAACTTTCTCATAAAACGGCTGAGTCGCCTCCCGTATGGGGGGCGTGGATTGAAATGTTTATTTCTGACCTTAAACGCTCATAAAGAGAGGTCGCCTCCCGTATGGGGGGCGTGGATTGAAATCTTCCCAAGGACGAGAACAGCTAGATACCACTTGTCGCCTCCCGTATGGGGGGCGTGGATTGAAATGTTCTCTCTCTTGCAATAATACCAATACCCGGCAGTCGCCTCCCGTATGGGGGGCGTGGATTGAAATAGACTGTCGATGATATAGTCCTCATCCTTATACCGTCGCCTCCCGTATGGGGGGCGTGGATTGAAATTGTATGTCCAGTATGCCAATCTGTGTTACAAGAGTGTCGCCTCCCGTATGGGGGGCGTGGATTGAAATATCGCTGCTATCTGCATTTTCTTTTGGTTTGTCACGTCGCCTCCCGTATGGGGGGCGTGGATTGAAATAGGATGCCTTTAAGCTTTTTGGCAATATCGCCGCGTCGCCTCCCGTATGGGGGGCGTGGATTGAAATTTTTTCCGTCTCGGTCGCCCCTATTCCCGACAAGGGTCGCCTCCCGTATGGGGGGCGTGGATTGAAATCCTATATCCTGCAAGAGAAGCTCTCTGATGAGGTCGTCGCCTCCCGTATGGGGGGCGTGGATTGAAATATTATTGTTTAAGAACGGGCGCCGCAGCTCCTGTGTCGCCTCCCGTATGGGGGGCGTGGATTGAAATCGAAAGAGTTTGAAGAGCAGATACTTAACGACTCAGTCGCCTCCCGTATGGGGGGCGTGGATTGAAATTTTAAATGCATCGAAAGCATCTCCTGAACCGCTCTGAGTCGCCTCCCGTATGGGGGGCGTGGATTGAAATAACTCCTGTAAGTGCATCAAGGGTACTGTCCACACGTCGCCTCCCGTATGGGGGGCGTGGATTGAAATTCCAATTTTGCCGTTACCGAAAACTTTACCATTTGTCGCCTCCCGTATGGGGGGCGTGGATTGAAATAACCAACGCTGTTTTGCCTAGGCCTGCAATAGTTTGTCGCCTCCCGTATGGGGGGCGTGGATTGAAATTGATTTGTCATTTTCAAGTATCTCCACACAAAACCGTCGCCTCCCGTATGGGGGGCGTGGATTGAAATGGAGCATCGATTCTGACGATCGCATGAAGGCTCTTGTCGCCTCCCGTATGGGGGGCGTGGATTGAAATTTGTTCTTGAATGTATCAACATAGACATGGCATTTGCGTCGCCTCCCGTATGGGGGGCGTGGATTGAAATTCGATAATGATGCCGTTTGAGCCTATCGTATATCCGGTCGCCTCCCGTATGGGGGGCGTGGATTGAAATTCTTTAAGATTAAAGTATTTAAGCACTTTATCAGTCGCCTCCCGTATGGGGGGCGTGGATTGAAATTTCGCTTGTTACCTGTGAGCGCTTGTTCACGTCCTGTCGCCTCCCGTATGGGGGGCGTGGATTGAAATTCCACCTCCATAGCGACTCCTGCCATAAACTGTTGTCGCCTCCCGTATGGGGGGCGTGGATTGAAATCATCCCGTCCTTTCGATGATGTTAAACGAGACACGTCGCCTCCCGTATGGGGGGCGTGGATTGAAATGATCTATACGAAAGAAATTACATCAGCTTTGCAGAGTCGCCTCCCGTATGGGGGGCGTGGATTGAAATTTCTCAAAGCGATGAACACACACGCTCAAAACAGTCGCCTCCCGTATGGGGGGCGTGGATTGAAATATAAAGTCTTCGATCGTTCCATTGATCTCATCTTGTCGCCTCCCGTATGGGGGGCGTGGATTGAAATAGCACTCCCGTCTATGGTGAAGCCGAGTACAGAGGTCGCCTCCCGTATGGGGGGCGTGGATTGAAATGTCAATGTCAAGAGGTATAGCCGCCGCACCATTGTCGCCTCCCGTATGGGGGCGTGGATTGAAATTTGCTTGTGCCACCGTCTGCGACAATTGCGCAGGTCGCCTCCCGTATGGGGGCGTGGATTGAAATTATGATAGGTGTTCTCGATGAAGAAATACAGGGAGCGTCGCCTCCCGTATGGGGGCGTGGATTGAAATTCTGTCTGTCTGAGCAGTAGCAAAGCGTATTTTTCGTCGCCTCCCGTATGGGGGCGTGGATTGAAATAATTCTCGTGACTTCTCAGGTGGGAAGAGAGCTGGTCGCCTCCCGTATGGGGGCGTGGATTGAAATGGCTTTAGGACGTGGGGTACTTTTCACAAGTGGCTGTCGCCTCCCGTATGGGGGCGTGGATTGAAATTGGATATCTCGCTGCGCCTGCTCGAAGGAGCCGGGTCGCCTCCCGTATGGGGGCGTGGATTGAAATTTCAGACGCTCAATCTCTGTAGTGTCCTCTACAGGTCGCCTCCCGTATGGGGGCGTGGATTGAAATCTTTAAGATCGCAGCAGCATTATCTTGAGCCTGCGTCGCCTCCCGTATGGGGGCGTGGATTGAAATTTTTTTGGCACATTTGCCACTTTTGTTTTACGTTCGTCGCCTCCCGTATGGGGGGGTGGATTGAAATATTACTATTTTCGGAGAAGACAAGCTGCTTGATGTCGCCTCCCGTATGGGGGCGTGGATTGAAATGGTTTTCTCTTCCGTGTGGACGGCGATGACCAAGTCGCCTCCCGTATGGGGGCGTGGATTGAAATGGTGCTATAATTTGGCCTGTCCACCGTCTTGTTATCGGTCGCCTCCCGTATGGGGGCGTGGATTGAAATATCACAGGGCGCGGAGCGCCTAGGGCGCTTTTAGTCGCCTCCCGTATGGGGGCGTGGATTGAAATTATTATCACTACGGCCTAAACTTAAAGGACGTGAGTCGCCTCCCGTATGGGGGCGTGGATTGAAATTTTTTCCGTCTCGGTTGCTCCTATGCCTGTCAAGTCGTCGCCTCCCGTATGGGGGGCGTGGATTGAAATCGTCATCGCTGACTTTGCCTCTGTGTGCGTTTTCTGTCGCCTCCCGTATGGGGGGCGTGGATTGAAATGGCTTTATGTCCCTGTCCCCCATTAAGTCAAAAATGGTCGCCTCCCGTATGGGGGGCGTGGATTGAAATGCAATATCAATTGGCCTGAGATCATGGATAACCGCAGGTCGCCTCCCGTATGGGGGGCGTGGATTGAAATTTTCCTCTGACCTCCATAGTCACATACGGCTTGTCGGTCGCCTCCCGTATGGGGGGCGTGGATTGAAATAGCTTCAAAAGAACAAGATTTGTCTTTAATTTATGTCGCCTCCCGTATGGGGGGGCGTGGATTGAAATAAGACTGCGGTCATAATATGCAGCTGAGTCCGCTGGTCGCCTCCCGTATGGGGGGCGTGGATTGAATCCAAAAACCTCCCGCCGTCACCCCGACGGCAGTCGGCTTTTCTCAACACGATATAATATAATACTGATTACAACGCTTTCTGCACAGTCATATAAATAAAGCCTCTCATTAAATGCTTATTGATATTCCCCCTTCCCTTCTTGACTTTTCCCTTAAAACCTGCTATAATTTAAGGGAAAGAGCAGGTGGATAAGGGCATGAGAACTTTTAATTATTCAGCGATCAAAGATCAAAAATGGGATTCGGAGATACTTGGTCTGGTTGCGGCAGTTTACAAGTATGCCGGAAAGCAGGAGCTTTATCTGAAGCAAAAGCCGCATGAGCTGGAAAAGCTTGTGGAGATCGCAAAAATACAAAGCACAGAAGCATCCAACGCTATCGAGGGGATCGTTACGACCAATACTCGCATACGGCAGCTGGTCGAGGAGAAGACCACTCCCCGGAACCGTGATGAGCAAGAGATCGCAGGCTATCGTGATGTTCTGAACGTCATACACGAAAGCTTTGACGCTATCCCGATAACAAAAAATTATATCTTGCAGCTCCACAAGATGCTTTACAGCCATATGAACAATCCTCTTGCAGGGCAGACGAAGACGGTGCAGAATTATATCAGTGCGACCTATCCCGACGGTCATACGGAGACTGTTTTTACTCCGCTTGCGCCTTTTGAAACGCCCGACGCACTTGAAAAGATATGCGAGGAATACTCCCGTGTCATCGGCAATTTTGAGGTCGAGCCGCTTATCATCATTCCGATATTTATCCACGATTTTTTGTGCATACACCCATTTAATGACGGCAATGGAAGAATGAGCAGGCTGCTCACTACGCTGCTCCTGTACCGCAGCGGTTTTAATGTCGGTAAATATATCTCTCTGGAAGCAAAGATTGCAAAAAACAAGGACTTATACTATAACGCTCTTCGGCGTTCGCAGGACGGCTGGCATGAGGGCAGCGAAGATGTTGTTCCTTTTATCAAGTATCTGCTTGGTACGATCTTGGCGGCATACAAGGATTTTGAGGACAGATTTTCCATTGTCTGGGAAAAGCTGCCTGCTGTTGAGATCGTCAGAAAAGCGACCCTGACTAAGATCGGAAAGTTTACCAAGCAGGATATTATTGAGCTTTGCCCGTCTTTGAGCCTCAGTTCTGTTGAGGGCTCCCTGCGGAAGCTGGTGCAGTCCGGAGATATAAAAAGAGAGGGCGTTGGCAAGGGGACGTTTTATTATCGGGTGAAGTGATTATTTATCGTCACATAATAAAGATTTATCGACGCTTTTTATCGTCACTGTCGATAAAAATGTGACGATAAATGTGACGATAAAAAACTTTGTAAATTGTAGATTTAAATTTACTAAACCAATAACTCATTGCTTCAAATGTTGCAGATATTACAACAACTGAAGCAATTTCATTTTTTCACTTAAATTAACTGGTGCATTGTTTGCGACAGTTCAAATATTATCAACGCTTTTTATCAACGTTTTTTTCGTCACCGTTGATAAAAAGCGTCGATAAAGGCGTGACGATAAAAAAGTGAAGATAAAACCGTTGATAAAATAACAGATTTGATTTTCCGGAGCCAACAACCTGTTGAAAACTAAAATCAAATCTCACACAAGTTTTCAATGAAGAAGGGAACAAAACTGCCCCCTGCTGTCACACTTGACAGCAGAGGGCGATATTCTGTCTTATAAAGTATAATATTTTTGATTCGGACTTGACTTCTTCGGTTCGGTCAAACCTATTTTTCCACTGTCGATCAAAGGTCGGATATATTTGTTGATCGCATAATTAACAGAGGAAAGCCCGATAAATGCAGCAAGCTCTTTGCGTGACCGAGGGGTACGGCAGAAGTCAAGTATTCTTGCTGTCTGATCATCTGCGCCAGCTTTTGGGCTGCCGTCCTGCAAACGAAAAACGACTTTGAATTCCCCGCGAAAATCAGTGAATTCCGGTTCGGGAAGCCCGTATTCCTTTAATTCTCTGCGTATAGTCGGTATCCCGGAATAGCGGTTTTCTGTAATGTTCAGAACTTCAAGTGCATTTGCGATCACAGGGTTTCTTGTATCCGGCTGGACTTTTCCAAGCTCGTTTATTGTCAGCCTTCCGTACAGTCCTCCCGGGTTGGATAGCTCAAGTCTGTCTGAAAAAATCTTCAGCTGAATCGGCATACCTTCGGTATGAATGCTGTAATCACGGTGAACAAGTGCATTTAATATTGCTTCGCGGACGGAGTTCGTCGGGTAATCGGAGCGGTCACGCCGCTTGCCGGTATCCGGATCAATAATAGTTCTGGTCTTTGTATTTTTTCTGACAAACTGCAGCGCTTCATCAAGTATCTCCGGCAAAGTTCCTTCTATCCGTTGGTTGTCAATGAAGCGTGATCCGTCGGAGTCGGTCTCCCCGACTTCCGTTCCGGGAACGGAAACGGCAATTATTCCGAGCTGCGGAAAATAAGCCTGGGGATACAATCCAAAAAGAAGTTCAGCGGCAAGAGTGGGATGCCCATTCTTTTGCATACTCATAAGTTCAAGAATTTTATCATCGTCAAGTCTTGCGAGGTTTTTCTTGTTGAGCTTCAGCTTCAGCAGGTAATCTGCAAGCTTGTTTTCGTCAAGTGAGGACATTTCAGCGCGGTCAACTTCCCGTATTTCATCCTTGTATTTTTCACGGTATGCTTCATAGCTGTAAACTTCATACTCACTCATTGGCTGATCTGCTTCACCGACCCTGATATATGAGCCTTTGATGCGTCCTTTCCCTTTGTAAAAGCAGGGACGTTTTGTTATATCAACAGGCGGTATCTCTGCGGAAACTATATTTTTACCGTCGATCTCCACAACCGTGAAAACTGCACGAACGACAGGCTCCATCTGCTCGCATTGTTCTGTTACTCGCTTTTGAAGAAGCTGAACGTCATTCACGCCTGTGATCTCAAATCCGTTTTTTTCATATAAACCAAAAACAATAACTCCACCGTCATCTTGATTCGAGAAGCTGGATAAGGTGTCGTATAGTTTTTCGGTTATTCCGCTTTGGCAACGCTTAACTTCAACAGTTTGAAATTCAGCTTTTGTATTCTGTATTTTTTTAACAAGTGTTATCAGATCCTGCTCATACATTTAAATCGCACCTCCTGTTATTATAAATTATACTCTCTGATTTTAAATTTGTCAAGAGAAATTTTAAATCTTCACTCCAAAATTTAAAAGTTTTCGAGGATAATTTTAAAATATACTGTCGGATTTCAAATTATCAAGCTGAATTTTAAATTTTTAAGTCGAGTTTTTAAAAATCAAGTCAATATTTCAAATCGAAAAAACTGCCCCCTGCTGTCACTCTCAACAGCAAGGGGCATAATCTTTGTTCACTTACTTGATGATAATTATTGCCATAGGGCATCGGCAGTTCTGCCGCGCAGGTTTTAACTGTCCGATAAAATGTACGCAAGTTCGGGTCATTTTTAATGGTAAATCGGTGGTAAAGTCCTATTTGGAATGCCTTGAACCCCCGTAAATACGGCGTTTACGAGAACTGACACAGATATTCCCGTGGCAGACGAATAGTATCTTGGTCAAAGCCTGCTCCTTTCGGTCACTTCACTCATTACTCTGCGTTTACCTCGCTGTACATCGTATAGTCCTGGGGCTCTACGCCCTTGGCGTGGAACAGCTCTCCCACTGTGACAAATTCATAGCCCTGCGCTTCAAGCTCCGTCAGGATCTGATCCAGCGCCTGGACAGTCTTTATATTCCCCTCGGAATCGTGGAGCAAGATTATTGCGCCGTCCTTTGCCTGGGCAATAGTCTTCTCTACCCTTGTCTCCGCCTCGACTTTGTTGTCATAGTCGTTACAGCCATAGCCGCAGATAAAGGTGGGCTCGATAGCTGTATACATGGTATCGTTGGTGCTGATATAAGGCGGACGGAAGAACTTTGGCTCACGGCCGGTTATCTCGGTTATCTTCGAGCTTGTGTATTCTATCTCCGCTTTTATCTCGTCCTCGGAAAGCTTTGTCATATCGCTGTGGGTCTTCGAGTGGTTCTCTATCTCACAGCCAAGACTGACAGCCCGTCTTACTGTGTCTGTCTTGTCATCGGTGATATTGTCTCCGATAAGGAAAAACGTTCCCACAGCGCCGTGCTCCTCCAGCTTGTCAAGCACCAGCGAGGTGGTAGTCGAGGGGCCGTCATCAAAGGTGAGGGCTATCACCTTGCCGTATTCGGACGGATCCTTATACTCTCTCTGGGGAAGAGGCTCCGGCTCGGAGACCGCAGCCTTGGAGCTTTCGCTCTTTGCGTCCTGCTCGGAGCTCTTGTCGCTGTCCTTTGAAGCGCAGCCGGCTATCACTGCCGTTGCTGCCACAAGAAGCGTTGCCGCAACAGCGGCCTTTAAACTGTTTTTCATAAATATGACCTCCGTTTTAAAATGCCCCGAAGCTCAGTTTCGGGGCAAATCTCATTCTGTTGTTTTTTCCCAGTCTATGGGCTCTATGCCGTTTGCGGCAAGAAAAGCGTTCACCTTTGAAAAGTGTCTGCATCCGAAGAACCCGTTATGAGCAGACAGCGGCGACGGGTGAGCCGCTGTAAAAACAGCGTGAGCCGGATTCGTTATCAGCGGTCTTTTAGCCTTTGCGTTTGCTCCCCAAAGGATAAAAGCTATGGGCTTTTCACGGCCGTTGAGCTTTGTTATCACCGCATCGGTCAGCTGCTCCCAACCCTTGTTTTTATGGGAGTTAGGTGCATTCTCACGGACAGTGAGGACACTGTTGAGCATAAGCACGCCCTGTCTTGCCCAGCCTGTCAGCTCTCCGCAATCAGGCATCCTTGCGCCTATGTCTGCATTCATCTCCTTAAAGATGTTGACCAAAGATGGAGGCGGCTTTACGCCCCTCTTGACAGAGAAGCAAAGCCCGTGAGCCTGACCCTCATTATGATATGGGTCCTGGCCGATGATGACCGCCTTGACGTTCTCGTAAGGCGTATACTTCAAAGCATTGAAGATGTCATACATATCCGGATAGACCTTGTAATGGGAATACTCATATTTGAGAAACTCCCTGAGCTGCAGATAATACGGCGCCGAAAACTGGTCCGCCAGCAGCTTGTCCCAGCTGTTGCCTATATTAACCAATGCCGTTTACCACTGTTCCGATAATAAGACCCAGCACCAGCACTGCAACAAGCGCAAGCACGATTATCCTCATTATCATAGGCTTTTTCTGCTCGACGGGAGCATAAGCCTTTTTATTGTTGTTAGCCATTTATGTTCATTCCTTTCTTATCAGAACCTCTTGATATGCTGAACCAGCAGCGCACACGCTGTGACTGCAAGATTGTATACCAGTGCGAAGGTAGCCGTTATCTGGACGAAGGAGCCTGTGAGCATCATTATCGCACAGATCACAGCACCCAGAGCCGCTGCACTTGAAAGAACGGCAGCGCCAAGCTTTGTGGAGAAGCTAAGTCTCTTTGCGCCGATAACGAGCATAGCAAGGGACGGGAACCTTCCGCTGCAAAGCATGGAAGACTGCTCTCTGGGAGCATATCCTGTCTCCTCCTCATAGGTCTCGTTATATCTGAAAGGCAGGAGCCTTATGCTGTCAGGCGAAACGCCGAAGGTATCAGCGAGAAACTCCTTGTTTATAAAGCCGTCCACAGACCTTACAACTATGGAGATGCCCTCTTTTTCCAGCTCCTGCATCCATCTTGTTACTGCCAGTCCGCTGCTTACCGAAACGGAGAACATAGCTGTAACGATACCGGAGATAGAAAGATAGATGACAGTGTTCTGTCCGGCATACTCCTTCTCCTTGCCGATAGTGGGCAGGCCGTCGATGGAGTGGTTCTCCATAAGCTCTCTCGAGCCAAGCAGCACACGTCTGTTGTCTATCCAGCCCGAAAGTCCCATTCCGTCCTCGTAGATATAGCTCTCCACAGGATAAAGCAGCTCGGTCTTGCCTCTGAGCATCTTATAGAATGTGGGCTTGAGCACGCTTCCCGCCTGGCAGGCAAGGCTTGCGGCATTAAGGATACAGTCCTCGATAGAGACTGTAGACATTATCTTCAGGTTTGCAAGCTCCACCATTCCCTCGGGGAAAAGCTGTGAAGCGTCAGCAAGAACGGTATTGGTATCAGCAAAATCCTTTACCGAGGAGTAGCCCAGCATCACGGAAGAATACTGGAGATACTTCTTTGTAGCTCTTGCAAGCGGAACATTTACTATCAGCATAGAAGCGATAGACGCACACATGGATATAACACCCGAGAAAGCGGCAAGTGCAACAAAAAGCTTCTCGGTCTTGTTCTGTGCTCCCTTATCAAAGAAGATGGACAGAACAGCGATGATTATCGCAGCTATCAGTATAGGATAGCTCATCCTGTTGGCATAGTCATCCGAAACATCGGGGGTGTAGCTGTTTCTTACAAAGCCGTCCACAAACTCGGTCTTTCTGAGTGTCGCTATCTTTGGAGCGGTCTCTGTCATACCTCTTGTGAAGTTCTCGGCTGTTTCCTCGTCGCTTATGTTCTTGACAGCATAGCGCTCGAAGTCACCGGCTACATATCTGAAATTGCGCTCTGTGCGCCTGATAATCATAAACTTGCCCATGGTATTCACCATAAGCCCCAGTATAGCGATACCGGTGAAAACGTGATAGAAGCTGTTTCTCACGGAGTCAGGCTCGAACAGCGTGACTATTCCCACGATGACCGCCGAGAATATGGACAGCGCCGCCAGCGAGTCACAGTCGGGCTTGTGGATGAACAGGTTCTTGATACCCTTGACCATAACATTATATGCCACGGCTATGGATATAAGCCCCAGTATCGTATTTGTAAAGACGTAAGCCGAAGGGCTTATTGTCCTGTCAAAGGTCTTGATTATGGGCCAGTCCAGGTCGTTGGCCAGGGTGATGAACAGCGAAGCTATGCTTGTGAACATAAGGATACACAGGCGGATAAAGAGGTTGTTCTTGATCTCCAGTATATCTGCAAGAGCCTTCGGTGCGTCCTCAAAGCGCTTGAACTCCTCCATATTGTGGAGTCTTCTTCCTGTCCTGCGCTCTTCCTCCTCGACTCTTTCAAGCTCCTCCAGTGCCTGCTCCTCTTCTTTCTCGGAGTCCAGCACAAAGTTCTCCACCTTCTTGCGCCTGCTCTTCTCAACGAAGTCGCTCTTCTGCTCGAAGCTTGCGTTATCCGGGAGAACGGGTCTGTCTATCTCCTCGGTCTTTGGGATTATCTTTCCTGTCAGACCGTGAGCCACCTGTGAAAAGCTCTTTCTGCTGACAGGCTTAGGCGATATCTCGGGAGTATGAGAAACGCCCCTCTTGCTTGCGATATCTGTTATCATATCGGCGTTGTCTTCATCCTCCTGCTCGGAAGATGTCATATCATCAAGCTTTTTCAAAACATCCTCGATGTTCTCGCCGCCCACAGCCTGGTCCTCTTCCTTCGGGGGCTCGGGCTGTGCGTCCTGGACCTGTGAAAGCTTTGCCGAGGTGTCCTGGGACAGGCTCTCAAGGCTCTTGAGTATATCGTCCGAAACATCGCTGTCAGTCTTGATAACAGGCGCCGGAGCCTCCGGCTTTTCTGCCTTGTGAAGGTTTCTGAGTATCTCATCGGAAGCGCTGGGAGCTTTCTTTTCTGCCGAAGACACATCGGGTATCACAGGCTTTTCTATCCTGGGCAGATCGCTGCTCTTTTCGGGGAAAGCCTTGTCGATATCCGCCAGCACCTTGCTGAAATCGGTGTTCTGCTCATAGCCCTCGTCATCACTGCCGTCGGCAAACACTTCGGCTATGATGCGCTTGGCCGGGGTCGCTTCTGCGCCCTGGGCAAAATCACTGTTATCGTCATAGATCTCATCATCGTCGGTAATATTCTTATTGAATCTATCCGCCATTTAAGACCTCTCCTTTCGCTGATTCAAAGCAGAGCCTTCAGCCCTGCTCCTGTCTCTGTCTCACCGCTTCATACATAAATATCCCTGCGGCAACCGAGGCATTGAGAGAATTTATCCTGCCTTTCATCGGCAGACTTAGAAGAAAATCACATTTGTCCTTTATAAGCCGTCCCATACCGAAGCCCTCGGACCCGACTACCAGTGCCATGGCTCCTTTCATGGAAACGCTCCTGTAATCCTCGCCGGAGCCGTCTGTCCCGTAGATCCAGACGCCCTGCTTTTTAAGGTCATCTATACAGGCCGCTAAGTTCTTCACCCTTGCGACAGGCATCCAGCTCACCGCACCTGCCGAGGTCTTATAGACCGTGGCATTGAGGGAAGCGCTTCTCCTCTCCGGGATTATCACCCCGTGAGCGCCTGCTGTTTCGGCAGTCCTGATTATAGCGCCAAGGTTATGGGGGTCCTCTATCTCGTCACAGATGATGAGGAAAGGATCCTCCCCTTTTGCAGCCGCATCCTCCAGCATCTTCTCCACTGTGGAATACTCGGCGCAGGCCACCATAGCTGCAACGCCCTGGTGTGAAGCCCCTGCGGACATCCGGTCGAGCTTTTCGCCCCTTGCCTGTTTTACCACGATACCGTTCTGCTTGGCAAGCCTCACAATGTTGGCTATCGACCCCTTTGCGTCAGGATCAACGAAAACCGTATCGATGAGCTTTCCGGATTTGAGCGCCTCTGTAACGGGGTTTCGTCCGACTATCAGCTGGAGGCCGTCACGGCCCTTATCGTTATTCTTTTTATCATTATCATAATTCTTCATTCTATCGCCCTGCATCATCTGACAGCGCAGCCTTCTGCGCCGGCGCTTTTATCAGCTTGAGGGCACACTATCCCCTCAAACAGTACAAAACAAACCAATGTAATTATAGCACAAAACCCTCAAAAAGCCAACAGTTTACGAAAATTTTCTCTGTTATTTATCATTCTGCCCAAATTTTGCACTCGCATTTCAACATAATGACAACACCCATCCCCACAGAGCACACCATTTGGCGCAAAAAAAGCGGCGCATCATCATAGATACGCCGTTTTTCGCTTGTCTTCTTAGTCGTCGTGAACCGTCTCGTTCTTGGCGATAGCCCACTTCTTTACTCTGATCTTGCTGCGGTCTCCGCCGGTCTCGATAACAACTGTGTCCTCCTTGATCTGGAACACGATGCCTACGATACCGCCGTTTGTAACGACCTCATCGCCGATCTCGAGATTGTCTCTCATCTGAGCGTCCTGCTTTTCCTGTTTTCTCTGGGGTCTGATGATGATGAAATAGAACACCGCAAGGATGAGCACCAGAGGCAGGAATGTCATAGCCAGCTGGCCTGCAGAAGCCTGCTGGGCTGCAAAAACTGTAAGATCCATTTTAAATTCCTTCTTTCATTATTTGAAAAAACACTAACAACAAACCTAGTATAACAGATTTGTCCGTCTTATGCAAGGGGTTTTACAAAAATTTCATTCTTTGCCCTTTATATAGGCATCTATCGACTGCGCTGCCTTCTTTCCGGCACCCATTGCAAGGATGACCGTAGCCGCTCCGGTGACAGCGTCGCCGCCGGCAAAAACGCCGTCCTTGGTGGTCATCTCGTTCTCGTCCACCACAAGGCAGCCTCTCCTGTCCGTGTCAAGACCGGGGGTAGTCGCTCTTAGCATGGGGTTCGGAGATGTTCCCAGCGCCATGATAACAGTGTCACATTCAAGCTCGAACTCGGAGCCTTCCACAGCTTCGGGCTTTCTTCTTCCGCTCTCGTCAGGCTCGCCCAGCTTCATCTCGATGCACTCGAGTGCTCTGACCCTGCCCTCATCGTCACCGATAACGGCCTTTGGATTTCTGAGGGTAAGAAACTCTACGCCCTCTTCAACAGCGTGGTTTACCTCTTCCCTTCTAGCAGGGAGCTCTTCCATCGAGCGCCTGTAGACAATATAAACGTGCTCAGCGCCAAGTCTCATAGCCGACCTTGCAGCGTCCATAGCAACATTTCCGCCGCCCACAACAGCCACACTTCGGCTGTTCTTTATCGGTGTGGGGTGGTCGTCCTTATAGGCCTTCATCAGGTTTATCCTTGTAAGATATTCGTTTGCCGAATAAACACCCACAAGGGTCTCGCCCTCTATTCCCATAAACCTGGGAAGTCCTGCTCCCGAGCCAATAAACACGGCCTCATAGCCCTTGTCATAAAGCTCGTCTATGGAGAACACCTTGCCTATTACCATATCTGTCATTATCTTGACGCCTGCTTTTTTAAGGTTCTCCACCTCTGCGGCAACGATAGCCTTGGGCAGCCTGAATTCAGGAATGCCGTAGGAAAGCACACCGCCTGCGGTATGGAAAGCTTCAAACACTGTAACGTCATAGCCAAGCTTAGCAAGGTCGCCGGCACAGGTGAGTCCCGAAGGGCCTGCGCCTATAACAGCAGCCTTATGGCCGTTGGGCTCGGGCTTTTCAGTCTGTACCTGTTTATCTGCCATATAGTCAGCGCAGAAGCGCTCGAGTCTGCCTATACCGACAGGCTCGCCCTTTATGCCCCTGACGCATTTGCCCTCGCACTGGTTTTCCTGGGGGCAGACTCTTCCGCAGACAGCCGGCAGAGAGTTCGTTGACTTTATGATATCATAAGCGGCCGCAAAGTCTCCCTCACGGACCTTCTCTATAAACTCGGGTATCCTCACCCCAACGGGGCAGCCCTGCATACAGGGTCTGTTCTTGCAGTTAAGGCAGCGCTCGGCTTCCTGCATAGCCTGCTCGGCTGTGTATCCGAGAGTGACCTCATCGAAGTTTCTTGCTCTCACCTTTGGGTCCTGCTCGGCAACGGGAGTCTTCTTCAGGCTCATATCAGCCATTTCTCACACCTCCCGTAAGTCTGCAAACGTGATCCTTCTCATGCTCTTTATATGCGCCGTTGCGGCGGATAAGCTCGTCAAAATCCACCTGGTGGCCGTCAAAATCCGGGCCCTCAACGCAGGCATATCTTACCTTGCCGCCCACAGTTACACGGCAGCATCCGCACATACCTGTGCCGTCTATCATAATGGGATTAAGGGACACGATGGTCTTTATCCCGTATTTCTTTGTTACAGCGCATATAAATTTCATCATTATAACAGGGCCGATAGCAATGACAAGATCAAACTTCTTTCCCAAATTGAAAAGCTCCTCCAGCTTGTCGGTAACAAAGCCCTTGGTTCCGTAGGAACCGTCATCTGTGCAGATATGAAGCTCCTTTGAAACTGCTCTCATCTCGTTTTCAAGGATGATGATATCCTTGTTCCTGAAGCCTGCTATCATATCCACCTCGGCGCCCAGCTTTGTCAGCTCCTTTGCCTGGGGATAAGCTATGGCACAGCCGACACCGCCGCCTACAACGGCAACTCTCTTGGCATCGCCGTATTCGGTAGCCACACCCAGAGGGCCTGCAACATCTTTGATGCAGTCGCCGACACCCAGCCTGTCAAGCTCCATGGTCGTTCCGCCGATGACCTGGATTATGATAGTGATAGTGCCCCTTTCGGCATCATAATCCGCTATGGTGAACGGCACACGCTCGCCCTGCTCGTTGGCTCTCACGATAACGAACTGTCCTGCCCTTGCCTTTGCCGCAATGAACGGCGCTTCGATCTCGAACAGAACGACGGCCTGGTTTAATCTTTCTTTCCTTACAATACGAAACATAAAAGTTCCTCCACACTAAAAGTATATCAGTACCAAAGGGACATTTCTGCCCCTTTAAAGCACGAAACTATCAGCTTATCTTTTCTATTATACACCATAATCCCCAAAATTGCAAGTCCCAGGGGCGAGGCAGGTGCGTGCACGCAGGTGCGTGCACCTGCACCCAATTCCCTCGCCCACGGCTTTGTGCTGGGTCAGGGCTTTGTCCGGCTCGGGGCTGAGCCTGGTTTTGGCTTTTAATTCTTTTGCAGCTAGTCTTATCTCTATACGCCTGCATTAAAGCCGCAGATGATCAGCATCTTACGATCTTCCGGTTGTCCTGCTCGGTGATCCGTCCGTCTGCCATAGCCTTTTCAACAGCAAAACGCACGGTGTTCTCGATAGCTGCGGTTATCCTTGGAAATCCCAGCTTCTTGGCTGTCTCACGGATAAGGTCGCTCTCATCAAGACCCAGCTGCTCGTCCAGCACCTCCAGCATAGCGCAGATGATCTCCTGGGAAGCTATCTCCTCGATGCTCCGTGTGACCTCGGCAGTAGGTGTACGGTAATAGGACATACAGCTCGTGTCCATACCCTCTCCCCAGAGGAAAGCATTCTCGCTGTCAGCGGTTATCTGCTTGTCCAGCTTCGACATAAGGCTCGCAAAGCGCACCTCTGCCTTCTGGGTCGATCTTGCGATGCCCCAGGCTGCGAACACTCTCTTCATAAACAGCCCTCTCTCGATGGGCGCTTCTGCAAGGAGAATATCACGCATACAGTCAAGAGTCGCTTTTTCATTCTTTTCAAGATAGAAGTCCTGCATATTTCCGAGGATCCCGATATCAGCACAGCGATAGCTTATGGCAGCCGAGCCCATTGCCGCAGGCTCCGCCTGCTCGAAAACAGGGGCTGCCGCCTGGGTCTCTGCCTTTTCAACAGGCTTTTTCGCATTGGCGATAGCTTCCTTTATCTGTGCCATGACTCTCTCCGGGTCATCGAACCAGTCAAGGGTCCACACTCTCAGAAGTCTCCAGCCAAGGCCTTCCAGAACAGAAGGCTGGGAAACGAACCTGTCCTTTGCGGAAGGCGCTTTACGGCAGTTCCTGCCGTCCAGCATTATTCCAAGCATATACTTCTCGGGGTCATCCGGATCCACGACGCCTATATCCAGCCTGTACTCGGACGCACCGATAGAACAGCTGCAATCATAGCCAAGCTCCCTGATCCTGTCAGCGATCTCATTGACCAGCGTATCCGCAGACTTTTCCGATCTGTCGGCAGCAGCAGCGTTCTTGCCCCTCTGGGCAAACTCCAGGAATGCACGCAGTCCCTCTGCGCCCTGGGATCTTGTTCTCGAAAGGTCTATCTGCTCGGGTCTGAGAACGGAGAAGATCATCATTTCCTTCTTCGATCTTGTGACCGCTACGTTGAGTCTTCTCCAGCCGCCCTCACGGTTGAGCGGGCCGAAGTTCATAGACACCCTGCCCTCCTTGTCGGGGCCGTAGCCTATCGAGAACAGGATAACGTCACGCTCGTCGCCCTGAACGTTTTCAAGGTTCTTTACAAACACAGGCTCCTTGGACTGCGCATCGAACTCCGCAATATCGGGATCAGCCGCAAACTCGTCCTCGAGAAGATCCTGGATAAGGTTCTGCTGGGCAAGGGAGAAGGTAACAACGCCTATGCTGTCGTTTCTTAGCTTCTCGTCCCTTAGCCTCCTCATTATCTCGGCCACAACAGCCTCGGCCTCGGCACGGTTCTGTTTGGTACCGCCCTTGTCATAGCTTCCTTCAAGCTGGATGAGCTTGACCTGGGACACCATGTCGCCGGGCGACGGGAAGGTGTAGAGCTTGTTGTCATAATACTTCATATTTGAGAAAGCGATAAGGCTCTCATGCTTTGAACGGTAATGCCATTTGAGGTACTCCTGGGGCATAGAAAGAGCAAGGCAGTCGTCAAGCAGGCTCTCCAGGTCGTCCTGCTCGGGATTGTCCTCGTCGGTCTTGTCCGACTTGAAGAAGCTTGTGGGCGGCAGCTGTTTCGGGTCGCCCACCACAATAACGTTCTGGCCCCTGGCGATAGTTCCCACAGCTTCGCTTGTGGGCAGCTGTGAAGCCTCGTCGAAGATGACAAGGTCAAACTTCGGGAACGCAGGGTCTATATACTGCGCCACCGATATGGGGCTCATAAGCATACACGGGCAGAGCCTGCGAAGCAGGGTGGGTATCTGCTCGAAGAGCCGTCTTATGGACAGCATACGGCCGTTGTTCTTTATGGCTTTTTTGAGTATGCCTATCTCCGAGGATGCGGCGGAGCCGCCGACAGCGCTGGGGATGTTAGCCGACAGCTTTGAAACGAGCTGTGTAACAGTCAGCGTGCGATAAGTCTCGGTGACCTCGGAGAACCTTGCGATAATGTCCTCGGCCTGCTTGCCGCTGAAAGAGCAGAGCCTCTGATCCTCTCTTATATAGGACAGCGCCAGCTGATAATGGACAGCACAGAGGAGACACCCTCTTAGCTGTGAGGGCAGGACCCTGCCCGTCCTGTATGCTGCGCATACGCCTGCAAGTCCGAATTCACGAAGCTGAGTCTCGCACTGGTTGAAGATGACCTTCTCACGCATATCCGTAAGGTTAGCGGCAAAGACATCAAGGGTGGTCTTAACATCGTTTATCCAGCTTGCAGAGGTCTCGGCCTCGGAGAGGTCGGCTCTGTATTCATTTGAAAGCTTGTCGCAGGAAGCCGTGAACGCACGGATATCCTGTGCGGCACGGACGGTCTGCTCGGAATAGGCCGGCAGACCCTGAGAGGGCGCCTGACCCAGATCCTTATAGGCCTGATCCAGCAGCTTCGATTTTGAAACTGCGGCTCTTAAAGCTGCCCAGTCGGTGTTCTCGCCCTGCCAGAGGGCGCCTGCCGCAGTGACCGCCGGAGCCGGTGCTGCCGCTATCTCCTGTCTTATATCGTTAACAACACAGAGCCTGTCAAGCTCGGCGCCTATGTTCTGCTTAGTTATTGCCTTGTTTGAATAGGCCGAAAGAGCGCTCACGCATTTCTTGACGCCGAAATAACGACCCAGGAACCACTTGGCGCTTGCCTCCTTATATGCTCTTCTGGCGGTCTGACAATCATAGTCAAAGATGCCCTTTTCATAATCAGCCAGCACCTGAGCCTTCTGAGAGCTGAGCTCCTCGCCTTTCCGGCAAAGCCCCTCCAGGGCTGCGCAAAGGCTTTCGATATCTGCATTAAGTATCAGCCCTTCAAGAGCCGCACCGCCCACAGCGGATGCCTCGGCAACACCGCAAAGACCCTCGGCGGTCTTTCTGTCGGTGCCTGTCACATTCATCGTCTGTCCCAGCAGAGAGAGACCGTTTGCAGCAGCGGCAGCAAGAGCCACCGTGTCACGGCAATCCTTAGCAAAGCTGTCACGAAGCTCGATAGAGTAATTGAGACCGTTATAAGCCTTATAGGGATGCCCGACAAAAACGCCTATCTCCTCTGCGGCGGAAGCATACTTGTCCGTAAGCTCCAGCGCCTTTTCAAGGCCGGCGGCATCAAGAGATGCCAGAAAGGCATCGTCAAGAGTCAGCACGTCCTTGAATCCAAGGTTCTCACGGAATATGCCGATAGAATCATAAAGGGACACGCCGCATTTTCTCGGGTCGTGGAGAGCGTCCATTATATGGTTGAGCTCACCCTTGAGCTCCTCACACTTCGCAGCCGTCTGCTCATAGTCTGCGGCAGGCTTTATCCTGCCTACCTCGAGAGCCTTTTCCAGCTGTGAGAGCACAACGCTCTTGTTTGTCTTGTTCGAGTGAAGCTCCAGGCAGAACGGGTCAAGCCCTATCCCTGCGAGCCTCTTTTTAACAACGCTCAGCGCCGCCATCTTCTCGGCCGCAAAAAGCACCGACTTGCCCTGATAGAGCGCATTTGCGATCATATTTGTGATAGTCTGGCTCTTGCCGGTTCCGGGAGGTCCGTGGAGCACAAAGCTCTCGCCCTTTGAAGCCATGACCACAGCGGACAGCTGGGAAGAGTCTGCTATCATCGGAACGGCAACATCCGCCATAGACACAGTGCGGTCGCTGTTTTCGGCAGTTACGGTCTGCTCCTTTGGCTGCCACATCAGCTTCGCCTCGATAAGGCTGCGCACCACATGGTTCTCCATCAGCTCATCAAGACGGGATCTGAGGTCGTTCCACATAACGAACTGGCCGAAGGAGAACAGTCCCAGATATGCAAGATCGAGGATGTTCCAGCGGCTCTTGTCCATTATAGCCTGACGCACGGTATTGAACACAAGCGCTGTGTCCACTCCGTTCTCGTCCTGGGGCAGAGGATCAAGGCCTGTTATGTCTATGCCGTGATCCTGCCTTAAATATTCAAGTAAAGTGATGTTGACCTGGGGGTCTTCCTGACGGGTCCTTATCACATAGCCGTGGTTCCTTATGCTCTTCACAAGGTCTACAGGCACAAGTATCAAGGGCGCATATCTCGCTTTCTGAGATACGTCCGATTCATACCATTTGAGAAAACCGAGAGCCAGGAACAGCGTGTTTGCGCCGTTGTCTTCAAGAGAGGTCTTGGCCGAGCGGTAAATGCTCTTCAGGGTGCGGTCAAGCTCTGACGGGGACGCAAAGCTCCTTACCCTTCCGCTTGCAAGCTCCTGCTCACTGATGTTTTGTACAAGGCCGCTGTCAACGACCGCTTCGATGTCCCTGCTGTCTGCGGAGGCGATGAGCCCCGACGGAGCCTCGCACACAAGAAGGTCCTTCTCGTTCCACACTGTGTCTTCAAGCTTTGCAAGGTCCGAGCAGACAAGGCGCAGGGTGTTCTTGGTCGCCCTGAAATTAAGAAGGGAGTTGCGCAGTGTGAGATCGAGAAGCTTTCGCTCCCACACCTTTTCACGTCCCATTTCCCTCTCGCCTTTTGCAACGCCTATCTTTTCCATTCCGATAGCCTTCGGCGCACCTGCCGAAAGAGCGTCGGAGACGGTTATCTTCATCCCCTCCTTTGCGGCTGCGGCTCCCGAACCGATACCGCCGGCTCTCGAACGCCTTACATCCACGCAGACATCGAACCTGTCATTCGAGAAGAAATGTCTTTTTCCGTTCTCGACGCTGGTGTCAAAGGCTATGCTCCTGCCGCCCACCATATCGGTACACTCAACACAGAGTATCTCCTCTGCCTGGTCGGCAAGGCGCTTCTGTATAGCGGTCTCATCGTCATTCACGCAGTCTGCAAAGGTCTGCTCCTCCAGCCACACGCCGGCTATAACGTGACCCTCCAAAAAGATCACCAGCGGAGCAAGGCCTGCCGCTTCGAGACAGGAAGCATAGAGCAGCGAAAGGTCAAGACAGGTGCCCTTGCCCTCGGCACACAGAACATCCGCCGAACGCACAGCCACCGGCTGGGCAAAGCTCACCGGCGGATTGACATAGCCGGGCTTCATAGCCTTAATGGCTTCAAAGATAGCTCCTGCCTGCTGCTTTACGTTATTTATATCCTGGGTCTGATATCCGAGAAAGCGTGAATCTCCCGTCCACTGCTGCATAAGGGCGGAGGCGCTGTCAAGTATCTGCTTTACGCTCGCCGCATCCGGAGTTACAAAGGTGCAGACAGTCTCGGGGAGCTTCCCGGTGCCGCACCAGAGGTTTGCAGGCATAAGGTCTATCTCCTCCTGCTGGCGGCAAAGAGCCTCCTCTCCCCTCCAAACGCTTGCAAAAAGCCTTGCCGGGGTGTTCTCGGTGAGCTTTGAGAGCATCATCGCATCTATGCAAAGCTCCACGGGAGTCACTCTCAGGGTCTCGCCGGCCCCAACCGCCGTAACGGGCAGGGTCACATCCTGAGCAAAGGCCGGGTCAAAATGAAGCCTGAGCTCCAGACCCGTACACTCCTCAGCACTTGTGTTTGTGACAGTCATGTCCCTTATCACGGGCACATGGCTCACAGCATCGCCAAGCCCGAAGGTTTTTGCAAAGACCGCTTCGATACGCAGGATATCATTCATTTTTTCTGACCCCAATCTGCCATAAGGCTTTATTTCTTTTCTATTATCGCTATCGCACACGGCATCCTGCCGTTTACTATATCAAACCCGGCTTCAAATCCGCCGTCAGCAAAGAACTGTTTGTAGCTCTCATAGGTAAATTCCTTTTTGAAATCCACACCAACGACCCTTAGCGCATCAGCAGCCACGCTGCCGGAAGATTTTTCGGCATTCACATAGGTGGGGATAATGACCTTGCCGCCTGTTTTGCATACACGCAGAAGCTCTCTGACCGCTCCGTAGGAGTCGTCCAGCAGGTGGATAACGTTTCCTGCCACCACCTTGTCAAAGCGCTCGTCACGGCAGTTTATGTGCATTATGTCGGCATACCTGAACCTGACGTTATCAAGGTTGTCACAGTTTTTCTGCGCTTCGCAAAGCATACCCTTCGACATATCCGTTGCCACAAGGAGCCTGCACTTCGGAGCTATAAACCTTGTGATAGAGCCTGTGCCGCAGGCGCACTCGAGAACTGTGTCGCCCTCGTCTATCTCGGCGGCCACTCTCTTGCCGGTGTTTTGGTAAACGGCCTTGTTATATATCGTTTCCGCCGCATCATAAAACGGCGAAAAAACATCCCAGACTTCCATTCTTACCTCCTGTGCCTCTCGGTATATGTGTTGAACGGCGCAAGGGGTATGCCTGCTTTGTTATAGACATTCACTTCACCGTAGTTTGTCCAGCAGTAAGCCGCATACACAGGCTCGCTGACCTCATCGCTGACAAGGATGACCCTGCCGTCACTTATCTCTGCCTTTGCCGCTTTGAACTCGCCGTCCTCGCCTGCCAGCTCAAAGCCCGAGCCGTCGCCTCTTATCTCAAGCCCGTCGTTATATTTCAGTGTCAGCACTGCCTTGCCGCCATCGAAAACAGCTCTCTCGAGCATAGGCCCGAAGGCGTCCACATCCATACCGTAGACCAGGCTCTCGGCCTGGAGACAAAGCCTTTCGCCCACCGGCTTTTTGTCTGTCGGGTGGATGTTGTCAAGCTCGCCGCAGTCAAGGATCACTGCCATGCCTGTGTTTTTCACTGTTCTGAAAGCCCTGTCCTGTGCCGAACGGATCTTAGCCCAGTGCTTGTAATCGGGGTCGTTTTTATACTTGAACATCGGCAGCTGAGTGAGCACGAACGGAAGGTCGTCATCTCCCCATTTTGTTCTCCAGAGCTTTATAAGCGCCGAGAACAGTTCATAATAGCTGTCGGGCTTGTGGTCGTCAGACTCGCCCTGATAATAGAGGAACCCTCTTAGGGTATAGGGGCACACACGCATGAGCATGGTGTCAAAAAGTCCGGCAGGGCGGAAGGGATTGAGTTCACACATGGGTCCCGGCCACAGGTTTTTGCCGCAAAGCTCCTGGACTCTGTCCCAGGAAGCTCCGGGCTCGTTCTTATAGACCTCGGCTGATCTCTCGTTCCACTTGCGGTCATACTCCTCATATTCGGAGTACTCCTTTGCCTGCTCCTCCAGAGACTTGCCCTTTATCTTCTCGTCATATTCATCTATGTAGCTTCTTATCCTGCTGTCGGCTTCAAGAGTCTGCCTGTCCACCCAGGCGCTTGCCGAGGTGCCGCCCCAGTTGCAGCCGATAAGACCAACGGTCACTCCCAGCTCCTTTGCCAGCTTCACGCCAAAGTGGAAGCCGACGGCGCTCCAGGCTCTTGACTGCTCCCTGCCAGCCTGTGACCAGGCGGAGTTCTCTTCATCGTGATAAAACTTTTCGTTCTTATATCCGTTTTTCTGGGTGTAATAAAATCTTACTCCGCAGTCAGGCGTCAGGGTCTCGAGTATCTCCTTGCCGCCCTTTGCGTTCTGGAGCTCCAGCTCCATATTCGACTGTCCGCCGCAGAGCCACACCTCGCCGATCGCAACACGGTAAAATGTCACGGTGTCGGTGCCGTCTGTCACGGTCATCTCATAGTCGCCGCCGGCAGCCATAGGCGGAAGCGTTACATTCCACTCGCCGTCCCTGACAATGCCCCTGCGGCTGACGCCGTTTATGCTTACGCTGACCGTGCGGCCGTTCTCGCCCCTGCCCCAGACAGCTATGTTCTTGTCTCTTTGCAGCACCATATCATTGCTGAAAATACTTGCAGGCTTTAACATCTTTATTCCTCCATATCATTTCTCAGAGCCTGTGACAGAAAACTATCCTGCCCTCATCGTCTGTGTTCTTGCTCTCAAATCCGAGCTTATTATACAGAGCCAGCGCCGCTCTGTTTGAAGCGGCCACGTTTTCAAGCTCCAGCACGGTGAAGCCCTTTCTCTTTGCTATGAACAGCGAATGCTCGGCCATAACACGGCCGACACCCTTTCCTCTCACAGCCTTTGCAACAGCATACACAGCCTTTGCCACCGTGCCGCTGCTGCCTGAGCGCAGGATATAGACTCCCGACACCTCTCCTTTAAATTCAGCCGCACCGCAGTATATCTGCGCCGAAAAGAAGCTCGCTGCTTGCTCCGGGGAAAGCTTACTGCCAAAGCTCTCGTTCCATATCGCCGTTATTTTTTCCAGGTCCTGCTCTTCATAAGGGCGGACGGTTATATTGCTGTAGTTTTTGCGGCTCATTCTATAAATGACCTCATTCCGTGTTCTCTTCTCCAGTCAAGGAACTCATCATAGGTGCCCATCCTGTCGATGCAGCCGTCAGGGGTTATCTCTATCACACGGTTGGCCACCGTCTGGACTATCTCGTGGTCGTGGGACGCAAAGATAACTACGCCCTTGAAATCCACCATAGCGTTGTTCACAGCCGTTATCGACTCCAGGTCAAGGTGGTTGGTGGGTCTGTCAAGCATGATAACGTTGGAGCCGAACAGCATCATCCTCGAGAACATACATCTTACCTTCTCGCCTCCGGAAAGGACCTCGACAGGCTTGTATATCTCGTCTCCCGAGAAAAGCATTTTTCCGAGGAAACCTCTTAAATAGGTGTCTGTTACCTCGGACTGGGAATAGGGTCTTATCCAATCAACTATCGACTCGGTGTGGCCGTTGAAATACTTCGAGTTGTCCACGGGGAAATAGGAGCGTGAAGTGGACACTCCCCACTTTATGCTTCCCTCATCCGGCTCCTCTTCCTCGGCGAGTATCTTGAACAGAGCTGTTACAGCCTGCTCGTTCTCGGAGATGAAGGCCACCTTGTCGGTCCTTGAAAGTGTGAAGGAAACGTTGTTGAGAAGCTTGACCCCGTCGACGGTCTTTGAAACGCCGTTTACTTTAAGGATGTCCTTTCCGAGGTCACGGTCCATCGTGAACTGTACAAAGGGATACTTTCTCGAAGACGCCGGGATCTCCTCCAGGCTTATCTTATCAAGGAGCTTTCTTCTCGCCGTTGCCTGACGGGACTTCGACTTGTTTGCCGAGAAGCGGTTTATAAACTCCTGGAGCTCTTTTATCTTGTCTTCGTTTTTCTTCTGCTGGTTCTTCATAAGTCTCTGCATCAGCTGTGAAGACTCATACCAGAACTCATAGTTTCCGACATACATCTTTATCTTGGTATAGTCGATATCTACTATATGAGTGCAGACATTATTGAGGAAGTGTCTGTCGTGGGATACCACAAGGACAGTTCCGAAGTAGTCAGCAAGGAAGTCCTCCAGCCAGCGGATAGCGTCGATGTCCAGGTGGTTGGTAGGCTCGTCGAGCATTATGATATCGGGATTGCCGAAGAGAGCCTGTGCCAGCAGGACCTTGACCTTCTCGTTACCGGAAAGAGAGGACATCTGGGAATAAAGGATATCCTCGGGAAGACCCAGACCCTGAAGAAGCTTTGATGCGTCAGCTTCGGCCTCCCAGCCGTTGAGCTCGGCAAACTCTGCTTCAAGCACGCCTGCTCTGTCGCCGTCCTCCTCGGTGAAGTCCTCCTTTGCATAAAGGGCGTCCTTCTCCTGCATAATATCATAAAGGCGCTTGTTTCCCATTATAACGGTATCGAGCACATTGTACTCATCGAAAGCGAAGTGGTCCTGTCTGAGGACGGACAGCCTGTCCTCCTTTGAGATGAACACCTCGCCTGTGGTGGGTTCAAGCTCGCCGTTGAGTATCCTCAGAAAAGTGGACTTACCTGCGCCGTTTGCGCCGATGATCCCGTAGCAGTTACCGTTGGTGAATTTGAGGTCAACATCTTTAAAAAGGAGCTGACCTCCGAACGAAAGGCTTACATTACTTACTGTTATCATTTTAACTCTCCTAACCTGTTTTTTGCATACACAATCAGTATAGCATAATATATAAAAAAAGTAAAGCCATTTTACCCGATCAGCTTGAAAAACTGTTTTTCAGTGATACGGCTGTCAGAACAGGCACGTTTTCAGATAATAATATACACAAAAGCCAGGCTATGTTCTCGGGACAAAATCCCGGCACTGTCGATGTCTAAAAGACAAAAAGTTAAATAATAAAATTTTTGAAAAGGGGTTGACAAACTTTATATCGTGTGATATTATATGTCATATAATATTATTGAACACGAAAGGAGAGATGATGTTATGGGGTTCCCGCTGAGTGCTCAGCTGCTTGACAGCCTTGTGCTTTCGGTAGTGGAGCGGTCGGATACCTATGGGTATGAGCTGACAAAAAACATAAGAGACTGTGCTCCCGTTTCGGAGTCCACCCTTTATCCTGTGCTCAGGCGGCTGATGAAAAACGGCCTGCTGGAGTCATACGATAAAGAGTATATGGGACGAAACAGAAGGTATTACCACATAACGGAAAACGGGAAGGTCGCTCTCAGAGGCCTTAGACGAGATTGGGAAGAGCATAAACAAAGCGTAGAGATGATATTAAACAACAGGGGGGAAAGTCATTATGGACAGATCTGAATACTTGGTAGCGCTCAGACAGTATCTATTCCAGAACGGCATGAGCACAGAGGACATTGAAGAGGCTATGAGCTTTTACGGCGATTTTATAATGGACAGCACACCGGAAGAATATCAAAGGCTGGGAAGCCCTTCCGAGCTGGGAAGCAAGATACTTGCCGAGAACGGCACCTTTACCGGGAACCCGGGAAGCTTTCAGATGGAGGCAGCCTTTGTCGGCGGCCAGAACCGGCAGGACCAGTATTACAATAACGCAGCTGACGACCAGGCGAGAAGAAATAAAATGCTGCTGCTCATCATACTGGTGGTAACTATCCCTGTGTGGGGAGGCGTTGCTTTCGGACTGGTCGCTGCGGCATTCGGTATCATCGTGGGACTCGGAGCAGCTGTGCTGGGGCTCGGCGCTGCAGGCATAGCGCTTCTTATCGAGGGCATAAGAGACCTGTTCACTGTTCCCCCGGTGGGTCTTGCTCTTACCGGCGCAGGATTTCTGATGTTCGGCCTTTGCGGAGTTATCTTCGTTCCGCTGATAAGACTTGTTATAAGGTTCGTTAAATGGGCCGCATCCACAGTATCTTCAGCTTTGAATAATCTGTTATCGGGGGTGAGAGCATGAACAGCACAGAGAACACAGTAAGCGTAAGCGAGGAAAAGGTCTCAAAGAAAAAGAACGTGCTCAGCAGCCTTCTTGCAGGCTTTTTGCTGGGCGGAGTCACAGTGGTGTATGGGATAATAAAGGTGATACGCTTCTTTGGCAGGAGAAAGAAAAAGGAGGTAAACAACGATGCCGAATTATGATGCAGCAGGCGATGTAAAAAGACCGAATTTCTTTCTGAGGACATCCGTTGTTTTCCTGATAGTGGGAGCTGTTATGCTCACTGCCGGAATCATCCTCATAGGCAAAGGCGGACTTGACAAATATGTCAAGAAGTATTCCGCCGAAAAGACATTTGATGCCGACGAGATAACAGAGCTGGACTTTGAGATAGGCGCAGCAGAGATAGAGATAAAGGCCACAGATGATAATAAAATAAGTGTAGAAGCCAAGGATATACCCTATGACCTGAACTGCCGCACAGAAAAAGGCAGGCTCTATGTTTACGGAGACGAAAAAGACAATGTAAGAAACATTGCGTTTGCTTATATCGGCAACAAAAAGACAAACCCGAAGATAACCATCCTTGTTCCTAAGAAGGAGTATTCCTCCATAAGAATGGAGTTCGGGCTTGGCGAAGCGGATGTTTATGACCTTGATTGCAAGAAGCTCCGTATCGAGACCGGTATGAGCGAAGTTGTGCTCAATTCCTGCACAGCTTCAGACAGCGCAGAGATAGAATGCGGTATGAGCGATATCGACTTCAAGGACTGCACCTTCAATATGTGCAGCTTCGATATCGGCATGAGCGACCTTGACTACTCCGGTTCCATTACCGGCGAGAGCAGCTTTGACGGCGGTATGTGCGAATACGACTTTGAGCTTGACGGTAACAGGTCTGATTACTATATCAAGGGCGCAGACGTTTCCGGCTCGGGAAGCAACAACACAGACGGCATCAGATTCAAGTGTGATGTCGGAATGGGAGACATTGATTTTAAATTCAGATAAAACGGAGGTAACTATAATGCAGAAGAAATTATACAGGATAAAGCAGGGAAAAATGATCGCAGGTGTCTGCAACGGGCTTGCGGCTTATTTTGACATCGACGTGAACGTTGTAAGACTAGGGGCTATAATCCTTGGCTGCACAGGAACAGGCGTTATCGCTTATATAGCTGCCTGCATTCTTGTCCCCGAGATCTGATATGGACAAAAAGATATGCAGGCGCTGCCTGCTGGATGACCTTGACTTTGATGAATATATGCAGAGTCTCAAGGACTACATCAAAACAGTGCCGCCAGACGCAAGGGTCAGCGATGAGGTCTACAGCGAACGGCTGGATATCTGCCGCAGCTGTGAGGAGCTTGCAAACGCTATGTGCCGCCAGTGCGGCTGCTATGTGGAGCTGAGAGCCCTGAAGCAAAAAACTCACTGCCCTATTGACAAATGGGGGCCCACGCTGTAATATAGTATAGGCAACTAATGAAAAGCTCTGCCCGGTCAGACGGGCAGAGTGTTTTGGCTTTTTATGATACGGCTGTCGTAATACACGGGAGAGCATATACCTCCCTGCTTGCGATGGGCTGAAATAATCAGAAGGAGAAAGTAAAATGACGAAGAAGCTTTTTGACGACGGCGCACTTATGGAATTTGATGCGGTGGTCGTATCGTGTGAACAGACAAAAAAGGGATATGAGGTCATCCTTGACAAAACAGCCTTCTTTCCCGAAGGCGGCGGACAGCCCGGAGATGTGGGAACTCTTGGCAGCGCAAAGGTGACCGACACTGTGGAGAAAAACGGCGAGGTCATCCACAGGTGTGACAGCGCCCTTGCTGTGGGCGAGAGCGTTCACGGAAGGGTCGATGCTGATATAAGGCTAAGAAGGATGCAGAACCATTCGGGAGAGCATCTTCTTATGGGCTTCATCCACGAGATGCTGGGATATGAGAACGTGGGCTTCCACCTGGGCTCCAGCGAAGTGACCCTTGACCTGAACGGTGTCATCACCGACGAGCAGCTGGCGCTTTGTGAAAAAAGAGCCAACGAAGCCATAGCACGGGATGTCGCTATAACCATATCCTATCCCGACAGCGAGACCCTTTCCTCAATGCAGTACCGCAGCAAGCTGGAGATGACGGAGAACGTCAGGATAGTTACTATCGAGGGTATCGACCGCTGTGCCTGCTGTGCGCCTCACCTTTCCTCCACCGGAAAGATCGGCATAGTTCGTGTGCTCTCTGCCGAGAGCTACAAGGGCGGCACAAGGGTACACATTCTCTGCGGCCTTGACGCTTTCGATGTTATCAAAGACAGGATGGACACTGTGTCGGCTCTTTGCAGACTGCTGTCCTCGAAGCCCGAAAAGGTAACGGGGTTTGTCGAGAAGCTTATGGCCGAGAACAGCGAGCTGAAGAAAAAGCTCACCGACATTGAAAACAAAAAGGCACAGGAGATAATCGCTTCCCTCAAAAACGAGTCCGGAAAGAGCTTTACCGTATTTGTTAAAGGCATAGGCAGGGACGCTATGAGAGCTGTTGCCAACAAGGCAGTTGAGCTTACCGACGGCGCCGCAGGAGTTTTCTGTGAAGAGGGCGAGGGCTACAGCTACATCATCGCTTCAAAAACTCTGCCCCTCAGGGCAAAGTCCAAGGAGATCAATGCCGCTCTTAACGGCCGGGGCGGCGGCTCGGACCAGATGATACAGGGCAGCGCAGGCGCCGACAGAGAAACTATAGAAAAGCTCTTCGGGACGCTCTGATATGGTGTTTCGCAAAATAACCGACAGGATATACCTGGCGGTATTCGCTCTTGTTATTATCGTTGCGGTGTGGGGAGCCTGGGATCACGCAGTGGGCCTTGCAAACTTTCACCCGGCCGTCGTTGCTCTGGGAATACTTTCCTGTGCTGCGGGCGGCGCAGTCCTTGCCTACGGGCTTTACATACTGCAAAAGCGCATAGAAAAAAGCTCCGACCCCGAAACGGTCTTTCGCCGCACGATGATCGGCGGACTGATATTCATTCTTGTGGCACAGATAGTTCTTATCTACATCTGCGATGTGGATAAGCTCCATGACCTTTCCTATATCGAAACGGCAGCAAAAAACCTTGTCACCCAAGGGTCGGCTCACCTGCATGAGGGGCTGCCGGAGCACCACAGAAGCTATTTCTATGTTTACCCCAACAACCACACACTGCTTGTTATGGTAAGCGGCCTTTATAAGCTGGAGCTGCTTCTCTTCGGAGAGATAAAGGGGATACTCCCCATCTTTGTGAACACCCTGGGACTTGACCTGTCCTTTGTTATCACCTGTCTCTGTGCAAAGCTCCTTTACGGCAGTCAGAAAGCGGCTGTGTGCTGCATAAGAGCGGTGCTGTTCACTCCTCTCATAAGCTATGCGGTGATATACTACACCGACACAATGGCGATGCCCTGGCTCACGGGAGCCGTTTATCTGTGGCTGAGACAGAGAAACGAACAGGGAAAGAAAAGATTTATCCTGCTGGCCCTTAGCGCTCTTCTGCTAAGTGTGGGATTCCGGATAAAGTCCACTCCCATAATCTTTGCGGCGGCAGCTGTTATAGACAGCGTGATAACGGTAAGGCCGATAAAAAAACTGGCCGCACAGCTGGGAGTTTTCCTTGCGGTGTTCGCTGCAGGAGCTATGCTTATCTCCTTTGTCTGCACACAGGTGCTTGACCTTGACAAGGACGAGCTTGAAGCCAAGCGCTTTCCCCCTGTCCACTGGGTGATGATGAGCGCCGACGGCAACGGCGGCTACAACCCCGAGGACTTCTACTACACAAAGTCGTTCACGGGCTATGAAGCAAAGGCAAACGCAGACATGAAAAGGCTCGACCACAAGCTTCACGAACAGGGCGCTATGGGCATAGCCGAGCACTTTGCATTCAAGCTTAGCTACAGCTGGCGTGACGGCGCCTTTATGATAGGCCACTATATGAAGGGCTTTTTAAAGAGCCGTGTGTGGTATTCGATAGCCTTCATAACCTGGTACGCCCTTATGTTTTTTACGCTCCAGCGCTTTTTTATCGCCTGCAAAAACGAAGAAGCGGCAAAGAGTTCCTTTGTGCTTCGCCTGACGCTTATGGGGCTCACACTGTTTCTCCTCATCTGGGAAGCAAGGATACGATATCTGATAAGCTTTATGTGTCTGTTCGCATTAATATGAAACACACACGCAGGCGCAGAAAATATAGCTTTTTAAAGGCACTTTTGTCACGAAACTGATAAGAGTGCCTTTTTATTTCTCAACGAAGCGCCTGCTCAATGAACAGTGAATACTGGAGAAAGAATAAATAAAAAAGGTATCGCCTTCGGCGATGATTTAAAATATCATCGTCCGCAGGACGATACCATAATTATTCATTATTCACTGTTCATTCTTCATTATTCATTACTTACACTCCGTATTTTATCTTCACACGCATAAGCTTATCGCCAACGGGCTTTGAAAGGATAACGAGGAACACAACATTTGAAACACAGTAGCTCAGAAGATATGGGATGCTGGTACCCACAGCCGCAAGATAAAGCTTCGGGCTGAAGCCCTTTGCATACCACAGCACCGTCCAGACATCCATTATCATCGAATAGGCTGCTCCGCAGACCGCTCCGAAGACTATCAGGAGGGGTCTGTTTTTTATAAGCACCTTTGAGAGCGCTCCCGAGAAAAAGCCCACAAGACCCAGTGCTAACATCATAAAAGCTGTCCAGGGGCCCTGGCCGAACCAGAAGTTTGAGATGAGCGCTGTCAGCGCACCGGTGAGAAAGCCCGTTTCACAGCCAAGATAGACCCCAGTGAGGATGACCAGCGCCGCCACCGGCTTTATGACCGGGATAAACCGCCCGAACAGGCAAAGGGATGTCATTATCGCTGTAACAACAAGACGGCGAGTACCGACCTGTTTTTTCTCATAGCCCAGGAAAAACACCCCGAGAGCCGCAGCCGCCACAGCCAGCGACACAAGAATGTGGCGCTGCTCATCGAACACCAGCGACCCCGCCGCCGCAATGGCAGGTATGAACGCCAGCACGGCTATATATTTCAGCACTTCTTTGAAGCGAAGTCGTGTTGCCGCCATAGGCTGTCTCCTTTCCTCCGGTCTTTTTCAGGGTCACAGTCTCCTGTTCATGTTACATATCCTCACCGTGTCCTCCACGGTGAGCGCACCGTCATAGCGGTCTCTTGTTATAAGGCTCGAAGCTGTTGTGAAGTAACGGTTCTCGCCCAGTACCTTGATTGTCGCAGCGGGCTCGCTGAGCCTGCCCGAGAAAAACACCGCACACCTGTCCGACACCTCGGCGCAGAACTCCGTGTCGTGGCTGACCGTAAGAACGGTCATACCCTTTTGCTTCAGACTCCGTATGATCTCACAAAGCCGGTCTGTGCTTGCGGCATCAAGGCTCTTTGTGGGCTCGTCCAGCAAAAGGATCTTCGGCTCTCTTGCCAGAACCTTTGCAAGAGCAAGAAGCTGTCTCTCGCCGCCGGAAAGATCATAAGGGTGGCGCTCCAAGAGCTTTTCCAGCCCGAAGGGTATCTCTGTTATATGAGAAGCTTCAAGCTCCTCTTTTACGCTGTTTTGCGTAAAAAGCGCCGTCACATCCTGGGGCAGCATCGAAAGCGTGCCCTGATAAAGGGAATTGTTCTTATAATCCTTTAGCTTTTTGCCGAATATGCGTATGCTTCCCGTCTGGGCTTTAAGCGCTCCCGAGATAAGCCCCAGCGCCGTGGATTTGCCCGAACCGTTAGCGCCAAGGAGCGCTAAACACTCGCCCTCGCTCACCTCAAGGTCAAGCCCGTCGATAATGTCTTTGCCCTCACGCTCATAGCGGAAAGTCACGTTTTTAAGCTCCAGCGCTTTATTTGCGGAAAGTGCCTTTTCATCAATTTCGAGGCTTCTCACGCTGTTGTCAAAAGTCTCTCTCACAAAGCGCCTTGCTCCTGCGGTATCACAGGGGCACTCGCCCTCTCCCGAAAGGCCGGAAAAAATCCTCACGGGTGCCGGCATAGCCCGAAGAAGAGCCTCGTCCTCAGCTGCTCTTTTAAGCGCCTCTGATCTGTTCTCACAGAAAGACAGCCTTCCCTTTTCCAGCCTCATCACCCTGTCGGCAAAGGGCAGGATGTGCTCGAACCTGTGCTCGGCTATCATCACCGTTACCGCCTGCTCACGGCAGAGCCTTGCCACTGTCTCGGCAAGCTGTCTTGACGCCAGCGGATCCAGCTGTGAACAGGGCTCGTCCAGGAGCAGCACACGGGGCTGCATTATCATAACTGACGCAAGGGTCAGAAGCTGTTTTTCTCCGCCGGAAAGCGAAGCCGTGGGCTTCGAGAGCTTGTCGTAGATACCGAAGTATGCCGCCGTTTCTGCGACCCTAACCGCTATCGTGTTCTTGTCAAGGCCTATGCTTTCAGGCCCGAAAGCAAGCTCGTGCCACACCTTGTCGGTCACCATCTGCTGCTCGCAGTCCTGACCCACAAAGCCCACAAGACAAGCGCTCTCTCCGGGCTCCAGGGTGTCTCTGTCCTTTCCTGCTATCAGGACTTTTCCCGAAAGCTCGCCGTTCGGGATAAGCTCACGTTTTAAACAGCGCAGAAGAGTTGACTTTCCGCTGCCGCCCTCGCCGCAGACAAGCATCGTCTCGCCCTCGGCAGCAGTGAAGCTTATATCCTCTATCGCCGCCTTTTCGCAAAGCGGATATTTAAAGGTCAGACCTCTGACATCGATCGCCGCCATTTCAGCTTAACCCCCGTTTCTATCGCCGACGGCATCACCGCCAGCAGGATGAATGATGCTATCCCGATAAAGCCTGCCGCATCGGCAGGAGCCAGAACGGTCTTGGGATAGAATGTTATCTTAAGGCTCCCCAGCGCCGAACAGGCGACACACAGCGCTGAAAGCATCAGCGCAGCCGCCATAAAAATGCCGTCTCCTAAGCGGAACTTTTTCACAGAAAAAGCGGTTCGCTTTGTGCTGCCGCAGCCTCTTGCCGCCATACTGTCGGCGGTGGCTATGCCGTTTTCCAGCGCCCAGCCTATCACCGAGGAGAATACCCTCATATTCCCTCTGATAAGGTCAATTATGTTACCGTCGGTGTAAAGGCCTATAGCCCTCATTGAAAGCTTCGTTCTGCGGTACTGGGCCTTTATCAGAGTCAGATACCTTATCGAGCAGGACGCCACCAGGGCGGCTCTGGGCGATATGAGCCCGAACACGCAAAGCATCCTTTCGCTGTCCATGACAGCCGAGAACGAGAACACCCAGTAAAACACCGAACACAGTCCTGCTGCGGCATTGAGACCGTAAAGCAGGGATTCCAGAGTAACGGGCGTGTCATTGACCATGAACAGGACAGTCGAGCCCTTGTGTGAGATCACCGGGTTTATAAGAGTGAAGATGATAAAGAAGATCAGGATGAGGATATGCGTTCTTATGCTTTTAGCGCCTTTTAAAACTGTGAACAGCAGCATTGACAGCACCAGCGAAGCCGCTGTTACGGCAGGGTGAGAAACGCTCATGGCCAGCATGGTGACGCACACAAAAAACACCGTCACCGAAAGCGGGTGCATATCCCTTATCCGTCTCATCATCTCACCTCTGTTCGCTGGAAAGATCCCTCTCGATATTTCTTGTATAAAGCCACTCGACTCTGTCGCCGTCTTCAAGCTCATAAGCCGAGCTGCCCACCGATGCGCTTATGCCGTTGACATGGTATACCCAGCCCGAGAGCTCGCCGAAATCAAATTCGTAGAGCCCGTTTATCCCGGAGACATAAACGCTGGCGCCGCCCTTTGTGTCCAGGCGGATGTTGTTCTTCTTCGCCGCCGTCACAAGCAGATCATAGGCGGTGTCGCCCTCGTGAAGATCAAACTTTGTGTCTTTTAGTATAACGCCGTCATCAGGCGCACAGGAGTTCTCTCCTGCCACCGTGTCACAGCGGATAGTCATCGTCACTTCTCCCGTGACTTTGGCTGATGCGGACGACGTATCAGAGTAGTATTCCTTTTCGCTCTTTATATCCGTAAACCCTATCGCTAAGCAGAGCGCCGCTGCGACAATGGCTATGAAAACGTAGTTCTTGATACTCCTTTTGCCAAGGGCCGTGAGCACACCGCAAATGATAAGAGCCGCCGCAATAACAGCACCTATGGCGATGCCCTTATAGCCCACACCCTTATCGGTTGCGCTGTCTGCCTTGCTCCCGCTGACGGATGAAGATGTGCTTACAGCTGATGACACATCTTCTTTTGCCGGTTTTGGCACAGGTGACTCCTGGCAGGAGTCGAACACATAAAACGGCGTGCTGCCGTTTTTCATCCGCTCATAGCCCACAAGGGCATAAGCCACCTCAAAGGTAGCGGTCTCGTTCATCCCCTCGCCCTTTATGTGAGAGAAAGACCCGTCCTCAAGGCGGTATTCCATCACCGCATCTATAACGGTCTTGCCGCCCTTGATAAAGCGCTCATCGTTCTCACAGTCTATCCCGAGAGAGGACAGCGCACAAAGCACCTGTGCCGTGCTCTCGCAATTTTCGGCTCCCATGCTCATATAGCCGCCGCTTTCGAGCTGGGCGCCGCTAAGGTATCCAAGGGCTCTGTCACAGGCCGCCGAAACATCAGCGTCATCACAAAGGGGCGCCAGCGCCTGAAGAGTCATCGAGGTGACATCCGGGTCGCCAAACTCTCCCATAACTGCCCAGCCTCCGTCGGCAAGCTGCATCGAGAGTATCTCTGCCGCCACGCTCTGCGCCGAAACTCCCGGGGCTTCAAAGCCGTTGTTTAAAATATGCAGCCCGAACACATAGCTCATTATTCCCTGCTCGCCAACGCAATCCGTGAGGGTGTCGGTAATAAAGCTGCTGTCCTTTCCCGCACAGATAAGAGCCAGCGCAAACTTCTCCTTTGTCACCGCCGACGGGGTCTCGTTAGCCGAAACGTAGTCCTCAAGCGCCTTAGCATACTCACCGAGGTCGACATCGTAATACTGGGAGAATATCATCGCATACCATTCGGCATCGCCGCCGATACCCTGCGCCAGCTGTTCATCCGCAAAGGTCTGTATACTCTGCCTGTCTGCCGAGCCGACACGCAGGCTTACTGCACTGTCTATCACCTCGGGGATAGTCTCACTAGCAAAAGTCGGGAGCACGAGGCTCCCGACTGTCATCGCTATTGCAGTTAAGGCGCCAAGCAGAGCTGATGCACGCTTAACCATTCTTCTTTTTGTTTGCAGCCACTGCAGCCGCTGCCAGAGAAGCAACACCTGCGATCATAAGTGCCAGAGAGCTGGAACCTGTTGCTGCTGCCTCTGCGTCTGCGCCGGAAGCTGCTGCTGCCGCACCTGTGCCGCCTGTGGTCGTTGTGGTCTTGGATGCGCCTGCGGTCTTGTCGGAAGAAGAGGAAGCTGAGGAGTCGCTCTTGGAATCGCTCTTCTTGCTGCTGTCATCATTCTTGCTGTCTGTCTGTGAATCAGAAGCGCTGGAGTCTTCCTCTATCGGGATGATATCTGTCTCGTTCTCGCTGCTGGGGCTGCTCGAATCAGCGATGCTTGATTCATCGCTGCTGCCAAGTACATTTACTATCATTGCAGGAGGTACCAGAGTTTCAGTTGCAGAAGCTGCGCTGATAACGAAGGAGCCTGCCTTGGATGTGGGGATAGTAGCCTTGCCGTTTGCATCTGTCTTTATATCGGTAGCTTCGCCGTCAATGGTGATAACAGCGCCCTCGAGAGGAACAGCTACAGCGTTTCCGTCCGAATTGAAAACCATCTTTTTGAGTGTCACATCAAAATCGCTGCCCGAAGCAACATCAAGGGTATTAGCATCGAAGAATGAATAGGCATCAGAGAAGGTCTTGGTGTCGGTATATACAAAAGCCGAAAGATAATCTCCGTCTGCTACGGTATCTGTAAGGCTCCAGCACATCTGGTTATTTAAATAATAACCATAGCTTCCGCCGTTGACAACGCCCCAGAGCTTTGTCAGCGAGAGTCCCCACTTGGTCATCTCGGTCGCATAGCCTGCTTCTGCACCGCCGTCATAAAACTCCTCATGTGCATTGTAAAGGGCATCTGAAACTGTAAGTGCACCGTCACCGTCTGTATCGGTAACTGTGACCTCTTCCATAACTATCTTGTGCTCGCCGTTTGTGATGGTAACATAAACATCACAGCTTTCTGCGCTCTCTGCGAATACGCAGAAAGGTATTGCTGCCAGAGATACAGCGAAAGCTGCTGCTATTGCTGATAATTTTTTCATAATATTCTAACTCCTTTCACGTCAGTTCATACCAACTTACTATATTTTACACCCACAAGCCCGTTTTGTCAAGAGTTCCAACAATACTCCGCACACTTTTCCAAAACAAGTCAGGATCCCCTTTTTCATTGTTCAAAATACCATGTTTTCGGCGTCAAGTTTGTTTGAAATAATACTTTACAAAACGTTTGAAAATGTGTTATAATCATTTTGGGAAGATATGTATCACGGAGGTGATATTTATGGAGAAAAGGATAATAAAGAAAACACTCAAAGGCCTGATAGCTGCGGCGCTAATATCGGTGACAGCTGTCTGTATGACGTCGGTCTGCTATGCGCAGGGGGAGGATACTTCCTCGCAGGCTCCGGTGGTAACGCCGGATGTGACGGTCAACAAGGTCAGCAAGGTGACAGCGTCACGAAGCGGCAAGCCGGTAAAACTTAGCTGGAGCAAAAGCACAGGGGCTGACGGATATCTGGTGTTTGCCTGCGTGAGCAGCAAATGGCAGCAGAAAGCCGAGACTTCCGATCTTAGCTGTACCCTTACGGATATCCCCTGGGAAGCATCGCTGTTCGGGGTGAAGGCCTATAAAGAAGAAGACGGGATAAGGTATATGTCCGATATGACAACGGTCTCCCGTTCGGCTCCGTCGCTGGGAAAGGTGACCGGGCTTTATGCGGCAGAGACAAAAGAGCGTTCCATAAAGCTTTGCTGGGACAAGCTCTCTAACTGTGACGGATACTCGGTATATCTCAAATACTCCGACGGCTATAAAGAGGTGGCCAAGACCACAGCGAACACCTATAATGTTACAGGGCTCGAGCCCTCATGGAGGAGGCATTTTGTGGTCAGGGCATACCGCAGGACTGCGAACGGCAACTATCTCTACGGAGCTTATTCCGACCAGCTGAGGACAGCCACCTGTCCCGACACAGTGTCCGGACTTCGCTCCTCAAAGAAGAACGGCACCTCTATAACCCTTGTGTGGAACAAGCTGGCCTGCACAAACTACATCGTATACCAGATGATGAGCGACGGCAAGTGGCACAGGATAGCCAAGCCTGTTACCAACACCTACACAGTGACAGGGCTCAACTATAACACGAACTACAAGTTCGTCATCCGTGCCTGCAAGCTGGACGACTATAAAAAAGAGCACCTGGGCTGGCTGTCGAACATTCTGACAGTAAAGACCGACCGCAACACGATAGTTGTCAAAAACGGCATCACCTATGTAAACGGCATCCTTATCGCAAACAAGACCTATCCCCTGCCGGCTTCCTATAACCCCGGAAAGCTGACAGATGAGACCTACAACGCATTCATTCAGATGAAAAACGCCGCCGCAAGGGACGGGTACTCCCTCTGGATATGCTCTGGCTTCCGCTCCTATGAAACACAGAGAGTGCTGTATAATAACTACTGTGCCCGTGACGGAAAGGCCGCCGCCGATACCTATTCGGCAAGACCCGGACACAGCGAACACCAGACAGGACTTGCGTTCGATATAAACTACGCATCCAGCTGGTTCGACAACACCGCCGAAGCAAAGTGGATAGCCAACAACTGCTGGAAGTACGGCTTTATCGTGAGATATCCCAAGAACAAGCAGAACATAACAGGCTACAAGTATGAGTCGTGGCACGTAAGATACCTGGGCAAGGATCTTGCAAAGAAGGTTTATGACAGCGGTCTCTGCCTTGAAGAGTATCTCGGGATAACTTCAAAGTACAGCTATTAACACAAACACGAGCACTCCTCTGTGATAACAGAAAGGAGTGCTCTTTTTTTTCAGAAAATATCACGCTTTGCTTTGATATGACGCCTTATCAGCACCACGATGATGATAGCAAAACAGATGATCAGAAACAGCGGCACGAACCAGCGGTTGGAATTCTTGTCCTCGGCGGACTTCATCTCCGTCCACAGGTCCTGCATCTGCTTTGCCGCTTCGGGAGTAAGGTTTGTGAAGACCGTTGTCTTCTCCTTTATGAACTTGTCATCCGGGTAGGATATCTTGCTGTTTTTCACCTCGTCGTCCAGCATCTCATAGGCCGCACTGTGAGGGGTAGAATACTTGATGTAGTCGATGTTCGCATAGGCCACATCCGGCTCGCACATAAAGTTTATATACATCTCTGCAAGCTCCGGCTCCCGGGAGGAGCTCGGTATGCACATAGCATCCACAAAAAGGTTGGTGCCGCTCTTTGGCACAGCAAAGGTAAGATCCTCGTTGTCGTCCATTATCATAAGAGCGTCGCCGGCGTAATATGGCGCAAGCAATGCCTCGCCGCCGCCCATTTTATCAAATATCTCGTCCATGACATAGCCCTGGACAAGGGGCTTCTGCTCGGTAAGCTTGGCTGCGGCTGCTCTTAGCTCATCAGGGTCCTCGGTGTTTATCGAATAGCCGAGGATAAGCTCCGCTATGGCAAAGGCATCACGGGGATTATCAAACATCAGTATCTGATCCTTATAATCCTCGTTCCACAGTATATCCCAGTCGATATCCTCTTCCTCTATCCCAACAAGGTCCTTGTTGTAGATTATCCCCACAGTGCCCCAGGTGTAGGCCACGGAATACTCGTCCTCGGGATCATATTCCAGTCCTTTGAAGCTGTCCATGATGTACTTGCTGTTAGGGATGTTCTGCATATCCACCTTGCGAAGGAGCCCCTCTTTTATCAGCCTGCTTATCATATAGTCGGACGGGATGATAACATCATATGAAGCGGCTCCGCCTTTGAGCTTTGCATAAAGCTCTTCGTTTGTCGCAAAGTTCGTATAGTTTATCTTTATGCCTGTCAGCTCTTCAAACTCCTTGTTGGTGTCGAGCATACCCTCCTCCGAGCCGTCCGCCACATATTCTCCCCAGTTATACACGTTTATAGACTTGTTCTGTCCCTTGAACCGTGTATAGTAATCCTTGTCCTCCACCGTAACAGTCTGTGGATCGTCCTTGTCATAGCCAGCCTTGACGGTCCGGCTCTTTTTTGAAGAAGCACAGCCACAGCAGTTTATCATAAGCGCTCCGCACAGAAGCGACAGCGCAAAGCGTCTTGTCCCTCTCATAAACGCTCACCGCCCTTAGCTTTTGCCGAACGCTTATCTACCGTATTCTTTATCATCAGCATTACCAGCACCACCACAAAGATAAGCGCCGACAAAGCGTTTATCTCGGGAGACACCTTTCGTCTGGTCATCGAATAGATAGTTATAGGCAGCGTCTGAGAGGTCGAGCCCGAGGTGAAATAGCTGACCACAAAGTCATCCAGCGAATAGGTGAACGCCATTAGAAAGCCGCTGACAACACCCGGCATTATCTCGGGCAGCACCACCTTGCGAAAGGCGCTCATAGGGCTGCACCCGAGGTCCACAGCCGCCTCGTAAAGGTGGGGGTCCATCTGTCTGAACTTCGGCATTATGTTCAGGATGACGTAAGGCACATCAAAGGTTATGTGGGCTATCAGCAGTGTCATAAAGCCGAACTCGAATTTCATCCTTGCGGCAAAGAACACAAACAGGAGCATCAGCGAAACGCCCGTTACTATCTCGGGGTTTATGATAGGGATGTTTGTCGCATTCATAACAAGGGCCTTCGGCACCTTTCTCATGCGGTGGATGCCTATGGCCGCAAAGGTCCCCAGCACCGTTGAAAGGATGCTCGCACAGACAGCGATGATTATGGTGTTTACCAGCGAATCCATTATAACGCTGTTATGGAACAGCTTTGTATACCACCTGAGAGTAAAGCCTGTGTAGACCGTCCTGCTCTTTGTCTCGTTGAACGAGAAAACTATAAGAACGAATATCGGCACATAGAGAAACATAAGGATAAGTGCCGTATATATCTTTCCAAATCTCTTCATAGCCGCACCCCCTATATCAGCACCTGGTCATCGGGGCTGAACTGGTTCATCACGGTCATGATGACAAGGACTATCGCCATAAGCACCAGCGATATAGCAGCACCGAGGTGGGGGTTGTATGAGTTTCCGAGAAACTGCATCTCGATAAGGTCGCCTATAAGCAGGTTCGAGCCGCCGCCCAGCATCCTTGAAATGATGAAGGTGGAGATACAGGGCACAAACACCATAGTGATACCCGAGTATACTCCCGGCAGACTAAGAGGGATTATAACTCGCAGAAGCACCGACCTGGGATCGCTTCCAAGGTCGCTTGCCGCCTCTATTACGCTCCTGTCTATCTTTTCCATCACAGAATACAGCGGCAGTATCATGAACGGCAGATAGTTATAGACCATCCCCAGCACCACAGCGCCGGAGGTGTTTATAAGCTTGTAAGGGCCAAGGCCGACAAGCCCCAGCAGATAGTTTATTATTCCGTTGTTTCCCAGAAGGGTCATCCAGGCGTATGTCCTCAGCAGGAAGTTCATCCACATAGGCAGCATGATTATCATCAGCATTGTGCCCTGGTGGTGTTTTTTCATCCTCGAGAGCATGAACGCCAGAGGGTAAGCCAGCACCAGACAGATAGCCGTAGCTATTACCGACAGCCAGATAGAGCGCACAAAAATATTAGTATACTGCCCCACATCGGCAAGGTAGCTGACGGTGAATGTCCCCTTGTCTGTGGTCACGGCAAAATAAGCGACCATCAGGAGCGGTACAACGATGAACACGCTCATCCACACAAGATAGGGCGCAGCCATTATCCTAGTCTTCATAAGCTTTTTCTGCACCCTCCTTTGTCTTTTTCATAATGTGTATATCAAAGGGGTCAACGTCCATTCCTATCATGGAGCCCACAGGCTCGTCCTTGGTGGAATGGATGGTCCATTTATAGTCCACGCCGTCAACTATCATCTCGTAGTGGACACCCTTGAACACAACAGACTCAACTATACCGGTGAGCTTAGCGTCCTTCGCCGGGATGACCTTTATGTCCTCCGGCCTTATGACAACATCCACTGTCTCGTTGGGCGAAAAGCCCTTGTCCACACAGTCGAACTGCTTGCCGGTAAACTCCACCACGCAGTCTCTCGGCATACAGCCGTTTATTATGTTGCTCTCGCCTATAAAGTCCGCCACAAAGGCGTTCACAGGCTCGTTGTAAATGTCCGTAGGCGAACCTATCTGCTGGATCCTGCCGTTGTTCATAACGACAACAGTGTCGCTCATAGTCAGGGCTTCTTCCTGGTCGCGGGTAACATAGACAAAGGTCAGCTCCAGCTGCTTCTGTATGCGGCGAAGCTCTGTCTGCATCCCCTTTCTCAGCTTCAGGTCAAGCGCTCCCAAGGGCTCGTCCAGCAGCAGCACCTTGGGCTTGTTTACCAGCGCCCTTGCGATAGCAACCCTCTGCTGCTGACCGCCCGAAAGGCGCTGGACGCTCCTTTTCTCAAAGCCCCGCAGATTTACAAGATCAAGCATCTCGCCCACTCTTGAAACTATCTCCTTTTCAGGCACCTTTTTGACCCGGAGGCCAAAGGCGATATTCTCGAAAACATTCAGGTGAGGAAACAGCGCATAGCGCTGGAACACGGTGTTTACGTTTCTTTTGTGGGGCGGCAGGGAGTTTATCCTCTTCCCCTCAAACATCACGTCGCCGCTGTCAGGCTCGATAAAGCCTGCTATTATACGCAAGGTCGTTGTCTTTCCGCAGCCCGAAGGGCCCAGAAGCGTTACGAACTCCTTGTCCTTTATATCAAGGCTTATCTGCTTGAGTACCCTTTCACCGTCGAACTCCACGATGATGTCCTTCAAAGATATGATATTCTCCATCTGTAAACCATCCCCTTATCCCGGCTTTCAGCCGATCACGATTTTTCCGCTTTATAAAGCGGTACAAAGTGAGTTTATTATATCACATAAGCGAAGCGTTGTGATATAATTGCCCGATACACAGGGAGTGGCACGCAGTGACACGTATCTGCGAGGGCATTAAGATAGAAATATACTGAATGCTTTGCATTCAGTATATCACATAAGCGAAGCGTTGTGATATAATTACCCGATACGCAGGGAGTGGCACGCAGTGACACGTATCTGCGAGGGCTTTAAGATAGAAATATACTGAATGCTTTGCATTCAGTATATCATATAAAACGACAAAAATCAACACAGCCTCCGAATGTTTTGGATCCGGGGCAGATAGCGGCGGCAATGTTATATTTTAACAAACTGTTATATTATTCGTCATTCCAAACAATAAGGTAAATATTTGTGCATAACATATAAATTTTTGGGAAAATTGATTAAAGACTTGATTTTTATTTATAAATGTGTTATACTTATGTCAATCTTGAAACAACATTCAGGGTGTAAAAATTTAAAAGAAGGAGTGTATTTATCATGGGAAAGGCTTTAAAGGTTGCCGCAGCTGTCGGAATAGTTGGAGCAGGTGCTGCTGCAGTATATGCTCTTAAGAAAAAGAGAGAGCTCGAGAATTATGACTACGAAGACCTCGATGATGATTTCGATGAGTGCGTAGAGTGCGATCAGGCTGCTGAGTGTGCAGAGGAAGCAGGCGAGGCTGTTGCTGAAGCTGCTGATGCTGTTGAAGAGAGCGCAGAAGAGGCTCTTGACAAGATCGAAGAGGCAGTTGAGGAGACCGACGCCTGAATCAAGTGATCTGAGACCCGAACCGCTTTGGTTTCGGGTCTTTTCTTTTTTGTGTGACAGTTTCGCTCTTTGCTTTGAATGTTTTTTATGAAAGGCAGCGGCGCAGTCTTTTTACAGGAAGGAGTGGTCATAATGACAGGAAAACAATTCTCGCAGGCATACGCTGTGGATACGGAGAAGACGTGCAGAACAGTGTATGAGGAGTATTATAAATATGTTTATACTGTCATTTTCTCTAAGCTCAGAGGCACAGCATCTGTCGAGGACATTGAAGAGTGTGTCAGCGACGTTTTTGCGGAGGTATTCTTTACCCTTTCAAAGAGCGGTGACGAGCGTGATATAAAGGGGTTCATCTCGACAGTGGCCGGACGCAGAGCTATAAACAGATACCATGCTCTTGCGAGAAGGCAGCTGAGAGAAGACGACGATCCCGAAGAGCTCATAAGCATTGCAGACGGGATGAATGTCGAGCAGCAGACAGAAGAAGAACAGATGCGTACTCTGCTGATGAAGCGGATAAATGAACTTGGAGAGCCTGATTCCACCATTGTCACTCAGCGCTATTATTATGACCGCACCTCTGCTGAAATAGCAAAGGAGCTTGGAATGAGGCCCTCAGCTGTGAGAATGAGGAGCGCAAGAGCTCTCAAACGGCTGAAAAAAGCACTTGAGAAAGACGGCTGCACACTTTGAAGGAGGGAGCACAATGAAAAGAACAGGATTTGATATATTTGACAATGCTGACGAAAAAACTATGGAGCAGCTTGCAAAGAAGACACATATCCCTAAAGAAAAAAAGGAAGATATGTTTGCGGCTTCAATGGAAAAGCTGAGACAGATGGAGCGGGCAGGGACTGTGGATATAGCACCGCAGGCCCCCCCCGTGAACACTCATTATGCGGGTATAAAAGTAAGGCGGTTTATGCCCGTCGTTTCGGCTGCCGCCTGCCTTATAGTGGTGCTTGGCGTTTCGGGCGTTATGCTTGCACTGAAAGACAATAAGACAAGCGAGCGAATAAACAGCTCCGACCTTGTTACATCGTCCTTTGCCACAGCCGAAAAAATAACCTCAGAGGACGACACGTCCTCCGAGACCGACCAAAGCCCGGAAGCCGAGAGCAGCAGACCCGATGATAAAAACAAACAGTCATCGGCAGACTCGGAAGAAAAAAGCCCGAAAACCGAGAGCAAGGCCGAAAGCTCAAAGCCGGACACAGAACCTCAGCCAGAGATCATAACGATCTATGAGGATACGACCGATAATGACACTGATGACACGCAGGATAACAACGAGCAGCAGACAGAGCCGGAAAATCAGACTGACAAAAACGACAATAATAACAACGAAACGGATGACAAAAACGACAATAATAACAACGAAACGGATGACAAAAAGGATACCGGCGAGCACCGCACAGGTGATCTCCCGGACGAATTCGTTGATAAGATCGAAGCGGCAGCAAAGTCGCTCAGAGAAGATCTGAAATACACCGAGTTTATCAGCAATGGCTTGCTGGATACGGATTACTCCGTTGTTTATGACGAAAACTTTGAGCCCGTATCTGCCGCTTCTGAGAACGCAAGATATATCGCTGTGACAGACAGCCGGTTTTCGTCCACCGCCGAGATAAAAGCATATTTAAGCTCAAAGCTGACAGGCTCTGCACTCAGCAGCTACTCAAAGCTGGTCGACGAGTTTTACAGGGACCATAACGGAAAGCTTTATACGCTCTTTGACCACACCACAGAGGCATTCTATGATGAATGGGTCGATGACGGCTTGAGCATCTACAATATGACCGAGACTTCATTCGACTTTGACGCTCCGTTCAAGGCCAGGGGCGGCGCACTGCTCGGCAAGGCGGTGGTGTCAGCGACCCTTGAAGGCGGAAGCTGGAAAATCAGCAAAGTGCAGGATAGCTTCTGAAATCAAAAAGCAGCACGTCAACAAACGACGTGCTGTTTTTTCCTATTTATCCGCCCTCAGCTTATCACAGAGCTCACGGTCAGGCTTTACTGTGATAGTGTAGTTGTTTACAAATATCACCATGCCCGGCTTTGCGCCGTTGGGCTTTTTAACGTTCTTTATGAAGGTGTAGTCCACATCACAGCGTGAAGAGTCTGCGGCGCTGGAGTGACAGGCGGCGATAACGGCCGCCTCCTCGACTGTCCTGTCAGGGGGGAACTCCCCTCCCAGCTGTGAACAGCTGACTATAACATGGCTCCCGGTTATATCCTTTGTGTGGAGCCACAGGTCATTTTTCTCGCTCTGTTTGCAGGTGAGAAGGTCGTTCTGCTTGTTGTTGCGGCCCACCCTTATCTCATAGCCGTCCGAGGAGATGAACCTTATGGGGGCCGCCGCCTTTGCAGGCTTGCCCTTCTGTCTGCCCTTCCTGATATAGCCCTGCTCCCAGAGCTCGGTCTTCAGCTCGTCAAGCTCGCCCTCGGTGGTGGCTCTTGTCAGCGCATCATAGACCGACTCAAGATAGAGCGTTTCCTCCTCGCCCTCTTTGATAAGGCTTGTGAGCATCTTCTGAGCGGTGTCCAGCTTCTTATATTCCTTATAGTATTTCTGAGCGTTCTGTGTGGGGCTTTGGCGCTTATCAAGCTTTATCTCCACCTCGGGAGAGCTCTCGTCATAGAAGTTCACAAGCCTTACCGACCCGGCGCCCTTTTCTATCGCATAAAGGTTAGCCATTATAAGGTCGCCCTTTATCCTTAGCTGGTCCCTGTCGGCGCACTCTTCAAGCTCCAGGCGCTGGTTCTTGACACGGCGCTTTGTCCTGTCTATAAGGGTGGTCAGGTGACGGAAAAGGTCACCTGCACGCTGCTTTGTCCGTGAGAGAGTATCCCTCTGGGAATAGAAGCTGTCAAGCAGCTCTCCCGGCGAGGTGTAATAGCTTCTCTCCATAAGCGGACCGAAGTGCTCTATATCGCAGAAGCAGAAATCTCTTAATCTTCCGTCGGTGTCCTTGAGGACTGTGAAGCGGTTCTCGCCGGCTCTCACCTGTGCTCTTATCCTGTCAAGGTATGCTTCTATCCGCTTCATCGAATCAGCGTCCAGCCCGGCCGCTGTCAGCTCACCGCCGAGAGACGCTTCGCTCTCTATCTCGTCCGCAAACACAGGCGAGATACCCTCACAGCTAAGCATTATCGCCTTTGAAAGGCGCTTGTCGCCGCAGGCTTTCAGACGCTGTTCAAGCTCTGCATAGTCACAGCTGAGTATATCCAGCCTGTCCTCTCTTGGGGGCCTTTCATAGATAACGCCCGGCAGCACCAGCCTGTTCGAGGTCTCCTGACCTATGCGCTTGATGCTGTCGATTATCTTTTCATCCTGCTTTGTATAAAGTATAAGATTCGAGCGCCTGCCCATTATCTCTGCTGCTAAGGTAAGCTCACACCTGTCGCCCATCTCGTCCGTTGTGTCCAGGTCGAAGTAGAGTATCCTTTCAAAGCCGTCCTGTCTGATATCGGTTAGCCTTGCTCCCGACAGCCTTTTTCTCATAAGCATACAGAACATAGGCGGAGTTTTCGGGTTATCTATCTCTGCACGGGTTATATGGACTCTCGGCGAGCCCGAGCCCGTGCTTATAAGCAGTTTTTTTGCGCCCTCTCTTCCCCTGACAGTGATAAGAAGCTCTTCCCTCGAAGGCTGATAGATCTTGTCTATCCGCCCGTCTATAAGGCAGCCAAGCTCCTTTCTTATCAGGCTCAGATATATTCCGTCCAGTGCCATTTTTTGTTTCCTTTCATTTGCTGTATATTTTATATCTCGTAGCTTAAAATGTCTATGTTGTTCTCGGCCACCATAAAGCAGACATCTTCAAAAGCCTCTTCCAGCTGTTCCTTCATATATTCACAGAAGATGTTCTCGGTGTGAAAATGTCCGGCATCCATAACACAGAGCCCTGCGTTATGAGCGTCCACGAACACATCGTGCTTCACATCGCCGGTTATATAGGCTTCGCAGCCTTTTCTGAGGGCGGCCTTCATAAAGCTTCCGCCGCTTCCGCCGCAGACAGCCACCTTTGTTATGGGCTTGCCTGTGTCGATATATCTTACCACAGTGTTGCCGAGATTTCTCTTCACCTGCTTTGCAAGCTCGGCAGCAGTAATAGGTCTGTCCAGCTCGCAGATCTTTCCCACGGGGTTGTTATTGTCCACCGTCAGCGGGTCGCTCGGGAAAAAGCCCAGCACAGTACACAGCACATCGTTCATAAGTGCGCTGTCAAAATTCGTATGAGCAGAGATCGCAGATATACCGTTCATACAAAGCTTTACAGCTATGCTTTCGCTGTCAAGGGTCTTAAGCCCCTTGAAGATCACAGGGTGATGTGTTATTATAAGGTCAGCGTTCTTCTCAATGGCCTCGTCCAGGATCTCGTTTGTTATGTCCAGAGCCAGAAGAACATTATTGACCTCCCTGTCGCCGAAGATCACGTTCTTTCCGCTGTTGTCATAGCTCTCCTGAAGTGAGTAAGGAGCTATCGAATTGATAAACGCATAAATATCATTGACCTTTGCCATTTTCCCCGACCTCTTTTCTCTTATTATATACTATCTCCAGCAGCCTCTCGCCGCTTGCTTTTTTATCCTGTGAGCCGGTCATTCCCTTTGCCGCTCTTTCAAGGCTTTCACAGCGCCTTAGTATATACTCTCTGCCCTCGGCGGTCTTATCGCTCACCAGCCCGAAATGCAGATGATCCTCATCGCAGACATACTCAGGCTTCCTGTTAAAGCGCCCCGACATAACGCTGTAAGCAAAGCGTCCGGATATGCAGGCCTGCTCATCCGTAACGGCAAAGCCGTTGTCATAGAGCCACTGTCTCAGAAACTCGCTCTTTGTCATAGGCTGCATTATGATATTGACCGAGCCGTCCTTTATCCTCTCGCAGCGTGACAGGATGTCCGCTATCAGCTCGCCGCCCATCCCGGCAAGAACGATGTCCGTTACCCCTTCAAGTTCCACGCTGTCAAGGCCGTCGCTGAGGACCGTCTTTATCCTGTCTTCAAGCCCCTGCGCCTTTATATGCTCTCTCGCCTGGGAAAGCGGCTTCTCGCCGATATCACAGGCAAGGGCGCTGTCACATTTGCCGTTTGACACCAGATAGCACGGAAGATATCCGTGGTCGGTGCCTATATCGCACACTTTCCTGCCCTCGACCAGAGACGCACAAAGCAAAAGTCTGATGTCCGTATACTCACCCCCCCTAAAGAAAAAGCCGCAGTAAACACACTGCGGCGTCAGGATCGCTTACCCTGCAAAATGAGCATTGAGCTTAGCTATCAGCTCATCGGGATCAACACCGTGAACAAAGCAAGCCTCCTCAACTGTCTCGCCTCTTGAAGCGGGGCAGCCAAGACAATGCATTCCCATTTCCATGAAGTAGGGCGCAGTATTCTCATCAGCGTCTACGATGTCGCCGATGACTGTATCCTTAGTTACAACAAAAGCCATTGTTATTCCTCCTTCAGCTTTATAACTGCTTTGACAGCCCGGCAAATATCTGCTGGGCTCAAACTATAATATAGCCTGCTGATATTATACACTATTCTTCAAAAAATATCAATAGCAAAACTGTGAACAACCAAAACAAAAAGAGCCGCCCGCAAAAGGCAGCTCTTTAGCAGCATATTACTGATCCTGCTCTTTCATCTTAGCGAAACACTCGCTGCAGTATACAGGACGGTCCTCTCTGGGCTTGAATGGGATAACAGCCTCTCCGCCGCAAGCAGCACAAACTGCTGTATAGGTCTGTCTCTCTGCTCTGCTTGCTGCCTTTCTGGCATCTCTGCAAGCCTTGCATCTCTGGGGCTCGTTTACAAATCCTTTCTCAGCATAGAACTCCTGCTCTCCTGCTGTAAATACAAACTCGTTTCCGCATTCCTTGCATACCAGTGTCTTGTCTTCGTACATAACTTTACCTCTTTTTGAAATATCTTTTTTGCCCGGGCCGGATTTGCACCGACAAGCCTGCATACCTTTGCTCTGTGAGCACCGGACCGTATCTGCCGCTAAAGTATATTCTTCAGCTTGCTTCTCGCCCGCCTTATGGCGTTGTCTACCGACTTTTCATTAAGCCCCAGTATCTTCGCTATCTGTCCATAGCTCATACCGCCGACAAAAAGCCTGAATACGCTCCACTCCATCTCGGAAAGCTCCGACTCCACCCTGCCGTAGAGCTCCTCGGTCTTCTCCTTTTCGATAACGATCTCCTCGGGGTGATCCTCGTCCTGATAAACAAGCTCCTCAAGATCAGCCTCATCCTCGCTTATCGGGGTGTTGCGTCCAAGCGCAGAAAGCATCCTGTTTTTTATACAAACAGCCGCATAAGTCGAAAATTTTGCATTCTTATCAGCCGAAAAGCTCTTGACCGCCCCGAGCAGCGCAATAATGCCCTCCTGGACCAGGTCATCTCTGACCGATGCCGGATAAGCAGACGCCATATATCTCACCGCAGGCAGATAGCGCCTTACTATCTCGCCCAGGGGATCCGTATCCACTTCCGACACTGCAGCAAGCTCTTCATCGGAAAGCTTAGAAACTGAAATGTGATTTTTGCCGTTCAAATTCTTCGCCAACCTCCGCCGTCAGAACACAAACTCATATAATTATGATATCACCACGTTCAACAAAAGTCAAGCAAATTCCGACTTTGTCCCATACATTTCCGAATATTTGTAACATACCACAGTTTGCGTCTGTTTTCTTTGTGATATTTAACAAAAGTCAAATATTGCAAACTGCCGTCATTACGTGATCTAAGCCTTCATATACCAAAAACAGCCGGGGTCTCCCGGCCGTTTTATAAATATCATTTTCTATACTCTGCTCTTCCGCTCTCAAAGATATCCCCGCCATAGCAGTCATCTGCCACCACCAGAGGAAAATCCTTGACAGTCAGCTTTTTCACCGACTCGCAGCCGAGATCGTCAAAAGCCACTACCTCGCAGGAAGTTATACACTTGCAGGCAAGCGCACCGGCGCCGCCGACAGCACAGAGATATATCGCCTTGTTCCTGACAACGGCGTCCCTTACCTCCTTCGAGCGTTCGCCCTTTCCTATCATCCCGGCAAGCCCCAGATCCAGGAGCCTTGGAGCAAACCTGTCCATTCTTCCTGCCGTCGTCGGGCCGCAGGAGCCTATCGGCCTGCCCTCGGGCGCAGGTGTAGGACCGGCATAGTATATCACCGCTCCCTCAAGCGGTATAGGCAGCTGCTTGCCCTCATCGAGCAGCGCTGCAAACCTCTTATGAGCGGCGTCTCTTGCAGTATAAACGGTGCCGCTCAGCAATATCTTATCACCACAGCGGAGCTCAGGGCTTATCGCCCCAAGCTCCTGCGCATTGATCTTTCTTATATCAGCCACTGTTTATTCCTTCTCAGCCTCTTCGACCATGTTAAGACCGTCATCTATAAGATCTCTAGCATTGTTTACAGCACCTATGCTGTTTCCATAGAGATCATTAAGAGTTGTAACAAGCTGCTGAACTGTATCATTGAGGGATGTGAACTGAGTCTTCACCTTGTTTCTGATATCAGCAGATTCCTCTCTGATAGTCTTAGCGTCGTTCTTAGCCTTGTTAACGATCTGCTCTGCTTCTTTTCTTGCCTCGAAGTTAACATCATCAGCGTGCTTCTTAGCCTCAGCCTTAACAGCTGCTGCATCAGCATCAGCCTTGCTCTTGGTCTCCTCAGCATACTGATCTGCTTCAAGTGTCTGCTCCTGAGCATAAGCGTCAGCGTCTGCTCTCTTAGCGGTAGCATACTCATCAGCCTCAGCCTTGGTAGAAGTTACATAAGCATCAGCAGCTGCTCTGTCCTCGTTTGCTCTTGCCTGAGCATCGCTGACAGTCTTCTGTGCCTGTGCGTTAGCGTCTGCAATGATCTGATCCTGCATCTGCTTGGTCTCGTCTTCCATCTGCTTAGCTGCCTTCTTAGCCTCAGCAACGACCTTGTTAGCCGTATTCTGTGCCTCGATGAACACGCTTCCTATATCGAAATTAGGTGTAGCCGAAGCGGAACCTGCGTTTGCCTCAGCCTGCTCGAGCTTTTCCTTAAGATCCTCGATCTCCTGCTTCTGCTTCTCGATCTCGGAATCCTTCTCGATCACCTGCTGCTCATAATCGGCTATCCTCACCTTCATGCTGTCGGTGTTGCCCATGAGCTCTGCAACCTTATTATTAGCGGTCTCAAGCTTTGCATTGGCGCTCTCGATCATAGCCTCAAGCTCTGCCTTGCCTTCAAAATCGCCCTGCTGGCCCTCGCTCTGCTTTTCAAGACGCTCGATGGTCTCCTCCTGATCCTTCACCTTGTTCTCAAGGTTATAGATCTTTGAAGTAAGATCGTCAACATAAGCCAGAACGTCCTGCTTATCAAAGCCGCCGACTCTTACTGTCCTTAAATATCCGTTACTTGCCATAGCAATTCCCTCCAGAGTTTTTATACTAATACAATTATACTATAAAAGATTATATTTTTCAACAGGATTGAGCAGTTTTACTAAATTTCATTATTCCGTACAAATTTGTTAAAAAAATTTATTCAACATGACAATCGCTGTTACCGACCATTATTATTATATCAAAAATCAAACCAAAATTCAAGAGGTTTTCACGAAAATCTTTCTGTTTTTTTATTATTTTTCGTGAAATGTTGTTTTCTTTTCTGAAAACGTTTACTGCCGCATTTTTTAATAAAGGCGGACCCTGGTTTCCTGGATCCGCCTTATGGTTCAATGGAAATTACTTGTTCTTGAAGATATTAAAAATATCATCATAGTAATTCGGGTTGTCAGCAGCCTTGACTCCTGCTCTGTGCATAGCCTCTGCATCTGCCTTTGCGTCCTCGGGCTTCTTAGCTGTGGGAACGCTCTGTGCAAAGCTGGGGATGAAAGGAGCCTGACCGGCCTGGTCGGGTCTGTCGATGAAATCAGCAGCGATAACGGTAACATCCATGCTGTCCTTAGCATCGGGATTGGTTCCGTTACCGAAGATGATCTCTGCACCCTCGTCAGCAGCATCGGCAATAGCGGCTGTCAGCTCGTCCATATCGCTGATAAGCAGATCCTCGCTCATCGTTACATTTACGATAAGTCTTCTTGCGCCTGTGATAGATGTTTCCAGAAGATCGGAAGCAACTACCTGGCTGATAATGTCGTTGACCTTATCCTTGCCCTCGCCGTGGCCAAGAGCGATGTGTGCTCTGCCGGCATTCTTCAGGATAGTTGTAACATCAGCAAAGTCAACGTTGATATCATCGTGTCTTGTGATTATCTCAGCGATAGCGATTACGTCAGTCTTGAGCACATCATCAGCGATAGCATAAGACTGTCTCATCGTAAGACGCATTTCATTTGTGATAAGGTTCTGGTTGGGGATAACGATAAGAGCATCTACATTATTGGTAAGAGCCTCGATACCCTTCTCTGCCCTCTCCATCTTTCTTGCGCCCTCAAACTTGAAGGGCTTTGTAACAACTGCGATGGTGAGCTTGTCGAGGGACTGTGCGATCTCGGCAACAACAGGAGCTGCTCCTGTTCCGGTTCCGCCGCCCATACCTGCGGTGATGAATACCATGTCTGCATCAGCGATAGCCTCTGCGATCTCATCTCTGCTCTCCTGAGCGGATGCCTCACCGATCTCGGGCTTTGCACCTGCGCCGAGTCCGTGGGTCAGCTTTGCACCGATCTGGATCTGTCTGGTAGCGCTGGACTTCTTGAGTGCCTGGATATCAGTGTTGATAGCTATGTACTCAACATTTCCTTCGATACCTGCTTCTGCGATACAGTTAAGTGCGTTTCCGCCGCCGCCGCCGACACCGATGACTTTGATCTTTGCGCCGATAACGGGCTCTTCTACAAACTCATAACTCATAACAAACGTCCTCCCTAAAAACGTATTTACGTCCTCTATATATGTTAGACAATCGTCTCTTCAGCCCCATTTTCGCCCTTTTTTTGCGCAAAGGCGCATAATGAGATACAATAATATATTATCACACTTTCGTCAAAATGTAAAGAGATAACATGGTCTTATGATAAAAATTTTATCAATTATTCATATATCGACTTTATCTGACCGAAAATTTGTACATTTTACACAACTTCGCCGCAGCTACCACGCCTGGCCGCCGCCGTCAGGTATCCAGCCGGCGTCTCCCTGACCCTGCCAGTACTGTGCTTCGCCGTTGTCCTGCCAGGTCCCGTCGTCCGTCCAGGTGTCTGTTCCTGTCTGACCGTTATCAGTGCCGTTCTGGCCGTTATCCGTCCAGCCGTCGGTGTTGTTGTCAGCCGGATACTGCTCGTCGCCGCCCTGATCTGTCCACTGATCCTGGGTACCGTTATCCTGAGCTTCGCCGTTATTCTGTTCATCCTGAGCATCATTTTGCTCTGTGTCCTTATTCTTATCGCCTGCTGTTCCGTGGTCTATCTCGGAGACAGAGCCCTTCTCCTTGGCGATAGCGGATATACCGCTGTCAACGCTGTTATAGATGATAGTTCCCTCATATCCGGGCTTCTGGGCATCTATCACAGCCTTTATGCCTGTCAGCTTATTTTCTATATCCACCGAGCTTCCGAGCTTTATCTCTATCCTGTTGTCATAGAGTATCTTTATGTCGGCTCTGTCCTTCATATCGATATATGTTACCTTTTTAAAATGGAGCTCACTAATATACTGCAAAAGCTCGCTTAAGATATCCGTCTTGAGCGAATCCTTTGATTCAAGCTCCTGTCCGGGCTCTGTGCTTTTGAGCTCGAACCCTGTTATCACGGGGATATTGCCTGTGGGCTTCGGGTTCGATCTTTCCAGCATCTTTCCCGAGGACGACACCACATAATAAGCGCCGTTCTCCTCGATATCCACAGCCTTTTCAGCCTCGGTCACGGTTATCACAAGGGTCGAGGGGAACTTCTGCTCCACCTTTGCTTCCTCAACATACACAAGGTTATCCTTGAGCCTTTTCTCCACCGTATCCGTATCCAGCCTTATAAGGTTCTGTCCCGACTGGACTCCGCCGACTATCTGTATCTGCTCATCGCCGTAAAGGGTAACGCCTCTTACCTCGATAGTCTTTATATTAAAAAAGAACACAAGACAGGCAATAAGCAGCATAGCCAGCACTATAAAAATGCTTATTATATAAAGGTTGCGCAGCTTTGCCGTTTTCAGGCTCTCCGCATATTCCAGCAGCTCTTCATCGCCTATCTCTTCTGTGTTCTGTTCGTTCTCGTTTATGATCTCGCTCATTTTTACCTTTCCTTACCGGTTTTCTCTTTTTATATCCGCACCCAGTGCGGCAAATGTTTTTTCTATCCTCTCATAGCCTCTGTCTATAAGCTCCACATTCGACACGCAGCTCTCGCCGTCTGCCGCCAGAGCCGCACACACCAGCGCCGCTCCGCCTCTAAGATCCGGAGCCACAACGCTTGCGCCGTAAAGCTTATCTGCCCCCGTGATCACGGCGGTCCTGCCTTCGGTCTTTATGTCTGCGCCCATTCTCGCCAACTCATCCACATGGCGAAAGCGGCTCGAAAAAATCGTCTCCGTTACAACGCTCGTTCCCTTAGCTTTGCAAAGCATAGCCATCACCGGCGCCTGTGCGTCCGTCGGGAAGCCCGGATAAGGCAGCGTCGTTATGTTTCTGACAGCCCTAGGCGGTGTCCGGGCGCTGAAAAAGATCCTGTCCCTGTCCTCGCCGACAATACATCCGGCCTGCCTGAAGACCTCGTTGACAGCCCCCAGGTCTGCGGCTCTTGCGCCGTTTAAAACTATCTCGCCCCCTGCCGCTGCGGCCGCCGACATAAAGGTCGCCGCACAGATGCGGTCGGGCATAACGCTGTATTCACAGCCATGGAGCTTTTTAACGCCCTTTATCCTCACCGTTCCCGATGAGCCGCCGATGACCCTTGCTCCCATCTTGTTAAGAAAGCGCCCCAGGTCATCTATCTCGGGTTCTCTTGCAGCATTGTTTATAACCGTCTCGCCTTCGGCAAGCGCCGCACACAGCATTATGTTCTCGGTCGCTCCCACAGACGGGAACGGCAGATTTATAACAGCGCCTCTTATACCGTGAGGGCTCTCACAGATAAGCTCGCCGTGTTTTTCATTTATGACCACACCCATCTGCCTTAGCGCCCTGAGGTGCATATCTATGGGTCTTGGTCCCAGCTCACAGCCGCCCGGGAAGGACAGCCTGCACTCGCCGGTCCTTGCCAGCACCGCCCCCAGAAAAACTATGGAGGAGCGCATACGGCGCATAAGCTCTTCCTCGACGCTCACCTGAGATATATCGGATGCGTCCGCTGTGACCACGCCGTTTGAAAACCTCGTTTTCACTCCGAGACTGTTCATTATCCTTATGGCCGCATAAACGTCCGAAAGAGCAGGTATGTTTGAAAGCCTTACCTCACCGCTTGCCAGCACACAGGCTGCAAGTATCGGCAAAGCGCTGTTTTTTGCGCCCTGAACGGTCAGCTCGCCGCCGAGCCGTTTTCCGCCCTTTATAATAAGCCTCTGCATAAGAGTCACTCCCTGTTGCGTTATGACTTATCTTATGCAAAAACAGCTCCCTGCGTGAATCACTCGGTCAGGCTTATGTCGATATTATTTGAAACAGGCATAAACGCCGGGATACACGGGATGTATGTAGACTTTGTCAGCTTCTTTTCTGCTCCGGATGTAGAAATAATCATAGAGCTTATGCAGTCGTCAAAATCGCTGTCCGTCATATCGGTAACGTTGACCATGACTCTTATGGTAACATCAGCGCTCGAAAAACCGGGAACAGTGTCGCCTATCACCTTGCCGTCGGAGTTCTTCTTCCAGGAGGTGGCATAGCATACGGCATCCTTGTATTCATCGGGCACTCTGAAAATATCATACTGAGGTATCCTCATCTCCAGCGGAGAGGGGTTCCTTATGGTGAACACAAGGTCGACCACCCTGTAGTTCTTAGGGTCCTCGGAGGAGAAGGCTTTCTCGTTATATACCGAATAATTTGAAAGAGCATAGGTCTTGAAATCCGTAAGACCCATTCCCTCGAAGGGGTCGTCATCGAGCCTTACGCCGCTGAGCTTTGTCTCGGAGGAGAAAAACGGCGGGAAGAACAGTACGATTATAAGCAGCGCCGCCACAAAGATCACAGCCCACTTTACTATCGTACCCTTTCTGACATAGGAATTGCCAAGCTTCGTTCCCCTGTTAAGACCGGTAGCGGCCATTTTCGGGGGCGTTGCGGCATATTTAAGGATATCCTTTTCTTCCTCACGGCGCTTCTGCTCCAGCTCCTCTGCGGTGTGGAGATTTATGTCGTCATAAGACTTTGTCGCCCTGTCAAAACGGTCAGTGCGCACTCTTTTATCTCCGATAAATATCTTATCGGCCTTGGAGTTGATATCGTTGATCTTACCGAAATCAGGGTCGCTGAGATTAACGATCTTCTCGGTATCAGGAGTGCTGATGCTGTCCATCGAGCCTCTCTTATTATATCTTCTGTACTGATTATCCATTCTTTCACAATCCTTATGCGATTATTTTCAGACAAGCTTCTCTAGTACCGAGAATATCCTGTCCTGTGTATCCTCAACATGGAGAGATCTCGCATTCTTTGCGCTCTCTTCAAGCTTCTGCCTGTCCTCGATATACCCTCTTACCGTTTTGATGAAGAGCTCATCAGTAAGATCCTTCTCCTCGATAACGGTGGCAGCCCCGGCATTCTGGAGCACCATACCGTTATAATACTGGTGGTTCTCCGCAACGTGGGGCGAGGGTATGAGCACTGCTGCTCTGCCTACCGCCTCAAGCTCTGCCAGGGATGCAGCGCCGCATCTTGAGATAACAAGGTCGGCTGCCGCCATTGCCACAGGCATATTGATATAGTCTTTGATTATAAGTCTCGGGTTCTCGCTTATGCGCACCCCGCTCTGCTCCAGCTTGTAGATAAAGTCCTTATACTCTTTATAAGTGCCGTAGGAGTGAACGTGGTTCACCTTTACATCGTTGTCCTGATACCATCGCAGGAGCGCTGCGACCTTTTCATTTATAGTCAGTGCTCCAAGGCTTCCGCCGGTGGAAAGCACACAGACCTCATTCTCATCAAAGCCCAGCTGTTTTTTTGCCTCAGCCTTCGACATCGTGTTGAAAGCGCCTCTGACAGGCAGGCCCGTAACAGTTATATGCGCCTTTTCGGGGAAATACTTCTTAGCTTCCCCCACGGTCACCATCACCTCGTCGACCTCCTTGGCCAGGAGCTTGTTGGTAACTCCGGGAAAAGCGTTCTGCTCGTGGATAGCAGTCTTTATGCCCATCTTAGCGGCTGCCCTGACCACAGGTCCCGAAACATATCCGCCGGTGCCAACCACAAGGTTCGGGGCAAACTCTTTTATTATCGCTTTAGCTCTGCTTCCCGATCTTGCCAGACAAGCAGCCGCATGGAAGTTTCGTTTTATATTCTCTGCGCTCAGCCTTCGCTGAAAGCCCTCTATCCTGATGGGATAAAACTCATACCCTGCCTTGGGGACGAGCTTTGCCTCCAGCTTGTCGGGGTTGCCGGCAAAGGCGATAACCGCATCGGGACGGTTCTTTTTTATTATCTCGGCTATAGCCAGCGCAGGATTTACATGACCTGCCGTGCCGCCGCCTGCGAGAAGAACTCTCAGCATCACTTTACGCACCTTTCATATTTTACTCTTCTTTATCCCCTGTCCTATTCCTGAACTATAACAGGTTCAGTCTCGGGAATGTCCTCTTCCTCGTCATCATCGTCGTCATCCTCTTTGGGCTTATCCCTGAGACGTGAAGCCTGACGGGAGATGTTGAGGAGTATACCCATCTCGGCCAACTGTATCAGCAGCGCCGTTCCTCCGTAGCTGAAAAACGGAAGGGATATACCCGTGTTCGGGAAAGCGTTGCAGGCAACCATTATATTGAAAAACGCCTGCGAACCTATCTGTATCGTTATTCCTGCTGCCAGCAGCATTCCTGCTTTGTCACGGCAGCGTGAAGCTATATAGAAGCCTCTCAGTATAAACAGCGCAAACAGCAGCACTACCACCATAGCGCCCACAAAGCCCAGCTCCTCGCAGACTATCGAGAAAACGAAGTCGTTCTGCGACTCGGGCAGATACATATACTTCTGTCTCGATTCGCCGAAGCCGAGACCGAACCAGCCGCCGGAGCCTATGGCCAGCAGCGACTCATAGGTCTGATAGGTGGCGTCGCCGGGGTCGGAGGTGGGGTTGCGCCAGCTCTCTATTCTGTCGGTGATGTAGCTGAATCCTGAGCCAGCCGTTATCTTGTAGACAAGGTACAAGGTCCCCAGCACACCGCAGACTATGATAAACTTCCAGAAAGTCTTTTTCGGCATACCGCTGACAAACATCATACTAAGACCGATGATAGCCACCAGCATTACCGCAGACATATGTCTCTGCAGCACAAGAACGCCGAAGACCAGTCCCATGACCACCGCAAAAGGTATGATGCAGTTTTTCCAGCTCTTTTCAAACATATCGTAGTTGTGAGCCACAAGATATGCGAACATCATTATGAAAGCGATCTTCAGAAGCTCCGACGGCTGGAAGTTGATGCTTCCTATCATTATCCATCGTCTCGCTCCGGCTATCTCAAAGCCGAAGAGCCCCGTATAGATGTTTATGGCCACCATACCCAGAAGGGCGCCTATGGCAACACGGGAACTTACGAAGAAGTGGTAGTCCAGGAACGACACCGCCATCATTATCACAACGCCCAGCCCCGCCGAGATCATCTGCTTTTTGATGTAGTAGTAGCCGTCGCCGAAATCGCTTATTCCCCAGGCATAGCTTGCCGAGAACATCATTATCAGACCGAAGCTCAATAAGACCATAACTATCACCAGAAACGGCTTATCTATCTCGCTTAGAATAAATCTGAAATTCCATTTTTTCTTTTTTGTATACCGTCTGTGCCTGATCCTTCCGGGCCGGCTGTAGACGATCTGATTTTCTCTTATTGTCTCGTTTGTTTCCAAGATCTATCCTCCAGACCTGATCTTCAAGGCAAAAACTTTGCCGTATAGATCAAATACCAAATAAGCAGTGCCGAAAAAAGCACCGATACGGCTGAAAACAGCCCTATTATCGTATATGCTCCCAGCCCCTTGATCTTAAGGTGCTCATGAAGCGTGTAACCCTTCATAAGAAGGTTTTTTGTCGTTTTGAAAACTATGAACTGGAGCAGAGCGCTGATGCCGTCTATGAGCACCACGCCTCCGCCGATCAAAAGGATCAGCTCCGCATCGGCGCAGACCGCACACATTACAGCCAGCGTCCCCAGCGTCAGTGCTCCGCTCTCGCCGAGGTATAGCTTTGACGGGCAGAGCCCCCAGAACAGGAACCCTCCTGCCGCCGACATTGAAGCTGCCGCCAACACCTGTGCCTCAGGATGAAGGCCTGTTGATGTGAGCCCCGTCGTTATCCCCATAAAGAACAGCATCATCACCGCCGGACAAAGGCCGTCGATGCCAAGCTTTGTTCTTCCTCCCGGACAGTCACAGACGCATACAGCGCTTATAAAAAGCGTTCCGAGCAAAGCTGTCAGCGGATAGTAAAGATACCCAAGCTCCAGATAGCCTAAATGAAAAGGCAGAAGCCACCCTGTCCTTGTTCTCCCGAAGAGTCGCAGCACCGCAAGAACTGCGATGATAACAACGAACCGGCAGGCGATCTTGTAAGCCGGCTTCATTCCCACATTCGCTCCTCTGTCGGAGAGAATGTCCTCATAGGCGCCGAGAGCACACATTATGCCTGCTGACGCCGCCGAAGTGAATATGAGCCTCAGATCAGCCCCTATGTCGTTTCTCGCTGTAAAAAACGCCGTTGCCGCCGTTATCGCCAGGATGAAAGAAGCAAATATCACAGCGCCGCCAAGCTTCGGCTCCGAGCCGTCCTGCTTGCTGCGGTCACCTATGACCGGTTCAAACTTTCCTGTTTTCAGCTTTCTGAAATAAGGTATGAGTATCCGACCGAGCAAAGCTCCGGCGAAGAGACCCACCGCTATAACAACACAGCTTGCCGCAAAGTCCATCACTTTTCGGTCAGAGCCTTGAAGACCTCTTCAAGCTTCATGCCTCTGCTTCCCTTGAGGAGAACACAGTCTCCCTCACGAAGCTCGCTTTCAAGCCTTTGCGCCAGCTCCTCTCTTGTTTCAAAATGTTCACAGGAAGCCTCATCGAAGCCTTTCTTCACGGCCCCTGCTATATAGCAGGGCGCAAACTCACCGAAGGTCAGAAGCTTATCCGCCTTCGAGGACGGCACAAGCTCGCCCACGTTTTTGTGATAGGTCTTCGAGTTCTTTCCAAGCTCCAGCATATCCGCCAGAACACAGAAGCGTCTGCCGCTGATGTCGGCATTCTCCAGCAGCGAAAGCGCCGCCTTCATCGAATCGGGAGCTGCATTGTAGCAGTCCACTATATAAGTAACACCGTCTTTTACGATGATGTTCTGCCTTAGTCCTTCGGGCCTGAAGGCTGCCAGCCCCGAAACTATCTCCTCGGGCTCCATGCCAAGCTGTGTGCCCACACAGAAAGCCGCAAGAGCATTTCTCACATTGTGCTCACCGGGACAGGAGAGCACAGCGTGTATCTTCCTGTCGCCGGAATTTATATCAAACTCACTGCCTGCCGCCGCAAGCTTTACATCGCTCGCATAAACATCGCAGTCTTTCTTTGAAAGCGAATAATAGATAAGGGGCCTTTCAAGCTTGCCCTTCAAAGAATACAGGAGCTTGTCGTCTCTTGAAAGAACAAGGGGCGCATCGTAAGCCATGCCGTCCAGCATCTCGAGCTTTGCATTGAGTATGCCTTCCTGGGAGCCCAGGTTCTCGATATGAGAAACACCGATATTTGTTATCAGCGCCATATCCGGCCTTGCGCTCATGGACATATGGGATATCTCGCCCTTATGGTTCATACCCATCTCGATGACAGCCGCCTCATAGCTTTTGTCAAGGCCGAACAGGGTCTTTGGCATACCTATCTCGTTATTGAGATTTCCCTGGGTCTTCAGGGTCTTGAAGCGCTGTGACAAAACGCAGGCCGTCATATCCTTGGTGGTGGTCTTTCCCACACTGCCTGTAACGCCCACAAGCTTCAGCGCAAACTTCGACCTGTAATAGCCTGCCGCATCAAGAAGCGCCTGAGCGGTGGAGTCAACTATTATACACTTCGCACCCTCCACGGGTCTTTCGGTGATCACCGCCTCTGCTCCAAGCTCCATAGCCTTTGCGGCATATTCGTGGCCGTCAAAGTTCGCGCCCTTCAGTGCCACGAACACAGAGCCCTCGCTTATCGTCCTTGTGTCGGTAGATATCTCGCTTATCTGCACATCGGCCGGATAGCCGTAGCTTCCGTGGACCGCTTCAATTATCTCCTGTAACGTCATCTTTTCCATAGCCTGTTAAGCTCCGTTCTTCATTCTGTTATCTGCCCTGTTTTTTAAGCTCCTCCAGAGCATCGGCAACGACTTCTCTCTCGTCAAAATGTATCTTTACGCCGCCTGCCAGTATCTGATAATCCTCGTGGCCCTTGCCGGCGAGAACTATGATATCGTCTTTCTCTGCATTGTGGACAGCCCAGTGTATAGCCTCACGTCTGTCCGTTATCGTAACATAGGGTGTGTTCTTTCCTTCAAGGCCTTTTAAAACGTCCTTGATGATATCCTCGGGGACCTCGTTTCTCGGGTTATCCGAGGTGACTACAAGAAAGTCCGCATTGTCGGCAGCAGCCGCTGCCATAAGGGGTCTCTTTGCTGCGTCTCTGTTTCCGCCGCAGCCGAACAGACACTTGACCTTGCCCTTAGCACTCTCCTTTATCGCCGAAAGCACGTTTACAAGTGCGTCCGGAGTATGAGCATAGTCGCAGATCACGGTAAAGTCTCTTCCTGTGGGGACTATCTCCGCTCTTCCTCTTACGCCGCCGATGTTTGCCAGAAGCTTTATCACATCCTCGGGACGGTAGCCCAGCGTCTCGCAGCAGGCGATGACCGCAAGGGAGTTTGAAACATTGAACAGACCCGGCATCCTGAAGCAGACATTGTGCTTTCTCTTGCCGTCGTTGAAAACATACTTGACTCCGCTTGCCGAAAGCAGGATATCCTCTGCCATGAAGTCAGCCTTGGCACAGCAGGAATAGGTCTTTGCAGGGATCTCTATCTCTTCAAGATAGCGTCTTCCGTATTCGTCGTCGATATTTATTATAGCGTTGTCCGAGATAGAGAACAGTATCTTCTTTGCCTGATAATAGTTCTCCATGCTTCCGTGGACATCCAGATGATCCTGGGTAAGGTTAGTAAATATACCTACCTTGTAATGGCAGCCTGTGAGTCTCTTCTGCTCAAGACCCTGCGAGGACGCTTCCATTACCACATAGTCGCATTTCTCGTCAGCCATCCTTCTCAGCAGCTCATAGAGGTCATAAGGCTCCGGCGTTGTCCTGTCCGTGGGATAAACGGCGCTGCCTATCTCGTTCTGGCAGGTGCCTATAAGCCCCACCTTGCAGCCAAGCTCGGAAAGGACCTTCTTGACAACAGTGGTTATCGTGGTCTTGCCGTTGGTTCCGGTTACGCCGATAAAGCTCAGCTCCTTTTCCGGGTGGCCGAACCACGCAGCACAAAGCCTTACATAGGCCTCTCTCGTGTCCCCGACGATAACCTGACAGTCAAGACCCAGGTCTCTCTCGCAGACGATCACCGAGCAGCCCTTTTCGATCATTTGCTTTGCGGCGCTGTGCCCGTCAAAGGTGTTGCCCTTGATACAGACGAACATCGAGCCCTTTGTCACCTGTTTTCTGTTATCGCTGGTAATTCCCGTTATCTCGATGTTTTCAAGATCGGTCTTTGCAATATCCTTTATCAGTTCATATAGCTTCATTTCTCTTTGCGGCACCCCGGGGGCGCCCCTCCTTGATGTTTATTGTCTTACTGTGAGCCCACCGTTTCGGTAGCAAAGGTGACCTCCACCGCTGTTCCCATAGGAACGCTCCTTCCGGCTTCAACGCTCTGATCCTCCTGAGCCAGCGCACCGGCCTCATCGGGAAAGCCCAGTACCGTAAGGTTGAGCCCGTATTCCGCAAGGGTCTGCTTTGCCTGCTCCTTGGTAAGTCCCTGGAGCGAGGGCACTGTCACCATATCATACTGGTAATCCTCGTCGGTGTAGAGGACCACCTGACCGCCTCTCTCTATCTGGGTCGAAGCAGGCACCTGTGCAACAACGGTATCGCCGGTACCCACCACCTTAGCCTCAAGGCCGAGGTCGGTTATGGTCTTCTGTGCGTCCTTCACATCGGTATAGGTGACATTCGGAACGCTCACCGCAAGCTCTGCCAGCTCTTCCTCGGTATATTCAGGGAACACACCGATGTAGGGAAGAACATCGCTGAGAACATTAACGCAGATAGGCGCCGCCACCTGGCTTCCGTAGAATTTCTCGCCCGTGGGGTGGTCTACCATAACGAGCATTATTATCTCGGGGTCCTCGGCAGGAGCGAAAGCGCAGTAGGACGAAACGTAGGTCTCGCCGTCCGGGTCCTCGTCCAGCTTCTGGGAGGTTCCCGACTTTCCGCCGATGCTGTAGCCCTTGATGTGGCAGTTTGAATCAGGCTGTCCTTCAACAACGCCCTTGAGTATCTCTCTCATGGTCGCCGAGGTGTCCTCGGAGATGACCTGTCTTTTCACTATCGTTTCCGATTTTTTTACAACGTTGCCGTTTGAATCGGTTATCGTGTCCACCACCTGGGGCGTCACCAGATATCCGCCGTTTACGCAGGCGCTGTAAGCGGTTATCATCTGGATAGGCGTTACCTTGTTGGTCTGTCCGAAGGAGCTGGACGCAAGCTCTACAGGGCCGTAGTCCTGGAGCATAAGGTTTATGGAGTTTACCTCTCCGGGGAGGTCTATGCCTGTCAGCTCCCTGAAACCGAAGGCGCTGAAATACTGGTCAAACTTTTCGTCTCCCAGCTTCTGTCCTATCTGTACGAAAACAGGGTTACAGGAGTTGAGCATCGCAAGGGGCAGGTCCTGTGCGCCGTGGTCCACATCCGACCAGCAGTGGAACGTTGTGTCCTCGACGGTTATGGCCGTTCCGCAGGTGAAGGTGTCGCTAAGCGAAATGGCCTTCTCTTCAAGCGCCGAAGCACCCACGATGACCTTGAATACCGAACCCGGATTATAGATCTCGGAGATCGCCTTGTTCTTCCACTGGACGCTCCATTCTGCAAGAGCCTTGTCGTGATAAGCTTCACTGTTCTCGTCAAGGTTCGCAAGCTCTGCCGCCGCAGCTTCGTCTGTCACTCTTCCCGGAACGTTGGGGTCATAGCTGTAGCAGGTAGCCATAGCCAGCACCGCACCGGTCTTCGGGTTCATGATGATGCCGCAGATCCTGTCCGTCGGCTGGTTCAGCTCATAGGCAGCCTGCAGCTCTTTTTCCAGGATATACTGTATATTCGCATCGAGGTTCAGAGTCAGGTTGTCGCCGTC
>CADCFQ010000005.1 GCA_902800795.1 uncultured Ruminococcus sp. | reverse complement strand
GAAAATTCCGCAAAAAAGTGCGTAAAATCCGCATTTTCTTCATCGGCATCGGTGAGGTTCACTTCGATTAGAGTTTGTTCCCTATTGACATTACAAGTATGGCGTTTCTATTGACAGTACAGAGTTGATGTGCTATAATTGTTACTGACAAAAATCGGAATTTAGAAAGTAGGCTGAAAATGATAATACGATATTTACAACAAGAGGATGATCTCCTTGAAATAAGCAATATATATGAATGCAGTTGGAAATACGCATATAGAGACATTATTCCGCAAGATTATCTCAACAGCATACCCAAAGGTCGCTGGGCAAACACCGTTACCAAAACAGGACTTCATACACTTGTTTTAATAGAGAATGAAATGATAATCGGAACTGCAAGTTTCTGCAAATCCAGATGGGAAAAGTTCAGCGAATATGGAGAGATCGTTTCAATCTATTTTCTGCCTGATTATATAGGTAAAGGCTATGGTAATCATCTTTTGAGAAAATGTATAGAAGAATTAAACTTGCTTGGATTTACGAAACTTTTGCTGTGGGTTTTAGAGGATAATTGGAGTGCAAGAAGGTTCTATGAAAAAAATGGTTTTTGGTGTTCTAATGAATACATGACTGATAATATCGGTGGAAAAGATCTTCGGGAAATAATGTATACTTTTCCTGTTCAAAATTCTGATTTATCTTAGCAACATAAATATGCACAATGCCCCTGAGTGCTTTGTAACACTCAGGGGCAAAACTTCTATATAGGTATCTGTCTTATGGCGGGGGCTTTTGTTTTCCTGTCACTCCAACACCCTTCGGGCGGATTCTTATGGCTATAATTATTAGGTTAGCTATGACTAACCTAATAATTAGTTAGCTTTGACTAACCAATTATTAAATTTCCGTTAAAAGTCGGATGAAGGACTTGAAAAAAAGTGAATATGTGTTATTATAATATTTGAGGGTGAAAAAGCCCCGAATTCTATGAATGGAGGTCATTTGGTATGGCATATAAGATTTCTGACGATTGCATCAGCTGCGGCGCTTGCGCAGAGGGATGTCCTGTTGGCGCTATCTCTGAGGGCGACGGAAAGTACGTTATCGACGAGAGTGCTTGCATCGACTGCGGCGCTTGCGAGGGAGCTTGTCCTGTAGGAGCACCTTCCGCTCAGTAATTTGCTGATACATAATAGCGATGAAACACTTCTGCTTTTTGCAGGAGTGTTTTTTTGTTTTTGGGTAAACCTGCCCCTAACCTTTCAGAAGGCTGACACAAAGCTGTCACATTGGAGGGGTATACTATAGTCACAGGAACAAAAGAAAGCAGATAACAAAATCACAGACCAAGCAATTCATATTCTTTTTTCTCCATATAATTCTATACTTCGGTGCTGCGCTCTCCACTGGTTGGGGAGCGCTGTGCTTTGGAAGTATGGGCTCACTTTTTGTACCGGGTATCAGTACGTTTTTTTACTTAATTGATCTAATAAGATCCGCAAAGGGGAGCAGTTGGTTTTAATTGTCCTTTTTTTCGTATTATTAATAAATGTTTTAATATTTTTGTGTAAAATGCCCAAGAACTAGTCCGTTTTACTGTACTGAAAAGAAAGTTGCACAATAAGATATAATAATTGGTTCACAGGTAGTTCATAAATGAGAGTTTCTGAAACGTTTTCGATTACATTTCGGTTACAGCTCGGCTTGACAAGGATTATAATATGAGATATAATGACAACGGTCGCCAAAAATTGTGTAAAAATTAGGATAGTTACCTTAAAAAACAGAATAATGAGGTAACAAATCGAAAGGAGAGGTGTTATACATGGGTTATTTAGTATCCGGGCTCAAACGCAAGCTTGCAGCGGTCACTGCTGTCGGTGTACTTAGTGCATCAGCGGCTGTTTTTGCAGACCTGGACAGAACGGCTATAAAGCCGGATAAAAATATTCCTCCGGTAAACACCTTGGAGGAGGAAAAGCTCGAAACTGTCCATGCTGCACAGCAGATGGGCGACGCAGAGGTAACTGTTAACGCCGTGCAGACGACCGCGGAAGCCGAGACACCGAAAGAAACAGAACCGGTGCAGACAACTGTTAAAAAGACAGAGACCGAGCCGGAGCTTACAGAAGCCCCCGAGACCACAGTGACCGAGGAAGAGGAAGATTATTACGAAGAGCCTTCGGGCATCATCGAAGTTACCTTCGATCCGCCGGCAGATAATTCTTATGCGGATGATGACACCGAAGACGACTGGATAGATATGTCTGCCGAGGAGCAGACCAACGACTATGAGGATGCGGACTATGCTGATGTGGTGACGACGACCACAGTACCTGCTGATGATTATGTGGACTGGGAACAGACAGAGGACACGACCACCGCTGCACCTGTTATCACAACCACTACCACAGCTCCGCCCGTGACCACACTGCCGGATATCCTGACTGTTCCGCCGGAGACCACCACGACCACAACAACAAAAGCCACAGCCGCACCAAAGCCTGCAACCACCACCACGACCACCACAAAGGCGACCACTACCAAAAAGCAGACTACGACAGCGGACAACGGCGCTACACCCGAGTCAAGGCTCAACAATGCTGTGCTTTCACCTAACTATTGCCTGTCAGGTGATGACGACAAGATAGTCCGTACCTATCTTGCGAAGATCGTAAACGACGGTATGAGCAACTATGAAAAGGCTCTTGCGGTATACGATTATCTCATTAAGAACACATATTATGCTTACGGCGGCTGGAACGAGCCTTACAAGTCTGTTCTTGTAAACGGCTTCGGCACCTGCACCGAGTATTCGAGAACGCTCACTGCTATGCTCAAGTATATGGGCTTCAACGCAAGGACCGTTGACGGCCAGACAGCTATGGCAGCAGGCGGCTACGGATATCATATGTGGACAGAGGTCATCATCAACGGTCAGGTCTATGTTATGGACGCACAGGTAGATGACGATATGTCATGGGGAGGATATACCTCTCACGCAAGGTTCTGCAAGACTTATGCAGAGGTTGCAGGAAACTATATCAAAAATTAAACCGACCATTTTCTCCCGGCCTTTTGCGCCGGGAGTTTTTTTGTCTTTTTGCTGAGAGCGTTTACTAAATATCATCGCCGCAGGCGATACCTTAATTATTCATTATTCAATATTCGTTATTCATTATTCATTTTTTCCGGATATCAAATTGACCATTTTTTAGGACTTCAATATTCACAGATTGTTTAAAACATCGAAATCATAGGAAAAGGGTAGACAAGTGACGAGTTGTGTGGTATAATAACAAAACATAATAGGATAACTATGCGATTTTATAAAGTGAGGAAGGGTCAATAAATTGGGTACAGCTGCCAATGCAAAAAAGAAAAAGAAGAAAAAGAAACAGGCTTCTGTCGGGATGATATGCGGCATAATCGTCGGCGTTATCGTTCTGTTTATTGTTATCGGCTTTCTGATAGGCAGATCTTATTACAGCGATAAGTTCCTTGCCAACACAAGGATAAACGGCAAGATCGTGAGCGGGAAGACCCTTGAACAGGCTTATGATCTGCTGGGGGCGGATGATCTGCCTTCAAAGCTTACTGTTACTACTGTAAGCGGAAAGACAGTTGAGATCAAGACTTCCGATATCGACTATGAGATAAGTGCGAAAGATTCGATAAAGAAGTTCTATAACGACAGGAAGAAAAGCTCCTGGGTAACGGCTCTCGTTTCCAAGAGGGACTATGAGTATATAGAGACAGCAAGCTATAATAAGGATAAGCTTGACCAGATAGTAAGGACTGCCGACTGGGGCAGCACCGCTACTTCTGATGCGATAGTCGTTCTCAATGAGGACGGAACAGGTTATTCCGTCGTTCCCGAGACACAGGGCGACAAGGTCGTGGATATGGACAGGCTTGTGGCGCTGGTGAACACAGCTGCTGCAAACGGCGAGATGAGCCTTGTGCTCGACAAGGACTGCGGCGTTTATGAGAGCCCTGTTATCAAGGCTAAGGATGTCCAGGAAAAATGCGACAAGATGAACAACATCTTCAATATGTATATCACCTATGACTTTGACTACACCACCGAGACACTGACAGGCGACAAGCTGATGCAGATGCTTGAGGTCAACGAGGATCAATCCTATGACGTTGACGAGGACAAGGTGATGGCTTATGTGGAGGAGCTGGCGGCAAAGTATGACACTCTCAACAAGCCCAGAAAGTTCCATGCCACAGAGCAGGGCGATATAATCGTTCCCCCCAGCACCGATGCGAAGTACGGCTGGTGGATAGACCAGGAGAAGACCTGTGAGGAGCTGGTACAGCTGCTTTACGAGGGCAAGAGCATTGATTCTATCAAGCCCTACTACTATGAGGATCCCTGCGGCTATGTTTACACAGGTGTCGAGTCTGCAAGGAGCGCAAATGACGATATCGGAAAGACCTACATCGAGGTGGATCTCAGCGCACAGCATATGTGGTATTATGTTGACGGCGAGCTGGATTATGACTGCTATATAGTTTCCGGCCAGACCACCTCGAGAACAAGGACCACATTCCCGGGCGTTTACAAGCTCTGGGCAAAGGCAACTAACTACCGTATGAAGGACAGGAACGCCGACGGCGAGGAGTGGGACACCACCTGCGACTACTGGAACAACATTTCCCTCTGCGGAATAGGAATGCACGACAGCCAGTGGAGAGGCGGAGCCTTCGGCGGCTCGATATACACCTGGAACGGTTCGCACGGTTGTATCAATATGCCTTTCGAGGGTGCGAAGTATCTTTATGACAATGTAGAGATAGGAACGCCTGTTGTAATGTATTATGAGAGTGACGACAGCGAAGACTGGATGTAGTAACCACAAGCGGACAGGAAACTGTCCGCTTTTTTGCACACTGGCGGCTGTAAAGCCCGGCAAAATGGTATCTCTCCCGTATGGGAGAATGCTTTTTGCACGACCTGAGCCGCCGAAAGCGGCGAGGGATAGATCCCGCAACCATATAAGGAGGACTTATGAGCGTTTTCGTTTTAAGAGAGGGTTTTTCCTGTCAGGAGATACCCGATGATATACTTGAGTTTATCACAGGGGTGTCGCTCAAGCCGAATGAGAATGTGAAGGCGGAGGACCTGAGCTATCTGAAGTTAAGATACTACGATTTTGACCACAATGTATGCGATGGCGAGATGATAGTTGACAGGCGCCTTGCAAAAGAGGTGCTTCAGATCTTCTCGGAGCTCTTTGACAGCGGCTATGAGATAGAAAAGATCAGGCTCGTTGACCACTACGGCGCAGACGACGACCTTTCTATGGCCGACAACAACAGCTCGTCGTTCAACTACCGCACGGTGTCAGGCACACAGACAGTGTCGGCGCACGGCTTTGGCAGGGCGATAGACATAAATCCGCTGTATAACCCCTACATCGTCGGGGAGAAGATAATGCCGCCGGCAGGGGAGGCTTACGCCGACCGCAGCCGTGACTTCGAGCACAAGATCGACGAGGATGATGTCTGCTATAAGATATTCACAGCCCGTGGCTGGCGCTGGGGCGGCCATTGGCAGACGCAGAAGGACTATCAGCATTTTTATAAGGAGCACAAGCACCCGATGAAGACGCTGCTGAGACATTTGAAGAAAACTAAGGCTTGACAACTGAGCCTTTGAGTGTTAATATGTAATGGAAAGCTGTTCCGGCAGTATTTTTGGGTGTGAGGAGAGATATAATGAAGAGTTTTATCAGAAGATTGACAGCAGCAGCGCTTGGTCTTGCTATGATCTGTGCGGTCAGCTCAGCGGAGATGCTCGGCGGCTCGCTTATCAGGACAAGCGCCGATCCCGAGCAGACCATTGATGTCAGATCCCTTGGTGAGGGTCAGGAATACTACCTTGACATTGACGGTAAGATCAAGATAGCAGATGATGTCAGGCCGCTTACAGCAGATGCTGTCCAGGATGGGTTTGGTTATCCGGGAACGACGAGCTGGTATATCGTTGAAGGTGAGCTGACGCTCGATGACCGTCTGTCCGTCTTTGGAAATGTCAATCTTATTCTTGCTGACGGCGCAGATCTGACTATCAACGGCATGTACCGTGGTCTGTATTTTGCACAGAGCTATTTTTCTGAACCGCTGACACTTACGATCTATGCTCAGAGCTACGGATCAAATATGGGCAAAATGACGGCCACTTCACCGTTTGATGGCGTGACCTACAGTGAAGGCGGAACAATTGTTGTCAATGGCGGCGATGTTACACTTTTAGGAGGGACCCAGGGATATGAAGCAGGTATTGCTTTTTCCGGCAGCGGTAACCTGATCGTTAACGGCGGAAAGTTCAAAGCCGTTTCTAAGGATGAGAGTTCCGGATGCGGTATCCATTATACTGAAAACTGCTCTGTCACTCTGGGATGCAGCTTTCCTACTGACAGCATAAAGATAGCGAACTTTTCAGCATATGAGGACGGTATAGTGACGGTCAAGGCCGGTCAGATCCTGACAGACGGTACAAACACCTACAGCGGCGCACTGACAGGGACACAGTTGCAGACACTGTCAGGAAAGACCCTTGTGCCATATAAAGACACAGGTGATGACATCACTATTGATGTTTCTCTGATAGCCCCCGAGGGCTCGGCTCTTTCAGCTGAGACAGCCACGCTCACAGTGGACGGCGTGGACTATGCCTCGCAGGACGGAAAGTTTACTCTCACCGATCTTCCCGACGGCGATTATGATATGACCGTGAGTGCCGAAAAATTTGTTTCACGAACGTATTCGGCAACAGTTTCCGGCGGAAAGCTGACAGAAGATGTCTCTTTTGAGCTTCACCTTCCCGGCGATGTTGACGGCAATGCAAAGGCCGATCTTTCCGATATCTCGGCGATAAAGAAACACCTGAAAAAGACCGCATTGCTCGGTGAATATGAAACAGCCTGTGCAATGGCGGCTGACGGCGATCAGAAGATAACAACAGGTGATGTTACTGCAATAAAGGCGCATTTAAAGGGCACCAGAAAACTCTGGTGATCTATGCTGATACGGGTGCTTTATACTTGTATCGGGGGAGACTCTTTCTTAAAGCTTCTGTTTCTTTTTTAAAAAAGGACAGCACACTTAACAGAACAGGCATGATAATACAGCTGCTTTCCGTTTTGGAGAGCAGCTGTTATTTTGTCACCAGCAGTGTTTTTGTGTCATGATGAGTGATCCTTGCATATAATATACCAGCGGTCGGATAACGGCGGCAGGGTAAAGGTGCTTTGCACCGGGAAAAAGAGGATGATAAAATGAAACTGTATCTGATAGCAATGAGATCAATAACCTATGCGATAAAAGCAAAGGAGCTGCTTAACAGGCTTGGGCTTTTCTGTGAGATCGAGAAAACGCCCAAAGACCTGGCTTCGGGCTGCGGCTATTCGATAAAGGTAAGAGACGAACCCGAAAAGATAAAGAAGCTCCTGAAAGAGAGGGGGATAGGCTGGCGGGAGAACTGACCGCCGGCGTGCAGCTGATGGTCTATTTCGATAATTCGGCGACCAGCTTTCCTAAGCCCGTGAGCGTGAGGAGAGCCTGTGAGACGGCGCTTGAACGCTATGGCGCAAACCCCGGGCGCAGCGGCCACGCACTGTCTGTGGAGACCGCAAAAAAGGTCTATGAGGTGAGGAACCTTGCGGCAGGGATGTTCGGCGCACAGCCTGAGAACGTGGCGTTTACGCCAAACTGCACATATGCGCTGAATATGGCGATAAAGGGGATGATGCAGTACGGCGGCCACATTATTATATCGCCTTATGAGCACAACTCCTCGGCAAGACCGGCTTTCCGCCTGACCCAAACGGCAGGGGTAAGGCTTTCGGTGTTCGAGATGGGAAGAGACGACGAGCAGACGCTGAAAAACATCCGCTCGCTGATCCGCAGTGACACGAAATGTGTCTGTGTGACCGCCGCTTCAAATGTCACCGGGCGGCTTATGCCGATAAGGGAGATAGCGGCGCTTTGCAAAAGCGAGGGGATATGCTTCATCGTTGACGGCGCACAGGCCTGCGGAGTGGTGCCGCTTTCGCTGGCGGACGGGATGAACTTTATCTGCGCTGCCGGCCACAAGGGGCTTTATGGGCCCACAGGAACGGGGCTTCTTATCTCGGACGGCGAATACGCCCTGTCAACGATAATCGAGGGCGGAACGGGTGTCACCTCGGCACAGCTGGAGCAGACGGCGGATATGCCGGAGCGCCTTGAAAGCGGAACGCTCAACACAGTGGGGATACTGGGGCTCGGCGAGGGTATCCGCTTTGTGAAACGCAAGGGGATAGACGTTATCCGTGCCCATGAGGAAGGGCTGTGCAGGCGGTTTATCGAGGGGATAAAGGGCATCAGGGGAGTGCGGCTGTATGAGCCTGATGTGCCCCGTGCGCCGATAGTGGCGTTCAACATCGGCGAGCGCCACTCGGAGGAGACGGCAAAGCTGCTTGGGGACAGGGGCTTTGCGCTGAGGGGCGGCTTGCAGTGTGCGCCCCTTGCCCACAGGGCGATAGGGACGCTTGGTCAGGGGGTAGTGCGGTTCTCGCCCTCGGCGTTCAACAGTGTCAGACAGACGGAGGCACTTATCATGGCGGTCAGGGCTGTGCGCATATAGGCTTTTGGGCATAGTGCTGTGTCTTTACTTGCTTCACACTTGTTTGTCAAACTGCAAGCAGTTTGAGGAAAGTTTCGTCTTGGCTTTTCAAAGGGGAAGCCCCTCTTGCAGGGCTTCCCCTCTTCAAAAACAATCCACCGGACTGTTTTTGAATTCACCCCTTTCGAGCGCCTCCGGCAGGTGCGTGCACCTGCACCCAATACGTTTCCGCTCCGCTCGCTTCGCTCGATCGCTGTCCCGGGTGGTAAGCTACAACCTTTGTGGCTCGGTAACTTTCAATAGCTGTAGGCTTTTACTAATATAAACAAAAGCTGTTAGATCCGCCAGAGGCAAAGCCGTGCGGCGAGCCTTTGAAAAGGCTCGACCCAAACTTTTATGTCTCTGGCGGATCATTTAGGCTCAGCTGCGTTATTTCGCCGGAATCACAGCCGTGCGGTCGAGCCTTGAAACAAAAAAGTGTACATTAGGTGAAAATAGAAGGGAGACTCTTGCAATTTGGGAGCGGCTGTGGTATAATGTAAAGGATATTTGACTAAGTGTGGAAGGAATGATAAATGCTATGAGCATAGCGGTTGATCCCGAGCAGATCGCAGTCAATTACCGTTACCGCAAAAGACTCAAACGTGACAGGGCAAAGATCGCCTTTGCCTGTGCTTTGTGTACAATAGCGCTCGGAGCCGGTTTCGGCGGATATCTTTATTACGGCTCATATTATGCCGCAGGCTGGCACACCCATGATAATAATACCTATTATATAGACTCCAAAACGATGGAGCGTGTTAAGGGCTATCAGATAATCGATAACACCTGCTACCTGTTCGACAGCAAGGGCAATATCGAAAAGGACGGCTGGCATACCTACCGTGGGGACAAGTATTACGTCAAGGATACTATCATCCAGCGTGGCCAGGTGAAGATAGACGGCGAGGAGTATTATTTCTCGGATGAGTCGGGTATCTTCAGGACAGGGCTGTGTGAGCTCAACGGAGGCCAGTATTATTTTGATGACCACGGCTTCCCGGACACGGGCTTCGACGACACAGGCGGATATTACTATGACGAGTCCGGCAAGCGTGTCACCGGCTGGGCGGCTATAAACAATCAGCAGTATTACTTCCTCAAAGACGGAAAGATGGCTGTGGGCTTTGTGGAGATAGACTCGGAGATATACTATTTCAACTCCGACGGCCATATGATGACAGGCTGGCAGGAGATAGGCGGTAAGAGGTATTACTTCAGCGACAGCGGTGCCGTCCACAGGGGCTGGATGCAGCAGCAGAAGAAGTATTACTATGCTGATCCCGAGACAGGAGAGCTCGCTAAGGGCTTTACAAAGATAGATGACGCTACCTACTATTTCAACGACGGCTGCGAAATGGTAAAGGGCTGGATAACTATCGACAACAAGCGCTACCACTTTACCGACGAGGGCAAGATGACCACGGGCTGGTATCAGGAGTCTCCCTATAAGTATTACTTCAAGGAGGACGGCTCGGCAGCAAAGGGCTTTATCAAGGTGGACGACCACTATTATTTCTTCAACTCGAAGAACAGGCTGCTCGACGGCTGGCAGCAGGGCGCAAGCGGACTTTATTACTTCGGCGTCGGCGGCATAGTTGCTGACGGCTGGGAGGAGATAGACGGCTACACCTACTTCTTCAACCACACCACCCATGCGGCATCTGTCGGCTGGACAAACACCGATGAGTATACCGATGACGAAAAGAAGAAGATAAAGCAGTTCAAGACCGAGGTCTCCGACCTTACGAAATATGAGAAGGACAGCTATAAAGAGGGCGAAGAGCCCGATATGGACAAGATAGATGAGCTGAAGAAAAAATACGGCAGCAAGACCTTTGCCGCTTTTGACCGCAAGGTCTATGAGGAGTTCGGCGGCTCGGTATTCTATCAGTATTATTTCTATTCCGACCATACGCTGTGTACGGGTCTTAGGAAGATAGCAGGGTATTATTTCTACTTTGATGAGAATACCGGCAAGAAGGCTCACGACACCTGGAAGACCATCGACGGCGACCGCTACTATTTCGGCTCCACAGGTGCGGCTATGACAGGTGAGTTCGAGGTGGATGACAAGAAATATACCTTCTCCACAGAGGGCACCCTGGCTGACGGCCTTGTTAGAGTTGATGCCGACTATAAGTATTATGATACCGAGGAAGAGAAGTTTGTGACCAGCGAGTTCAAGACTGCCGGCGGTCATATTTATTACTTCGACGAGACAGGCGTTGCAGTTACGGGCTGGAAGACGATAGACGATAAGGAATATCACTTCGATTCCAAGGGCAGACTGTCGGTAGGCCTTTATAAGGACGAGAACGGCGTGTTCTATATCGACAAGAACGGCACCAAGAAAAACAGCTGGGTAACAGCCGGCGACGACACCTACTATTTCGGCGACGACGGCAGAGCCAATGCGGGCTGGAGCGAGATAGACGGAACGGAGTTCTACTTCGACAGCGAAGGCAAGCTCCAGAACGGCTGGACCACCATTGACGGAAAGAAGTATTTTCTTGAAAACGGTGTCATGACCAGAGGTCCCGTTTATATCGACGGCACACTTTACAACTTCGGCGAGGACGGCTATCTCCAGGGCGGCTGGATAAGCTGGAACGGCCAGAAATACCTTAACTACGACAACGGAACATCCGTGACCGGCTGGAAGGTGATAGGCGGCAAGCGCTATTACTTCGACTCCACCGGAATGATGCTTATAAACCGAACTATCGACGGCTATAACATCGACAACGACGGAGTTGCACACTGAGATCTTAAAACCGGCATATCCTCTGAAAAAAACAGGGGATATGCCGGTTTTTGTGCTTTTTTGTGTATTGACATTCAGGCTCAACGAGAGTATAATAATAGAGTATGGTCGGCGTGGTGTGAGCCCGGGCGACCTTAAAAATGCTGAAAGGAGCTGAGAACTGATGGATGACGCCGGTAATAATACGACCGTCCCACGATCGCAAAGCTTATGCGTCATCATTGGCGCCTTGGCTTGAAATATCGAAGGACGATCTGTGTTGCTACCTTTAGGCAGCACGGCACAGCTATGTCCGCTCATACGGCTTGCAGGTCTTCCGTCATATCAGACAGGTGTTTTTGAAGCCTTAGCTTTTTAAAAATCTCTGTCTGAACTGACATAAGTATCAGTATGCCCGTTTGCAAAGAGAATAGTGGTGCGTTGTTGCCTTGAAGGCGTATGAATTTCGTTTGCGGAAGGAGTACGCCCTTATTATTGCGTTTGGTGTACAAAAAAATGTACAGCTAAACCGAGGAGGGATAACGATGTACAGCACAGTACTGGATCTTCTTGAAAACAGGAATTTCAAGGCGATCCGAGAGATCTTTATGGATATGAACGAAGCGGACGTTGCGGCTGTATTGCAGCAGTTTTATGACGAGGGCAGGATAGGCAAGAGCCAGCTGCCGCTGCTTTTCCGCCTGCTGAACAAGGATGCGGCAGCAGACGTTTTCGCTTATATGGATTCGGATATGCAGATGGTGCTCATCAATGCGTTCACCGATAAGGAGCTGCAGGAGGTCATCGACGACCTGTATGTGGACGATACAGTTGACATCATCGAGGAGATGCCTGCAAACGTTGTTGCAAGGATCCTCAAGAATGCAGACGCCGAAACAAGACGACAGATAAACACGATACTCAAATACCCCAAGGACAGTGCGGGCTCCATTATGACAACGGAGTATGTGTATCTTCACAGGAACTACACTGTCCGGGAGGCTATCGAGCGGATAAGGCACGTCGGTATGGTGAAGGAGACAGTTAACTACCTTTATGTTACCGACAGCAGAAAGCTTGTGGGCGTGCTCACACTGTTCGATGTGCTCACAGCCGATGACGATGACAAGATCGGCGATATTATGGAGACCAATGTCATCTCGGTGGACACCCTCGAGGACAAGGAGAACGTTGCAAGGGCTTTCCGTAAATACGACCTGCTGTCTCTGCCTGTTGTGGACAATGAACAGAGAATGGTCGGAATCGTAACTTTCGACGACGCTATGGATGTCATGGCCGAAGAGGCAACGGAGGACTTCTCGAAGATGGCGGCCGTTGCCCCCAGTGAGGACTCCTATTTCAAGACCTCGGTCTTCACTCACGCAAAGAACAGGATAGCCTGGCTGCTTATCCTTATGCTTTCGGCCACGCTGACAGGAGCGGTGGTGAACCACTATCAGGCGGCCTTTGCGGTGGTGCCTGTGCTGGTGTCGTTCCTGTCGATGCTCAGCGGCACAGGCGGAAACTGCGGTTCCCAGACCTCGACGATGATAATCAGAGGAATGTCCCTCGGCGAGATAAAGATGAAGGACTTTTTCAGGGTCGTATTCAAGGAGTTCAGGATAGCCCTTTTAGTCAGTGTCATCCTTGCGGTGGTAAATGCGATAAGGATAATAATCGTGTACCACGGTGATACGTCGGTGGATTGTTACAAGCTTGCGTTCACGGTCAGCCTTGCGATAATGGTGACTGTGGTGCTCTCGAAGCTAATAGCGGCGATGCTTCCTATGGGCGCAAAGAAGCTCGGCCTTGACCCTGCGATAATGGCGGCTCCGCTCATCACAACGATAGTTGACACCTGTTCGACGCTGATATTCTTCACGATAGCGACGATAGTATTCGATATTTGAGCAGGTGTGTGCATCTGGCGTATCAACGCACAAAGCTTCCCACAAGCCGCTGGCGGCTTGACAGACTAAAACGGGGCTGTTGCACGAACAGCTTAAAGCGAAAATGGTACCTCTCCCCGAAAGGGGAGAGGTACCATTTTCGCACTTTGCGTCGCTGCGAAGCAGCGACGCTGTCATATCTTTCTCTCAAAACCGGCGGCTTGCAACAGCCCGGTTCAGCTTTAAACTCAGTCGATCTTGACCGTCCAGCCGAAGGTGTCTTCGATCTTGCCCCACTGGATGCCCGTCATTGTGTCGTAAAGCATCTGTGAGATCGGTCCTATCTCGTTGTTGTTGATGGTCATTATCTTGTCGCCCCACTTGAGGTGTCCTACAGGCGAGATAACTGCCGCTGTACCGGTACCGAATACCTCGTCAAGCTTGCCCTCGTCATAAGCCTTGGCAACTTCTTCGATGGTTATCCTTCTCTCGGTAGCCTTGATGCCCTTGCTCCTGCAAACCTCAAGAGCGCTCTTTCTTGTGATGCCGGGAAGAACAGAGCCCGTAAGCTCCGGTGTGATAACTTCGCCGTCGATAACAAAGAAGATGTTCATAGAACCAACTTCCTCGATATATTTCTGCTCCACACCGTCAAGCCAGAGCACCTGCTCATAATCCTGTGCGTGAGCCTCGTCCTGACCCTTAAGAGAGATAGCGTAGTTTGCAGCTGTCTTTGCAAAGCCGGTACCGCCTCTTACGGCTCTTACATACTTCTGCTCAACATAGATCTTAACAGGGTTAAGGCCTGTGGAGTAGTAAGCGCCCGAGGGTGAAAGGATGATAAGGAACAGATAGTGGTCAGCGGGTCTTACGCCAACATAAGGATCTGTTGCAAAAATAAAAGGTCTGATATAAAGCGATGCGCCGTCAGTATGAGGCACCCAGTCCTTCTCGATCTCGATAAGCTTCTTTGTAGCTCTGAGCATAAACTCCTCGTCGATCTTAGGGATGACCATTCTCTCTGCGGATACGTTCATTCTTTTATAGTTCTCGTCAGGTCTGAAAAGCTGAACGCTGCCGTCTGCGGTCCTGTAAGCCTTGAGACCCTCAAAGATCTCCTGACCGTAGTGGAGACACATAGCGGCAGGCGAAAGTGTAACGTTGTCAAAAGGAACGATCCTTGCGTCATGCCAGCCCTTGCCTGTGTCATAGTTCATTGCAAACATATGGTCAGTGAAGATGTGACCAAAACCGAGCTTGCTCTCGTCAGTCGGCTTTGCCTTCGGTGTTTTTGTGAGTTCAATTCTGATCTCGTTCATTTAAAAGAACCTTCTTTCAAAAAATTACTAACACTATTATAATACACTTGTTCTGATTTTTCAAGAGGTTTTGCAAAATTCTTCGTGTTTTCCTGCAAAAATTGCGCTTTTTTGATCATATTTCCCCTGATTTGAAGGAACACCCTGACCTTTCCTGCGAGGGACGGGGACAGGAGCCTTCAGGGCTTGTGAAAAATATCTATTTTTAAAAGTGCAGAATTGTGTGATATGGGGCTTGAAAAATGGGGGAGTTTGTTGTATAATGTAATTTACAGTATTTTTTGGAGTTTAAGACCATAAGGAGAAAGATAAAAATATGGCAGGAACGAACGGTTACGATCAGCGCCCCCAGGGCTACGCTCCCACAGGGGACAAGGCCAAGGAGGAAATGGCAAGGCAGATAGCCCGCAATATGTCCTTCGGGGACACAGGCAGCTTTGACACCGAGCCCTATCACGCACAGCAGGAGGCTCAGGACGGCGGCACGGCTGTGAAGACAGCACCGAAGAAAAAGACATCGTCCCAGAAGACCACGGGAGCAAAAAAGAGCTCCGGCACCAAGAAGAGCACCTCATCAAAGGGCTCGCCGTCTTCAAAGGGGAAGAAGAAAAAGGCAAAGAAAAAGAGCAAGGCTCCGATAATGATACTCATCACGCTGGTAGTGGTCATCGTCTGCGGCTGCTGCGGTTTTTATCTTGTGGGAATGAATTCCTATAAGGATACCTTCCTTGACAATACATATATAAATGATATAAACGTCAGCGGAAAAACAAGGGCTCAGGCTTATGAGCTTTTGAAGCAGAACCAGACTGTCCCGGAGAGCGTTTCGTTTATTAGACCTAACGGTCAGGTGTTTAAGATAGATATGGAGAGCATAGGCTTCAAGGACACCACCAAGGAGCAGATACTAAAGTTCTTCAACGAGCAGGACCATTACAGCTGGTTCTCGGCAAGGTTCAATAATACCCATTTCGAGTTTACGAACAAGTTCAGCTATGACCGCAAGAAGCTGGAAAACGAGCTCAAAAGAAAGGCCCTCGAGGCACAGACCGCCGCAGAGCCGAAGGATGCGACTATCGTTCAGGAGGACGGCAAGGGCTTTACTATAGTTCCCGAGCAGATGGGCGACAAGGTGGACGAGAGCAAGCTTGAAAACCTTTACGAGTTTGCGGCAAAGCAGCTTGACCAGGAGATCTTCGAGATAGACCTGACGGACGCCGACTGCTATGCTATGCCAAAGGTGACGGCGGCTATGCTGGCTGACACCTGTGACAGGCTCAACGGCCTTTACAACATCGAGCTGAATTTTGATTTCACCTATGCCACCGAGACCCTGACGGGCGACGAGGTGATGGATTGGGTGATCTTCAACGGCGATGACATAGCCGAGGGCTACACTGTTGACGAGGACAAGGCTATGACCTATGTTGAGGGTCTGGCAGAGAAGTATGATACCTACGGCAAGGACAGGGTGTTCCAGTCCACCAACCGTGGCGAGATAACCGTCGATGCAGGCTCAGGCTGCTATGGCTGGTGGATAGACCAGGAGAAGACGAAGGATCTTATCTGCGAGCTTATAGAAAAAGGCGAGTCGGACACTGTCGAGCCGATCTACTATGTGAACCCCGATTCCCAGTATGAATATACCTGCAATCCTGAATGGCGTACCGCCGAGAAGGATTACGGCGACACTTATGTTGAGGTGGATCTTTCGGCACAGCATCTGTGGTACTACAAGGACGGCAAGGTGGAGATGGAGAGCGACATCGTTTCGGGCTATCCCAACGAGTCGAGGAACACCCCAGAGGGCGTTTATAAGCTATGGATAAAGGAGCGCTCGAAGACGCTGACAGGCTCGGCCGACGGCAGAGCATACTCCTCCTATGTTGACTACTGGAACAATATCTCCACCATAGGCATAGGACTCCATGACGCATCGTGGCAGAACGGCGTTTTTGGCGGAGAAAAATATAAGTCTGCGACCTGGGGCTCCCACGGCTGTATCAATATGCCCTTCGACAAGGCGAAGTATGTTTACGAAAACATAGACTACGGAACTCCCGTGTTCGCATACTGGTCAGACTGATAATGTGCCCCGCAGACGGGGAGGATACGAAGAAAGAAAGCCGCACTTGCTGTGCGGCTTATCTGTAATATAATAGTGTACGAAAAAAGAGGTGCTGTTATGACATTGCAGGAAATAATCAACGATTCAAAGAAGATAGTGTTCTTCGGCGGAGCGGGAGTCTCCACCGAAAGCGGTATACCCGATTTTCGCTCGGTGGACGGGCTCTATAACCAGAAATTCAAATATCCCCCCGAGGAGATGCTCAGCCACACATTCTTTGTGCGCCACCCCGAGGAGTTCTTCGACTTCTACCGTGAGAAAATGATCTGCCTTGACGCAAAGCCCAATAAGGCTCATTACAAGCTTGCAGAGCTCGAGCAGAAGGGCAAGCTTTTAAGCATCGTCACCCAGAACATCGACGGCCTTCACACCGCTGCCGGCAGCAAGACCGTAAGGGAGCTTCACGGAAGCGTTCTGCGAAACTACTGCACTAAGTGCGGAAAGTTTTTCGGCGTGGATGCTATAGTCAACAGCACTGGCGTGCCAAAATGTGAATGCGGCGGAGTTATCAAGCCGGATGTTGTCCTCTATGAGGAGGGCCTTGACGACGCTACCGTCACCGCAGCCGTCAACGATATCACAAACTGCGATACCTTAATAATAGCAGGAACGTCCCTGACCGTTTATCCGGCAGCAGGAATGGTAAGATACTTCAGGGGAAAGCATCTTGTGCTGATCAACCGTGATCCCACCCCTATGGACTCCAGCTGCGAGCTGGTCATCCACGAAAAGGTGGGGGAGACCTTATCAAAGATAGAGGTCTGAATATAGTTATTTTAATAAAGGCTGAAAAATGAAACCAAAAAAGCACACCCGAAGGTGTGCTTTTTTAACGTCCCCGGCGAGATTCGAACTCACGGCCTTTCGCTTAGGAGGCGAACGCTCTATCCTGCTGAGCTACGGAGACATCCAACGTTTAAGATTATACCACATCTGCCTATGTTTGTCAAGTGTTGTGCAATATATATAGGGTTTTGGGGCAGAGGGTGCTGCAAAGTATGAAAACAAATGAAACAAATCGTGAAATCCTGAGCCGTAATCGCCTGTTTTTAAGCTCGAAATAGCTTGATTTCCGAAAACGATTTAGCATCCATGTAAATATATGAAAACGATTTTCTTAGTGGATTTTGTTCAATTAAAACATAAAACTGAAAATCTTTATGTCTAAATTGAATAGTAAAGCGAATGAAACTAATTATAATAATTCAACATTTTTCGCTGAGAGCAAAATATTAATAGATTTTGTTAGATTGTGACGATGCTTGTAACAAAACGATTACAAGTGGGCAGGATACTATGTCAAAGTGCACAAATCAGACTTTGAAAAATTGTCAAATCAAACATAATTTATTACAAGCAACAAAAAAAACGCAAAAAAGCTTGAAATTTTAAGTGAAATATTGTATAGTCTTTATTAGCGGAAACGTTAATGATTAAGTCTTGGGGAACGGTTACTTAATCGTTTAAACCAAGCTGAAAGGCGGAAATCCCGATGGTCTCATTGAAGGATATTTCCGTACGTTGCGGCGTTTCGGTTGCTACAGTAAGCAAGGCTTTGAACGGTCACAAGGACGTAAGCGAGGCTACTAAGGAAAGGCTCATCAAGGCGGCCAAGGAAATGGGTTACTTCCCCAACTCCCAGGCGAGGGCTTTGAAGACGAACCGGACCTATAATCTCGGAGTTATGTATCTTGATGAAGCGGGAAGCGGTCTGACACACGAGTTTTTTGCGAAGGTGCTGGACAGCTTCAAGACTGCGGCTGAGGCTTATGGCTATGACATTACCTTTATAAACAGAGATGTAGGGAAGCAGAAGATGTCTGCATACGAGCACTGCAAATACAGAAATGTAGACGGAGTGATACTTGTTTGCACGGATTTCACTTCACCTGATGTTTACGAGGTGATAAACGGCGACATACCGGTTGTTACGATCGACCATATATTTGACTGCAGAACGGCGATCATGTCAAACAATGAAAAAGGTATGGAAGAGCTGATTAACTATGTATGTGAGATGGGACACAGGAAGATAGCCTATGTTCAGGGAAACAGATCCGCTGTGGCGGAGAGAAGGTTCACGGGCTTTTACAGAGCCTGCCGGGACCGTGGGATCGAGGTTGATCCTTCGTGGATCCTGAACGGAGAATATCACAATCCCGAGCTTACATACAAATTGACCGGAGAACTGCTCAGGAGAGCTGACCGACCGACCTGTGTGTTCATGCCCGATGATTATTCAGCGATGGGCGGTTTGAACGCAGCAAAGGATCTGGGCTTGTCCGTTCCCGAGGATGTCTCATTTGTCGGCTATGACGGCATAGCATATTCGCAGCTTCTGTCTCCAAAGCTAACGACTTATCTGCAGGATACTGCAAAGATCGGTGCGACGGCGGCAAAAGAATTGGTGGCTCTTATCGAGAGCCCGCAAACGACCTTTAAAGAAGTCATCACGGTAGACGGAAAGCTTATCGTAGGCGGCTCGGTATCAAAGGTCGGGTAAGGAAAACAATCAAAAGCATCAACAACCAAAGGCATTAATAGCAGCAAAGTGCTGCGTAAAAAATATAATGCGATATTTAAGGAGGAAATTTATTATGGCAAACTTAAAGAAAGTTCTGGCAGGAACACTTGGTCTCTGCATGGCAGCTTCTATGCTGACAGCTTGCGGCGATTCTGACTCTTCGTCTTCTTCTGATTCCAAGGCAGCAGCTAAAAAGGGCGGCTCCGGCATCAGCGAGAGCAAGGACAGAGTTAACACTGCTGAGCTCCACGGAAAGGATTCTTCTGAGGAGTCCAAGAACACAGTAAAGATCTACTGCTGGAACACAGAGTTCAAGTCCAGACTCGACACATATTATGAGAAGGGTGCAGACGCTCTTCCTGTTGAGAAGGACGCTGACGGCTCCATCACATCTATCGACGGCAAGAAGATAGAGTGGGTTCAGATCGAGAACGAAGGAAACGCTTACCAGACCAAGCTCGACGAGGCTCTCAAGGGCCAGGGCGACAGCGATGACAAGGTTGATATGTTCCTTATGGAAGCTGACTATGCTCTTAAGTATGCTAACGGCGACGTTGCTCTCTCCGTACAGGATCTGGGCCTCACAGCTGACGATATGTCCGAGATGTATCAGTACACAAAGGACGTTGCAACAGACACAGCAACAGGCGAGCTGAAGGGTGTTTCCTGGCAGGCAACTCCTGGTCTGTTCATGTACAACAGAAACTATGCTAAGGAAGTTCTCGGTTCCGATGATCCTGCTACTGTTCAGGAAGCAGTTAAGGACTGGGATGCATTCACCGATACAGCAGCTAAGATGAAGGAAAAAGGCATCTTCATGGTATCCGGTTTTGATGATACATACAGATGCTTCTCCAACAACGTATCTGCTCCTTGGGTAGATGCAGACGGCAAGGTTACTGTAGATCCTCAGATCAAGGCTTGGGTTGACCAGACCAAGGAGTACACAGATGCTGGCTACAACAACAAGACTTCCCTCTGGGATGAGGCTTGGGCTGCCGGACAGAAGATCGACGGTAAGGTATTCGGTTACTTCTATTCTACATGGGGTATTCCTTTCTGCCTCCTGCCTAACACTCTTGAGACTTCCGTTGAAGACGGCGGTAAGGAAGAAGTTGGCAACGGTGGTTACGGTCTCTGGGGCGCAGTTGAAGGTCCTCAGGCTTACTACTGGGGCGGTACCTGGATCTGCGGCGCTATCGACTCCGACAACCAGGATATCGTTGCTAGCATCATGAAGGTCATGACTTGCGACAAGGATGTAGCTAAGGCTATCACCGAGGGCGAGCAGGACTACACAAACAACAAGGCTGCTATCAAGGAGCTTATCGACGGCGGTTACACCAACCCGTTCCTCGGCGGTCAGAACCACCTCGAGCTGCTTACAGCTGCTGCTGACAAGATCTCTCTCGACAACAAGATCTCTGCTTATGACCAGGGCTGCAACGAGAAGTTCCAGGGCGCTATGAAGGATTACTTCCTCGGCAACACCTCTACTTATGAGGATGCACTTCAGGCATTCAAGACCGCTCTGACTGAGCTCTATCCTACACTTACATACGATTTCTAATCGGTAATTTTGTGTTGATTAAATACAGGGGGCGGAGTGATCCCCCCCTGTTATTTAATACAAAAAATCTAGTGAAAGGAATATGATTGCTCGCAATTATTTAAGGTATTATATATGAAGAGAAAAAGCGTAAGCTATGCTAAATGGGGCTATATCTTTCTTATCCCTTTCTTCGTTGTTTACTGTGTTTTTGCTCTTTGGCCTCTGATCCAGACGTTCTACTACAGCTTCATGGATTACCAGATGGACAAGGGTTCAATGCAGGGCGGATGGACAAGACAGGTAGTTGAGGTCAAGCCTGAATGGTGCGGCTTTGACAACTATTCCAACATCTTCAGCTCGAGCGGAGATTTCTTCCAGACTATCTGGAACACGGTCATCATGTGGCTGATCGGATTTATCCCTCAGATACTTGTTTCGCTCCTGCTTGCGGTATGGTTCACTGATCTCAACCTCAAGCTCAAGGCTCAGGGCTTCTTCAAGACAGTTATATATCTTCCTAACGTTATCATGGCTTCGGCTATTGCGTTTTTGTTCTATAACCTGTGCTCGAAGGGCGGAGCTCTTTATGACATTTTCGGTTTCGATATGCTCGCAGAAAATGCGTGGTCGGCAAGAGCAGTTGTCGGATTTATCAACTTCGTGCTCTGGTATGGTAATACTACCATCCTTCTGATGGCAGCTATCATGGGTGTTGACCCATCGCTTTACGAAGCGGCACAGATAGACGGTGCTACATCTACAGATATATTCTGGAAGATAACGATGCCGCTTATCAGACCGATACTTTCATTCGTTCTTATCACATCGCTTATCGGCGGTCTCCAGATGTACGACGTTCCTTCGCTTATCACTAACGATAACGGAAACCCGATCGTTGAAGGTAAGCCAATGCTGAAGACGATCGTTATGATAATCCAGACGAACAAGGATGGAGATATAGGAAAGGCAGCTGCTCTTTCGATACTCATCTTCATTTTCACAGCTGTCGTTGGTCTTACAATGATGCTCACGTCTGAGGATAACGATAAGAAGAAAAAGAAAAAGAAGGCAAGGGGGTAATTTGAATGGCAGTAAAAACTGATGTTGTTGGCTCACAGGCCAGCTCGACCAATATACTTGTCAGAAGAATTATCGCTTACACAGTGCTCGTAGTACTCGTGGTACTTTCGCTGTTCCCGTTTTACCTTCTGATAATCAATGCTACAAGAGAAAAGAAGCAGACCGGTCTCCAGCTTTATCCGGGCGGACTGCTTTGGAATAACTTTAAGAAGCTGTTCAACAGCACTACCTCAGTATCCTTTGGTAATGTTTTCAACGCTCTTAAAAACTCGCTGATAATCTCAGCATTCGCATCTTTCCTTTGTGTATATGTATCTGCTCTTACAGCTTATGCTATACACGTATTCGATTTCAAGCTCAAAAAGGTAGCTGATATGTTCATCCTGATCGTTATGATGGTTCCGACACAGTCTTCTGCTATCGGTTTCTACAGAATGGTCAAGGCTTGGGGAATGACAGGTTCTGATTCTGCAATAATCAACTACATCCCCCTTATCATTCCTGCTGCAGCTGCTCCTGCTACATATTACTTTATGAAGCAGTATCTGAAATCTGCACTTCCGCTTGAGATCGTTGAGGCGTCCCGTATAGACGGCTGCGGAGAGTTCATGACCTTCAACAGGATCATCACTCCTATCCTCAAGCCTGCGTATGCGGTACAGCTGATCTTTACATTCGTTGCTAACTGGAACAACTACTTTATGCCGAGACTTATCATCGAGAAGAAGAGCCACTACACGGTTCCTCTCGTTCTTTCGGCAATGCGTAACGCAGGTCCTCAGGAGACAGATATGGGTCTGTTCTATATGTACATACTCATAGCTATCGCACCTGTTGTTATCGTATACCTCATCCTTTCCAAGTTCATCATCCGTGGTGTTGCTCTGGGAAGCGTAAAGGGTTAATTCCAATATGCATATCAAAGAGACTGCCTTCGGGCGGTCTCTTTTTTGTTATAAGTTCAATTGCCCCCCCGCCGCATACGGTGGGGTCCAGAGCGTATAAAAATGTATAATTTACCGTAAATTCACACATCAGGGCCTGATAGATGCTATAATGTATGAAAACAAGATCCCGCTGGGGTGAGGTGATATTGTGGGAATGTGGTTAGCGATACTGGTCCTTGTGCTCGGCGCTGTCGGAGCCGGGATATTCTATATGATAAGTGCGGTAGGAAAGTTCTCCCTTGTGGAGAAGGCCTCAAAGGGCAAGTCGTGGCTGCGGCGGCTCATCTCCTTCGGGATAATAGCGGTCGGATTTGTCCTCTTTGGCCTTATCTTTTCCGCTGTGAACGCTATCATAATCTTTTTGCACCTTATATTATTCTGGCTGATCTACGGGCTGATACTGCGGATCGTCAAACGCATAAGCGGCAGGAGCCCGAAGATAAACCTACAGGGCTGGCTGGCTATTGCTTCCTGTGCGCTCTACCTTTCGGTAGGATATTATCTCTGTGTCAATGTCTGGGTCACGCACTATGACCTTAAAACAGATAAGCCCGCCGGCAGTATCCACGCTGTGCTGTTTGCTGACTCCCATATCGGTGCGACCTGGAGCAGTGACGGCTTTGCTGAGCACATGGAGGACATAAACAACGAGCACCCGGATATCGTTCTTATCGCAGGAGACTTTGTTGACGACGGAACGACACGGGACGATATGATAAAAGCCTGCGAGGCCCTTGGGAAGCTGGATACAAAATACGGCGTCTACTACTGCTTCGGTAACCACGACAAGGGCTACTACGGCAGCCAGCGTGGCTTTTCGGCTCAGGAGCTTGGGGACAATCTTGAGAAAAACGGCGTTCACATTCTGGAGGACGAGTATGAGATGATCGATGACCGCTTCTGCATCGCCGGCAGAGCCGACAAGAGCTATGACGACAGAAAGCCCATAGACAAGCTCCTTGAGGGCGTTGACGATGACAAGTACATCATCGTTATGGATCACCAGCCCGGTGACTATGATGCCGAAAGCAAGACAAAGGCTGACCTTGTGGTCTCCGGCCACACCCACGGCGGACAGCTTTTCCCAATGACACACTTCGGGCTGTTTATGAGCGTCAACGACCGCACCTACGGCTATGAGCGGAGAAACGGCACGGACTTTCTTGTCACCTCCGGCATATCAGACTGGGAGCTGAAATTCAAGACCGGCACAAAGTCTGAATATGTGGTGATAGACATAGAGCAGGAATAAAACGACAAACATCCCCCGGCAGCGCCGGGGGATGTTTGTCGTTAATACAGTCCGTAAATGAATCTTGCTGCCAGCCTTCCGACGAAGGAAAGCTTGTCAAGGATGTGCTCACGCCTTATGCTGTGGAGCATATCCAGAGCTTTGTCAGCTTCTTCCTTAGTAACGCCGTCGCCGCTGAGGTGAGCCTTGACCGCAAGCTCCGAGATGAAGGTTATGCGCTCCGTCAGGATAATGAGCCTGAAATCGGGAAGCTTATCCAGCATATCTGTAAGCGCCTGCATATCGGACACGTTCTTCGGCGTGTAAAGCCCTGTCAGCGACAGGTATTTGAGCATATATCTGTAAATGTTCATCGCTCTGTCAGATGCGCTGCCCTTGGTGGTCAGGCGCTCCATCTCACGAAGCTTTATCATCCTGTTGAGGAACAGCACCCCGATAATGAAAGCGATAACAAATACCGACAGGAGCAGCTTCTTTGTGCCGGAGGACATTCCGCCCTTTTCGGCGTTCACAGGTCCGCTGCTGTCTGTGTAGCCTGCGTGGTCTGCGGAGCCCAGGGAACTGCTGCCGGTGCCGCCCTGTCCGGGATTATTGGCTGCCTTTGAGGAGGACGCCTTTGATGAGTTTGCACCTGCCTTCGAGGAGCTGGTGTCAGGCTTTGAAGCGCCGGAGCTTGATGAGTCGGCCTTCGAGGACGAGGAGTCCTTACTATCAGCTGCTGACGAGCTTTCGGGCTCTGCCTTTGAGGAGCTGGAGTCATCCTTCTTGTCCTGGTGCTTGTCCCTGTCGGAGAGGTTCGGGTTGTCGTTCTCATATCCGGGAGTGAACTCCACGGGATACCAGCCAAGGCCGTTGACATAGACTTCCGTCCATGCGTGAGCGCACTTGTCGGCAACGTTTATGCGCTGGGGCTCATTGGGGTCGGCCTCCGGGTCAAGCTGGCTGGGCAGCACCATAAAGCCCTCGGCGTACCTTGTGGCATAGCCGAACTTTCTCAGAAGCTGCGCTCCTGCCGTTGCAAAATATGAGCAGTAGCCTTTTTTCTTTGTCAGGAAGTCATCCAGAAATTCTGTGTCCTCCGGGGTCTTTCCGGGTTTAAGATCATATTCAAAGCCCACTGTCGGGTCGTTGAAATAACGTGTTATCGCAGTTATCACATCCGAAAGCGTCCAGGACTGGATATCGCTGTTGAGGTATCTTGCGACTATCTCCTCATAGGCCTCATCCAGCTTGTCGCTGGTCAGTGGCTCGATGTAGGTGTCGTAGACATAGGTCTCATACTCATCGATGGCATCCTGTATCTCGGGAGTGAGTATCTGCTCTCTCTTCAGATCAAGCTCTTCTTCATCCAGGTCTATCTGGGAGATATCTGTGATATATTCGTTTATGTCGCTGTAAACGATGGTGTACTCATCCGAGCTGGGCTTGATATAGGAGTCCAGAGAAGGTATGAACTTCTTTTTGCTGCTGTCGCTCGACTCGCTGAAATAGGTGGAGTAGGGAGCGTAGACAAACTTTTTGCTGGCGCCCAGCGCCCTTACGGTCATCTCCGAGGGCAGAGCACTGCCTTCGTTCATAACATTGAACGAGGAGATAAAGCCTATGTCCTGGGACCAGATATCGTAGCTGCCGAACAGGTCGTCAAAGGTCACGTCCTTCATTGTGGTTTCGGGCACCACCCAGGAGTTGTCCTGATAGATGCCTGCCACATAGCCTCTGAGATAAAGGGGCTTCGGGAAAGGATAGGTGTCGAGCCTCAGTGAAGTGGAGCCGTTGAAGCGTATGCTGTCGCTCCTGCCGAGCAGACCGCCGTTGGTTCCGCCCACGGTCTTTACAGCCAGCAGGCTGTCGCCGTTTCGCAGATTCTCGAACATATTCGCAAGGTCATAGGTCGTAAATTCTGAAACGAAGTGAGAGATCTTATAGCGGTATTCGTCAAACTTTTTGGGCCTTATAAACCCTGTCACCGCCGAGAACACGATAGCGCAGGAGAAGACCACCGCACAGATCACCGCTATAAAGCGGATGTAAACAGCATAGAACGAAGCCTTTGCGCTGGGGGATGTGAAATAGAAGGTCTTTCGTCTCTCGTGGATAGCGAAGGTGTTTTTTCGCCCTGCCCTGTTTGTGTTGTGGTTTATGATGTGAAGACATAATATCATTATCCACACTATCACCAGCACCAGGGTAGCGGCTGTGTTCGGCTCTATACCAAAGTAGATGCCGAGCTCCAGTATCGGGAAGGTGGCGACGAACAGTATGGGGAAGTCCAGCTTATAAACGCAGGCTGCCACACAGATCAAAGCGACCACCGTTATGAGCAGCACCATGAACTCCGTGGCATAGTATGCGTGGTTGGAGCGGGCTATCTTGTCGGCCATATCCGCAATGTCGGAGCTTGTCTGCTTGACATTGGTAAGATACTCATTGGCGACGACATAAAAGCCGTTTTTGATATCCGTGATGCTTGTGGTCAGGGATATTGCGTGAAAGACCAGATAGACCGCCGATACTATCTTCATCACCAGCGGCTTTGCAGCCAGCAGCCCGAAAGCAAAGGTGAGCATTGCGCTGTGGAAAAACATCACCAGAGGTGATACCTCGCTCTTTATGAACGAAGCCGCAATAACAGCGGTGCAGAAAGTGGCGGCAAAGGCCAGTATCAGTCTTATCGGATAGAAATATTTCGGGTCGTGATCCTTGCGGCAGTCAAGGCGTATATCGCCCTCGACAAAGATGCCGCTCTTCGAGCAGAACCCATCATTTCTTTGTTTTTTCTTTATCTTTTTCATTTTGTCACCCTTCATGCTGTCAGAGGCAAATATCCTTTATGCTCTCGGCCGCAGCGCCGGAAACGACATCGACAACATCGGCAAAGTCGTCATATATCTCTTTCTTTACCTTCTCCGGGTCGATGAGCATATAGGTGTATCTGAAAGCAAGGTCGGCATCGTTCATAACGGAGGTCAGGCCGTCGTCATACCTGGCCGAAAAATAAAGCAAATGACCGCACTTGAAACGGTCAACAGTATTCATATAGTTGTTTATCGCAGGCCTGTCGCTTCCGTGGAGACCCGAGCGCAGCAGCATATTGAGTGCTACTCTCGATTCGTCCTCGTTCTTTATAGCCACAGCCATATTTTCATTTCTTATAGTGTCGAACCATATGAGCTTGTGAGCCATTTTGTTTTCCGCAAGATACAGCGACACAGCGCTCACAGCTTCCACAGCCGTGTCATAAAGCTTCATGTGTCCGGTCTGGGTCCTGTCGATATCCATATCTATAATAAGGATAATAGAGCTTGCCAGGGGCAGGGAATAGTCCTTCACCATAGTGGTGTTCTGCTTTGCCGAAAGCTTCCAGTGTATGCGGTTTATCTTGTCTCCCTCCTGATATTCGTGTATGTCGAATATCTCCGAGGGGTCATCGCCCTTGTGGTCCTTTGAAAACTCATCGGTCTCAAGACCCATATCGTTATAGTTGGCTATCGGGTTCTCAAGGGGTATAACACCGGGTATCACCGTGAAAGCGGTCTCTGTGCAGAGCCCCTTGTCACGGGGCTTTATCTTCATCTTGAAAAGCCTGAACATATCGCAGACCCGTGCACGTCGGAGCTTTATCTTCACCGTTCCGTAGTGCTCGCTGGACAGACGCAGGGTAAGATACTGCACATCCCTCGGAAAAAGCGGCGTGCTTATCTTCAGCTTGTCGGTCTGCTTGTCTATGGTGTTGAAATACTGCACCTCGATGATAAGGTTGGGCACAGGTATGCGGCTGTTGTTCTCGCACCGAAGCGTTATGGGTATCCGAGAGCCTTTGATGCAGCTCTCCTGAGCTTTGGCAAAGGTCACGCTGACTTTTTTTGAAACGATCTTAGTCATTATGAAAAGTATCAGCGGCATCACCGCCATAAAGGCGAACAGGTAAAACGAGAAAACACCCTGATAAAGGATGTAGAACAGGAAGCTGACCGACAGCAGGACCAAATAAAATACCAGCATCGGCTATCTCCTTACTTACTTATCCTCGGCACCTGTATCGACTGTGTTATGCTCCTGAGTATCTGGGAGCCTGTAAGGCCGTTTATCTTGGCTTTGGAATTTAAAATTATCCTGTGCAGAACAACGTCGTCAAGACAGTAGAGCACATCGTCCGGGATAACATAGTCACGGCCTCTCAGAAGCGCCGTTGCCTTGGTCATCCTGAGCACAGCGATAGTTCCTCTCGGCGAAAGACCGAGCTTTATATACTCGTTGTTTCTGGTAGCATCAGACAGCATAGCTATATAGCGGAAGATCTGGTCGGACACATAAACGCTGTCCACTTCCTTCCTTGCAGCTATGATATCCTGTGCCGAAACCACAGCCCTCACATTGTCAACGGGCACAAGGTTCTGCTTTGCTTTGAGCACGGATATCTCGTTTTCAAGGCTGGGGTAGCCCATAGTTAGCCTTACTATAAATCTGTCCATCTGTGACTCGGGAAGCATCTGTGTTCCGATAGAGCCTATGGGGTTCTGAGTCGCTATAACTATATAGGGGTCTGGCGCCTTGTGGGTCACGCCGTCAACGGTGACCTTGCCCTCTTCCATTATCTCCAGCAGAGCCGACTGTGTCTTCGAGGACGTTCTGTTTATCTCATCGGCCAGGAAGAGGTTAGTCAGGGCAGCACCCTGCTTGTATTCAAATTTGCCGGTGCTCTTGTTGAGGATAGTAAAGCCCGTAACGTCCGTAGGCAGAACGTCGGGGGTAAACTGCAAGCGCTTGTATTCAAGCGAGAGCGCTTTTGAGAGCGCCACCGCAAGGGTGGTCTTTCCCACGCCGGGGATATCCTCGATGAGGACGTGACCTCCTGCCAGTATCGACAGAAGCACTTTTATTATTATCTCATCCTTACCGATAATGACTTTTTTGACCTCGCCTATAACGCTTTTGGTCAGTGAAAGCACCTTTAGCTGTTCCTGAGAAAGCTGACTGTTCATAACATCTGTCTCCTTATACTTTGTTGTTCCAAGAGTGATAAACACTACAGCATTTATTATACCACAAACCGCATATAATTGCAAGTGCAAATATTTATTATAATGCCGTTTTTCAAGGCTTTGGAATATCGGCGGGAGCATCTGCATAGGATTATTCAGAAGAAAAAAACGGGGGATGAGATCATGAAACAGACAAGCAGGCTCATTCAGGCAGCTGAGATACTTTCGCCGAGAGTTCAGGCGCTTCTGCGCTCTGTGTCGGAGACGGAAAAACCTGACATAAACGAGATAAGGCTTCGCCGTGGGGGAAGGCTCAGTGTCAGCGCCTACGGCAGGGAATACTTCGTCTGTCCCGACGGCAGGCTCTCCCTTTGTGTCACAGACGGCGCAGAGCTTCGGGACGACGACATAGACACAGCCTTCAGCCGGGCGCTTCGGGGATCTGTCCACAGCTTTCGCCGTGAGATAGCCGAGGGCTATGTTACCGCTGCCGGCGGATGCAGGGTAGGCTTTTGCGGACAGGCTGTGATATCTCCCGAGAGGGGCTATGTCACCGACAATGTCAGAGACATATCCTCGGTAAATATCCGTATAGCCAGGGAGATAAAGGGCTGTGCCGAGCAGATATTTTTAAGGTGCTTTCAAAACGGCCTTACGGGGCTTCTGATAGCGGGACCGCCCTCCAGCGGAAAGACCACAGTGCTTCGTGACCTGACAAGGCTTCTCTCCGAGAGATACCGGGTGTCACTTATCGATGAGCGAAACGAGATAGCCGCATCTTCCGGCGGCCACCCACAGAACGATGTGGGCCCTCACACCGATGTTTTCAGCTCCTATGACAAATACTCCGCAATAATGACAGCGGTGAGGGTGATGTCGCCCCAGGTGATAGTCTGCGACGAGATAGGCAGCAGAAAAGACCTTGAAGCCCTGGGCTATGCGCTGGGGTCGGGGGTGTGTATAGCGGCTTCCTGCCACGCCGGGAGCTATGAGGAAGCTTTGCGCAAGAAAACCATAAAAAAGCTTATAAAGGCCGGAGCCTTCGGTGCCTGTGCGGTGCTTGGGACAGGGCCGCTGTGCGGAAAAATGGTGTCCTATTCTATAACAGGCGGTGAGGGATGATGCTCAAAGTCATAGGCTGTGCTCTGCTCATCCTGTCGGGCTCTGCCGCCGGGTGGTATCTGGGAGAAAAGCCTGTACAGCGCCACAGGCTTTTAGGTGTCCTGACGGAGCTTGTCAAGGAGACCTCGGTGATGCTTGGGGCCTATATTCCCACAGAGAGCATAATGGAGAGCCTGCGGACGACAGAGCGTTATAGCGCTCTCGGGTTTCTGCACTATGATATCTGTGATGCGGCGGACAAGCAAAGGCTCTTGTCGGAAGTCTCCCGACTTCCCCTTGAAAGCGGCACTGCGGACAGGCTGAGACATTTTTTCTCACAGCTTGGCTCCAGCGAGATGGAACAGGAGCGCACCCGGGCAGAGCTTTTGTATACATATCTGAAAGCGGAGCTCGAGCGCACGGACAAGACCTTCCGCTCCCAGAGAAAGCTCTGCCGTGCTCTTGGCATCCTGTCGGGGGCTTTTGCGGCGGTAATGCTGATATGAAAGGAAACAAAAAATGGAGATAGACCTCATATTCAAGATAGCGGCCATAGGCATCATCGTGGCGGTGCTGAACCTGCTGCTCAAACGTGCCGAGCGTGACGAGCAGGCGATGATGACCACCCTTGCAGGGCTCATCGTTGTGATGTTCATGATAGTTCGCCAGATAGGCGACCTGTTCGGAGCTATCAAGGACATTTTCGGGTTATACTAGGCGGCAATGAAGGTCACGGCAATAATCGGGTTCTGTGTCGTTTCGGCCGTGCTGCTCAAAGCTGTGGAGAGGGAGAGCAGCGAGATAAAGCTTGTGGGGGTCCTGTTCTGTGTGTGTACAGTGCTCTACTACGGGCTGGCGCTCATTATGGACATCGCTGATACCTTCGAGCCGCTTATCGACAGCGCAGGGATAGACAGCGAATACTTTGAGATACTTATGAAGGCGCTGGGGATAGCCTATCTTACCTCTGCCGCCGAGGAATACTGCCGCCAGTGCGGAGAGGGCGCTCTGGCATCAGCGGCGGCGCTTATAGGGCGGCTGGGGATGATAGCCGTTTCGCTGCCGCTCATGCGTGCCGCAGGGGATATGGTGGGAGGACTGGTGAAATGATAAGAGGTCTGTTGTCGCTGCTTGCTTCTGCCGTTGTCTTTCTTTGTGCTTTTCCGCTTTGCGCCGAAGCCTCCGGAAGCGAGAGCAGCGCCGAGCTTGATGATATAGTAAGTGAGGTCAACGAGCGACTGTCCTCCGCAGGCGGCGATGAAGCCGGGGCGTTTTTTAAAGAGCAGGATATCTCTGCTGCAAAGCCGCAGAACATAACCACGCTTTCACCAAAGACGGTGCTCTCATCGGTGTGGGACGCCTTTGTTTCGTCCCTGAAAGCTCCGGTGAGTATGCTCGGGCGACTTATCGCTGCCGCCGCTGTCTGCGTGATGATAAAGGGGCTTGCTCCATCAACAGGAACGCAGAGCGCTTTTTCTACCGTGTCGGCTCTTGTGTGTATGCTTATCATCAGCGACACGCTGAGCGGCAGCCTTGACGAGCTCTTAAAAGCCCTTGAAGGGATAAACAGCTTTATGGTCACCTACATCCCGGTGTTTGCGGGGCTGTCAACTGCCTCCGGCCATGCGGCCTCGGCGGCAGGCTATTACTCGGTGATGTTCTTTGTCTGCGAGATTATGGCTTATGCCGCAAACAAGCTGCTGGTCCCTCTTATCTCCTGTGTGGCGGCGCTGTCTTTGGTGTCGGCGATGGGGCCCCTTCTTGACCTCTCGAAGACAGCCGCTTCCATAAAGTCCTTTGTTACAAAGGCTCTGGGCTTTATAATGCTTATCTTCACCTTTCTTGTCACCGTCACAGGCCTGACAGGGAACGCCGCCGACACCGTCGGCACAAAGGCTGTGCGCTTTGCGGCTTCAAGCTTTATCCCCGTCATCGGCGGCTCGGTGTCTGAAGCCTATTCCGCCGTGCGCTCAAGCCTTGGGGTCATCCGCACAAGCGTCGGCGCTATCGGTCTTATAACAGTATTCATCATCGTTCTTCGGCCGCTTATGACAGTCATCGCTATGAAGCTTGCCATAGGCCTTGCAGAGACTGTCCACCGTATGTTTGCACTGGAGAGCTCATCTCTTGTCCTCTCGGGAATGAGCTCGGTGCTGTCCATCGCCATGAGCATAGTTATCGCTTATTCGCTGTTTTTCATCACCGCCACTTCCGTCGTGATGCTCACCGCCGCAGGAGGCTAGTATGCAGACTTTCAGATCGGCAATATACATAGCCTGTATAGTCGGGCTGGTCTCTTCAGCTGTGGGCGCCGCCGCACCCCGGGGGACCATATCAAAATATCTTACTCCAATTATGGCGTGCATACTGCTCCTTGCCTGTGCGTCACCCTTTCGTGAGGACGGATTCAAGCTGGATGTCCCCGACTATGAGACACAGCAGAGCGATATCACGGACCCGGCGCTGGAGCGGCTCTCGGAGCAGTGTTACCTTAGTGCCGCCCGGCGTGAGATAGCGGACTACTTCAACGGCGAATTTGAAAAAGCAGGCTTTAAGAACGTTCACACAGTAATATCGGTGTCACTTGATGAATACAATGATATCGTGATAACAAAGGTGAGCGTCATCGGAGCAAAGCCCGGTGACAAAGACAGACTAAGAGACAAAGTCTCTGCCGTCCTGCCGGACTGTGAGATAGTGTTTGAAAACAGCGGAGCTGATAATGATGAAGAATAAAGCCTTTCTCGGGAGCCTTTTTGCAAAGGAGCAGAGATATAAGCTCATCATAGTCCTCGGGGTGATAGGCATAGCCCTTATCTTCCTGTCGGACACCCTGTCTTCCGGGGATGACAAGGAGAGTCCGTCTTCGCAGACCCGGGTGTCGAGCGAGGATCCGGATGAATACGCCGCAAGGACGGAGAAGAAGCTTTGCAAGATACTCTCCGGGATAGAGTCAGTGGGCAGCTGTGACGTGATGATAACGGTAGGTTCGGCAACGGAGTATGTCTATGCCGAGAACACCGACAGAAGCACCGAGTCCGCCGACGGAAGCACCCGTGAGAGCTGTAAGAGCGAGGTGGTCTTTACCGAGGAGGGCGGCGAGAGGCAGGCGCTTGTGAAAAAGATAATAAGGCCGCAGATAAGCGGCGTGATAGTTGTCTGTGAGGGAGGAGGGGATGTAAAGGTAAGGGAGAGGGTGATAAATGCGGTGTCGAAGCTTTTGGATATACCAAGTGCGAACATCTGTGTCGAGTGCAGAAATACATAAGAGAAAGAGGTAACAAAGATGAAAAAACCAACACTGATAATAGGCAAAAGACAGCTCCTGCTTGCGGGGATGACTCTTGTGCTGGGGGCGGCGGTCTATGTGAACTACACCTATTCTTCCGCCGGGACAGATATCAAAAAGGCGGATGCTGTAAAGAGCCGGAGCGTGAGCTACGGTGAAGCGGAGCTTGTGAGCACAGACAGCGCCGCCGACTATTTCTCTCAGGTGAGGATAGAGAAGATGAACTCGAGAGACGAAGCGGTGGAGACGCTCAAAAACATAATCGGCGGCGGAGATGCCACCCCGGAGGAAAAGGCTGTTGCCGAGGAGAGCGCCCAGGCTATGGCGAGCCTTATGGAGTCCGAGAGCAAGGTGGAGAGCCTTGTGAAGGCGGCAGGCTTTGAGGAGTGCGTGGTGTATCTTGACGGCAAGAACGCCGACGTGGTGGTGAAGACCGAGAGCGACGGGCTCCAGTCCTCGGAGGCCGCACAGATAAAAGACATTATCCTCAGTCAGGTCACGGTGCCGAACGAGAATATCAGGATATACGATGTGAGCTGAATAAATATTAAAAAAAAGAAAAATCCTTCAAAAATACTTGTAACGTATTGAAAAATATGTTATAATGACTTTAAGTATGATTTTGAAGGATTTTTTCTTATTGGAGGTATTTTTATGAGCGACGTTGTAAAGAACACCGGCAAGAGCCTGCACATCAGCCAGGACGTTATCGCAAGGATAATAACCAACACTGTCAGCGAGATCGACGGCGTATGCAGGATAGCTCCTGTTATGAAGAGCCCCAGACAGATCTGGCTCAAGCAGGAGAACTTCGGCAACATAAGGATAGGCCTTGTGGACGATGTGCTTTCGGTCACTATCGGCGTTATCCTTGACGAGAACGCTAAAGCGGTCCAGGTGGCCGAAGAGGTCCAGGAAAAGGTCAAGAGCGCAGTTCAGAATATGCTGGGTCTTACAGTGGCTAAGGTCAATGTGAATGTCTGCGGCATCGAGACGGCAGCCAAGGAATAATTTTGGGAGAGTGCGCAGTGGAACTTAAAAGAAGAGAAATAAGAGAAGCGGCTTTTTTGCTTTGCTATGAGAGAAGCTTCAGAGCTGACGAGCCGCTGGAGAACATTTTTGAAAACGCCAGAGAGGTAGACGAGTTCCCCTTCAACGAAGAAGTCGAGGGGCTTGTGAGGGGCGTTGATGCGAAGAAGGACGAGCTGGACGGGATAATCTCACAGTTCAGCAACAAGAGAGCGGTATCGAGGATACCCAGGATAAATCTTGCTATCCTTCGCCTTGCTATCTATGAAGCTGCCTATGTTGACAGCGTGCCTGTCAATGTCGCTATCAGCGAAGCGGTGGCTCTCGCAGGCAACTATACCTTCGGGTCGGACGTATCGTTTGTTAACGGCGTGCTGGGCTCCTATTCAAAAAGCATACAGACACAGGAATAGAATATGAGTATTATTGCAGGGTTTGACACGAGCAACTACACCACCTCGGCAGCGGTCCTTGATACCGCCGATATGAGCGTGCGCAACGTCAGGCAGCTTCTGCCGGTAAAGAGCGGCGAGAGGGGATTGCGCCAGTCGGATGCGGTGTTCCTCCACACAAGGGAACTGCCCAAGATCATGAAAGAAGCCTTTTCAGACATCGGACATTTCGATGCCTGCGGGTGTTCGTGCGCTCCGAGAATGGTGTCGGGCTCTTATATGCCCTGCTTTTTGGTGGGACTTAATGCTGCGGCCGCCTTTTCTATGGGCGCCGGCTGCGAGCTTTTTCTGACCTCCCACCAGACAGGCCACATCTTGGCGGCTCTTTATTCCTGCCAGAGGCTTGACCTTGTAAAGGACAGCAAGCCCTTTGCGGCCTTCCATGTCAGCGGCGGCACCACCGACCTTCTTATGTGTGTGCCGGACAGCGAGCACAATGTGAGGATAGAGCGCATCGGCGGCACCTCCGACCTTAACGCAGGACAGGCGATAGACCGCTGCGGAGTAAGGCTGGGGCTTGGGTTCCCCTGCGGCGCCGAGATGGAAAAAATGGCCGGGAAAAGCTATGTCAGCTTCGATATCAAGCCTGCGGTGAAGGGGCTTTATTGCTCGCTCTCGGGGCTCGAGAACAAGTGTATGAAGCTCATGGAGTCGGGAGCCGACAAGAATGATATAGCAAAATTCTGCATCGACAGTGTGTGTACTGCTGTTGAAGCGCTGACGCTGGCGCTTGTCCGGAAATATCCGGGCATAGATATAGTCTATGCCGGCGGAGTTATGTCAAACAGGAGCATAAAGCAGCGGCTCTCAAAATACGGAAGCTTTGCGGCTCCGGAGTTTTCCGCCGACAACGCTGTCGGCACAGCCGTTTATGCGGCTCTGAAGAAAGGACTGATCTAAGTTGGGTTCTGTCCTGACAGTCACACAGCTCAATAAATACCTGTCCTTCAAGATAAAGGCCGACCCCAAGCTCATGGGTGTTGCGGTCAGGGGCGAGGTCTCAAATTTCAATATCAATTACAGATCGGGTCACGCATACTTTTCGCTGAAGGACGATACCTCGGCGATCTCGTGCGTGATGTTTGCGTCAGCGGCTTCAAAGCTAAGGTTTGATCCCGAAGACGGGATGAGCGTTATGGCGATAGGAAACGTGGGCGTTTATGAGCGCTCGGGAAACTGCCAGATGATCGTTACCGAGATGCTGCCTGCCGGAGCGGGAGCTGTTCATGTTTCTATCGAGCAGACCAAAAAGGAGCTTGAAGAGCTGGGCGTCTTTGCGGCAGAGCGAAAAAAGAAGATACCCCTTGTTCCGAAAAAACTGGCGGTGGTAACGTCCCTCACCGGGGCGGCGCTCCAGGATATAATACACATAACAGAGAGAAGATACCCCCTGTGTGAGCTGCTGGTGTTCCCGGCAGCTGTCCAGGGCGAGAGCGCACAGACAAGCATCTGTGAGGCGATAAAAAAAGCCGACCGCAGCGGTGCGGACACGCTTATCCTTGCAAGGGGCGGCGGCTCGGCGGAGGACCTTATGCCCTTTAACCGCCGTGAGGTCGTGCTTGCGGTGGCAGACTGCGAGACACCGGTGATAACGGCTGTGGGCCACGAGACCGACACCACTCTTGTGGACTATGCCGCAGATCTGAGAGCCCCGACACCCTCGGCGGCAGCGGAGCTTGCGGTGCCTGACAGAAGCGAGATGACAGGGGCAGTGGAGGCAATTGAAAATAAGCTGGCTGCGGCGCTGGGAGCCCTTATCAGTGACAAGGAGCAAAGGCTCACACAGCTTTCGGCATCCCTTAAACTCTGCTCGCCGGAAAAGCGCCTTGATGACGCCAGGCTTCGCCTTGACGGCCTTGACAGGCGGCTCAAAGCATCCATGGCAAAGCTTATGGATGATATGGACACTAAGATAAGCGAGAGAGCCACAGTGCTGGAAGCTCTCAGCCCTTTCCGTGTGCTTTCCAGGGGCTACTCGATAGTTATGCACGAGGGCAGGGCGGTCACGTCCTCGGCGGTGCTAAAAGAGGGCGATCGGGTGAGCATAAGGTTTGCCGGCTCCTCGGCCGAGGCTGATATAGTTGGAATAAAAAAAGACTGACGGTGATAAAATGACTTTTGAACAAAAGCTTGAAAAGCTTGGAGATATAGTTGCAAGGCTCGAGAACGAAAAGCCGGAGCTGGGAGATGCGCTGGACCTTTATAAAGAGGGGATAGCCCTTTGCGCCGACTGCAAAAAAGAGCTGGAGCAGGCAAGACTAACTGTGAAGAATATGGACGGTGAAAAGACCGATGAATGATATGAACAAAGCCAAGCTCGACTACTATATCGAGCTTGTGGAGGGCGAGCTCAAAAAGATAACTGCCTCAAAGCCCGAGCTTCAGGGCGAAGTTGTAAAGGCTATGGAGTATTCTCTCCTTGCCGGCGGAAAAAGGCTGAGGCCTGTGCTTGTGATGGAGTTTGCAAGGATGTGCGGTGAAAAGCGCCCGGAAAAGTTTGCCAGGGCTGCCTGCAGCCTGGAGCTTATCCACACCTATTCCCTCATCCACGACGACCTGCCCTGTATGGACAATGACGATTTCAGGAGGGGCAAGCCCTCCTGTCACAAGGCCTTCGGCGAGGACATAGCGCTGCTTGCAGGAGATGCGCTCAATTCTCTTGCTTTTGAGGTGCTGTCCGATGAGGCCATAGCCGGCGTTATCCCCCCGGAGAGGGCTATCATGCTCGTGTCCGTCCTCTCAAAGGCGATAGGCACCGACGGCATGATAGGCGGCCAGGTGATAGACCTGCGTTCTGAGGGCAAGGATATCGACCTTGAAACGCTCAATGTGCTCCAGACCTGTAAGACGGGGGCGCTTATTGAAGCCGCCTGCGTTATGGGAGTCATTCTCTCCGGCAGGTTTGAAGCTGTGCCCTTTGCGGCGGATTATGCAAAGGCGCTCGGAAGAGCGTTCCAGATCGTTGATGATATACTGGACGTTACCGGAAGCTTCGAGAGCCTTGGCAAGCCTATCGGAAGCGACGAGCAGCAGCACAAGACCACCTATGTCACACTCTTGGGGCTTGAGCGTTCTCAGGCCATAGCAAAGCAGCTGACCGTTGAAGCTCTGGGTCATTTAAGATATTTTGAGGACTATGAATTTCTGTCACAGCTGACACAGGAGCTTCTGACAAGACAAAGCTGATTACTGATTGGGGATCATTTGATCGATGGATAAAAAAACGGATATAACAAAGCTCGATCTGCCGAAGGATCTTAAAAAGCTCAGCCTTTCCCAGTGTGAGGAGCTTTGTGAGGATATAAGAAAGATACTGATAAGCACCGTTTCAAAAACAGGCGGACACTTAGCCTCAAATCTCGGAACGGTGGAGCTTACCATGGCTATACACAGAGTGTTCGACTCGCCCGAGGACAAGATAGTCTGGGATGTGGGACACCAGGCCTATACACACAAGATACTGACAGGCCGCCTTGACAGGATGAGCACGCTCAGACAGGAGAACGGCCTTTCGGGCTTTTGCAGGCCCGACGAGTCCGAGCATGACGCTTTTATAAGCGGCCACAGCTCCACCTCTGTTTCGGCGGCGCTGGGCATAGCCGCAGCTATGAAGCTTTCGGGCGACAACGTTCACCACGCTATCGCTGTTGTGGGGGACGGCGCCTCCACCGGCGGCGAGCTTTATGAGGGGCTCAATAATGCCGGAAAGAGCGACACCAATATCATCGTTATCTTAAACTACAACGAGATGTCCATTTCAAAAAACGTGGGCGCTATGGCGAAGTATCTCTCAACGATGAGAACGAAGGACACCTATAAGGCCACCAAGGGCAGGGTTCAGCGTGTGCTGGACGCAACGCCCCTTGTGGGCAGACCCATTGAGAACGCTATAAGAAGCTCGAAGAATGCGGTCAAGAATATGCTTATCCACAGCACTATGTTTGAGGATCTTGGCTTTGAGTTCATCGGACCTTTAAACGGCCATGACCTTGCAGACCTGGAGAGAGGGCTCAGTGCCGCCAAGAAGATGGACAAGCCTGTGTTCATCCATGTGAACACTGTAAAGGGCAAGGGCTATGAGCCTGCCGAGGAGAACCCCGGCGAGTATCACGGTGTGGGCTCCTTTGAGATAGCCACCGGAAACCCGGATGTTGTGACTTCGGACAGCTTTTCTTCCGTTATGGGAAGACACCTCTGCAAGCTGGCACAGACTAACAAAAAGATCTGCGCTGTCACTGCCGCTATGAAATACGGCACGGGGCTTCAGTATTTTTACAAGAGCTATCCCAAGCGCTTTTTCGATGTGGGCATAGCCGAGGAGCACGCAGTGACCTTCTGCGGCGGGCTGGCTTCAATGGGCTATGTGCCTGTGTTTGCGGTCTATTCCACCTTTTTGCAGCGCTCCTACGACCAGCTGATCCACGACCTTTCGATAATGGGCAGCCACGCTGTCATCTGCGTTGACAGAGCAGGCATCGTCGGCGATGACGGAGAGACCCACCAGGGACTTTTCGATGTCAACTTCCTGTCAACTATCCCGGGCGTTACTGTGTTCTCACCGTCCATATACTCGGAGCTTGAAGCCTGTCTTGAAAAGGCGGTGAGCGAAGTCGAGGGCGTTGCAGTTGTCAGATACCCCAGGGGTGCTGACCGCTCGCCGAGAAGCAAGCCCGAGACCGAGCTTTGCTATGAGAATAATGGCTCGTCCGTGCTTGCCGTTACCTACGGCAGGATAACCAACAATATGTATAAGGCAAAGGCTATCCTTGAAGCACAGGGTGTTAAAGTTGACACCCTTTCCCTGGTGAGGATACTCCCTATAACGGAGGAGCCTTTGGAAATAATGAAGAAATACGACAAGGTCATTTTCTTTGAGGAAGCCTGCGCTCTCGGCTGTCTTGGCGAGAAGTATCAGGCAAGGCTCGGCAATGTGGAGGTGCACGCTATCGACGGCTTCGTTCACCACGGCAAGCCTGCGGCTCTGCTGGACGAGCAGGGTCTCTCGGCGGAGAAAATGGCACAGACTATCCTTCGGAGCATGAAAAATGGCACAGAGGCTTGACGCATACCTTGTGGCTCGGGGGCTTATCAAAAGCCGTGAGCGTGCAAAGCTGATGATAAAAAACGGCGGCGTTACCGTGAACGGCCGTGTTATAACAAAGGCGGCTTTTGCCGTTTCGGAGCAGGACGAGATAACCTGTGAGGATGACCCTCTTTCCTTTGTGGGCAGAGGGGGGCTCAAACTCGAGCACGCTTTCAGGGTCTTCTCTCCCGATGTGACAGACTGTGCGGCCTGCGATATCGGGGCATCCACCGGGGGCTTCACACAGTGTCTTCTTATGCACGGCGCTAAGAAGGTCTACGCTGTGGATGTGGGTCACGGCCAGCTTGATGAGAGCCTTGTTTCTGATGACAGGGTGGTCAATATGGAAGGGGTAAATGCCAGAGAGCTCACCCCCTCGATGTTCGATGAAGCCCCGGGCTTTATCTGCGGCGACCTGTCCTTTATCTCCCTGCGTCTTGTCATAGATGCTATGACTGATATCCTTGCGGATGAGGGCGAGATGGTGCTTCTTATAAAGCCCCAGTTTGAGGCAGGAAGAGGGGCTCTCGGCAAAAAGGGGATAGTCAGGGACAGAAAGGACCATATCCGGGTCATAGAGGAGCTTACCGCTCTGTTTATACAGAAAGGCCTAAGCGTGCGTGGGCTTACGGGCTCGTCTGTGAAGGGTTCGGACGGGAATATAGAATACCTCGTCTATCTTAAAAAAGACGGTGCAAAAACAGGCGCTGCCGTTTCGGCGGCACAGACAGTGAAAGATACTTTTGAAAGCTTCAGGGCAAAACACGAAGGGAGCTGACTATTGTGAGAATATATATGCATCCGAACCTTGACAAGGTCAACTGCTATGAGTCTACCTGCGAGGCAGCTGCTATCCTGCTCGGGGGCGGAGCACAGGTTTGCATAAACGAAAGCTACCGCTCGGTCTTCTCGACACAAAGCGGTATATGCTTTGTAAATGAGGACGAGGGCATAGCCTCCTGCGATATCATAATTGCGGTGGGCGGCGACGGCACTATCCTCAAATGCTCCAAGCGTGCAGCAAGACACGGCAAGCCCGTTCTGGGTATAAACTGCGGAAGGCTGGGCTTTATGGCTTCGCTGGAGCACACCCAGCTCGGGAAACTGGAGAAGCTTTTAAACGGCGATTTTTCAAAGAGCCGCCGTATGATGCTTGAAGCTAAGTTCAGCGTCCAGGGGAAGGAGAAATCCTACACAGCCCTCAACGATATAATAATCGCCAAGTCCGATGACTGCAAGATAGCAGACTACAAGGTCTCGAAAAAGGGAAGGGTCATCTCTTCTCTGCGAGCAGACGGCGTTATCTTCTCAACTGCCACAGGCGCCACCGCCTATTCGATGTCGGCAGGCGGCCCTATCATCGAGCCGGAAATGGAGTGTATCGAGTTTTCTCATGTGTGCGCTCATTCGCTGTTCGCAAGGACTATGATACTCTCGGCCGACAGCAACATAAGCGTCAGCGTTGCCACCAGAGACCAGAGCCATGTGTGGGTGAACATCGACGGCAACAACGTTGCCCGCCTGACAGACGGCGACACTGTCAGGGTAACAAGATCGAAGTATTATATCGACATTATAGATATAGCCGGCGGAAGCTTTTTCAGCTCTGTACACAACAAGCTGATGATGCCGCTGAAGGGGACTGAGGAGGAGGAAGCACCATGAAATCCGAACGTCACGAGCTGATACTGAAGCTTATCTCCCGGGAGGTCATAAGCACTCAGGAGGAGCTTAAAAGCGCTCTCGCCAAAGAGGGCATGAGCGTTACACAGGCTACCCTTTCAAGAGATATGAGGGAGCTTGCGCTCACAAAGGCCACTGACTCCGAGGGCAGATACCGCTATACGGAGCCTGCCATAAGCCGCAGCGTTTCAAGCGACAGTGCAGCTTTATACAGCCTGCTGGCTGATGCGGTGGTGGCTGTCGACTATGCGATGAACACAGTGGTGGTCAAGTGTATGACAGGTATGGCCCAGGCGGTCTGCGCAAAGCTTGACAATATCCGCCTTGACAAGGTGGTGGGCACCCTTGCAGGTGACGATACCATTTTCATCCTTATGCGCACTGAACACGACGCCAAGCAGATAACGGCGGAATTCAGGGCCATAATCACAAATTAAAACACAGGATCTGATAGATAATGCTCAAAGAACTTTATATTGAGAACCTGGCGGTCATCGAGAAGGCTTCGTGTGAGCTTTGCGGCTCCTTCAATGTCTTTACCGGCGAAACCGGAGCAGGAAAGTCGATACTGATAAACGGGATAAATGCCATTCTCGGTCAGCGCTCCAATAAGGATATAGTGCGAAGCGGAACGAAAAAGGCCGTTGTGTCTGCTTTGTTTACTGACGTTTCCGACAGTGTCAGGAGCGTTCTGGAGGAGCTGGGCATAGAGTGTGAGGACGGACAGCTGCTCCTTACCCGTGAGATATCCGTCGACGGCGGCAGTATGGCTAGGATAAACTCCCGGGTCGTCAATGCCTCGGCACTGAGACAGGTGGGGGAGCTTCTTGTGAACATCCACGGTCAGCATGACAATCAGATACTTATGTCACCGGAAAGACATATCGATATCTTAGACAGCTACGCCGACTCCCAGCCGCTGCTTGATGAATACCGTGAGGCTTTCAGACAGCTCCAGGCAAAGGCCAAGCAGATAAACAAGCTCAAAGGCGAGATAGCCGCAAAAAGCGAAAAGGCTGATCTTCTGCGTGAGCGCTATGAGGAGCTGAAAGCCCTGGATATCAGAGAGGGCGAGGACGACGAGATAGAGGCGGAGCTGAATGTGCTCAAAAACGCCGTTACCATAAGCGAAGCCCTGTACGGCGCTGCGGCTTTCCTTTCAGGGGATGACGACAGAGACGGCGCCGTGACTATGACCCAGCGTTCCCGAGACAGGCTCTCGGAGGTCACCGAGGTCTATGAGCCGGCACAAAAGCTTTATGAAAGGCTGGAGTCCGCAGCGATAGAGCTTGGGGATATCAGCGACGAGCTTTCGTCACTGCTTGACAAGCTGGATGTTGACCCCGCAAGATATGACTATCTCAACAGCCGCTGGGAAGAACTAAGACGGGCTAAGAAAAAATACGGCCCCGAACTATCGGATGTGCTCACTGCCTTTGAAGAGACGGGCTTTGCACTGGCACAGCTGGAGAGCGCCGACGAGGATCTTGATGAGCTCAACGCCGAGATGGCGGAGCTTCTGAAGACCGTGACCATAAAGGCCAACGCCCTTTCCGACCACAGGATGAAAGCGGCACAGCGTTTTACGAGTCAGGTGGCAGAGGAGCTTGAATTTCTCAATATGCCGGATGTGAAGATCTGCGTTGACAACAAAAAAGGCAAGCTCACTGTCAGCGGCCTTGACAATATCGAGTTTCTTATCAGCGCAAATGCCGGCGAGGAGCCAAAGCCTATCGCAAAGATAGCCTCGGGCGGTGAGCTTTCAAGGATAATGCTGGCGCTCAAGAACGTTATCGCAGAAAAGGACGATATCGAGACGCTTATCTTTGACGAGATAGATACAGGCGTCAGCGGAAGAGCGGCCGAGAAGATAGGCATTAAGCTAAAACAGATAGCCTCTCTGCGCCAGGTCATCTGTGTTACCCACCTGTCCCAGATAGCTGTTATGGCGGACGAGCATCTGCTTATCGAGAAGCAAGTGGAGGACGGCAGGACAAAGACCAGCGTGCGTCCCCTTGACCACGAGGGCAGAAAAAGAGAGCTCGCAAGGATAATGGGCGGCGAGAACATAACCGAGCTTATGCTTGAAAACGCCGAGCAGTATCTCACAGATGCGGAGAAAATAATGAATAATGAAGAATGAATAATGAATAGTTAAGGTATCGCCTGCGGCGATGATTTTAATATCATCGGGCGTTGGCAATACCTTTTTTTGTGTCTGCGGCGGAGAAAGCTCACATTATCTTATCAGCATAAGCTTCAGCCTGCCAAATCATCCCATTCTATAACGGGCTTTTTTGGTGATTGTCGAAAAATAAGCGAAATTTATTGACTTATCGGCAAAATGATGCTATAATCAATAGTGTATGTAGTACCGTCAGTGTATTGCAAAATGAAAGCAAAACAGGAGGAATGTTTTCATGAAGGTGAGACTTCTCAGCCATACCCCGGAGCCCGAAAAGCTCGTCGCAACAGCTGCCAAGCTTTGCTATTCCAGCAGCGATGTTGACCGGCTCATGGAGGGCCTGACCCCCGAAAAGGTGGAGAGCTTTGTCGATATGCTCGCCTCGATAGGCCACGAGAGCCCTGTAGAGCACGCCTCCTTTACCTTTGCGATAGAGGGCATATCGAGAGCCTGTTCGCACCAGCTGGTAAGACACAGGATAGCTTCATATTCCCAGAAGAGCCAGCGCTATGTGAACGAGAACGGCTTTGAGTTCGTAACTCCGCCGGCTATTGAAGAATGTCCCGAGGCGAAGGCTGAGTTTGAAAAGCAGATGGCTCAGATAACCGAGGGCTATGAGAAGATAGCGGCTCTGCTTACCGAGATGCACACAAAGACTCTTATGGACGAGGGGCTTGACGAGAAAACGGCAAGGAGCAGGGCTGTAAAAAAAGCCAATGAGGACGCAAGGTTCGTGCTGCCCAATGCCTGTGAGACTAAGATAATAGTCACGATGAATGTAAGGACGCTCCTTAATTTCTTCCGTCACCGCTGCTGCAGCAGAGCACAGTGGGAGATAAAGGCTGTGGCAGACGAGATGCTCCGCCTCTGCTGTGAGGTCGCCCCTAACCTTTTCAAAAAGGCGGGACCCTCCTGCGTTATGCTGGGAAGATGCCCCGAGGGCAAGATGAGCTGCGGAAAGATGGCTCAGGTGACCGAGGAGTATAAGAAGATGAAAGCGGATATCAGAGAAAGGGAGCAATAAAGCCATGCCGGGTAAGATAGCTGTGCTTGAGGGGCTTGACGGAAGCGGAAAGTCCACACAATTTGAGATGCTTGACAGATACCTGACCGATAAGGGCATAAAGCACAAGTCCATAAGCTTCCCCGACTATGACAACGAGTCGTCGGCGCTGGTGAAGCTCTACCTTTCGGGAAAGATAGGTTCCTCACCCTCGGATGTGAACGCCTATGCGGCTTCATCCTTCTATGCGGTGGACAGATATGTCAGCTACCGTCAGTTCTGGGAGAAGGACTATAAGGACGGTGCGTTTATCTCGGCGGCAAGGTATGTGACCTCGAACTGTATCTATCAGATGACAAAGCTCCCCGAGGAAAAGTGGGAGGAATATATACAGTGGCTGGAAGACTATGAGTATCGCAAGCTGGGCTTGCCAAGACCCGATCAGGTGATCTTTCTTGATATGCCCATAGAGATATCGCAGAAGCTTATGAGCGGAAGATATAACGGGGACGAAGCGAAAAAGGATATCCACGAGGCGGATGTTTCTTATCTTCATGCCTGCCGCAAAGCAGCGCTTTTCACCGCAGAAAGATGCGGCTGGAAGCTTATATCCTGCAGCGACGGCGATGCTCCCAGACCGATAGATGATATTTTTGCAGATATAATAAAAGAACTTGGCTTGTGACAAGGAGGATAACTATGGTATATGTTTTTCTTGCAAACGGATTTGAGCTTATCGAGGCTATGGCACCTGTGGATATCCTCAGAAGAAGCGGTGTCAATGTTGTTACTGTCGGCGTAGGCGGCGAGGCTGTGATGAGCTCCCAGAAGGTGGCTGTAAAGGCTGATATCACCTGCGGTCAGGTGAAGCTTGGGGACGACGTTGATATGGTCGTTCTTCCGGGCGGTATGCCGGGAACCTTGAACCTTGAAGCTGACAAGACAGTACAGGCGGCTATCGACTTCTGTGCTGACAATGATAAATATCTTGCCGCTATCTGTGCGGCACCCTCTATCCTTGGCCACAAGGGTCTGCTTTCGGGGAAAAAGGCTACCTGCTATCCCGGATTTGAAAAGGACCTGACGGGCGCTGTTCCCACAGGCGAGGGCGTTGTCCATGACGGTAAGATAGTTACCGCAAAGGGCGCAGGCGTCTGCGTCGAGTTCGGACTGAAGCTTGCAGAGCTTGTGGTCTCAAAGGAAGTATCCGACAGCGTAAGAGCGGGTATCCAGTGCGGATGAATGATAAGAAAGAGCTAAGACGCTATTATAAAGAGCTCCGCCTTGGGATGAGCAGTGACGAGCGAAGAGAAGCCGACAGGCAGATAGCAAAAAGGCTCCTTGAAAGTGAGCAGTATAAAAGCTGTGAGATGTTTCTCTGCTTTGTCTCAACGGATATCGAGGTCTCCACGAGGGAGATACTAAGGAGTGCTTTTTCGGAGAAGACCGTTCTTTGTCCACGCTGTGTGGGCAGCCCGAAGGACGGGATAATGCACTTTTACAGGGTGCGCTCCTTTGATGAGCTTGAAGAGAGCCCTATGGGGATACTTGAACCCCCGGAGAGCCCTGAGCGGACAGAGCGTTTTGAGAATGCTGTTTGCATACTGCCGGGGCTTGCCTTTGACAAAGAGGGCTTTCGCCTTGGCTTTGGCGGAGGCTACTACGACCGCTTTTTAGCAGACTTTGGGGGCGTGAAGCTCGGCATCTGCTATGAGAACTGTGTCTGTGACAGGCTTTCGCACAATGGATTTGATATCAAAGCTGATATGCTTATAACTGATAAAAATACCTACCGTTTTACAGGTGAGTGATAAGGCTGTGCCTTTTTCACCGTAAGGAGAAAGGAAGAAAACTGATGAGTGATTCTAGAAACGGCAATCCTTTATTCGTTCAGGGTACAGAGCCGCAGGCAGAAGAAAAGGCTTTTGCACCTGTCAGCCCGAAGACGGATGCCGACCCTCAGGAGAGCGCAAAGAGCAAGGCTCATAACGACGTTGCCGCACTCCAGAGATCTGCAAGGTCGGATCTCAGCAATGCTGCGTCCGCACTTTCGGCAGCCTCTGCTGTGGCTGTATTGGAAAAGGAAGCAGACAAAGCTTCTATGGCGGTAAACACCGAGGAGGAGCAGGCACAGAAGCAGGCATCCCAGCCGGCGCCGGAGAGCGTTATCCCCGAAGCAGCCGGGACGGCTAAGCCTGACCAGAACGAGAAGCCCGAGGAACAGGCCGAAGCTGCGGCTCCCGTTATCCCGGAGGCAAAGCCCGGACAGACACCTCAGAGACCGAAGCGCCCCGAGGGACAGCGTCCGACACAAAAGAAAACGGGCACTAAGACCGGCTCGAAGAAGAAAAAGAAAAAGAAGAAAAAGAGCCGCTTCAACGGAACTATCTTCGGCGGCATAATCATAGTTGCTATCATCCTTACCGTTTCGCTGCTTGTGGCTGTCACAGGCATCAAGCTGGGTATGGAGTTCTACGGAATAGGCAAGAGCGAGAGCGATATCCGCTTTAATATCCCCCAGGGCTCGGACAACGACAGGATAGCCGATATCCTTATCGAGAACGGCGTTATCCAGAACAAGACCCTGTTCAAGATAGCTCTGAAGCTCCAGGACGACCCTGTTCTCTATCCCGGAGACATCACGCTCCAGCCTTCAAACGGCTATCAGGATATCATCGAGAAGCTCTCCGTTCAGAGAGAATCCTATAAGTCTGTAACTGTTACCTTCGCCGAGGGCGAGAACCTTGTTACTGTTGCTAACAAGCTTGAAGAAGCCGAGGTCTGCAAGGCTGACGACTTTATCTTCCAGTTCAACCGTGACCAGGGCTTCGACTTCGAGAAGAAGATAGACAAGAACGCCGATACCTTCTATGCAAGAGAGGGCTACTTCTATCCCGATACATACGACTTCTATGTAAATGATTCGGCAGAGAACGTGGCCAAGAAGGTGAAGGAGTCCTTCCAGAAGCAGTACACCACTTCTATCGAGCCGAAGCTGGATAACCAGAAGCTCAATTTCCAGCAGATAATGACTCTTGCGTCTCTGGTACAGCTCGAGTCGGCTTCCGTCGAGGAGATGCCCAATGTCGCATCTGTATTCATCAACCGTCTCAACGACCCCGACACCTATCCTATGCTCCAGTCGGATACCACGAACAACTATATCAAGAACGTTATCAATACCCAGGCAGATACCACCACAGCTATCGAGCACTATACTGAGAGCTACGATACATACAGCTGTAAGGGCCTGCCGGCAGGACCTATCTGCAACCCGGGTATCGACGCTATCAAGGCAGTTCTCAATCCTGCTAAGACCAAGTACTACTACTTCTGTAATAACCTCACGACCAAGCAGACCTTCTATGCCGAGACTCTTGAGGAGCACGAGGCTAACCTGAAGAAGGCAGGACTTGCGTGATAAAGGAATGATCTGATGCGTGATCTCAATACCGACCTTCTGGAGATACTCTCTCCCGTGGGAGATATGGAAAGACTTTATGCAGCGCTCGATTTCGGAGCTGATGCCGTCTATCTGGGCGGCACAGGCTTCGGGATGAGAGCAGCTTCGGCAAACTTTGACAGCGAGCTTCTCAGAAAGGCGTGCGATGAAGCTCATTCAAGGGGAAAACGGGTGTATCTTACCTGCAATACCCTTCCTCATAACAACGAGATACCCCACCTTGAACAGTTCGTCAGGGAGGCGGAGGAAGCCGGTGTGGATGCGCTGATAGTCAATGATATCGGCGTGTTCACGCTTGTGAGAAAGTATGCTCCCGATATAGATATCCACGTTTCCACACAGGCAGGCATAGTAAATTATGCCAGCGCAAATGCTTTTTATGAGATGGGCGCCAAGAGGGTCGTTCTTGCGAGAGAGATGACCCTTGAGGAGATAGCAGAGCTAAGGGCAAAGACCCCGAAGGAGCTGGAGATAGAGTGCTTCGTTCACGGGGCTATGTGTGTGAGCTTTTCGGGCAGATGCCTTATCTCACAGTACCTTACAGGACGTGACGCAAACCGTGGCGAGTGCGCTCAGCCCTGCCGCTGGGGATATCACCTTATGGAGGAGACGAGACCCGGCCAGTATTTCCCGGTGTTCGAGGACGAAAAGGGAACATACATCTTGAACGCCAAGGATATGTGCCTGATAGAGCATATCGACAAGCTGGCGAAGGCAGGCATAAACAGCTTCAAGATAGAGGGCAGAGCAAAGTCGAGCTATTATGTTTCGGTGGTGACGAATGCTTACCGCAAGGCTATGGACATCTTCAAGGCCGACCCCGACCACTTCGAGCTTCCCCAGTGGATAAAGGACGAGGTATATAAGGTCAGCCACAGGGCCTACTGCGAGGGCTTCTATTTCGGCAGACCCCAGCAGAGCCAGTATTACGGCACCAGCGGCTATGTCAGGGAGTATGACGTTGTGGCCATAGTCGAGGGCTATAAGGACGGCAGGCTCTACTGTCAGCAGAAGAACAAGTTCAACCTGGGCGACGAAGTCGAGGTGCTGTCCTTTGAGGGCGAGCCGGTGACGATGAAGGTAAGCGAGCTGTTTGACGAGTGGGACAACCCTATCGACACCGCCAACCACGCCGCCATGAAGTTCTCGATGACCAGCGACAAGGCGTTTGCAAAGAACTCGATAATTAGAATGAAGAAATAGAAAAAGGCATACAGTCCGATTTTTTTGGACTGTATGCCTTTTGCGTTATATGCTATGGGTATAAAAATCTCCCCCGCTTTTGCGGGGGAGATTTCGTTATGAGGGGTTAAACTCTCTTAACAGCGATCTTTACCTTTTCGCCGTTGATATCCCAATCCTTGGCGTCGGGAGCATCGGTGAAGGCGATAGAGTTCGCAAGAACGTCTGTCGAGATGCTGTCCTTGTACTTCTCAACTACGTCGCATACAGCCTGACTTCCGCTGATCGACACCTCGATGTGATCCATTACCTCAAAGCCAGAATCCTTTCTCATGGTCTGGATCTTGCTCACTACCTCACGCACATAGCCCTCCTCGATAAGCTCGGGTGTCAGCACAGTGCAGATAGCAACGGTCACGCCGCCCTCGGTGAGGGTGTAGAAGCCTTCCTTCTGGGCGCTCTCGATAAGCAGATCATCTCTGTCGAGGGATATCTCGCCGATAGAGATCGAAAGCTTGATCTCGTCGTTAGCCATAAGCTCTGCATAAGCGGCGTTGCCGTCAAGCTCGGAAAGAGCAGTTCTTATCTCGCCCAGGTTCTTGCCGTATCTCGGTCCAAGGGTCTTGAGCTGGGGCTTGAACTTATACTCGATGAAGGAAGAAACATCATCCCTGAACTCCACAGCCTTGAGGTTGAGCTCATCCCTGATGATATCCACATAGAAGCTGTCAAGCTCGTGGTCAGCCGACACATACATAGTGCTCAACGGCTGTCTGTTCTTGAGCGCAGCACCGTTTCTTGCGCTTCTTCCGAGGATAACTATTTTCAGTACCTCGTCCATATCGCTCTCCAGCTGCTTGTCGATAAGCTTCTCATCGCATACAGGGTAGTCACAGAGGTGTATACTCTCGGGAGCAGAAGCATCAACGCTTCTCACAAGGTTCTGATATATCTCCTCAGTGATGAACGGGACCATAGGAGCCGCACACTTGGAAAGTGTAACGAGAGCTGTCCACAGGGTCATATAAGCGTTTATCTTATCCTGGTTCATACCCTGTACCCAGTATCTCTCTCTGCCTCTTCTTACATACCAGTTGGACAGGTCATCAACAAACTCCTGCATAGCCTTTGCAGCCTCCGGTATACGGTAGTTTGCAAGGTTCTCGTCGGTGAGCTTTATCATAGTGTTCATCTTCGAGAGCAGCCACTTGTCCATAACGGAGAGCTTGTCATATTCGATCTCATACTTTGTGGGATCAAACTTGTCTATCTCGGCATAGAGGATGTAGAACGCATAGGTGTTCCACAGTGTACCCATAAACTTTCTCTGTCCCTCGGTAACGCCCTTGTCGTGGAACTTGTTGGGCAGCCAGGGCTGGGAATTGGTATAGAAATACCATCTGATAGCGTCCGCACCGAACTTTTCCAGAGCCTCGAAGGGGTCAACAGCGTTGCCCTTGGACTTGGACATCTTCTGTCCGTTCTCGTCCTGAACAAGACCCAGAACTATAACGTTCTTGAAAGGCGCCTTGTCGAAGATAAGTGTGGAGATAGCCAGCAGCGAATAGAACCAGCCTCTTGTCTGGTCAACGGCCTCGGAGATGAAGTCAGCCGGGAACTGGCTCTCGAAGAGCTCCTTGTTCTCGAAAGGATAGTGGTGCTGTGCGAAAGGCATAGAGCCGGAATCGAACCAGCAGTCGATCACCTCGGGAACTCTCTTCATCTGCTTGCCGCAGTCGGGACACTTGATAGTAACGTTATCGATAAAGGGTCTGTGGAGCTCGATGTCCTCGGGACAGTTGTCCGACATAGACTTCAGCTCTTCGATGGAGCCGATGGAGTGGCGGCATCCGCACTCGCACTCCCAGATATTAAGCGGTGTGCCCCAGTATCTGTTTCTCGAGATGCCCCAGTCCTGAACGTTTTTCAGCCAGTCGCCGAAACGTCCGGTACCGATGCTCTCGGGTATCCAGTTGATAGTGTTGTTGTTTGCGATAAGTCTGTCCTTCACATCAGTCATCCTGATGAACCAGGTGTCTCTTGCATAGTAGATCAGAGGAGAATTACATCTCCAGCAGTGAGGATAATCATGCTCGAACTTGGGAGCAGAGAAGAGCTTTCCGCTCTTGTCAAGATCCTTGAGCACCTCGGGGTCTGCGTCCTTTACGAACAGCCCTGCGAAGGGTGTTTCCTCGGTCATATTACCCTTGCCGTCAACGAACTGAACGAAGGGGAGGTCATAGTTTCTGCCTATCCTGGAGTCGTCCTCACCGAAGGCAGGAGCTATATGAACGATACCTGTACCGTCGGACATGGTAACGTAGCTGTCGCAGGTAACGAAGTGTGCCTTCTTGTTCTGCTTTGCGGCTTCCTTGCCCGAGCACTCGAACAGAGGCTCATACTCGGTATACTCAAGGTCCTTTCCGGTGCAGCTCTCGAGCACCTCATAAGCTGCCTCGCCGTCCTTGGCAAGTGAGCCGAGCACAGTGTCAAGCAGAGCCTGAGCCATTGTGTAGATATAGCCGTCGGCAGCCTTTACCCTGCAATAGATCTCGTCGGGGTTCACGCAGAGAGCCACATTTGAGGGCAAGGTCCAGGGGGTCGTTGTCCACGCAAGGAAGAACTCATCCTTGCCCTTGATCTTAAATCTTGCGATAGCGGAACGCTCTTTTACAAGCTTATAGCCCTGTGCCACCTCGTGGGAGGAAAGGGGAGTTCCGCACCTCGGGCAGTAGGGCACGATCTTAAAGCCCTTATAAAGCAGACCCTTGTCGTATATCTGCTTTAAAGCCCACCACTCGGACTCGATAAAATCATTGTGATAGGTAACATAGGGGTTCTCCATATCAGCCCAGAAGCCGACAGTTCCGGAGAAGTCTTCCCACATACCCTTGTATTTCCATACGCTCTCCTTGCACTTTTCAATAAAAGGCTCGAGACCGTATTCCTCTATCTGCTCCTTGCCGTCAAGCCCCAGCATCTTTTCTACCTCCAGCTCGACAGGCAGACCGTGGGTGTCCCAGCCGGCCTTTCTCGGTACCATAGCGCCCTTCATTGCGTGGTATCTTGGGATCATGTCCTTGATAGCACGGGTAAGAACATGGCCGATGTGAGGCTTGCCGTTAGCTGTGGGAGGGCCGTCATAGAAAACATAGCTCTCGCCCTTTTTGCGGCTGTCTATGCTCTTTTCAAAGATGCCGTTCTCGTCCCAGAATTTTTCGACCTGTTTTTCTCTCTGAACAAAGTTCAGATTAGTGTCCACTTTTTTGTACACAATTCTCATCCTTTCGTCGGTCTTCTGGATGGGCGGATAACAAAAAAAGCTCCCGTCCCGAAAAGGACGAAAGCCATAGGCTTACGCAAACCACCCATTCAGCATACAATTATATGCGTTCCCGATAACGCAGGGAAAAAGCGTCGCAGCCTACTGAGGTTCGGTGCGCAGCTGATAAAGTGATCTTCGTCAGAAAGCTACTGACACCGCCCTCACACCGCCGGCGGCTCGCTTCGGCCTTCGCTGACTGACTACTCTCTTCGTCCTAGCCTTTAACATATACATTGATTTTATCACACCTGCCGCCGTTTGTCAAGCACTGATCCCCATTTTAAACATATTTTTTACAAATAAAAACCGCTCCGAGCCTTGCTGTCCCGGGCGGTCATCTCAGTGTTCGTTTTTCGTCGATAAGATCTGTCAGATAGTCCATGCTGACGTTGTAGAAGCAAGAAGAGTCATCAAGAGTCACATATCCATCGATGACGTCTTTGGCGCCGGAACGACCAGTGTAGTCAATCAGTTGCTCGCCAAGTGGGGCTACAAACCCAACGGCGTAGCCGGGCAGGCTGTTTTGTTTTATATAATAGTATATAATCCTAGGCATATTTTTCGGGCATATATTTTCCGCTTTTGCTCATTTTCAGCTATTTTCGCTGAATAACGTCAATTGTAAATGGATAAAGAAAACCGCCTATCTACGTCAAATAACGTAAACAAGCGGTTTGTGCTGCTAGTGAGCTATTGGGGATTCGAACCCCAGACCCTTTGATTAAAAGTCAAATGCTCTACCGACTGAGCTAATAGCTCATCACCATTACAGCGACTAATACATTATATCAGATAGCATAGCATTTGTCAAGCGTCACGGCAGGGATTTTGAAATAAATTTACAATTTTCTCAGCTTCGCATATTTTGCCATAACTTTTTTCGTGCCTCTGTCGTCAAAGGCTATCTCCACCAGCATATCGTTTGCCATAGGCTTCACCGAGAGCACAGTGCCCTCTCCGAAGATCTTGTGGGCCACCCTGTCGCCGGCCGCAAGGACAGGCACATCCTGCTCGGCAGCGCCTGTGCGGGCTTTCATCTGCTGCTGTAAGCTTATGCTCCTCGGCGCCTCAAAGCCGAGGTCGGAGGCGGTCATGACCTCTTCTTTCTTGGTTATCTGCCCCTGGGGCAGCTCTTTTATGAACCGTGACACCCTGTTGTGGTCAGTACGACCGAAGAGCATACGCTGTGCAGCATAGGTAAGGTAAAGGCGCTTTTTTGCTCTTGTCACCGCAACGTAGGCAAGGCGGCGCTCCTCTTCGATATCGGCTTCGCTCTCCATGCTCCTGGAGGACGGGAAGATATTCTCCTCCATAGCCGCCGCAAACACCACCGGGAACTCTAGTCCCTTTGCCGAGTGCATAGTCATCATAACGACATAGTCGGCGTCCCTGTCAAGGTTGTCGATATCGGTGTAAAGGGATATCTCCTCCAGAAATCCCGAAAGCGTGGGCTCCTCATTCTCGTCGATGAAGTTCTGCATCGTGGATTTGAGCTCGGCGATATTCTCAAGCCTTACGGCTCCATCATCGCCCTCTTTTTTTAGCTCGTCCGCATAGCCGCTCCTGTCAACCACCTCGTCCAGCAGCTCTGTCAGCTCCAGCTCTTCAGCCAGCTCCTCGAACTCTCTGAACATTCCGGCGGTCTTTTTCAGCAGTGCGGCCTTTCTCTGAAGCGGCGCCAGCCCGTCCGCATCCTCCATAACGGAGATAGGGTCAGTCCCCAGGTCGGAAGCTATCTGCTCGACAAGCTTCACCGTTGCTTCGCCGATGCCCCTCTTAGGGACGTTTATTATCCTTCTGAGCCTCAGCATATCGCTGGGGTTGTTTATTACCTGCAAGTAAGCGAGAACGTCCTTTATTTCTTTTCTGTCATAGAACTTGGGGCCGCCGATTATCTTATAGGGGATGTTTCGCTGTATGAATGTGCGCTCGATGCTGTTGGAGTTTGCATTCATCCTGTATAGCACAGCGTGGTCATTGAACTTGCCGCCCTGCTCCACATCCTCGATGATAGTATCCGCAATAAACTGGGCTTCCGTCCTCTCGGAGCCGGCCCTGTAGACCGTCACCTTGTCGCCGTCGCCTGCGGCTGTCCAGAGGTTCTTGCCCTTTCTGCCCTTGTTGTGGCTTATAAGCTCGTTGGCACAGGTCAGTATATTCTGGGTCGAACGGTAATTCTGCTCAAGCTTTATCACCTTGCAGCCGTCAGCCTCGAACTGATCCTCGAACCCTAAGATATTCTCGATAGTAGCCCCTCTGAATTTATAGATGCTCTGGTCGTCATCTCCCACAACACACAGGTTCTTGTTTTTCTCCGCCAGCAGGGAGATAAGCTGAAACTGCGCTCTGTTCGTGTCCTGATACTCGTCCACAAGTATGTATTTGTAGAGGTTCTGATAGTGGTCAAGCACATCCGGGAACTCCTCAAAGAGCTTTACGGTATTGACGATGATGTCGTCAAAATCCATGGCGTTTGCCTGCTTTAGCCTCTGCTGATAAACCTTGTAGACCCTGCCTATGGTCATATTGCGGTAGTCGTTTGCCGCCTGTGCGGTGTATTCCTCCGGGCTGATAAGGCTGTCCTTGGCGTGGGATATCTCGGACATGATGAGCTTCGGCGGGAACATCTTGTCGTTTATCTCCAGGTCGGAGAGCACCCTCTTTATAGAACGCTGGGTGTCGTCGGTATCGTAGATAGTATAGTTTCTGTCATAGCCCAGCCTGTCGCCCTCCCGCCTTAGTATCCTTGCGCAGGCGGAGTGGAACGTGGCGGCTGTTATGCCCTGGCCTGCCTCGCCGAGCATGGCTTCCAGCCTGTCTTTGAGCTCACCTGCGGCCTTGTTGGTAAATGTTATCGCAAGTATGCTCCAGGGCTTTACACAGTCAATAGCTATGATATCCGCAAGCTTATCGGCATCGGTCTGTCTGCCCTCGATATAGTCTTTGAGGAAAGCTATATCCTCCTGTGAAGGCGTGCCGAAGCCGATATCGCTGTTATAGGCGTTGCCGAAAAATATCATATTGGCTATCCTGTTGACAAGCACAGTGGTTTTTCCGCTGCCGGCGCCGGCAAGGATGAGCAGAGGCCCTTTTATACAGAAAACAGCCTCCTTCTGCTTGTCGTTCATGTGAGAAAAATACTTTTCAAGAGCGAGCTCTTTTAGCTCGTTTATATCGTTTGTCATTTTAAACCTCCGTAAGCCGTGCTTATGCACAGCAGGTCAGTATGTCAGAATACTTATTGATTATACCATAAAAGCGAAGCGTTATGGTATAATTGCCCGATGTGCAGGGAGTGCCGTGAAGCGGCACGGATCTGCAAGGGCATAAAAGTATAATGAATGCAACGCATTCATTATACCATATTTCATCCCCTTTGAAAAGGGCAGGGGACAAAAAAGTAACAATATTTTCAGAATTTTCTGTTTTACGACCCGGCTTTTGTAAAAAGGCCTGAACTTTCGCCAATTGTTTTGTTATTTGCTTGACAATAATGCAAAAATGGAGTAAAATATAAAAGGATATTTGCGTTCATTTGCGAAAGATGGCTTTCGCTTGATATAAGGATGTGTAAAACCGAACTTGAACAGTCATTCCACGGCGGCCACCGCCTGCACATCCGTACTACATAAACATTATCGGCGCTTTTGCGCAGAAAGGAAGGAGCAGCCTGCTTCTGCCCTTTGTTTGCATTGCAAATTTTCGGCGGCAGGCAATTATTTATGGCAAAACAGAATACTAAAGACTCAAAAAGCTCGTCATCAAAGAGGATGATATTCCGCAGAACAGGAGCATCAAAGCCTCTTCAGGTCTCCGAGCGCAGCAACGAGAGACCCCGCAGGGGACGTGAGGAAAACGCAGCTGCTAAGCGTGAGAACAACACCCAGCAGAGAAGACGCCCTGCCCAGAAGAAGCAGGAGCCTGTGAGAAAGACACCTGTCAGGATAATCCCTCTGGGAGGCCTTAACGAGATAGGCAAGAACTTCAACGCTATCGAGTGCTCGAACGACCTGTTCGTGCTCGACTGCGGTCTTGCGTTCCCGGATGACGATATGCCGGGTGTAGATATAGTTATCCCTGATTTTTCCTATATCGAGAAGAATATAGACAAGCTTCGGGGCGTCGTTCTTACACACGGCCACGAGGACCACATCGGCGGTCTTCCTTATTTTCTCAAAAAATTCAATGTCCCGGTCTACGGCACAAGGCTGACTATCGGCCTTGTCGAGGGCAAGCTCAAGGAGCACGGCATCCTTGATGACTGCAAGCTCGTTGTTGTGGAGCCGAGACACACAGTAAGGTTCGGCTGTATGGCGGTCGAGTTTATAAGAGTCAATCACTCGATACCCGACGCTGTTGGCTTTGCTATCCATACGCCTGCCGGCGTGCTGGTCCACACCGGTGACTTCAAGGTGGACTATACGCCTATCGAGGGCGGTATAATCGACCTGCCCAGGTTTGCAGAGCTTGGCAATAAGGGCGTCCTGGCGCTCATGGCAGATTCCACCAACGCAGAGCGCCCGGGCTTTACAATGAGCGAGCGCAAGGTGGGCGAGAGCTTCGAGCGTTTGTTTGACAGAGCAGAGGGAAAGAGAATAATCATCGCTACCTTTGCATCTAATATACACAGGGTACAGCAGATAATAAACAGCGCCGTTATCCACGGCAGAAAGGTGGCCTGCTCGGGCAGGAGCATGGTGAATGTCATGTCCAAGGGCGCAGAGCTTGGCTATCTGAAAGTCCCGGCAGGGGTGCTCATAGATATAGACTCCATAGGAAGATATGCTCCGGAGAAGACTGTTATAGTCACAACGGGAAGCCAGGGCGAGCCTATGTCGGCTCTCAAAAGGATGTCCGAGAACTTCCACCGCCAGGTGAGCATAACCCCAAACGACTTTATAATCATATCGGCTAACCCTATCCCCGGCAACGAAAAGCTGGTAACAGCCGTTGTCAATGACCTTATGCGCCTGGGTGCCGAGGTGATATACGAGGGGATGTATGACGTTCACGTTTCAGGCCACGCTTGTCAGGAAGAGCAGAAGCTGATGCTCTCAATAACGAAGCCAAAGTTCTTTATCCCCGTTCACGGCGAGTATAAGCACCTTATGAAGCACAAGCAGACGGCGCTCTCTGTGGGCATACCCGAGGAGAATATCATTATAGCTTCGATAGGTAATATAATCGAGACCGACGGCGTTGATATGAAGATAGTCGGTCAGGCGCCGGCAGGCAGAGTGCTTGTTGACGGTCTGGGCGTCGGTGACGTCGGCGCTATCGTCCTGAGAGACAGAAAGCGTCTTGCCGAGGACGGCCTCATCATAGCTGTGGCAACTATCGACCGTATGTCCGGCGAGATACTTGCAGGGCCGGATGTTGTGTCCCGAGGCTTTGTATATGTCCGTGAGAGCGAGGAGCTTATGAGCGAAGCCAAGGCTCTGCTGGAGCAGACGCTCAGCGCCTGCCTTGAAAGAAACGTCAAGGACTGGAACACCATCAAGGGCAAGATGAAGGACCGACTCAGCGAATTCATCTTTGAAAAGACACAGAGAAGTCCTATGATACTTCCTATCATCATGGAGATTTAAGGGCGAAAGAGTAACGCCCTGAAGATATGCTTTCTAAATGCAGAGCTGATGCTTTGCGGAAAGGAATGTTTGTTGTAATGAAGAAGAACAACGGTTTTCATCTACTTGTCTGCTCCACTGTGGCGGCAACAGTGATAAGCGCTTTTATTACGGCGATCATACTGCATAACACCCCGTCGAAAAGCACGGCGGGCAGTGTTTTCATAGTTATAGACGTTGTATGCGCTTTTATGCTGGCACTGGAATTGTGGGGGTTTTCGACACAGAACAAAAAGAAGATCTCCCGTATGGCAACGATGATAACCAGAAAAGAAAGAGACTCGATGTATAATTTCCCGGCTCCCGTTATCGTTATAGATGCGGATGCCACAGTGATATGGTCAAACCTCGCCTTTGCCGAGAGGGTGTTTTTCGAGGGTGAGCCCTACGGTCAGAAGATCGGGGACATTATGAATATCGACCTGGAGCAGATCCATACGGCAAAGGGCGACCTTGTTTGTGTGAACACGAAGTTCTATTATGCAAGGGCTGTTGAGAACGAGGCTGACAACAGCCTTACTCTCATCTATTTCAATGACGTTACAGACTTTATCGAACTTGACTATGAAACAAGGATGTCTCACAGGGCTGTCATCATCATTATGATAGACAACTATGACGAGATAATGTCCGGTGTCCGTGAGAGCGAGAAGGCTCACGTTCAGGTCGAGATAGAGCGCCTTATCGAGGACTTTATCGAGGGCTCGACAGCTATCTCGAAGAAGGTATCCAATGATAAGTTCTTTATCTTTATGGAGGAGCGCCACCTGGCGCCCATAATCGAGCAGCGTTTCAGGATACTGGAGCAGGCCAAGAAGATAACCGTTTCCGACCGCTCGAACATAACCCTTTCTATCGGTGTTTCCCGTGACGGCTCCAATCCTGCCGAGAGCGAGAAGTTCGCAAGACAGGCGCTGGAGATGTGTATGGGCAGAGGCGGAGACCAGGCCGCTGTCAAGGAGGACGGCGAGTTCAATTTCTTCGGCGGGCTTTCCTCGGGAACAGACTCAAACAACAAGACCCGTATCAGAATGGTATCGAAGGCTGTGCTTGAGTATATTAACTCCCACGAAAAGGTGCTCGTTATGGGCCACCGCTTCGGAGACCTCGACAGCATAGGCTCCAGCATCGGTATAGTCAATGCCGCAAGACAGCTGGGCAAGCCGGCCTATGTCATAGTTGACAAGTCAAAGAACCTGGCGGTATCGCTTATAGATTATCTCGAGCAGACGATGTCGGATGACCTGTTCATCACCCCTAAGCAGGGTCTTTCCCTGCTCGATGACACAACGCTCCTGTTTGTTTGTGACACCCACAACCCCGCTCTTGTGGAGTCGGCGGATGTGCTCAAAAAAGCAAAAGACGTTATAGTTATAGACCACCACAGAAGAATGGTAGACGGCATCCAGCCGACAGTTATGTCGTTTTTAGAGCCTAACGCTTCTTCTGCCTGTGAGCTGGTAACGATGCTTGCGCAGTATTTCGGCGATGAGGTCAGGATGCCGGCTCCCGTTGCCGAGGCTATGCTCTCGGGTATAATGCTCGATACAAAGAACTTCGTTATGAAGACCGGCGTTATGACCTTTGAAGCTGCGGCTTTGCTCAAAAAATACGGTGCGGACACCGTTGCGGTAAAGAAGCTGTTTGCAAACTCTATCGAGACCTATCACCAGAAATCGCTGCTGATAAACAACGCATCCATATATAACGGCTGCGCTATCGCCTACACCGAGGAGACCTTCCCCGAGATAAGGATAGCGGCTTCCCAGGCGGCAGACGAGCTGCTGGGCATAACAGGCGTAAACGCATCCTTCGTGCTCTACCAGCAGGGGGACACTGTCAATATCTCCGCAAGGAGCATGGGTGCTTTCAACGTTCAGATAGTTATGGAATCTCTGGGCGGCGGCGGCCACCTGACTATGGCGGCAACACAGATAAAGACCACGCTTGAGGACGCAAGAAAGCGCTTGAGCGAGGCTATAGATGAATACATCAGAAACAATATGACTCACGAATGAAAGGAAGTGCTTTAAATGAAAGTAATTCTTATAAAGGACGTAAAGGGTTCGGGCAAGGCCGGAGACATCATCAACGCTGCCGACGGCTATGCAAGAAATTATCTTATAGCAAAGGGCTTTGCTCTTGAAGCAACACCCAAGAACCTCAATGACCTTGCCGGAAGAAAGGCATCCGAGCAGCACAAGATCGATGTTGAGATAGCGGACAACAAGAGCATAGTTTCCGTTATCGAGGACAAGGAGGTCGTTATAAAGGCGAAGGCAGGCCAGGGCGGAAAGCTCTTCGGCGCTGTTACCGCTTCCGCTGTCAGCGACGCTATCAAGGAGCAGTATAAGGTGGATATCGACAAGAAGAAGATAAACCTTAAATCCGAGATCAAGGCATACGGAGACTTTGAAGCAGCAGTCAAGCTTACACACGGTGTGGGCTGCAATATCAAGATCAAGGTGATCGAGGAGTAATCATGGCGGCTAACGAAAACACCGGGTTCGACCCGTCTTCCGTTCTGGGAAGAGAACCGCCCTTTTCTCAGGAGGCCGAGGAGGCTGTCCTGGGTGGGATGCTGCTGGACCCCGAATGTATGTCAACGGTGGCAGAGATGCTCAAAGCCGAGAGCTTTTACCGTCCACAGCACCAGCAGCTTTACAGCATAATCATAAGGACAATGTTCAATGACTCGGGCAAGGATATCATAAGCGTTATAGACGAGTCTGTGACTATGGGCGTGTTCGAGAACGCATCCATGGCCAAGACCTATCTTTACGGCCTTATGAAAAACGTGCCCACCACCGCAAACATAGACAGCTACTGCAAGATAATCGACGAGAAGGCAAAGACAAGACAGCTTATCGCCTGCGCCAACGATATCCTGCAGAAGGCTTACTACGGCACGGAATCTGCCGAGGATCAGCTCGACAGCGCCGAGCAGGCGATATACAACATAAGACAGGGAAAGAACGTTCTGGGTCTTGCAAGGATAAGCGACGTTATCGTTGACACCTTCTCTCACCTTGAAGAGATCTCGGGATCCGATGCCGAGGAGTTTCTCGGGGCTACCACCGGCTTCAGCCAGCTGGATGCCGTTACCACAGGTCTTAACAAGACTGACCTTGTTATCATCGCTGCCCGTCCTGCTATGGGTAAGTCCGCCTTTGCGGCAAACATAGCGGTGAATATGTGCAAGGCCACAAAGAAGGATGTTGTGTTCTTCTCCCTCGAGATGGGCAAGGAGCAGCTGGTTTCCAGAATGCTGGCCACCGAAGCGCTCATAGACAACTCTCTTATGAGAACGGGAAAGCTGGAGAACGCCGACTGGGAAAAGATAGCTGTGGCTGCGGACACGCTGTCCCACCTGCCTATATACTTCGATGACGGCGGCGGGACCACAGTCCCCCAGATGAAGGCGAAGCTAAGGCGAATGAAGAACCTGGGCCTTGTGGTGATCGACTACATACAGCTGATGCAGTCCACCACAAAGAATGCCAGCCGTGTCGAGATAGTCAGTGAGATAACCAGAGGCTTAAAGCTTATGGCAAAGGAGCTCAATGTCCCTATCATCGCTCTTTCACAGCTTTCGAGAAGCGCCGAGAAGCGTGACGACAAGCGTCCTCTTATGTCGGACCTCAGAGAGTCCGGTTCTATCGAGCAGGATGCGGACATCATCATGTTCCTTTACAGAGAAGCTTATCACGACGACACTGCCGATAAATCCACAGCGGAGTGTATAATAGCCAAGAACCGTCACGGACAGACCAACACTATCCAGCTCGGCTGGATGGGCGAGTACACTCTGTTCCGGGGCATAGATTTCAGGAGAAACGATGAGTGAGTTTTCCAAGGCGGCTGCGGCTGCCATTGAGAAATACCGGATGTGCAATAAGGGCGAACGCTTGCTGGTCTGCCTTTCCGGCGGAGCAGACAGCGTGGCGCTCCTTTTGTGTTTGTTGGAGCTGGGATATAAGGTCAGCGCCTGCCATGTCAACCACTGCCTCAGGGGAGAGGAGAGTGAGCGTGACGAGGAGTTCTGCCGCCGCCTTTGTGAGAGGCTGGGGGTGCCGTTTGAAAGCACAAGGATAGATGTGACGGCCTACTGTGAGGAGCAGGGCGTTTCTACGGAGCTTGGCGCAAGAGAGCTTCGCTACCGCTATTTCGAGTCCTTTGACTGCGACAGGATATGCACAGCCCACACCCTCAGCGACCGCCTTGAAACAGCGGTGTTCAACCTTGCCAGGGGCTCGGGCCTTAAAGGGATAAGCTCCATCCCCCCTGTGAGAGGGCGCTTTATCCGTCCCCTCTGCGAACTCACAAGAGAAGAGGTGGAAGCCTATCTCGAAAGCAGGGGACAGGACTATGTTACAGACTCAACGAACCTTGAGGACCTGTATTCACGAAACAAGATAAGGCACAGGATAATCCCTGTGATGAGGGAACTGAACAGCGGCCTTTTCACCTCTTACCTGAGCACTTCGAGAGCGCTGCTTTCGGACTGCGATCTGCTGGAGACTATGTCGGACGAGCTGTTTGAAAAATGCCGGCTTGAAAAGGGCTGGGACTGCGAAGCGCTGAAAGGCGCCCACGAGAGCCTTTTAAGGCGGGTCATCATAAGGATAATGACCGCCGAGGGCTTATCTCCCAGGACAGCACAGATAGAAAGGCTCGATGAGATGATCCGTCAGGGCGGCAGGCAAAATGTCTGTGAGGGCGTGTTTGCCAATGTCTCAAAGGGGATACTCACCTTTGACGGAGCCTATGACCCGGATGACAGGGCAGACGAGGTGAAAGTGCCTGAAAACGGCGGGATAGCCTTTATGGGCCGCAGGATAGACTTTGAAGTTATAGCGGCTCCCGATGAAATTGCAAATATTCATAAAAAATTCACAAACTGTTGTCTGGATTATGATAAAATATATGGTGAGCTTGTTGTCAGAGGACGTAAGAGCGGCGATAAGATAAAGCTTTGCAGCCGTGATTTCACATCCGATGTGAGAAAGCTCATAAATTCGAGGTTCCGCACCGATGAGCGAAACGGCGCTGTTATCCTTGCGGACGGCGAGGGCGTTGTTTTTGTCGAGGGCTTCGGCGCCGCCGAGCGTGTGAAGCTAGACAATTCGACAAAAAGGATCCTTGTTTTCAGAATATCATAAAACTGTCACAATGATGTATTATAATCAACTGGTCAGTAAAATGAATGATAGAGCCTGAATAAAAGCTTCGGGCGTGACAAAAATACAGTAGTAAGGTTGTGATCTATTGAAGAATAGTGGAAACGGAAAAACGCTTCTTCTTTATCTTGTGGTCTCAGTTGCGATAATATTCGGGCTCGTTTTCATGCTCACGAATATGTCCGGCGGTAATTCCGATAAGGATTATTCCGAGATCATGAGCCATTTTGACAAGCTGGAGGTCTCCGAGTTCGAGCTCGACCTCGGTTCGGGACAGCTGAAGTATAAGCTGAACACCGATGACTCCGAAAAAGTCAATTCCTACACAGTGCCAAATGTTTCGATCTTTGCAAACGAGGTGCTGGGCGGAGAGGATGCCGAGAACTACAGGCGCAAGTATAACGAGGCGCACCCGGATGATCCTCTGAAATATGACCTCATCCCTATATCGGACAACAGCTTCTGGCTCAATCTGATACCCACCCTGCTCATGCTGGGCGTTATGGTGTTCTTCTTTGTGTTCATGATGAAGAGCGCAGGCGGCGGAAAGATGTCCTCCTTCGGAAAGGCGAATGCGAGAGTGTCGCCTGACAGCAAGAAAGCCACGTTTGACGATGTGGCAGGAGCCGAGGAGGAAAAGGAGGAGCTCCAGGAGATAGTTGACTTCCTGAGAGACAACAAGAAGTATCTTGATATAGGCGCACGCATACCCAAGGGCGTTCTGCTGGAGGGCCCTCCGGGAACAGGTAAGACCCTGCTGGCAAGAGCCGTGGCAGGAGAGGCAAAGGTGCCTTTCTTCTCGATCTCCGGTTCAGATTTCGTCGAGATGTTCGTCGGCGTCGGCGCATCCAGAGTAAGAGACCTTTTTGACCAGGCAAAGAAAAACTGTCCTTCTATCGTGTTCATCGATGAGATCGACGCTGTGGGCAGACACAGAGGTGCAGGTCTTGGCGGCGGCCACGATGAGCGTGAGCAGACCCTTAACCAGCTGCTGGTAGAGATGGACGGCTTTGAGGATAATGACTCCGTCATCGTTATGGCAGCCACCAACAGACGTGATATCCTTGACCCGGCGCTTTTGAGACCGGGCAGATTTGACAGACAGATCCTTGTGGGATATCCCGATGTAAAGGGCAGAGAGGATATACTCAAAGTCCACACAAGAAACAAGCCCCTGGCTCCCGATGTTGACCTTTCGACTATTGCAAAGTCTACCGTAGGATTTACAGGTGCTGATCTTGAGAACCTTGTAAATGAAGCTGCTCTTCTTGCTGCAAGACACAACAAGAAGGCTATAACAAGAGCCGAGCTCGAGGAAGCATCCATCAAGGTCATCGCAGGTCCTGAGAAGAAGTCCAAAGTGGTCACCGAAGCCGAGAAGAAGCTCACCGCTTATCACGAGGGCGGCCACGCTATCTGTACCTATTACTGCAAGAGCCAGGATAAGGTGCATCAGGTCACCATCATACCGAGAGGCGGCGCAGGCGGTTTTACAATGAGCCTGCCCGAGAAGGATAAGTCCTATGTTTCCAAGAATGAGATGTTCGAGAACATCATCGTTCTGCTGGGCGGAAGAGTTGCCGAGAAGATAATCCTCGACGATATCTCCACAGGCGCATCCAATGACCTGGAGAGAGCTACCTCTACCGCAAGGAATATGGTAACACGCTATGGCTTCAGCGATAACCTGGGTCCTGTTGTTTACGGTCAGCCCGAGCACGAGGTGTTCCTTGGCCGTGACTACAGCAACACTCCCAGCTATTCCGATAATATAGCTGCCGAGATCGACAACGAGATCAGAACTATCGTTGAGACTGCTTTTGAAAAGGCAGAGGAGCTGCTGACAGAGCATATCGACAAGCTCCACCTCATCGCTAAGTATCTGATGAAGAACGAGAAGATCGACGGCCCCACATTCTACAAGCTCATGAACGGTGAGATACCTGAGTCCGAGTATACGGATGCTCCTGCCGCCGGTGTTATCGAAGCTTCGGAGGATGTAAGGCCTGCACAGGAAACGATAACGGCACAGACCGAAGAGCCTGCCCCCGCTGATGCAGATGTCACCGAGACAGCTGACACTCAGGAGAGCAGCGAGGAATAATTTAAAACCAAAGACCTGACGGGGCGGCCTTGCTCGGCTGTCCCGTTTTGTGATATTTGAGGGAGGACAGGATGAACCTGCTTTTTATCGGAGATGTTGTGGGCAGCAGCGGCTGCGATATACTTGAAAAAAAGCTGTTTGAGATAAAGCGTGAGCACAGCATCGACATAACTGTCATAAACGGCGAGAACTCGGCTCAGGGCAACGGCATAACGCCTCAGTCCTATCACAGGCTGATAAATATGGGTGCCGATGTCATAACCACAGGAAACCACTGTTTCCGCCGCAAGGAGACCGAGGAGCTTTTCGACACCGAGGAAAATCTTCTGCGCCCCGCCAACTATCCCGACGGCGTTGTGGGCAGGGGAGTGACCTATATAGATATGGGCGCCTGCCGGGTAGCTGTTATAAACCTTATCGGCACTATGTATCTCGATGCGCTGGAGAACCCCTTTTCCTGCGCCGACAGGCTTCTTGAAGCGGTGGACACAAAGAACATCATCGTGGATTTCCATGCCGAGGCATCCTCGGAGAAGAAGGCTATGGGCTTCTATCTTGAGGGCAGGGCGACAGCAGTGCTTGGAACTCACACCCATGTCCAGACGGCTGACGAGACTATCCTTGGCTCACACACGGCTTACATCACCGATGTGGGAATGACAGGCCCCGAGCGCTCTGTTCTGGGAGTGGACAAGGACATAGTTATAAACAAGTTCCTTTACCACACCCCAGTGAGGTTTTCCGAGAGCGAGGAAGCCGCTTTTATAAATGCTGTGGTGGTCAGCTTCGATGAAAAATCGGGAAAAGCGACAAATATCAAGAGGATAATTAAGCGATAATAACGAAAAAACGATATCCGCTTGCAATTTCAAAAAGATTATAGTATAATCTAAGTGATTTATGATCCGGGTCGATCCCCGAAACCTGATAAGAAAGTGAGGATATAAAATGGAAGTATTAAAAGTCTCATCAAGATCCGTACCAAACTCTGTTGCAGGAGCTATCTCGGGCGTTATCCGTGAGAGCGGAGCTGTCGAGATCCAGGCGGTGGGCGCCGGTGCTGCGAACCAGGCTATCAAGTCCGTTGCTATCGCAAGAGGATATCTTGCACCTGTCGGGATAGATCTCATTTGTATCCCGGCTTTCGCAAATATCACCATCGACGGCGAGGACCGCACCGCCATCAAGCTCATCTGCGAGTCCCGCTAAGCAGGGGCTCGCCCCTGCTATTGGAGCACCCAGACCTGGAGGGGGTCAGCAGGGTCGAATTTCGAGATCGCAAGCTTGCCGTTCTGTGTGTTCTCAAGGACTTTCTCAAAATCCTCCGAACCGACAGTTATGCGAAAACGCCTGTTCCCGAGTGCGGCCAGCCTGAAAAGCGCAGGCTCTCCGTCTATCTTCAGATAATCATAGCCGCTGCATTTGCCGTTTACATATCCGCCGTCACCGACCTTGAATGCGACAGCACCCTTGCTGCGAAGCATGATCGTAAGCTTCTGCTCCTTTTCCTTGTCCGGCTCATCCAGCACAAGCCCCTTTGGCGTGACAGTTATCACAAGACCCGAAGCCTCGTTCCTTATGGTATACAGTTTAGCGTCCGTGATATAGTTTCCGTTGTCGGAAGCGCAGTCGTTATAGAACCTGATAAGCAGCGCCATAACGTTCTGCTGAGTAACAGGCAGAGCGTTCTTTGCGGTGTCGTCAAAGGCTCTGGGGTCAAGGTGAGATATCATTGCGACAAACTTTGAGGAATAGCCAACGAGCTTGTTAGCGGCGTCCTCGAAGCTGTCCTTCTCGTATACCTTGTTAAGTCTCTTGTCAAATCTGTCTGCCGTATGTTTTACACAGGTGGTGTCGATATGCTTTTCAAAGGCGTGGTGGGGGTTGCTGGTCTTGGGCAGATAGCGCATATTGGCAACGTGTACCGTACAGCCCATATCCTCGAGGAAATGTATAGCTCTTCCCAGATAGTGCATAGCCTCCTCTGTGTTGCCGCTCTTATAGTAGGAAAGGGCAGCGGTATAGTTTTCTTCAAGCAGCGTTCTTGCACTTCTTAAAAACTTGCCCAGCCTGTTCTGATAATAGCCGTTTGTTTTAGAAAGCTCTTTGCCCTTGGGGTTAACACAGGAGTAGTAGTGCCTTCCGGCACCCTTGTCTATATCGCCCTTTTTGTCTGGCTCGGTGCAGCCCTTGAGCAGCTGCTCGTGGTAGTCCTGATAAAAGTTTACGACTCTTGTCTTCTTCTCCTTTTCCAGAAGCGCAAGAGCCTTTGTTGTGATATCCTGGTGGGTCTTCGTGCCCCAGGCGTCAGCCTTCTTTGCTCCCAGTACAGCGTAAGCGCCGAAAGCAGCGGCGAGGCAGATCAATTTCTTCATACTCATTTTTTCCTTTTCTTTGCTGAATTTGTCTTTTGCTTTCTCTTCCTCACCGAATACCCGAAGCTGCCGAGCTTTCTGCCCAGCCCGTAATATTCGCCGTGAGAATAAGCCAGCAGTTTTGCTCTTTCAAGGCAAAGCCTGCCGTTATTGTCCAGAAGCTCCTTAGCGGCATTCACTCCGACAATGTCTGCCATGAACATATCATGTGTGCCGAGCTTTATTATCTGTCTGACCCTGCATTCAAGCGACAGCGGACATTCATTTATCATCGGTGCCGAGACCGCAACGCCCTTAGTCACAGTCAGCCCGGTCTGTGCGAGCTTATCCGTGTTCCTGCCGCTTTTTACTCCGCAGTAATCCACGGCTCTCACCAGCTCCTCTGTGGGCAGGTTTATAACAAACTCGCCCCTTTCCCTGATGATAGGATAAGAGAACCTTTCGGGCCGCAGCGATATATAAGTAACAGGCGGCTGGGTGTTAAGGATGCCTGTCCAGGCGACAGTGAGAACGTTAGGTGTCTTCTCGTCGCCGCAGCTGACAAGGACCGGCGGCAGCGGTGCTTCCAGAACGCTCCCTTTCCAGTGCTCCTTTTCGTTATAGGAATGATAGCTCATTTAAGTTCGTCCTCGTCTTTCGGAAAGCCGTAGAGCTTTTCATGCAGCTTTTCATAGTCGTGATAAAGCTGCTGGGTCTGGTTTTCGAGAAAGTAGTAATGCTTGATATAGGGCACCAGCAGCACCAGCAGAGCCAGCGCCAGCACCACCAGCATTATCTCCTTGGTCACAGCGATGACGATGAAGCAGATAACAGTGGAGATGGCAAAGAGGAACATAACGATAAGGTGGATGAGCCTTTCGTGCTGGAAAAAGCTGATATGCTCCTTGTGGTATTCCATCAGCCGCTCCAGGTCAGTGCCGTCTTCCATGGCTTTCTTGAAAAAGCGCCGATAGCTTTTAAAGTACTTCGTCATGCGAGGACCTCCGGGTCGATGGGCTCTGAGGGGGATATCTCGAGGTCACGGAGCTTTGTCTTATATTCGAGCTTTTTCTCAAGCTCCATCTGCTCCTTGATGCTCTTTGCTGCGACCTTCATAAGAGCTCTGTCTATCATCTTGTAGTTATGAGCGACACGCTTTACGAAGCCCTTTCTTTTCGAGGGCTTCTTTTTCTTGCCGTCAAACAGGATAGCGAGCGCCACCGAAGCGCTGGCAGCTATTATAGCCTTTTCGGCTTTTGTGTTGATCTTGTAATGGATCTTTTTCATTTTCATCCCTTCTGTCAACTTGAACATTCAACTTGAAAAATCACACCAAATTGTATTATATCATAGTTTTTCCCTGATTGCAATAGCGCTATCTTGAAACATCTATGAATTCATACCGCTCCCATATCATATCCGCACTCATGGTATCTTCCAGCAGAAGCTCGTCGGGGGAGGAGAAATAGCTTATCTTTCCCCTCAGCTCTATTATCCGCTTTGCCTGCTCGATATCTATAAGCAGACAGTCAGCTATCTCCTCGGCGGATGCCGTGTTTATGTTCACACGCCGAAGCACCTTTTCTTCATCATCCGGCTCCTGCGGCTCCTGTTTGGGCTCCTCATCCGAAGGCTCCTCCGGGGGCTCCTCGTCCTCATCAGGCTCTTCCCCGCCGTCCTCGTCCATAGGCCTGTAAACATCCTCGCTCACATAAAACTGCTCGCAGAGCTTTTCAAGCTTGCCCTCGCCGATGCCGTCTATCTCCAGCAGCTGTTCCATATTATAGATACAGCCGACGTTGTCCCTGAAAGCTAATATCCTGCCTGCCAGCTCCTCGCCTATCCCGTCTGCCGCACAAAGACACCCGAGATCGGCGGTGTTTATGTCCGCAGGATAGTAGTATGTTATCTGCGCCTGCGTGACCCTCGGCGCCTTAGTGGTCGTAGTTTTCTTCTGCATCGTGGTCACAGGCTTTGCCGTGGTCGTTTTCCTGCTTGCGACGGTTGTCGTTTTAACAGTGCTGGTCTTTTTGTGAACTGTGGTTTTCCTGCCTGTCACAGTTTCGCTCTCCTGCTGTGAGGACGAGCTGTCGGCCGTAAGCTTTATCGGCTTGCTCTTTGGCTTCATATCAACGATGATATTGCCAAGCACCACCGCCAGAAGCAGTGACAGCGCAGCGACCTTTATATACAGCGAGTGCATCGACTCTCTGTCGGGCGCTATCTTATCGAACAGCCTCGTCAGCTTCTCTTTCATACTTGTCAGCCATAAGAGCGTTGAGCTCATCGATCATAGCGCTTATCCTGCCTCTGGTCAGCTCAGGCGAATTTGTAAATGTCACCAGCGTTCTCAGCGGCATATCCTTTATCATATTATCAAGCATCTCCTGGGAAACAGCCTGGTCGGTCTGGTTCTCGTCAAAGCCTACATCGATAGTTTTGAACACAGGTTCAAATATAGCCCTTGCTTCCGGCACAGCACTTATCTCTCCGCAGAGAGAGTTCAGGTCAAAGTGTACGGGCAGGGGAGTCTTGTTGGAGTAGTATACCTCGTCTTCCAGCCTTATATCCTCGCTGGAAGCGCCGATAAGTATCTTATACATACCGTCCTCGGCATACCAGTCGCTTATCTTTGTCTCATAGTAGGCAAAGGAGCGCATATCCAGCTTGAACACAGCCTTCTTTGTCTCGCCTGCTTTAAGGAATATCTTCTCAAAGCCCTTGAGCTCCTTGAGAGGCCTGTCAACAACAGGGTTCACAGGTGCCACATAAAGCTGCACGGTCTCCTTGGCGTCCACCTTGCCGGTGTTTGTAACACTTACCATAACAGTGAGCATCTTTTTGTCGTTTATCTCGCTGTCAGAAAGGGTCAGGTCACTGTACTCAAAGGTCGAGTAAGAAAGCCCGTGGCCGAAGGGAAAGAGGGGTCTTAGCTTTTTCTTGTCGTAGTACTTATATCCCACATAAAGCCCCTCGGCATATCTCACTGTGTCCTCCTGTCCGGGGAAGCCCAGGAACGAGGGATTCTGCTCCAGATACTCGGGGAAGGTCTCGGCAAGCTTTCCGCTGGGGCTCACCTCACCGAACAGCAGCTCGCAGGCAGCCTGTCCCACAGCCTGACCGCCGAGATACATCTCCAGTATAGCCTTGGCGTCAGCCGCAAAAGGCATCTCCACAGGCGAGCCGTTATGCAGAACGATAACGGTGTTCTCGTTGGCCTTCATAACTTCTCTTATAAGCTCCAGCTGACACTGTGGCATCCTCATGTGCTTTCTGTCATAGCCCTCTGACTCAAAGGAATCCGGCAGGCCTGCAAAAACAACAGCTTTGTCCGCAGCCTTAGCGGCCTTGACAGCTTCATCCAGCAGAGCCTTGTCGCTTCTGTCCTCTTCTGTCACATAGCCCTTAGCATAGGTCACATCGCAGAACTGCTTTGCTGCTTCAAGAGCGGATGTCACCTTGAAGCAGTTTATATGTGAGCTGCCGCCGCCCTGGAAACGGGGATTGTCGGCAAACTCACCGATGAAAGCTATCTTCTCTTTTCTGTCAAGGGGCAGAAGTCCGCCCTCGTTTTTAAGAAGCACTGCACACTCCGAAGCTATCTTTCCCGCAAGGGTATGGTGCTTTTGCTTGTCCCACACAGCCTCGCTCTTCGAGTCCTCGGCTTTGTCCACAAGCTCCAGCACACGCCTTACACAGGCGTCCACTCTTTCCATAGAGAGCTTGCCGCTGTTTACAGCATCTATGATTATAACATCGTTCTTTCCGTTGCAGGACGGCATCTCAAGGTCGAGCCCTGCGTCTATGCCGACGGGTCTGTCATCAACAGCTCCCCAGTCGCTCATCACAAGCCCCTCGAAGCCCCAGTCGTCTCTGAGGATATCTGTCAGCAGATATTTGTTCTGAGAGGAATGAACGCCGTTTATCCTGTTATAGGAGCACATTACTGTCCAGGGCTTCGACTCCTTTACAGGTGCCTCAAAGGCCGCAAGATACAGCTCTCTGAAGGTTCTCTCGTCCACCTCGGCCGAATAGCTCATTCTTCTTGTTTCCTGATTGTTCATAGCAAAGTGCTTGAGCGAGGTACCCACACCCTTGCTCTGGACTCCCTTTATATGAGCCGCAGCCATCTGCGAAGCAAGATAGGGGTCCTCCGAGAAATACTCAAAGTTTCTTCCGCAAAGCGGCGAGCGCTTTATATTGCATCCGGGTCCTAAGATGATAGAAACATCCTCGGCCACACATTCCTCGCCCAGCGCTTTGCCCAGTGTCTCCAGCAGCTCCCTGTCAAAGGAGCAGGCAAGAGCCGCTGCTGTCGGGAAGCACACAGCTTTGATAGCGTCGTTGGGGTTTTCGGCAGTGTCGTCCATCTTCCTCAGTCCGTGAGGGCCGTCCGACATCATTATAGGCGGGATATCCAGCCTTGCGATCCTTTCTGTGTGCCAGAAATCGCTTCCGGACAGGAGCGCCGCCTTTTCTTCAAGTGTAAGCTCGCTGATGATCTTATCAATGTTCATGCTCAAACCTCATTTCTTTCTATAAGTTGTTCAAGTGCTTCAATAAAGTCTTTAGTCTGCTGGGTTTTTCTTTTGGCCGGCCCTTTAAGCCTGACTCCTGCGTTTCTGAGCCTTTTTGACTCATACCTTGACTGGAGCAGCGAGTCGATATTGAAAGCGTTTATCTCCATCCCGTTCTGGTCAAGGACAAATGCGTTCTTCCCAAGGCACAAAGCCGCCAATCCATAGTCCTGGGTGATGACCACATCGCCTTTCTCACAGAGGTTGGCTATCCGCAGGTCTGCGCTGTCAGCGCCCTGATCAACACAGATGACCCTTGCATAGTCCGACTCGAACCTGTGGGCGGTGTCTGCCACTATCACACATTCAAGCCCGTGCTCCTTTGCGATCCTCACGCTCTCCTTAACAACAGGACAGCCGTCGGCGTCGATAAGTATCCTCACCTGTGGTTCTCCTCGATGTAGAACGTAGCCTCCATATCCGCAATATGAGCCGCCAGAGCTAAAGGATACATCCCAAGCGCTCTGCCTATGGTGTTCGTGTTCTCCTCTCCCGAGAAGCCCATGTGCCAGCGGATAGCCATAGCTTCCTCACGGGTCAGGCGCATATAGCTGGAGATTATATAAACAGACTTTTCTCCATGTCCGTAGGGCAGTGTGTCGTGGTACTCATAAAACGGCACCTTTTCCCATTCGCCCCGTTCGTTCTTTGCGTTTCGGTAGCTGGTGCGGTAAAGCTTCACCTTGCAGATATCATGGAGAAGCCCGACTATTGCGATAGACTCGTCCGGATAGTCAAGTCCGTATTCGTCCTTCGAGCGCTGGTTCTCAAGATAAGCCTTCAGGCACTCATAAACGTGTATGCTGTGCTCACAGAGGCCGCCTTCAAAGCTGTTGTGATAGCGTGTTGAAGCAGGCGCAGTAAAAAAGTCGCTGTTTTCCGACAGAAGATAGGCCAGCAGCCTGTCCGACCCGGGCCTTGTGATATTCTCTTTATATATCTCGCAGAACCTTTCTTTGAGTTCATTTACGTTTGCCATATCCGACCTCCCGAAGTATAAGGATTTGTATATAAAATACCAATTTGATTATACCATATCACGGCCTCATTGTCAACAAAAAACCGCCGCCCAAAAGCAGGGCGGCGGTTGGTCTTTTGTCAGCTTTTACAGCGATATAAGTCCTTTCATATAAGCCTTTATCATAAGCACATCAGCAAGGTCGACGACCTCATCGCCGCTCACGTCGGCGCAGGCGCTGCTGTAGCCTTCAAGGCGTTTCAGATATTTGAGATGAGACTTGATAGCTGTGATGTCCTGGGTGTTTATATATGTATCACCGTTTGTATCGCCCGGCCTGCACAGCGTAAGGTCAAGCTCCGTTGTGGGCGCTGCGCCGAAGACGGTAACGCTGTATTGTCTTGCAACAGTGCTGTCGGAATAAACGGTAAAGGTATATTCACCGTCGCCGATAGCCTGATAGTCGATGATCCCGTCAGTGAGGTAATAGACCTTGGGCCTTAGATAAGACTGCTGGTACTTCACTTCAAGAGCAACCTGCTCGCCTGCCAGATCCTCCGGGAGCATAAGCTCCACCTCGTCGGTGTAAACATAATCCTCCTCTGAGATAGTCGGATTGTCGATCTTTTCATAAAGCGGCTCCACATCAAGGTGCTGGCTTGCGCCGCCGTCCTCGGTGTCGATAGCATCAAAGGTAGCTTCCGATTTGAGGAAATACCTTCTCCAGTATTTCGAGTTGTCATTGTCAACGCTGCCGTTAAAAATAACGTCATCGAAGGTCACATCGGCATAATACCACGCTCCGTCCATCAGGACAGCGTTCCAGGCGTGATCGTTGGTCGACATCTTCACGGTGTCTATCCCGAAGATATTGAGCATCAGACACTGTGTCTTGGCATAGCCGTCGCAGACGCATAGGTGGTCAAGCAGGCAACCGTCGATGCAGTATCTTCTGTCGTTCGCTCCTGCTGTGTCATATTTCGTCTCGCCGCAGAGCCTGTCGTTGAGCACGGCTGCCTTGAAGAAATCCTTCTTGAAGCCTGCCATCGAATCATAAAAGTCTGTTATGGCCTCAACTAGCCGCTCGTTTGTTTCGAGCCTTGACTCAGCCGATTTGAATTCGTCGGCTGCGGTGAAGCTGACGGTCAGGGCATAACTGGTTGTTGTGCCCTTTACGCTTGTGCCCACTCTGCCGGCCATCCAGTAGAACTGAGGATTGTCATACATCAGTACCAAACCTATCTGTTTGACGTTGTTCAGAAGAGTCTGATAGTTTACGCCGGAGGGGATAACACTATCGGTGTTCAGATAAACAAAATCCACGCTGCTCCCGAAATCAGCATCGCTGGTAGTAGCATAAGCCAGCTGGTCGATCAGGTCCTCGTACAAGGGCAGATATTCCTCTCCGTATTTTTCAGCTATCTGTTCTTTAGTATATTGTGATCCGCCGGCGGTAAAATCATAAACAAAGCTGTCCTCTTCCGGCGCAGCCTCGGCTGAGGCCTCTATCTGCTGAGTGAAAATGCCGCCAAACGCAGATACAGCCAGCATTGCGGCTGCCATGAAAAGGCCTGTGCAGCATCTGAAAGCTTTTCTGCGCATACTAACACCTCCATTAAAATGCACAAAATGTTTTAAGGTTATGTTCCTCTTGCTATATATTATAACATAATTGTATAAATATTTCAATAGTAATACACTATGGGTCAAGAAATTTATAGATTTTTAACAAATCTACTATAAAACTATGGTACACTGTGTTTAAATAGTATTTTGATTTAGCAATTGTAAGACAAGGCAGATGCGCCTTCGGGTCATGGAGCCTGCCGGATCTTACGATCTGCTGTTTAAAACAATAAGTAAAGAGGTCAAAAATATGAGTGAGATAAGAAATGAAGCTCTCTGGCAGAGCGGAAAGACCAAGATAGACTGGGTAAGAAGAAATATGTCCCTGCTTCGCAGTATCGAGGAGGACTTTAAAAAGGAGCAGCCCTTCAAGGGGATAAGGATAGCTCTTTCTATCCATCTTGAGGCCAAGACCGCCTATCTGTGCAAGGTGCTGGCTTCCGGCGGCGCCGAGATGTTCGTTACCGGCAGCAACCCCCTCTCCACACAGGACGATGTTGCGGCGGCTCTTGTCCATGACGGGCTCAATGTCTTTGCGTGGCACGCATCGACCCCCGAGGAGTATCACAGACACATTGCGGCTGTTGTGAGCGCAGGCCCCAATATCATCATCGATGACGGCGGCGACCTTGTGAATATGATACACAAGGAGTATCCCCAGCTTATAGACAATGTTTTCGGCGGCTGTGAGGAGACCACCACAGGCATCATCCGCCTTATTGCTATGAACAGGGAAAGGGAGCTTAAATTCCCCATGGTGCTTGTCAATAACGCAAGGTGCAAATACCTGTTTGACAACCGCTATGGCACAGGTCAGTCTGTGTGGGACGGCATCAACAGGACGACTAACCTTATCGTTGCAGGAAAGAACATCGTTGTGGCCGGCTACGGCTGGTGCGGCAAGGGCGTTGCTATGAGGGCAAAGGGCCTTGGCGCTAAGGTCATCGTTACCGAGGTCGACCCTGTAAAGGCTATTGAAGCTGTTATGGACGGCTTTACCGTTATGAAGATGGAGGAGGCCGCAAAGGTCGGCGATATGTTCATAACCGTTACAGGCTGCAAGGACGTTATCACCGGAAAAGCATTTGACAATATGAAGAGCGGAGCGATACTCTGCAACGCAGGCCATTTTGACTGTGAGGTCAATGTGGCGCAGCTCAAAAAGATAGCTGTGGAGGAGTTTGAAGCAAGAAACAATATCCAGGGCTACCGCCTGGCTGACGGCAGAGAGATCTTCGTTATCGGCGAGGGCAGGCTTGTAAATCTTGCTGCCGGCGACGGACATCCGGCAGAGATCATGGATATGTCCTTTGCTATCCAGGCGCTGTCTGCGGCGTATATCGCAAAGAACCACGAGCAGATGTCCAAAGAGGACAGCAAGGTGTTCTATGTTCCCGACAGCATCGACAAGGAAGTTGCCGAGCGCAAGCTTCGTTTCTGGGGCTTTGAGATAGACAAGCTCACAGACGAGCAGGAAAAGTATCTTAACAGCTGGAACGTTGACTGAAAATACTAACATATATTTAGGAGGTTGTCATTATGCAAAACATACCTGTTGTCAAGGTGGGTCTGGCAGCTGTCTCAAGAGACTGCTTCCCTATGTCCCTTTCGGCAAAGAGAAAGGCAGATGTATGCAAAAAGTATTCGGAGAAATACGGCGAGATCTTTGAGTGTCCCACAGTTATCGAGAGCGAGAAGGATATGCTAAAGGCTCTTGATGAGATAAATGCCGCAGGCTGTAACGCCCTTGTGGTCTATCTCGGAAACTTCGGCCCGGAGAGCGCCGAGGTGCTGCTGGCCAAGAAGTTCGAGGGTCCCGTTATGTTTGCGGCTGCTGCCGAGGAGAACTGCGGAAATGCTCTTATCGACGACAGAGGAGACGCATACTGCGGTATGCTCAACGCAAGCTATAACCTTGCACTAAGAAATGTCAAGGCTTACATACCCCAGTACCCTGTAGGAACTCCCGAGCAGGTGGCTGATATGATAAATGAGTTCGTTCCTGTTGCAAGGGCGGTGCTGGGCTTCAATGATCTGAAGGTCATCTCCTTCGGCCCCAGACCCCAGGATTTTCTTGCCTGCAATGCGCCGATAAAACAGCTTTACAATATGGGTATCGAGATAGAGGAAAACTCCGAGCTCGACCTTTTTGAAGCCTTCAACAAGCACGAGGGCGACGAGAGGATAGCAGGCGTTGTGGCTGATATGGAAAAGGAGCTCGGCGAGGGCAACAAGATGGCAGCAATACTGCCAAGACTTGCACAGTATGAGCTGACTCTTCTTGACTGGATCGAGGAGCACAAGGGCTCGAGAAAGTATATCGCTTTCGCTAACAAGTGCTGGCCTGCTTTCCAGACTCAGTTCGGCTTTGTGCCCTGCTATGTGAATTCAAGGCTCACATCCCGTGGTATCCCTGTATCCTGCGAGGTGGATATCTACGGTGCTGTCAGCGAGTATGCAGGTATCTGCATCTCAGGAAAGCCCGTGACCCTTCTTGATATCAACAACTCCGTTCCTGAGAACATCTTCAATGAAGATATCGCAGGAAAGTTTGACTATAAGCAGACCGATACCTTTATGGCGTTCCACTGCGGAAACACACCCTCTTGTCTGGTGTGCAAGCCCGAGATGAAGTTCCAGAGGATAATGAAGAGAAACCTTGAGCCCGACGGCGAGCCCAATATCTCGAGAGGGACCCTTGAGGGCGACATCCAGCCGGGAGACATTACCTTCTTCCGTCTCCAGTCCACAGCTGACGCAAAGCTCAGGGGCTATATCGCACAGGGCGAAGTTCTCCCTGTTGCAACAAGATCCTTCGGATCCATAGGCGTTTTCGCTATCAAGGAGATGGGACGTTTCTACAGATACGTTCTTATCGAGAAGAACTATCCTCATCACGGCGCTGTTGCTTTCGGCCATTACGGCAAGGCGCTCCACAGCTTTATGACCTATCTCGGAATGGAGGATATAGGCTTCAACAGACCTGCATCCATGCTTTACCCCACCGAGAACCCGTTCTGATATCAAAGCCCCGATGATTCGGGGCTTTTTTCATAACAGAAGACAGATAAGAGCGCCGGAAAAACGATGCCTGCAAAAGGGGATGCGATATCTGAAACCGCTGAAAATGATCCCGGCACAAAAAACTTTGGAGGAATAAATATGATAAAGACGATATGCAAGGATGAAGCTTTTCTCGGGCTTGTTTCCGAGAAAGCAACCAACAAGGACAGGGAAGTGATAAACGACCTCAAAGATACCCTCAGAGCCAACAGCAGCCGCTGTGTGGGGATGGCGGCAAATATGATAGGCGTCAGCAAGAGGATAATCATCTTCACCGACGGCGACAAGGACAGGATAATGGTAAACCCGAAGATAACCAAAAAGCAGCTGCCCTATCAGACACAGGAGAGCTGTTTGTCTCTGGAGGGTGAGCGGGATGTCACACGGTATATGAACATAACCGTGGAATACCTGGACGAGAAGTTCATAAAGCGCCGTGAGGCCTTTACGGGCTTTACCGCACAGATCATCCAGCATGAATGTGACCACCTTGAGGGGATCATTATCTGACGGACATGAGAAAAATGTCGGAAAAGTCGATTTTTGTCGTGCGATACGACACTATACGTCACATATAGGACATAATTCGACAAATATAATGAACGAAATATTAACAAGAACGAAGCTGAGAGGCAGCATTTAAAGATAAATGATAAAATAAATGTAAAATAACGATAAAGACTGTTGTAAAGGATTGCCGAATATTGTATAATAATAGGGCAGAAAAAATGAAGTGTAAGGTGAAATAAATGACAAAGATACTGATCGGCAAAGCTCTGTGTGAAAGGCTGGATCTGAAAGAAGCGTTAAAAAAAGACGGTCACACCGTCTATGTTTGTGAGGATGAGCCTTTCTCGGTCCTTAGCCGGTTTACAGAGTGCCGACCCGGTATTATCATAATCGATGCTGACCTTGCCTGCAGAAAAGGTCTGCTGCGCCATATAAACAAGGTCTTCGGCCATACATACACGGTAACGGTCGCCCGTGCTGATATGATCTCGGATATCGATATCCCTGATGAGTGCATCGACAGGATACTGACCGAGAGCTGCAGCAGGGAAGATGTCATAAGGGCGATAAACGAGGACCTTGCCAGCGGCAGGGTGATGAGTGTGAGAACTTCCAATGAGACGGAAAGCGTTTATGAGGTGCTCAAAAACCTTTGCGTCACTCCGAACTATACGGGCTACAGGTATATTGTCGACACGGTGGGTCTGATACTTGCGGAGGACACCGACAATGTCAGCCTGACAAAGTATATCTATCCCTTTATCGGAAAGAAATACAGCGTTTCCGATAACTCTGTCGAGAGGAGCATAAGGACAGTTATCAAGAACACCTGGGAGAACGCACCGGACTCGGAGATAATAAAGTATTTCGGGATGTATGCCCTCACTCCCGGCTTCAAGCCCTCAAACAGCAGATATGTGTTCGCTCTTGCGGATTATCTTAAAAACCACAGCCGCCGTGAAGAGGCCCTTGTCTCACAGGCATAAAGAGCCGGCGGCGTATACAGCTTCAAGTAAAAAACGGTGCCTTGCCCTGTCATGGGTAAGGTACCGCTTTTGTTATGCCTTATTTGGTTCTCGACTTTTTATTGATGATATAGCGCTGATAGGAGTTATAGTCGGAATACTTGGCGCAGAAGAAATAGTGGGTGTTTCCCGGCCAGTATATCTCCATGTTCGTGTCGAAGATATAGTTCTGTGTGCCTCTCTTGATAGTGCTCCAGAAATGTGAGCCCACGGTTCCGTTTGCAAGGTTGACCGTTCCCTGGATAAGGTTCATGTCGTAACCCAGATATCTCATCACTGCCACGAACGCACCGTTAAAGCCGTCGCACTGTGCTTCGTGCTTGACGAACACCTGATAAACAGGTCTGTCCCACTGTATCTTCGAGTAGTCGTACTGATAGTTGGTGTTGTTGACGATGTAGTCGTAGGCCACCATAGCTTTCTGATAGTTGCTCATGCCGGCCTTGAAGTGGGTGCTGGCAAATTTCTTGACGAGAGCCCACTCGCTGTCGGAGATGTATCTGTAAGAAGTCGTAGTTGTGTTTCCGGTAACGTTATACACCTTGTAGGTCCTGGATGCCGAGCCCTTTGTCAATCCGTTGAAGCGGGACTTTCCGTCCTGTGTTCCCACCACATCGGTGAGGGTGGAATAAACGGTTGCGGTGCCCACCTTTTTATAGGTCCTTACGGCATACCTGTAATCAACGTCGTTGCTGAGCCCTGTGATATAAAGCCTTGTTTCGCCGGCGCCCAGAAGCTTGTAGCTCTTATAGGAGCCGTTTACATATCTTAGTACCTCATAGCCGTCGATGCCCGACACCTTGCTCCAGGTGATAAGGCAGGTCTTTTCTCCTGTGGCCATATTGATAGTTGTATGGGGCGGACGGGTGTAGGTGGTCCTGACATTTGAATAAGCGCCGTATTTGTTGGTGCCGTTCGAGGTGTAGTAAGCCCTGACCTTGAACTGATACTTTGTAGCATAGTTCAGACCCGAGTTTGCATAAGCCAGGTTCTTTGTGGTGGCCACCAGAACATAAGCGCCCTTTGCGCTGTCATAGCGGTAAAGCTGATAGCCTGTGGCGGCAGGGACGCTGTCCCAGAAGACCTTGATAGTTTTCTCGCCCTGAAGAACACTGGTGATAACGGGCTTGCCCACATTGATAGTGAAGGTAAAGGACTTTGTGCCGGAATAGTTTCCGCAGAAGGTTATCTTACCTGTTGCGGTGCCGGGCTTTGAGTTGTTTGAATAGGTAACGTCATAGTCCTGATATCTTGAAAGGGTCCTGCCGCCGATCTTTACAACAGGGTCCGGCGTGCAGGCATAGCCCTCATAGGTCTGTGCAGGGCAGGTCACCGTTGCTGAGGATGCGTTCTTCGGGGTTATCTTGTAATACTCCGTGATGCTTCCGCTGTAGTTGCCCTTACCGTTTATAGTCACATAGTAGGTCCCCGCATCGTAGATGTTCCAGGTGTCGCAGTAGAAATCGAGAGTATAATCCTCATCCTTTGTGAGCGTCTTTCCTTTATACTTAACGGTCACATTCGGAACGACCCTCGAGCCTGTGTAAACACAGTCAGTAACTGTCACGACGGAATCGGACTCGATATCCGCAGGGTCTATACAGTATTCTGCGTCCATACTCTGTCCGGCATATCTTCCGATACCGTTTATCACAGCGGTCTTGACACCCAGTGAAGCATCAGCATCCGGAGCAACAGTATAGTCCGTTCCCTCGGTAAGATACTGTCCCAGTTCATAGTCATAGACGTGGACAACGGGTGTCACCGCACTGCCTGTGTAAGGATAATAATAGTCCTCCACATCGACCCAGCAGTTATCAAAGCTGTAGGAATAGTTCGCCGTCTCACGGTTTGTGACCGACAGCTCCATCCCCTCTGAGAGTATGATATCCTCATCTGCGTAAGCTGCCAGAGCAGCGCCGGAAGCCGTCATAGCCAGCAGCGCCGCCGCAAAGCCTATAAAGACTTTCTTTTTCATAATAACACTCCTTTAATATCAAATATCAAACATCAATATTATTATCATGTACATTTATACGATACCACAAACGCTCCGATTTGTCAAATGCAGGCAGGTGCAGGTGCGTGCACCTGCACCCAAATCCCTCGCCCACGGCTGTGTGCAGGCTCAAAGCTTTGTCTGGCTCGGGGGCGAAACTTCGTTTTGGTTTGGGGCGAAGCTGTGTTATAGCTTTTTTGAAGCGGATAAGGTATCACATCGAGTATTATTCGCTGAATGCAGGATCTGTTTTTTTTTTAAAACAAGCTCTTCCATTTTATAATAGAATGTGGTATACTTGATGTGAGAACAGACAAAAACGGAGGTAAGACTATGGATAAGATTTATGAACAGCTGCTGGATAAGGCTTCACAGGCGGCACAAAAGGCCTGGAACAAATACTCACATTTCAGCGTGGGCGCAGCACTCCTGACACAGGACGGAAAGGTCTTTACCGGCTGCAATATTGAGAACAGCTCCTACTCCCTCACTGTCTGTGCCGAGCGCACAGCCATATTCAAGGCGGTGTCCGAGGGCTGGACAGCCTTTTCTGCTATCGCTGTCGTGGGCGGAGATATGGTCAAGCCCTGTTATCCCTGCGGCGCCTGCTTACAGGTCATGAGCGAGTTCTGCGACGCAGACTTCAAGGTTATCCTAACCGACGGCGTTCACCGCTTTGGGGATCTTTTGCCGAGCCGCTTTGAGCTTGACAGATAATAATATACACTGCCGTCCTTCCTTGCCAACAGGCAGGGGAGGTCGTTTTTTGTCTCTTTGCGTATACGATTTCGCTTGATTAATTAAATATTTTGCTTTAGTAATGAAATATTTTGTTTACAAATTGTGATAAATATGCTACACTAATAAAGTGCTTTTGCATAATATACAGAAAAAACGTGTCGTTTTCAGTTTTTAACAGGACTTAAGGACTTGTTAAGAATTTCTGTGCTATTATATAGCTATCGACAACGATAACGTTTGAAAAGGAAGGAGCGAAATGATTTGGGAGTTTTCTTAAAGTACATTTCAAAGAATATGCTCGAGAAGAAAGGCAGACTGTTTCTGCTCATCTTTTCGATCATGTGCTGCACAGCGCTGCTGATAATGAGCCTCGGTCTCGTTGATGTGCTGCTCGACAGCTTTACCCAGCCCGCAAGGATAGCGGCAGAGGGTCAGGACATAGCCATTTTCTCTATCACCGATGAACAGTTCTTCGATGAGAACGATGTAAAGGGCAAGGTCACAGACCTGGAAGGAAAGATAGTAGTGACCGGTGTCCTTGATGAGGACGAGATAATCTATGTGAGCCTTAACGGTCTCAAGGGCTATGACAAGGACATGGTCAAGGGAAGCATGGAGGACAAAAACGAAAAGGTCTGCGTTATCTCCGACAGAATAGCTGATGAGCGTGGCCTTAAAGTCGGCGACAAGCTGACCGTTGCAGTGAACGGCGAGAAGACAGACTTTGAGATAACCGGAATTGCCGCAAACAACGGCCTGTTCTACGGCGACAAGAAAAAGAGCTTCAATGTAGTCGTTCCCTATTCTTATCTCAATGAAGTCCTGGGCGCAAACGGAAAGTATAACCGTATGACCGCCAAGGTGGATTCCGACGACAAGAGCTATGACGCTATCGAAGGCCTGATAAAGGATTTCAACAAGGAAAACGACAAGGTGGCTTCTGCGGCTCTCGTAAACGACAGCAAGGAAGGCTCTGAGTCTATAACACTTGGTCTTTATGTTATGCTCTCGATAGTTTGCGTTGTTTGTATCATAATCATCTACGGAGCGTTCAAGCTCATCATAACCGAGAGGATGACCGTTATCGGTACCTTTATGAGTCAGGGTGCTACAAAGAAAAAGATAGAGCACATCCTGCTTATCGAAGCTTTCCTCTACGGAATACTGGGATCCCTGTTCGGAACGGGGCTTGGTCTCGGGGGGCTTGCTCTGCTGACAAGGATGATATCGCCCCTTGCTGACTACGGCATCTATATGCCCCTCAGGATAAACGGGATCCACATCCTTATCGGTGTGCTCTTTGCCTGCATCCTTTCTCTGGTGTCGGCGCTGATACCTGTAAGGAGCATAAGAAAGCTCCAGCCCAAGGACGTTATCCTCGGCAGACTGGAGACCCAGCACAAGAAAGGCGCTGTCCGCTTTATTATCGGCTGTCTGCTCCTGGTGATCTCCATTGTCGGAGCTCTCGTTGACGGCGAGGCTGTTGACTCGATGAGCGGCCTGTTCCTTGCAATGGCAATGATCGGTATGCTGATGATGTCAAGAAAGTTCATAAAGGTCGTTTCAGGAAAGATAGCCTCTCTCTTCAGAGGCCACACCACGACATTCCTTTCCCTCAATGCTATAAAGACTTCAAAGCTTTTGAGAGGAAACATAACTCTCCTGGTGCTCACCCTTTCATCGGTAATGCTCATAGCATCTATCGGCACCAGCATGACCGACTATGTGGTACACGCTTATGACGAGCTGGAGTTTGACTATATGATCTCAAACCCCATACCCAGCCCCACAGATGTTACATCCACCGAGATGATAGTTTCCGCTATCGACAAGATCGACGGCATCGACGGCGAAAGATCGGCACCTATGTCAAACCTCTACGGCGCTGTGAATGATATGTACGCAGTTGTTATGACCGGCGAGCCCGAGCAGTTCGCTGACTTTGCTCCCTACCTCAGACTGAGAGACGGAAAGACCGGCGACTATTTCAAAAAGTATGCGGCATCCGATGACAATGTTATAATGATATCCACCGCTGTTCTGAAAGACATAAAGAAAAAGGTGGGCGACACAGTTGATCTGGAGATCGAGGGCATCAAGGAAAAGTTTAAGATCATAGGCGAATATGACGGAAAGATGCTCAACTCCGGAAGAACGCTTCTTCTCAGCAACGACAAGCTAAGAGACGTTTTCAAGGTCAAGGAGTCTGACTCGATAAACATCTATCTTGAAAAGGGCGCAGATGCAAAGCAGGTGGAGAAGGACCTCAAAAAGGCCATAGGCGTTTACGGCGCCACCTACACCTCCAAGCAGGAAATGGTGGATGATAACGTAGCATCCAACAAGATGATAATCGACATCCTTTCGATATTCACCTACCTCGCTCTTGTTATCGCATCCATCGGAATCTTCAATAACATATCCATAAGCTTTGCTCAGCGCAGAAAGGAATTTGCTGTTATGGCTTCCGTGGGAATGAACGCTCCCCAGCGCCGCAGGATGATACTCTGCGAGAGCATAACCGGTGTCATCTGGAGCGCAGCAGCATCCATACCCTATACCATGCTGCTGTGTATACTCAGCCAGAAGCTTCTTTCGGGAGTTGGCATGAAGATGGATATCTTCTTCGACTGGGGATCCTATCCCACTTACATTGCGGTAGTTGCCTTTGTTATCTTCCTGGCGTCTGTTGGCTCCATGAAGAAGATAGGCAAGCTGAAAGTAGTAGAAGAGCTCAAGTATGAATAATAGATCGGAGGAAGCAAAGATGAATGTTATAGAAGTTACAAACGTAAACAGAAAGTTCCAGAACGGCAAGGAAGAGGCTCACGTTCTGAAGGATATAAACCTTGAAGTCGGTGAGGGAGAGTTCGTCTCTATCATGGGTCCCTCCGGCGGCGGAAAGTCAACGCTGCTCTACCTGCTGGGCGGCCTTGATATGCCGACCTCGGGAACAGTGAAGATAAACGGCACTGACCTCAGCACTCTCAAAGACAAGGCTCTTTGCAAGATGAGAAACGAGGATGTAGGCTTTGTGTTCCAGTTCTACAACCTGGTGCCCAACCTCAATGTTGAGGACAACATCGCCCTGCCCCTGATGATAGCCGGCAAGAAGCGCTCGGACTACATCGACAAGCTTGATGAGTGCCTGAGAATAATAGGTATGGAGGACAAGAGAAAGCTGACTCCGAGAGAGCTCTCCGGCGGCCAGCAGCAGAGAGTGGCTATCGCCAGGTCTCTCGTGTTCGACCCCAAGATACTGTTCCTTGATGAGCCTATCGGAAACCTTGACACAAAGACAGGAACCAACATTATGGAGCTTTTCCGTGAGATAAACCAGAAATACAACAAGACCATAGTCCAGGTAACTCACTCAGAGTCTGCCGCTAAATACGGCACAAAGCTGGTAAGGCTTGTTGACGGCCAGATACAGTCCGTCGAGGATATCGCAGGCGGAAGCGCAGGCGCATAAAAATAGCAATATTTAAGGCACTTTCGTCGGGAATGACGAGAGTGCCTTTTTTGTCGCTTTGTCTGGCGCCTGCTCAATGAATAATGAAGAATGAAGAATAAAGGTATCGTCCTGCGGACGATGATGTTTTATAATCATCGCCGAAGGCGATACCTTAACTATTCACTATTCACTTTTTCTGTGCACCGGGGCGAGGTACGGTTTTTGCTTAAAGCTGTTTATATAATAGTCTGTTTTTTTGTACAGAAACATCAGAGCTTCGGCAGATTAGCCAGGCTCTTTGCGATCTCCTCATCAGAGGGGATGTAGTCGGACATCTCGCCGTCGTTGAACTTCTGATAAGCCACCATATCAAAGTAGCCTGTTCCGGTAAGACCGAAGAGGATAGTCTTCTCCTCGCCTGTTTCCTTGCACTTGAGAGCTTCGTCGATAGCAACACGGATAGCGTGGCTGCTCTCGGGGGCGGGAAGTGTTCCCTCAACTCTTGCGAACTGCTGTGCTGCCTCGAATACGGAGGTCTGCTCAACGCTTCTTGCCTCTATTAGTCCCTCGTCATAGAGCTCTGAAAGAACGCTGCTCATTCCGTGATATCTAAGACCGCCTGCGTGGTTGGCAGAGGGGATGAAGCCGCTTCCGAGAGTGTACATCTTAGCCAGAGGGCAAACCATTCCGGTATCGCAGAAATCATAGGCGTAGCTTCCCCTTGTGAGCGATGGGCAGGACGCAGGCTCGACAGCGATGAACTTATAGTCAGCTTCGCCTCTGAGCTTTTTGCCCATAAATGGCGAGATAAGACCGCCAAGATTTGAACCGCCGCCGGCACAGCCGATGATGATATCAGGCTTGATATCATACTTGTCACAAGCAGCCATAGCCTCAAGACCTATGATTGACTGGTGGAGCAGTACCTGGGACAGCACCGAGCCCAGAACATATCTGTAGCCCTCGTGAGTTACAGCAGCCTCAACGGCTTCCGAGATAGCGCATCCCAGAGATCCTGTTGTTCCGGGGAACTTTTCAAGTATCTCACGGCCTACCTTAGTGGTGTCCGAAGGCGAGGGAGTAACGCTTGCTCCGTAGGTCCTCATTACCTCACGTCTGAAGGGCTTCTGCTCATAGGACACCTTTACCATATATACCTTGCAGTCAAGGCCGAAATATGAACAAGCCATAGAGAGCGCTGTTCCCCACTGGCCTGCGCCGGTCTCTGTGGTAACGCCCTTGAGCCCCTGCTTCTTAGCGTAGTAAGCCTGAGCGATAGCGCTGTTGAGCTTATGGCTTCCGGAGGTGTTGTTGCCCTCGAACTTATAATAGATCTTGGCGGGTGTTCCCAGAGCCTTTTCAAGGAAATAAGCTCTCACCAGCGGAGCGGGTCTGTACATCTTGTAGAAGTCCAGGATCTCCTCGGGGATAGCGATATAAGCGGTGTCGTTGTCAAGCTCCTGCTTTGCAAGCTCTGTGCAGAAAACGCCGCTAAGCTCCTCAAGGGTCATCGGCTTTCCTGTTCCCGGGTTGAGAAGGGGAGCGGGCTTAGTCTTCATATCGGCTCTCACATTGTACCAAGCTTTTGGAAGCTCGCTTTCTTCAAGATAGATCTTGTACGGAATCTTGTTGTTCATGTTACATCGTCCTTTCAAAAAAATGGTCAATAAAAAAACTGCCCCATAAAACATGGGACAGGTAATTCCTGCGGTGCCACCCAATTTGACGAAAACGTCCTCTCGGCGCTCATACCAATATATGAGCCTGCGTTGGTAACGGGGGCAGAACACCCGTTGACTGCTACTTGCCGTCTCACCCTGACGGTGTACAGGGGTCTTGATCTTCCCCCTCTTCACACGGCTTTCGGTCACCCTCAGAAGTCCATTCATCAGTGGTTCGGCTGCTGCCTCCCAGCAAACGGCAGCTCTCTGTGAGTCAAAGGTCACTGACTACTTACTCTTCTTCAACAGTTTAAGCTATTAAAGTCATTATACAGCATTTATCCTCTTTTGTCAATAGTTTATGTGAAACTTTTCATCCTCTATGTCAGCGCCGCACAAAAAATGGACGGCCAACCGGCCGTCCTGATAGAATATTTGCTTTTCTGTTTATCTTACAGTTGCAGTCTTTGTGTCGAATGTCGAGCCGTAAGTAGTACCCTCATAGGTCCTGAATGCTCTTACTGTGAAGTAGCCTGTGCCGCTCTTGAGGCCTGCCTTGGTGTAGCTTGTTGTGCTGTTGTTTACGGTTGCTACCCTTGTCCACGAAGCGTTTGCAGAAGACTTGTAGTAGAGAGCGTAGCTTGTAGCACCTGTTACCTTGTTCCAGGAGTAAGTTGCCAAGCCCTTAGCCTTCGATGCTACAGAGAAGCTTACCTTTGCAGGGTTTGTGGAAGTCTTGTAGTTATTGAAGCTGGGCGAGAGTATTTCCTTGCCGTTTACAGTTCTGTAAGCTTTTGCGGTAAGCGCATAAGCCTCGCCGGGGTTGAGCTTGTTTACGAGCTGAACATTATTGTCGTTTGTGGTCTTGGCATATCTCTCCCACTGCTTTGTGCTCTTGTTGTAGAGATATACAACATAACCCTGAGCGCCGGGCACCTTGTTCCAGGTGAACTTGATAGCGTTTGCAGAAACTGCAGCATTCTTGAAGCCTGTTACAGTTCCGAGATTGATCTTGAAGGTCTTTGTAACAGTCTCGGTGAAGTTGCCGTTGCCCTTAACAACTACGGTAGCGGTTCCGATAGCTTTGTTGTTCTGATATGAAACAGTGTAATCTGTACCGCTTCTGAGTGTCACGCCGTTGTTTTTTACAATAACGGTAGGCTTCTTGAATGTGCCGTCATATGCATAGGAATTCTGGGAAAGAGTGATCGTTGCCTTGCTAAGTCTTGTGTCAACATATCTTATTCCGTAGAACGCTGCATAGTTGCTGGCGGTGAGGGTCGAACCGAAAACGGTGAATGTAAAGTCTGTTATCCTAAAATGAGAAGCAGCGCCTGTCGCATGGGTGAAGCCGAATGTATAAGAACCGATCTTCTTAACGGAAGTCGGGATGAAAACATTCTTCAGGCTTGTGCAGTTCTCAAATGCGCCGTCACCGATTTCTGTAACGCTGTTGGGGATAGAGATCTCTGTGATCGCCTTACATCTGTTGAAGGCTTCGTCCGATATGGTCTTGAGGCTGTTGGGTAATATAACTGTTCTGAGTGATGTGCAGGAAGTGAATGCACGCCAGCCGATAGTCTTAACGTAGTCAGGTACCCTTATGAACTGAAGGCTGGTACACCAGGCAAAGGTGTCGTCCTGGAGCTCTTTGAGGTTGGAAGGCAGCTGGCACATAGCGAGATTGGAACAGTTCTCAAAGCAATAGGAGCCGACAGTTGAAACGTTGTTCGGGATCTCGATGCTCGGGAGAGCAGAGCAGCCGTAGAATACATAGTTGTCGATAGTCTTCAGGGTGCTTGGGAGTTCAACTTTTTTAAGGCTGGTACATTTATAGAAAGCATAAGATCCAATGCTTGTTGTGCCGCCTTTGAATACTACAGTGTCAAGGCTTACGGATTCTCTGAATGCGTCTTTGCCGACAGTCTTGACGGTGCTCGGTATAGTTACCGATGTGACCTTGCTCTTATAGAAAGCCTGGTCGCCGATCTTAGTAACGTTCTTTCCGCCGATGGAAGACGGGATAGAAACCGTGGTAGATGTACCGGTGTAAGAGGTGATCTCAATGGTCCCGTCGGAGAGCGTCTGGTAATTGTAGTTAGTTATTCCTTTAGTTACGGCTTCTGCTTTGATGCCGTTGCCGAGATCAATAAAGCTGTTTGGCAGAACCTCTGCCGCTGCGAACATCAGTGAGACCGAAAGCATTGCTGCTAAGATCTTCTTCTTCATTAGAAAGTCCTCCTTAAAAGTTTTCGATTATACTTCCAAGCAAAAAGCTTTAGCTTATTATAGCAGATTTCTGCAAATATGTCAAATATATTGACTAAGTTCATTGTATTGTTATAAAACAGGTGAGCGATTGCCTTTTGAATTTGTACAGAACGATAAAGAAAGCCGCTGAAAGCTAAGAATAAGGCGCTGAAACACACGTCAGCGCCAAGAAAGACCGTCCCGAAAACATGAGACATATCCGAAATGTTTTTTTATTGGGGGCTGGGTGGGTTTGGCGGTTACCTTTCAAAGCGATCTTTATTTCTGTGCGCAAAAAGAAAAACCTCCGGATCTGCTTTAAAAAGCAGCGGAGGTTTAGGGTATTTAAGGTTATTGTCATTGCTCGCTCTTATTCTTTTTCATTGAACTCTTCACAAAACAATCCAAAAAGGTAAAGAGCAGACTGACCATAAAGGCCTGTGTCATCATCAGCGAAGCTAGAGCCTGTTGAAGATGTGTAGAATCTGTCAAGAGCTTCTTCTTCGGTTATATGGTATTTTTCAGAAATTAGCCTGACTATCTCAGGAAGTATAGTCGCTCTTGTTGTTGCGTGATTCATATTCACACCTCCACGATATAGCTTTTAATAAATCTTAACTGCTGTAATGATCTTTCTGAACAGAATGCTATCTGGTTATTGATCTTCTCGAATTTCAGTCGTTCAACAGCATCCTCTTTACGCATAATCCCCTGCACTACGTAAGAAACTGTCTCTCCGACATTGTCGTTTGCTATCTTTCCGATGACTATATCGTGATCGTGCCTGAAATTCAGGTCACTTCTGCAGCTTACGACCATATCAAGCCATTCCATAGATGCTCCGTCAAACTCTTTGATATCAGCATCTGCACGCACCCATTCATAGACATTTACAACGGAGGGAATATGCTTGTTTGTTTTACGCGACTGTATCTTTGCACGGCGGATTGCCCAGCGTTCAGCTTGTTCCCGGATGTCAGTCGTATAAAATGCAAAATCAAAATCACGTCCGATCTCTGATGTGATTATCTTCGGCTCTTTTATCTCCAGTGTTGTTCCGTGATATACTAACATATTATGCAGCTCCTAAATACTCATCTATCATCTGAACAATATATTCCATGCTCATTCCATGCAGATCGTCATAGTCATTTTCAAGCAGATCGAGCACCTTTTCACGTTTGAAAAGCTCATAGACTTCATTGCTTGGTTTAGAGATATGCTGCGCATAGTATTCAACACAAAAAGAAATAAATGATATTTTGCTCATTTCTTTATCCTTTCTTTATGCTTAAACTCAATTTATATCTGCACTTTCATCATATAGAGTATATCATAATCAATGACTTATGTCAATCAGCTTAGTCATCCCTGAACATCGACATTTCTCCTGCCAGTATCTTGTCAAAGTCCCCGAGTTCATGGACAGAGTTATACAGGACAAAAGCCCGGTGTCGTGAGATCTCCGTATCGATATGGAAGTGTCCGCAGAACCACTTGTCATATTCGACTCTTTCAAGCACCGTATCAAGGAACTGTGCCGTTCTACATGACATATTGAAGCGCCTGAACATCGGCACCTCCCATATTATCCGTTCGGGAAGAGTGTGGGTTATGATGTGATCGACCTTGTTTCCGGCCGCTTCAAGGTTATTCAAAGCCCGGTCTATCTCTTTAAAACTTGGCTCCTCGGCGCTCCACCAGCTGTAGCCCTCTGTGCGATAGGCCTTGTCAGTGCTTGCCGCACCGCCGAAGGTGAAGAACTTCTTGCCCTCGATCTCGTAGATCTCGCCTCTCATTAGATGGATAACGTTCTTGGCGTGAGGGTGTATCTGCACTTTTCCGCCGAACATTTCTGTCACAGGCTGTGTGCTCCACCAGTCGTGGTTGTCGTGGTTGCCGTCAACGAAAAGGACCTTGTATGGCCGTTCTTTCAGCCAGTTTATCCAGAAACTGTATTCGCCTTTTTTCTTCTCATACTCTTTCAGGTCATCTGGCGTGAAAGGAAAACCAAAGTCGCCTGTTATTATCAGATGATCGTTCGCTGTCAAAAAGTAATTTGATTTTTCAAGTGCCATTGAGCTGAGTTTTATCATATCAACTCCGCCGTGAGTATCTCCTGTTATGTAGATCATGGTTTGTTTCCTCGGTTTTGGGTTTGTTTTTTACATACTAATAATACCACAATCACCGGTATTAGTCAATTGAATGGACGGCAAATCTGTTTGGTGTTGACAAAACCGCATCTTCTCACCTCAGATTTGCGATGTGTTCTGTTTGTTTTAAGTATACTGTCAATTCCGGTATGTGTCAATATACAATAAATGATTAAAATAAAACATGGGAATTATATGTCATTAGAGTGTAGGCTAATAGCATATAACAGATCTGAGATAATTCTCAAAGCTGTTATACTTATTGTAATTGACTGTTTTGTATTTCATTTTATTACGTTATCAAGCAGCTCTATGCTGGATAGCTTCAATATCCAATAGGAGTCATCATACAAAAACCCGAGTTTGTATTTGTTTTCAATAACGATGTATAGATCATGTTTAATCACAAAAAAAGGTTGAATAATACTTGACTAAAGCCTTTGATCTGTGGTATAATAATGAAAACTAACATCAAAACTCGCCGTAGTTTTCAACGAGGTGGTATTATGGAGATCAAAAGAGACAGATATTTGCAGCAGATCATCGACTATATGTGGGACGGACAGGTCAAGGTTATCACGGGTATTCGCCGCTGCGGTAAGTCCTATCTGCTGAGTGTGTTGTTCAAGAACTATCTGCTGGAGCAGGGAGTTCCGGCTGACAACATCATATCGATAGAGCTTGATCTGACTAAGGATATCAGGTACCGTGACCCGTTGGCTTTGTCGGAATATGTCCGCAGCAAGGTCGATGGGCAGAGCGAGCAGTATTATCTCTTCGTCGATGAGATACAGATGTCGGACGAGGTGAAGAATCCATACAACCCCGACGGCAAGAAGATAACCTTCTATGATGCCCTGAACGATCTGCGGTCGCTGCCGAACCTTGATGTGTATGTGACCGGAAGCAACTCAAAGATGCTGTCTAAGGATATCCTGACCGAGTTCCGTGGGCGCAGCGATGAGATACAGGTACACCCTCTTAGCTTTGCAGAGTATTACTCTGCGGTCGGCGGTGACAAGGAGGACGCCTTTGAGGATTACGCTTTCTATGGCGGTATGCCTCTTGTGCTGTCACGTCCCAATGACACTTCAAAAGCGAACTATCTGTCCTCTCTGTTTTCTGAGGTCTTTATCAAGGATATTGTCGAGCGCAAAAAGATCGAACGTGAGGATGTTCTCGGGCAGCTGCTTGACCTGCTATGCTCTTCAGTTGGGTCGCTGACCAACCCTAAGAAGATCGCTGATACCCTCCGTTCCAAAACGGGCGAGAACATCGCTCAAAACACCATCTCTGCCTATATCGACCACTTGGAGGACGCTTTCCTGTTCAGCGAAGCCAAGCGTTATGATGTCAAGGGTCGTAAATATTTCGAGTACCCTTATAAGTATTACTGTGAGGACATAGGACTGCGCAACGCTCGTATTGGCTTCCGTCAGCAGGAGATGACTCACATCATGGAGAACATCATCTACAATGAGCTTATTATCAGGGGATTTTCGGTTGATGTTGGTGTTGTCTATTCCAATGAGAAGAATGCAAGCGGCAGTTATTCCAAAGTTGCCCGTGAGATCGACTTTATCGCATCAAAAGGCGGGAAGAAGATATATATCCAGTCGGCGTTTGCCTTGCTCGACAAAGAAAAGACCGAGCAGGAGCTGAGACCATTTGCTCTTACCGGGGATTCTTTCCCGAAGATCATCGTCCGCAGGGATATCCGCAAGAAGTGGTATGATGATAATGGTGTGCTGAACGTGGGACTTGTAGAGTTCCTGCTGGATGAAAGTATCGTATAACAGTTATTGACTTATAAACTCAAAAAGAGCGCCCCTCCCGGAGCGCTCTTTAATTTGTATTCAGCTATATGTTTTCAGAGATCTTCTCAGCACAATAATCATAGGCTGACAAGATATAGTCCTCAAAGATCGAGTATTCAAAGTCGATGTTTGGAAAAACCTCCTGCGTCATCGCGGTAGCTTCTTTCAGGCACGTCTGGATATCAGACCTTGACGGAAGAAATGATGCTATTCTATCCATGCAGTTCCATGATGACCGAGAAAGAGGTATCACCTACACTGATAAAGAAGATCGTTGGTCACTCGGGTGCAATGTCACTGACTGAGAAGGTGTATACGCACGTCAATGTGCATGAACTACTGGACGCTATCAATAAGATATAGGCAGAAAGAAACCGCTGAGGGATGTGAACTCTCAGCGGTTATTCTTTATGATAAAATGCTCAATAGTAGTTCGTTAAGTTTATCAACGTAGTCTTTTCTGGCATTTCTATAATCCTGTATTTCTTGTTCGGCTTTCTCTTGTTCAGATACACGATCATAGCTGCCATAGCGATGAATAATACTAACAAGCACTTTAGAATAATCATCATGTAGTTCTTTTGCTTTTTTCTTGGTAGTTGAAAAGTTCAAAAGAAAATATTCTATCCTTGCTTCATTAACACTAAGATGATTTGCACCTCCTGCATAGTTATGATCGTTCCCTTGAAGTCCATCATCTTCCCATTTGCAGAACGGACAAATATCGAATGAACTGTACTCATCAAATTCAGTTTTACCACATACAGGACATTTCATAATAAGCTCCTTACTATTCAAATAAGGCATTCACCAACCGATGAATGCCTTGATTTTTTGTTAGTTACCCGTTAGTTACGTGTTAGTTACCGTCCGAAATTCACCATGTCTCAGATAAACCCAAACCGAACAAAACAGCGTAAATACGTGATCTTGGATGCTCCCAGTAAGGATAAAATTATCTCTTCGAGTTAACCCCGAATATTCGGCTAACTCGGAACGGGTATTCAGGCATCTTGCATTAAATTATTGTTTTCTTTAGGAAATGCCGTAAATACGGCGTTTTGATTGAGCTACAAGAACCTCGGTTCTGCTGGATTTCATATTTTCTGCCGTCCTCTTGTAACTCAGTTGACCACTACTTGACCTTAATTGACCAACGCTATTGCATATCTCTGTATCAATTTTGAGAACTGTGGTGAGAGACTAAGAGAACTCCGCCCACGAAAGGAAGATCATTATGACAATAGCAGAAAAACGTGAGATCGTAAACACTATCATTAACCTTTTACTTCAACTGACTACCGAGGAAGAAGATCAGGGACAGCCTGCAACATCATCAAAACCCGTCAAAGCTCCTGCACAGTCGGTCAAGATGTTGACTATCAAGGAGTGTACCGAGCTGATCGAAGGTATCTCAGAGCACTCTATCCGTATGCTGATAGCACAAGGCAAGATCAAAGCATTTCGCACAGGTGAGGGCATCCGTGGTAAATATCTTGTCAACAAGGAAAGCCTGCTGTCCTATTTCAGCGATACTGAGGAGGTGTGAGCTATGAGTAGATACAAAAGTGAACAAACCGCATACAGCCTACTGAAAAAGAAATACGTTCCGCTGTGGAGACTGGACACCAATACCGTGACCGTTACACACTTCATTGCCGATACGCAGACCGAAGAAAGCAAGACCTATACCGCTGACTTCATAAGGTATCATCTTCATTTCTCTGACAGCCATTGTCCCGGCAGGCTTCGCAGGCTCGTCAATGAGGGTAAAATCGTGCAATACCTCGATAATATGGAACGGAAAGTCAGTGACGCTATCTCCCGTCAGGTGGAGCTTTGGAAGCAGACCGACAGTTGCTATCAGAAGGCTGTTCTCAGCAGTGATGCTGAGAAAAAGCTCGGTCTGGAGAGCTGCTTTGTCTATATGGCGAGAGAAATCATCTTTGAGTGTATGGTATATATCTGATATTCAACGGCTGTGCCTTCGGGTGCAGCCGTTTAATCTTCCAATAGCTTATCTTCAAAATACTTAAACGCAATATGTAGTATTGCATTATCTTCATCGGATATAGAACTGGAATGTGCATCAACTTTTCTGAATTTGTTAATTGTCTCAAAAAATTGCTCGAATTTTACACGATCAACGAAAATAGTATTATAATCCTTCCAATCTTTAAGTATCAATTCCTTAAGTTGTGAAAAGTATAATTCTTGCATAGCATGTGCTAAATCTGGTGCTTCCTTAATTTTCGGTTCTTGTGTTTTATCTGTTGTTGTACCATTTATTTTTTGGATAAGGTGTTCACGAGCTTTTTTTCCATATTTTATTCTTAGTTGACTAGCTATAAGACTCCTCATTGCATTTTCAATTATACTTCTTCTGCGAACAATCTGCTCTCTTCTTTCAACATCATCAGTTAGTGTTATATCATATGGGTTCTGGTGAATAAGGTAGTCTCCAATGGATTTTATTCTAATATAATAATCATCATTAACACATCTCACAAGGCAGTATCCTAACAAATGAGAAATTGAACTATCTCCATAAGGGAGCTTTCTTTTGAATTTATCACTACCGTCCAATGCTAGAATTTTTAACAGCTCATATTCATTAGGATAATAATCTTCCAGCACTCCTAATATCTGAGCAAAAACCGCTTCCATTTGAGTTCGATAATCTGTTGAACGCTTTTCATAAGTGTATTTTGATACCTTATAAGGACGAATCTGTTTTTCTCTTAATAATTCATTATTGATTTTGCTACACACTTGTCTTGTTAAAAAAGGATGTCCACCATAATCATCTACTAGTTTTGCAAATATTTCTTCATCAAAAGACAATCCTAAATGTCTTCCAATGTTTGATACCATATTTTTGACATCACTATAATCGAATAGAGGAACAAAGATAGGCGTAAGAATATTAAAGATTGGATTATCAGTTCCATTAATTTTACTGTCTTCAATACATTTGGGATTTACACCAGTAATAACAAACGAGAAAAGATAACTGTCTGTTTGAAAGATAGATCGAATTGCTTGCCAAAAGAATAAGGAGTCATTTTCATTTTTCCAGTGTTGAGAAGGTGAGGTCGAATAGGATATTTGCTCAATTTCATCAAAAATAAACAACATCCTTTTATTTGATAACAAATTGTATAGTTTCTTTAAATCCTTTTCAAATGATAAATTGGCAGTCATTTCATCATATTCATCAGGAACAAACGAAACAGCTGTGCTATTTTCCTCACCATTAAGGTATTTGTCACCGATTTCTATTATTATTTGTCGCAGAAACTGATACCATCTCAAATGATGATATTTTGTACAATCGAAGTATTTTACAACTCCATTAGACTGATCGACCCTTTGCTGTAATAGATTTAATATCGAAGTCTTTCCTATTTTTCGTAATCCGAAGAGACCACCATGTTCACCTTGACGATATTTTCCAAACAACTCTGAGATTATATCAGTTCGGTCTTTGCCAAAAAACATATTATCATTCTGTAGTGGCGTTGCTACTCCGAATAAATCACGTTCGTATAGAAAAGTTCGTAGTCTGGCTTGTAAAAAGTCTTCAGTTAATCCATCATCAATTTCTGAATATGAAAATGGAACTATAAGTCTTGAATCAGGATTCTCCGTTCTATCCTGTTTTACTCTGTCTACAATATCTTCACAATCATCAAACAAGAAGCATGTAATCTTATCAAGACGATTTTTGTATTCTGAAGAAACAGTAAGCAAAAAATCTAAGAAGTCCTTTGTCCTACTTTTGAACTCTCTGAAATTATCATTACAACAAAGAATTAGTACTTCATCGCCTAAATTGTAAAGTTGCTTTAATTTATCAACTGGCTTAATAAAATGAATTGTGTAATTGGTGCTTTTGAAAGATTGCTCCCTTGAAAAGGTTATCAATCCATACTTTGACATTTCTTCAATAGCAATACGTGTTTTTTCATTGCCTTTAATATTGATTTGTCTTCCCTCTATTTTTGATATACCTATGATATCTCTGGATGATACAAGTCTTGTTTTTGTTTCTATCATATATAATTACCTCCGCTATAAAGTGTTTTGAGTAATCTGTTATACATTTCAAGACGTATTTGTGGTTTTAAGCCTAATATTGCCTCCGTTTTTATTAGATTATCAAGTGTAATACGACTTAAACATCTTGCTAAATCCAATCTTGATAACAGTTTAACCGTATACGGTCTCTTACTGTCTAAAAAAGCAATCGATGTCAAATACTCCTGCACAGGTTGACTGTTCAACAGAAGCATCATAGTGTAAGCATCATCATAGTTATCAAAAGAAAGAAAATACGACGTATCATCTGTCATAACAGGCTTATCAGAAGTTAAAAGACTAAAAAGTGGCTTCTTATAGAACCCGGATACCCCTACTTTATATGGGGCAAAACTATAATCACCCACTCCAAACATAGAGAATGAGCCGGATTTTTTGTAGATTATGCTTTTTCTTTTGCTGAAATCTGCACTGTGGCTATTCAAATATGACCATAAGTGCGGATACTCCTGTTCAATATAGCTTGTATCTTGTTTGGCTCGCTGTTGAGTTACAATAACGTACTTTTTAAAATCACTGATAATTGGAGATTTGAAAAGGCTCGACTTGACTAACGGAAAGACAAGATCATCTTCTACGTCAACGATTTCCTTGTACTTGTTGACATAGTTGCCATTAACCAGTTCTAACTCCATAACCTTTCCGCAGTCGTGTTTTACACCGCTTCTCCATGTCATCTGACAAGTTCCCTCGAAGTCTAGGGCATTTGTATCGGAAGAAACAAGATGATGATTATTGATAGTAAGAGTATCTATTGTCGCTAATGAATCAAAGTCTTTCACATGGCAAGCAATCGTAGTATTTAATGCAGAGGATAAATGTATAACTAAGACACACGCAGCGGCGGATACACCGAATACCTTTTGGCTATTAAAGTTAAGCATTTCAATACTGTTGCAGGAAATAGAATTTCTGTCTATCTCTAAAATAACATTTCTTGCAACTGAGGTTTTGCAAAGCATACATATTACACTATCAGTGCCTTTAAATGCATTAAGCATTTGCAATATCACATATTCGCATATGTCAAAGTTAGAAGAGCCTGTCAATGCTTCTATTCCTTTTAGTCCCTTAAAGTTCACTTTTTGCGGTAAATTATAGTCGAGATCGGAGTTCGTTGCCCATGGTGGATTTCCAATAACAAGCACATTTCTATATTTGCATATATCTGCAACGGCAACATCGAAGATATTATCATTAATAAAAGTACCTGACGGAAGTCTTTCATGCACTGTTTTAATGTAAGAGTTATTAATGTCTATGCCGATTGCAGGCAGATGGAAATTCTCGAAAGCAGAAACAATAAAATTGCCAAGTCCGCAAGTCGGCTCAATGATAGCATCAATATTTCTGATCAAGCCCTGCTCATCAAGATACGCACATACTCTGTCACAAAAATCAATAGGAGTTTGATAATCACCAAACTCTTTTTTATTACCAGACAAAATTAACAACTCCTTGAATCTGATTATCAAGAGATATAACTCTCTTGTACTGTAACCTCCATTGAAGAGCATTACTGATAGTAAGATAGCCCTGTTCCGGAGGATTGTTAAATATCTCATCAGCAAGATCGTTAAAGGTGATTTCATCGCCGGGTACATTTTTATCAGTCAGCAAAGCAATTATATCTTCTTTGTTAGCTCCAATTTCAAGACTTTGACGAATTAGACGAGTAAGCGTATAATCTGCTGTTCTTTCTGATTCTATAAAAGTACAATGAGTCATGATCAAATGACATTCATTCGCTGTATCTTCTTTGTGGTAAACAAATACAAGCAGATTATAACCCAAACCGAATATCTTCTGTCTTGCAGATTTAAACGGACAACTGCTTTGCGGTTGAACAATGCTTGTAGTTTTTATATCAGTATTCACTGAAGGAAGATCAATTCCGAGTGCTGAACTACCAACAGACATTTCATATCTTTCGTTAAGATAGTTTTGAAAAGCGTGCTCAACGTATGTACCAACTGCCTTGCCATCCGTAACACCTATCAATTCAACGTGATTAAGCGTTGAAAACCACTCACTAAATGCAGCAGCTTCATCTATCAGATCATTTATTGTCAGTCTCATCTTGATCATCCTTTCAAGCTATAGATATATTAATTATAGCATACTACAAACGAAAAAGCAATACAAAATCCGAGCTTTTTACCTATTTTTTCGATAACTGTAACTTCGACTCCACCGGAATCAAAGTCCCCCTCATCACCTATTCTCCGCCAGCGCCTTATCCCTGAAAGCCTTGATAACAGCTTCCTGTTCCTCGATCGTATGAGCAAACTCTGCAACAGGCAATCCAAATTCAACACATTCCGCCAGCTTGTTGTCAACGACAGCCTTGCATTTCTTTTTCAGATCATCAAACTCGTCCATGACGTATGGGCTGACTTTGGCTATCCTCAAATCTTTTTTCTTATTTCTGACATAG